>NZ_JBVIRO010000010.1:221311-315756 GCF_055575975.1 Amycolatopsis sp. NPDC033938
ACACGGGCCCCTGCCACCCCCCCCCGGGGCCCCCCGCCCACCGCCGCCCCCGGGCCGCCGTCTCCCCCCGGCCGGGGGGCCCGGTTCCCCCGCACCGGGGCGGTCCCCCCCCCCCGACGAGGGGGTTCGCGGTGAAGGCTGTGATCATCGGCGGCGGTATCTCGGGCACGGTGACCGCGATGGCGTTGCGGCGGGCCGGCATCGACGCGAGCGTTCACGAGGCGTACCCGTCGGGCGGCGAGGACGCGGGCGCGTTCCTGACGATCATGCACAACGGCATGGACGCCCTGCGCGCGATCGGCGCCGACGGACCGGTGATCGACAACTCCTTCGGCGCGGTCGGGCTGGAACTCGTGACGCCGGACGGGCGCACCGTCGACAGGCGTTCCTACGACATCGACGGCCTCGCCGGGCCACGCACGATGACGCGGGCGTCGCTCTATCGCACGCTGCAGGAGGAGGCGATCTCGCGCGGGATCACCGTCGAGCGCGGGAAACGGCTGGTTTCCGCCTCCCCGGGGGTCGCCCGGTTCGAGGACGGGTCCACCGCCGAGGGCGACATCCTGATCGGCGCCGACGGCCTGCGCTCGGTCGTCCGGACGATCATCGACCCGGACTGCCCGCCTCCGCGCTCGACGGGCCTTGACGTCGTCTACGGCTACACGACCGACACGAGCGTCCCGCAAGCGCCGTCCGTCTACCGGATGATCCAGAGCCTGCACGCCTTCTTCGGCTACACCAGCGCTCCCGACGGCTCGACGTACTGGTTCGCGCGGCTGCCCGCGGCCGAAGGTGTCCGAACAGGACTGTCGGCGGCCGAATGGCGCTCGACGGCTTTCGCCGCCTTCGACGGGGAACCGTTGCCTGCCGCGGAAATCATCCGGTCGACGGGGGACGACGTGTTCGGCGGCCATTCCTACGACGTCCCGTCGACACCGGTGTGGTCCACCGCGTCGATGGTGCTCGTCGGCGACGCGGCGCACGCGGCTTCACCGGCCGCGGGGCAGGGTGCGTCGATGGCACTGGAGGACAGTGTCGTGCTGGCGCAGTGCCTGCGCGATCTTCCCGACGCGCCAACGGCTTTCGCGGCTTACGAGCGACTGCGGCGGGCGCGGGTGGAGAAGCTGGTGGCCAGCAGCGCCGCGCTGTCGTCGGGGACGAATTCCGACGAGGGACGGAATTGGCTGTACCGGCACCACATCGAGTGGGACGAGTCGATCGTCGGGTGACGTCCGTCACATGCTTCGTATTCCGTGGGTGGCGCTTCATGATCGTTAGTACGGTCCGCCTGGAATCGAGCAAAACAACCTGGGGGTTGATGATGGCAAACAAGATTCGCGCGCTTCTGCTCGCCACCTTCGCGGTGGCGGGGCTGGCCGTGGTGAGCGCGCCCGCCGCGCAGGCGGCGTCCTACACGCAGGTGGGCTACGCGAGCTCGTTCGGTCGGCAGGTGTACCTGTGGCGCAACAACGACAACGGGTGCATCCACGCGCAGGGCAAGAGCATGCGCAACGGTGACGAGGTGATCTTGCGGGTGGTCAGCGGCGGCCTGGTCATCGGTGAGGATGTGCAGCGTGCCAACGCCACCGGCGTTTCGGTGAACACGCAGTCGCTTTGCAACAAGGGCGGCGCCGGATTCCGGGGTCTCGTGAAGGACGCGAACGCGAACGGACCGGAGACGGGCACCTACCAGAACTGGTAGCGGGGCCATCCTGTGCTTCAAGCCTGAGACTTCCGGTGAGCATGCCCGCGAAGTGGCGGGTCCGTGAAGGACGCTTTCCCCGCATTACACGCGGTGAAGGGCGCTTTCCCCGCATGGCATGCGGGGAAAGCGCCCTTCACCTCCCGGCGAGCTACTTCTTGTAGAGGGCTTCGATGTCGTTCGCGTAGTTCTTGTTCACGATGTTGCGCTTCAGTTTGAGGCTCGGCGTGATCTCGCCGCCCGCCTCGGTGAAGTCCTTCGACAGGATCGTGAACTTCTTGATCGCCTCGGCCTGCGACACCGCGCTGTTGGCCTGATCGACGGCCTGCTGGATCTCGGCGCGCAGTTCGGCGTCATCGGCCAGATCGGACACGGTGGCGTCGGAAGGCTTGCCGTGCTGCGACTTCCACGACGGGAAGTACTCCTCGTCGATGGTGATCAGCGCGCCGATGAACGGCCGCTGGTCGCCGACCACCATCGCCTGGCTGACCAGCGGGCTGGCCTTGATGGTGTCCTCGAGTCCGGACGGGGCGACGTTCTTGCCGCCCGCGGTCACGATGATCTCCTTCTTGCGCCCGGTGATCTTCAAGAATCCGTCGCGGTCGAGTTCGCCGAGGTCGCCGGTGTGGAACCAGCCGTCCTCCAGCGCTTCGGCGGTCGCCTCGGGGTTGTTGAAGTAGCCGCCGAACACGACGTCACCCTTCAGCAGGATCTCGCCGTCGTCGGCGATCCGCACCGAGGTGCCGGCGACCGGCCGTCCCACGGTGCCGACCCGGAAGCCGTCCTGGGTGCCGACGCAGGCCGCCGCGGAGGTCTCGGTCAAGCCGTACCCCTCGAACACCGGGACACCGATGCCGCGGAAGAAGTGCGCCAGCCGCGTGCCCAGCGGGGCGCCGCCGGACACCGCCGCGACGCACCGGCCGCCCAGTGCCGCGCGCAGCTTGCTGAAGACGAGCTTGTCGAACAGCGCGTGCTTGACCTTCAGGCCCAGCCCGGCCCCGCCGGTGTCCTGCGCCTGGCTGTAGGCGACGGCGGTGGCTTCGGCGGCGTCGAAGATCTTGCCCTTGCCGTCGCCGTGCGCCTTCTGCTTCGCGCTGTTGTAGACCTTCTCGAACACGCGCGGCACGGCGACTACGAACGTCGGCCGGAAGGTGCCGAGGTCGGCGACGAGGTTCTTGACGTCGGAGGTGTGCCCGAGGGTCACCCGCGCGCTGAGCGCGGTCACCGCGATGGCGCGGGCGAGGACGTGCGCCAGCGGCAGGAACACCAGCAGCGAGTTGCCCTGCTCCATCAGCTGCGGGAAGGCGGCGATGTCGGCGCGGATCTCGGCCAGCAGGTTCCGGTGGGTCAGCTCGACACCCTTGGGACGGCCGGTCGTCCCCGAGGTGTACACGATCGTGGCGAGGTCGCTCGCCTTCACCGAACGGCGGCGCTCGTGCAGGTCGTCGTCGCTCAGCTCGGCGCCCCGCGCGGTGAGGTGGTCGACGGCGGGCGCGTCGGCGGCCTCGATCTGCCAGGTGTGCTGGAGCGAGTCGAGGCGGCCCTTGACCGATTCCAGCGTCGCGAGGTGCTCGTCGGTCTCGACGAACACGCCCTTCGCCTGCGAGTCCGAAAGGATCCAGTGGACCTGCTCGGCCGAGGAGGTGTCGTAGATCGGGACGGTGACCGCGCCTGCGGCCCAGATCGCGAAGTCGATCAGCGTCCATTCGTACCGGGTCTTGGACATGAGCCCGACCCGGTCGCCCGGTGCGATGCCCGCCTGTGCCATTCCCTTGGCCACGGCGAGAACCTGGGCGGCGAAGTCCTTCGCGGTGATGTCCAACCAGGTACCGTCGACCTGGCGGCGGAAACTCACGACATCGGAGAACCTCTCGGCGTTCGCCCAGACGACGTCCGCGAGGTTCTCGTCGTCGGTCACCGGATGGGCGGCGGGGGCGCTGTATTCGCGCACGAGGAACCTCCGTGTTCGCGTGCAAGTGGTGTGACCGGTGTTACCCGCCAGTCAACTTAGCGTGCCGTGCACCTTAAGACCATGCTGACGAATCGGCCATACCGAGGGCATGACATTCTGCCGTTCGTGAACCAGGCGCCGCCAGCTCTCGACATCGTCGACGAGACCTTCCTCGTGGTCCCGCCCTCCACCGTGGCCGCCGCCTTCGCCGATCCGCGATCTTGGTCACGTTATTGGCCGGACCTCGTTCTCGAGGTCTACACCGACCGCGGCGACGAGGGATTGCGCTGGACGGTGCGCGGTGCCTTGATCGGTACGATGGAGGTGTGGCTCGAGCCGGTGCTCGACGGCACCTTGCTGCACTACTTCCTGCGCGCCACCCCCGCCGGTCCCGGCGGGGAGCCGCTCGGCCTGGCACCGCGGGAACTGCGCCGCGAGTTCGATCGCCGGGCCCGTGCCGCCAAGGCGATCGCGCTCGGGCTCAAGGAGGTCCTGGAGGACGGGCGCGAACCCGGGGTCGGTCCCCGGAGCGAGTAGGGGAGAGCATGCGGGTTCACGTGGTGTCGGACGTGCACGGCAACGCCGACGCGCTCAAACGCGCCGGTGACGGCGCCGACGCGCTGATCGTGCTGGGCGACCTGCTGGACTTCGTCGACTACCGCGAGCACGACAAGGGCATCATGGGCGCGCTGTTCGGCGCCGAGAAGGTCGGCGAGTTCGCGCGGCTGCGGCGCGAGGGCACCCGTGACGAGACCGTTGCCTTCTCGCGCTCGTTGTGGGCCACTTTGGCCGATCCCGCCGCCGCCGTCGGCGAGGCCATCGTCGACCAGTACGCCATCCTGTTCGGCGCCCTCACCGCGCCGACCTACGCCACCCCCGGCAACGTCGACGACCCGTCGCTGTGGCCCGAGTTCGCCGGCGACGGCATCCAGGTGCTCGACGGCGAGGTCGCCGAGGTCGGCGGCCTGCGCTTCGGATTCGTCGGTGGCGCGCTGCTCCCGCCGAACGTGGTCCCGCGCCGCAACGGCTTCTGGCGGCCGTACCTGCGCACGCGTGAGGAGTACGACGTCGCGGTCGGCGCGCTGGAGGACGTCGACGTCCTGTGCACGCACATCCCGCCCGCCGTCCCGGAACTGACCTACGACGTGATCGCGCGGCGGCCCGAGATCGGGTCGGCGGCGCTGGTGGACCTCATCCGCGACCAGCGGCCGCGGTGGTCGGTGTTCGGGCACGTCCACCAGCCGCTGACGGCGCGGACGAGGCTCGGCAGGACCGAATGCCGTAACGTCGGTCACTTCAAAGAGACGGCACAGCCGTACGTGCTGCGCTGGTGACCGGCGGTCCCGGCTAGAGTTTGTGACATGGCCGAGCAGTCCACGCAATCCATCGAGGTCGACGCCGAGCCCGAGCGGGTCATGGCCGTCATCGCCGACTTTCCCGCGTACCCGGAATGGGCCAAGGCCGTCCGGGAGACCGAGGTGCTCGGCGAAGACGACAAGGGCCGCGCCAAGCAGGTGAAACTCACCCTCGACGCCGGGCCGATCAAGGACGTCTACACCCTCGAGTACGACTGGGACGCCGACGGCAACGGGGTCAGCTGGCACCTGGTCAAGGGCCAGATGCAGAAGGCCCAGAACGGCCGCTACGCCCTCGAAGCGCTGGGCGCCGGGCGCACCAAGGTGACGTATACGCTGTCCGTCGAGCTGGCGCTGCCGATGATCGGGCTGCTGCGCCGCAAGGCCGAGAAGATGGTCATGGACACCGCGCTCAAGGAGCTCAAGAAGCGCGCTGAAGCATCCTGAGTCGAAGGGTAGGCATGCGGATCCTCCTGTTCACCGGCAAGGGGGGTGTCGGCAAGACCACGCTGGCCGCGGCGACGGCCGCCGCGCTGGCCGGGCGGGGCAGGAAGACGCTCGTGGTCTCGACCGATCCCGCGCATTCCCTCGGCGACGCCTTCGGCCGCCCGCTCGGCGCCGAACCGTCCGAAGTGGACACTCTCCTGCACGCGGCCCAGATCGATTCCCGCGGCCTCGTCGACAGCACCTGGCGCGAACTCCGGCAGGAACTGCAGACCGCGCTCGCGGGTGCCGGGCTCGATTCGCTCGACGCCGAAGAGCTGACCGTGGTGCCCGGCGTCGACGAACTCCTCGCCCTCACCGAAGTCCAGCGCCTCGCCGAGCACGGTCCATGGGAGACCGTCGTGGTCGACTGCGGGCCGACCGCGGAAACCCTGCGGCTGCTCGCTTTGCCGGAAGCGGTTTCCGGGTATCTGACGAGGGTGTTCAAACCCGGCGCGCGACGGACGGCGGCCGCGGTGCGGCGGCTCGGCGCGCATCTGGAATCGCTGCGGACGCTGCTCACCGATCCGGCCACCACCACCGTGCGGCTGGTGCTGACCCCCGAACGCGTGGTCGTCGCCGAGGCTCGCCGCACGCTCAGTTCCCTGGCCCTGCGCGGGATTCTGGTCGACGGCCTGATCGTCAACCGGCTGATGCCCGCCCCCGGTTTCTGGCGTGGTGCCGCGGCCTCGTGGATGCGGACCCGCCGCACGCAGCAGAACGCCGTCCTCGCCGAACTCGCCGACGCCGGATTCGGGCCGGACGAGGTGAAGCCGGTCGAACATCGCGCCGTCGAACCGGTCGGCCTGGAAGCCCTGCAGGAAATCGCGTACGAGCTCTACCAAGGCCTGGATCCGTTGTCAGGAAACGGAAAGGGTGTCACCCCGTTGCTTCAGGTGTCCGAATCGGACAGTGGATACCAGTTGCGGATCGCGGTGCCGTTGCACCGGGATTCCGAAGTGGACCTGGCCAGAGTGGACGATGATCTCGCCGTCACCGTGGACGGTTTCCGGCGGCTGATCGCGCTGCCGGAGATGTTGCGCCCGTGCCGGATCACCGGTGCGGAATCCGACGCGCACGGCCTGGTCGTGAGCCTGGCCGGGAACCGGGGACCCGGGTGAGCGAGAACAGTCAGGACACCGGAACGGCGCATCTGAGCCTGATCGAGGAGATCCGGCTACTGATCGAACTGGTCGTCGAGCACGCCGCGCCGTGGCTGGAGGACGTCATCTCCGCCGGGCACGGCTGCGCGGAACACGAGCCGGACGGCTGGTGCCCGCTCTGCGCGATCGTCGAGGTCTTCCGCGGCGGACGGCCCGAGTTCGTGGCGCGGTTGATGGAGCAGGCCGCGCAGCTCGTCGCGTTGCTGCGCGCGGTGCTCGCCGACCGCTGGGAGCCCGAGGGCGGGGTGCATATGCCGGGGTTCCAACCTGCGCGGAAGGAGCCCGTGGCCGAAGATGTGCCGGTGGGAGCTTCGCGGGTCCAGCACATCGCCGTGACCAGGCGCGACGCTTGGCAGCCGGACCAGGAGAACTGAGTGCTGACGGTAGGGGTGGACGTCGGGGGCACGAGTGTGCGCGCCGGCGTGGTGGACGAGCACGGCTCGCTGATGGACACCGCCAGGGTCGGCACGCCCGGCGAGGAGAACGCGCTCGAAGACGCGATCGCGGGGGTCGTGGAAGACCTCCGCAACCGGCACGACGTCTCCGGCGTCGGGCTCGCGGTCGCCGGATTCGTCGCCAAGGACCGGCGGACGGTGATGTTCGCGCCGCATCTGTCGTGGCGCGCCGCGCCGGTCGCCGAGCGGATCGAGAAGCGGGTCGGGCTCCCGGTCACCCTGGAGCATGACGCGAACGCCGCCGCGATCGGTGAGTACCGCTTCGGCGCCGCTCGCGGTGCCCACGTGGCCGCGCTGATCGCGCTCGGCACCGGGATCGGCGCTGGTCTGCTGCTCGACGGCAAGATCTACCGGGGCGCGCACGGCGTCGCCCCGGAACTCGGGCATCTGACGGTCGTTCCCGGCGGGCGGGCCTGCCCGTGCGGGAAGTACGGCTGCTGGGAGCGGTACTGCAGCGGGACGGCACTGGCCGCGACGGCGGTGGAACTGCTCGCGCGGCATCCCGGCCGCTCGACCGTGCTGGCGCGCGAGACCAGGGGCGACCCCGGCTCGGTGACCGGGCGCCGCGTCGCCGGAGCCGCCCGCGACGGCGACCCGATCGCCCAGCGCGCGATGACCGAGCTGGCGAAGTGGCTGGCCGAGGGGCTGGCGCTGGTCGCCGACGTCTTCGATCCCGAAATCATCGTGATCGGCGGCGGGGTGTCCGAATCGGCCCCGTTGTTCCTCGACGAGGCGCGGGAACATTACGCGGGCAAGATCACCGGCGCCGGGCACCGGCCGCTGGCCCGCATCCGCACCGCGCACCACGGGGACGACACCGCCATCGTCGGCGCGGCCGCGCTGGCCGTCGACGCGGCGAAGGCGCTCGGCGCCGAGGTCGGTGTGACAGGCTGAAACCGTGACCCGCCACGATGGCAACGGCTTCGTGAAGTGCGATTTCGGGCATCTTCACTGGGGACTGAACGGTGCCGCCGGGTTGCTGTTGTCCGATCCCGGCCGCGGTGTCCTTCTGCAGCGGCGGGCCTGGTGGGTGCATCACGGTCGCACGTGGGCGTTGCCAGGGGGCGCGCTCGAGGCGGGGGAGAGCGCGCACGAAGCCGCCACCCGTGAGGCGCACGAGGAGGCCGACATCCCGCCCGCCGGGGTCCGCGCGCTGGCGGCGTCGCACGTCGACCACGGGAACTGGCGCTACACCACGATCCTGGCCGCGCCGATCGGCAGGCTCTCGGCCAGGGTGAAGAACGCGGAGAGCGCGGAACTGCGCTGGGTCCGCGCGGCGGAGGTCGCGGATTTCCGTCTGCATCGCGACTTCGCGGTGGCCTGGCCGGGATTGAGGGAACACTTGGATCGCAGGCTGGTACTGGTGGTCGACGGCGCGAACGTCGTCGGGTCACGGCCGGACGGCTGGTGGCGCGACCGGCGCGGCGCGGCCGAACGGTTGCGGGACAAGCTCGCGACGCTGGCCGAGACCGGTTTCACCGATGCCGCGCTGCCCGGCGGCGGGGAGTGGACGTGGTGGCCGAAGATCGTCCTGGTCGTCGAGGGCAAGGCCCGCGGAGTCGCGGCCGTGCCCGGTGTCGAGGTCGTCGACGCCGAGGCGGACGGGGACTCCCGGATCGTCGCCGTGGCCCGCTCCGCCCGCGCCGAAGGCCCGGACGACCACGTGGTCGTGGTGACCGCCGATCGCGAACTCCGCTCCCGCGTCGAGGCCCTGGGCGCTTCCACCCTCGGCCCCGGCACCCTGCTGGGTCACCTCGATCGCGTTTAGCGGGCTGAACGCGACGCGTCAGGGGCGCGGGATCGTGCCTTCGCGCATCTCCGCGATGAGCGAAGCGACGACGGCGCGAAGACTGCCGTTGGACCGCTTCGCCACCGCGCGCTGACGCACGTAGCTGGGCCCATAACGCAGGATCGTCTCCACCGATCGGAGTTCGTCGACGCAGTCCAGGCGCCGGGCCACCGGTTCGAGCCGGTCCAGCAGGTCGAGGGTGTCGTCGGTGACGAGCCGCTCGTTGCCCGCGGCGTCGAGGATGACGATCGCGTCGACGCCGTAGCGGGCCGCGCGCCACTTGTTCTCCTGGACGTGCCACGGCGGCAGCGTCGGCAGGATCTCGCCGTCGTCGAGGCGGGTGTTGAAATCCTCCACGAGACATTGCGTCAGCGCCGCGATCGCGCCGACCTCCTCCAGCGTCGGGAGCCCGTCGCATACGCGCATCTCGATCGTCCCGAAATGCGGCGCGGGCCGGATGTCCCAGCGGATCTCGGAGAAGTGGTCGATCACGCCCGTGGTGAACATGTCGTCGACGTAGCTCTCCAGCTCGGTCCACTTCCGGAACTGGAACGGCAGCCCGGCCGTCGGCAGTTGCTGGAACATCAGCGCGCGGTTCGAGGCGTACCCGGTGTCCTCCGCTCCCCAGTACGGCGACGAGGCCGAAAGCGCTTGCAGGTGCGGCGCGTAGTTGAGCAGCGCGTCCAGGATCGGCAGGACCTTGTCGCGGTGCTCGACGCCGACGTGCACGTGGACGCCGTAGATCAGCATCTGCCGTCCCCACCACTGGGTCCGGTCGATGAGCTTGGCGTACCGCTCCTTGTCGGTGACCTTCTGCTGGTACCACGTCGAGAACGGATGCGACCCGGCCGAGAACAGCTCCACACCCAGCGGGTCGAGCACTGAATGCACGACGTCGAGTGAGGTGTTCAGATCGGCCTTGACCTCGGCGATCGTGTCGCAGATCCCGCTGATCACCTCGATGGTGTTGAGCAGCAGCTCCTGCTTGATCTTGGGATGCTCTTCCGCGCCGTCGGGACGGACGGCGTCGAGCACCTGCTCCGCGACCGACGAGAGCTCACCGGTCCGCCGGTCGACGAGGGCGAGTTCCCATTCCGCGCCGACCGTCGACCGGCGCGAGGGACTGAAGTCGATCTTCATGATCGGAATTGTCCGACAGCTCAGACCTGCGCGCCGTTGTGCGGATCGGCGCCGGGCGGCGGCCCCTGGCGAACCCGCAGCAGGAGCAGGGCGATCGCGGTCGCGAGGGCGAGGATGCCGAGCGGGGTACCGAGCCGCGTGCCCATGCCGATCAGGTTGGGCGCGATCAGGAGCAGCAGGCCGAGCACGAAGAACAGCAGGACGACGAAGGCGCCCTTGCGCGGACGCGGCAGGGGAGGCGGCTCGGGCGGCATGAAATGCCCCTCGTCGTCACCCGGCCCGGCCGGATCGTCCTCGAAGAGGGTCTTGTCCCAGCTGGTGCCACCACCCCGCCAGCCCGGTTCGGGCTCCGCCTCCGAAGAATCGGGCCGGGGCGTCTTCTCCGCCGGCTTCTCCTTGGTCTTCTCGGCGGGTTTCTCCAGGTCGTCTTCGGGGAAGAGGCCGACGCCCTCCGCACGGAGGTCGGCCACGATCTCGGCGAACGTCGCGTCGACGTCCTCCGGCCCGTCCTTGCCTCTGCTCATCCGGCGTCCACCTGTCCCGCCCGGCGCACGGACCGGGCGAAGTCCACCGTACGCGTGAAGATCAGGCCCGCGTCGTGGTCTTGGGTGGCGACGTGGAAGCTGTTCTCCAGCACCACCTCGGTGACGTCCTCGCTGCGGATCCCGTCGAGGATCACCTGGGCGTTGACCGGCTCCACGATGTGATCGACGGCCGAGTGGAGCAGGAGCACGGGCTGGGTGATCTTGGCGAGGTCCGCCCGCGTCACCCGCCACAGCTGGGCGAGGCTCGCCGCGGCGCGCACGGGCGTCCGGGAGTAGGCGAGTTCGGTTTCGCCCGGCTTCGCGATGTCGTTGGCCACGCCGGGTACCGAGGGCAGGACCCTCGACAGCACGGGCAGCAGTTTGGCGTCCCACCGCAGCGTCATGATCGAGGGGTTCACGAGCACGATCCCGGCGATCCGGTCGCCGAACTCCTCGGCCAGCCGCAGGGTCAGCGTCCCGCCCATCGACAACCCGGCGACGAACACCGAGTCGCAGGTCGCGAAGAGAGCCAGCAGCTCTTCGCGGACCGCGCCGTACCAGTCTTCCCAGCCTGTCCGGTTCATGTCCTGCCACCGGGTCCCGTGCCCTGGCAGGAGCGGGCAGCGCACGGTGTAACCGGCCTCCGCCAGATGATCGCCCCAGGGCCGCATACTCGCGGGAGTGCCGGTGAAGCCGTGGCACAGCAGGAACCCTGCTTCGGTCGAACCGGTGTGAGCGAACGGTTCCGCGCCGGCGAGGACGGCCATGCGATCGCCTTCCGTGAGAGCTGGGTAGGTCTCCTATGTTCGCACGAGCGGAGCGGCTTGTGGGCCCCCGGCCGGTGCCGGAATCGGGCCGGACCGGGTGTGAGATCCGTCGCTGGGTACGGGTAACCGGGTGGACTTCGTTGTGCCTGAGGTGCGCGATTCGTAGTCTTGACCATCGGGCGCGGGGGTTGAGCTGCTAGGAGGAGTTTTCGCAGTGCTGTACTGGCTCATGAAACACGTGTTTATCGGGCCACTGCTCAAGGCGCTGTGGCCCACCAAGGTGGTCGGTGCGGAGAACATCCCCGAGACCGGCGGCGCGATCCTCGCGGGCAACCATCTCGCGGTGGCCGACTCCTTCTTCATGCCGCTGCGCGTCAAGCGCAAGGTGACCTTCCCGGCCAAATCGGAATACTTCACCGAAAAGGGCTTCAAGGGCCTGCTGAAGAAGTGGTTCTTCACCGGCGTCGGCCAGTTCCCGATCGACCGCTCCGGCGGCAACGCGGCGCAGGCCGCGCTCGACACCGCGACCCGGCTGGTCCGCGAAGGACACCTCCTCGGCATCTACCCCGAAGGCACCCGCTCCCCGGACGGCCGCCTGTACAAGGGCAAGACCGGTGTCGCGCGGATCGCGCTCGACTCCGGCGGCGTCGTCGTCCCGGTCGTCATGATCGGCACCGACAAGGTCAATCCGATCGGCTCGAAGATGTGGTGGCCGCGCCGCCTCGAGATCCGCTTCGGCAAGCCGCTCGACTTCTCCCGCTACGAGGGTCTCGCCGGTGACCGCTTCATCGAGCGGTCCATCACCGACGAGATCATGTACGCGCTCATGGAGCTCTCCGGCCAGGAGTACGTCGACATCTACGCCGCCAAGGCGAAGGAACTGCTCGCCGCCGAAGAGGCCGGGATCCGCCCGAAGGTGCCCTCGCAGCCGTCCGCCCACGACGTCGCCCGTATCCCGGACACCAAGGTCGGCTGAGAGCCCACTAGGGTTCTCCGGTGCGCTTTTTCTACGACACCGAATTCATTGAGGACGGCGTGACCATCGATCTGGTGTCGATCGGTGTCGTGGACGAAAGAGGCCGCGAGTTCTACGCGGTCTCGACCGATTTCGACCCCGGCAAGGCCGGCCCCTGGGTCCGCGACAACGTGCTCCCGAAACTCCCGTCACCCGCCGACCCGGCGTGGCGCAGCCGCGAGAAGATCCGCACGGATCTGCTCGAGTTCTTCGGCAAGCCACCCGGCGGCATCGAACTGTGGGCCTGGTTCGCCGCCTACGACCACGTCGCGCTGGCGCAGCTGTGGGGTCCGATGCCCGCCCTGCCGCGTCAGCTGCCGCGCTTCACCCGTGACCTGCGGCAACGCTGGGAGGACGCGGGCAAGCCGAAGCTCCCGGCGGCCCCGGACGACCAGCACGACGCGCTCGCGGACGCGCGGCACAACTACCAGCGGTGGCAGATCATCGAGTCCTACTGGCACCGGTAGGCCCTCGCCTTACGGCTGTGCCGCGCGTGAAGGCCCCCTTCCCTCGGCTCAGCCGAGGGAAGGGGGCCTTCACGCGCGGCGGTTGTGACTGCTGGTGCATGTGGGGCCGTCTGTGGCGGTCGTCGAGTCCGTGAAGGCCTCCTTCCCTACCGTCAAGGTAGTGAAGGAGGCCTTCACGGACTGGGCCAAACCTCCCTACGCGAAGCCCGGCGTCCCCCGTCTGCCCTGCGAGGAAAGGTCCTTTCCTGGCAAAATTTGCGAGGAAAGGACCTTTCCTTGCAGCCGCCGCACCCTCACCGGCGTGAGTCGACGGCCTCCGCCAGCGTGTCCAGCAGTTCGGCCGTCGTCTCCCACCCAAGGCAGGCGTCGGTGATCGACTGCCCGTAGGTCAGCGAAGCGGCCTCGCCCAGCGTCAGGTCCTGGCGACCCTCCACCAGGAAGCTCTCCAGCATCAGCCCCGCGATGCCCCGCTCACCGGCACCGATCCGCCCGGCGAGCTCGCGGACGACCGCGGCCTGCCGCACGTGGTCCTTCGCGCTGTTGCCGTGGCTCGCGTCGATGATCACGCGTTCCGGCAGCCCCGCTTTCGCCAGCCGCGCCAGGGTGTCGGTCACCGTCTCGGGGTCGTAGTTCGGCCCGGCGGCACTGCCGCGCAGGATCACGTGGCAGTCCTCGTTCCCGGCGGTGGTGATCAGCGCGGCGAGCCCGTCGGGGTTGATACCGGCGAACACGTGGCTCGCGCCCGCCGCGCGGGTGGCGTCGACGGCGACCTGGACGTCGCCCTCGGTCGAGTTCTTGATGCCCACCGGCATCGACAGCGCACTGCACAGCTGCCGGTGCACCTGGCTCGCGGCGGTCCGCGCGCCGATGGAACCCCAGGTCACGGTGTCGGCGATGAACTGCGGAGTGATCGGGTCGAGGAATTCGCAGCCGACCGGCAGGCCCAGCGCGGAGACGTCGAGCAGCAGTTTGCGCGCCATCCGCAAGCCGTGGTTGACCTCGTAGGTGCCGTCGAGGCCGGGGTCGTTGATCAGGCCCTTCCAACCAAGGGTGGTGCGCGGCTTCTCGAAGTAGACACGCATGACGATGTGCAGGTCGCGGCGGTGCTCTGCGGCCTTCGCGGCGAGGCGGCGGGCGTAGTCGAGCGCGGCGTCCGCGTCGTGCACCGAGCAGGGCCCGACGACGACGAGGAGCCGGTCGTCCCGGCCGTCGAGGATGTCGACGGCCGAGGCCCGCCCGGCTAGGACGGTCTCGGCGATTTCTTCCGTCATCGGATGCTCGTGCCGCAGCATCGCGGGCGACAGCAGCGGATTGATGGCCGCCGTGCGGTGGCCGTCGAGGGCGATGAGGGTGTCGGCGGAGGGAGACATCGCGGGTCTGGTTCCTTTCGAAAGGGATACCGACCCGCGGGAACTCGCCGAGCCGGTGTGATTCCGGCTCGGGGTGGTTCGTCAGCGCAGGTTCACGCCGCCGTGCCCACCCGGGGCCGGCTTCGTAAACCAGAAATAGCGCTGCACGACGCCAAGCTAGCACATCGCCGCCCGTGGACCGATTCCCGAGGTGGTCCGCCCTGCACCGATCCAGAGAACTGCCGCTACGCTGGCGTCGGGACATGTGACTGTCATCTCTACGGAACACAAGACGGAGGCTTCTGATGCGTGTCGGTGTGCTGACCGGCGGTGGCGACTGCCCGGGGCTCAACGCGGTGATCCGCGCTGTGGTGCGCAAGGGCATCGAGGTGCACGGCTGGGACATCGTCGGGTTCCGCAACGGCTGGAACGGTCCCCTCACCGGGGACAGCCGTCCGCTCGGCCTGAACGACGTCGAAGACATCCTCACCCGCGGCGGCACGATCCTGCGCTCCTCGCGGACCAACCCGTACAAGGTCGACGGCGGCGTCGACAAGATCAAGGCCGTGCTCGCCGAGCAGCAGGTCGACGCGCTCATCGCGATCGGCGGCGAGGACACCCTCGGCGTCGCGAAGCGGCTCACCGACGACGGCGTCGGCGTCGTCGGGGTGCCCAAGACGATCGACAACGACCTCGGAGCCACCGACTACACCTTCGGCTTCGACACGGCCGTCTCGATCGCCACCGAGGCCATCGACCGGCTGCACACCACGGCCGAATCGCACCACCGCGCCCTGGTCGTCGAGGTCATGGGGCGGCACGCGGGCTGGATCGCGCTGCACTCCGGCCTGGCAGGCGGCGCGAGCGTGATCCTGGTGCCGGAGCGGCACTTCAACGTCGACCAGGTCGTCTCGTGGGTCGAGCGCCGGTTCGAGAAGGAGTACGCGCCGATCATCGTCGTCGCCGAGGGCGCGCTGCCCGAGGGCGGCGAGGAGAAGCTGCTCACCGGGGAGAAGGACGCCTTCGGGCACGTCCGGCTCGGTGGCATCGGCACCTGGCTCGCCGACGAGATCGCCGCGCGCACCGGCAAGGAGTCCCGCGCGGTCGTGCTCGGGCACGTCCAGCGCGGCGGTACCCCGACGGCCTACGACCGGGTGCTCGCCACCCGGTTCGGGCTCAACGCGGTCGACGCCGTGGCCGACGGTGACTTCGGCGTGATGGTCGCGTTGCGTGGCACGGACATCGTCCGCGTCAAGCTCGCCGAGGCGACCGCCGAGCTGAAGACCGTTCCGGTCGAGCGGTACGAAGAGGCCGAAGTCTTCTTCGGCTGAGCGGTGTTTTCGGAGGAAGGCCCCTTACCCCGTGCTGATCTTGGGTAAGGGGCCTTCGCCGACCTTGCGGCTTCGACCTCGCGGCGAGTTGAATCGGCCACCTGGGGTATCTGGGTGGAAGGGCGGGGTTCTCATGGCCGGAGCGGGATCCAACAGGCGCGAGTTCCTGAGATGGCTGGCCGCGAGCGGGACGGGGGCGGCGCTCGCCGGACTGCTGCCCGGTACGGCCACGGCGGCCACGAACGAGATCGTCGTCATCACGCGGGTCACGCTGATCGACGGCACGGGTTCGGCTCCGCGCCGCGATGTCTCGGTCGTGCTCGTCGGCGACCGGATCGCCTGGGTCGGTAACTCCGGTCAGGTCCCGGAAACCGGTGGCGCGCGGGTGATCGACGGCCGCGGCAAGTACCTCATCCCCGGTCTGTGGGACATGCACACCCACGGCGCGGACCTCGAAGAGATCATCCCGCCGCTGCACCTGGTTCACGGCGTCACGGGTGGCCGCGAGATGTGGGGATACGCGGAGAACCGCGCGACCAGGGACAGGATCGAACGCGGTGAGCTGCTCGGCCCGCGTCTCGTGGTCGGGAGCGGCATAGTCGACGGGCCGGTCACGCTACTGGGCCCGCCGGTGATCAAGGTGTCGACCGAAGCCGAGGCGCGCGCGGCCGTCCGCGCGGAGAAGGCGGCGGGCGCCGAGTTCGTCAAGACCTACTCCTACCTCGGGGCCGACGCCCTGCGCGCGGTCGCGGACGAGGTCCGCCACCAGGGGCTGCGTTTCTCGGGGCACTGGCCGTACAAGGTGTCCCACTTCGACGCGAGCGATCTCGGCCAGCACAGCTTCGAGCACTTCTTCGGGGTGTCCATCCACTGCTCGTCCCGGCGCGACGAGATCCTCGCCAGGTTGAAGGCGACGCCCTTCGACCCGGCGGCGCCGCGCGACTTCTTCAACCTGGCGCGTCGTCTGGAGTTCGAGTCGGTCTCCACGTACAGCCCGAGCGCGGCCTGGTCCTATTTCGGCAGGCTGCGGCGCAACGGCACCTGGCATTCGCCGACGCTGACGATCAACCGGATCGTCACGCAGCCCGCCGAAACCCATCAGCGGGACCCGCGGCTGAAGTACGTCCCCGCCGACATCCGCGAGAGCTGGGCGATGGGCATCGAACGGTTCGCGCCGAAGACGCCGTCGGACATCGCCCTGCAGGAGCGGTACTACCAGGAGACGCTCCGGCTGGTCGGGTTCGCGCACGAGGCCGGTGTCGGGATCATCGGCGGCACCGACTGCCTCAACCCCTACACCTTCCCCGGCAGCGGGCTGCACGAGGAACTCGCCTTCCTGGTCGAGGCGGGGCTTTCACCGGTGCAGGCGTTGAAGACCGTCACCGGCGACGCGGCGAAGTTCCTCGGCAGGGAACGGACGTCGGGCACGGTCGCGGCGGGGAAGGAGGCGGATCTCGTGCTGCTGGAGGCGAATCCGGCCGCCGACATCCGCAACGTCGCGAAGATCGACCTGGTGATCACCCGTGGCCGCGTCCTCGACAAGGCGACGCGACAGCGGATGCTCGACGCCGTCGAGACCGCCGCGAACCGGCCGCCCGCCACCGCCGCGAGCGCCCGGATCCAGTCCCTCGCCCGCCGAGGTTGCTGCTGTTGACCCCGCGGGGTCAGCGCCCTCGGCAAGGGGCATGCTCGCTGCCGGGAGGGAAGCGTGGTCGGGAGCCGACCATGGCCCCGATGTCGCGGTGGAGAACTCGTATTTGTCTACCTACTGGTGTGGAGCTTGTGCGGGTTGCCGACGCGGTCCGGGTGGGGACGATTCCGGCCGTTGAGCGTCCGGAATCTTCCGTTGATCAAGAGGTGAGACCGGGCGACGACGCCCGCGGAACCACCCTCGTCCAGGTCAGGCGTAGGTACACAAATGCGGGTTCCCCTTGGAGACGCTCAGTGTCTCCAACGCGACATGGGGAACAGTAAGGCAAGGTTGTCGTGGTCGGCACTTCTGCGGTGCATACTCCCTCGAGGTCCGCGCCCGCCGCCCGTGTCGCGAACACCGCTGCTCCAGCGTCGAAGCGTGATGTCCTGAAGGCCCCCGTTGAGACCTTCAACGTCTCAACGGGGGCCTTCAGGACATGCCATACTTGAGTTACCCCTCAATAGAACCCCACTTAGCATTCGCGACCCCCTCGAAGAACCTTGCAAAGTAACCAAATCGGGCCCGTACTTCGAAAGTGTCCCGTGTGGACGGTTGCGAGGGCGGTGGGTCCTCTTTTGCCGAGTCCGCGACCACTTCAACTTCAGCACGCCATATTTGCCTTACGGATCGATGAATGCAGGGGTCAGACGAGCGCGAGGGGGTCCAAAAGGGACACCGCCCGCGCGATGTCCTCGGTGAGCGGCCGGTCTTCGAGACTCGGGTCGAGCACGGCCGCGGCGGCCTCGTAGGCGTCTCGCGCGGGCAGGGCGACGAGTTCGGCCTTCCGCATCCGCAGCGCCCGGACGGCCGCGACCAGTTCGCACGCCAGCACCTGCTGGTACGCCGTCCCGGCCGCGGTCGCCGCCCGCGCGGCCTGGGTGGAGAAGCTCGCGTGGTCCTCGATCCCGCGTGAGACGACGGCGGTGCCCAGCGTCGCCGGGAGCGCGGCCTGCCGCAGCTCGGTGAGCGCGTCGTGCGCGACGTACTCCAGGATCATCACCCCCGAACTGCCCGACGGCCCGGCCGCGAGGAACGGCCGCAGCCCGGTGAACTCCGGCTCCACCAGGTCCCCAAGCCGGGCCACCGACAGCTCGGCGACCTGGTGGATGGTCGCGCGGACCTGGTCGAGCGCGGTCGAGACGTACGCGGTGTGGAAATGCGCGTGGTGATAGGCGTCCTGGTGCACCGTCGAGATCATCGGGTTCTCGGTGCTGGCGTTGATCTCCACCGCGAGCACGTCGCGCAGGTAGTGGATCGCGTCCAGTGCGGGGCCCTGCACCTGCGGGAACGCCCGGAGCCCGAACGGGTCCTGGATACGCCGCCCCGGCCGGGGCGTGCCCTCCATCCCGAGCAGCCGCCGCATCTCCGCCGCGCACGCGACCTGCCCGGCGTGCGGCCGGGCCTCGTGCACGGGGGTCGCGTAGGCCTCCGGGTTCCCGTCGAGCGCGATGTAGGTCAGCGCGGCGACGACGTGACTCGCTCGCGTCAGTGTGTCGAGCCGCATGGCCGCGAGGGTCGCTTCGGCCAGCGTCGCGGCGTTGCTGCTCATGAATGCCAGCGCGTCGCCCGCCCGCGCCGGGACGGGAGGCACGTGCCCGGCCAGCCACGGCCGTTCGCCGGTGAGGGCGAGCGCGGTCTCCGCGAGCGGTGCGAGGTCGCCGGTGCCGATCGCGCCGAGCCGGTGCACCAGCGGCAGCGCCCCGGTCCGGACGGCGTCCGCCAGCGCCCCGATCAGCTCGGGGCTGAGCCCGGACCGCCCGGCCAGCAGCTGGTTGAGCCGGATCAGCATCATCGCCCTGGTCTGGCCCGCCGACATGACGTCGCCGCTGCCACCCGCGTGACTGCGCAGCAGCCTCAGGCCGTGATCCGGCGACTCTCCCTCGCCGACCGGGTCCTCTTTGTTGGCGCCGACGCCGGTGGTGCGGCCGTAGACGATCCGGCGCGTACTCAGTTCCTCGGCGAGTTTCCACGCGCTTTCCGCGCCGCGCAGCGCGGCGATCGAGACGTCAATGCCCAGCGGACCCTCGGTGTTCGCGGCGGTCACGACGTCCGCGCAGCGCAGGGTCCGGCCGTCCACCCGGATCACGGAGGCCTCCTTTCACGACCGCCCCACTATGACGCCTCAGTCCGACGGCGGCTGCCACGGCGGGCGGTTGCCCCAGTCCCACTTGGGCATCGGCTCGGGAACGGTGACCTCGCGGCCGGGCTGGGAGAACATCACCGCGAGCCTGCTGCCCCATTCGACATAGGCGGCGAACGCGGAGCGGAACTCCGGGTCGGCCGGGAGCCCGGCCTCGTCGGCGGCGTCGAAGAGCAGGTTCACCCAGCGGCGGCGCTGCTCTTCGGTGATGGCCCTGCCGAGGTGCCGTCCGACCATGTGCCGGTGGCCGCCGTGGTCGTGGCTGTAGGTCTCCGGCCCGCCGAAGACTTCGGCGAGCCAGACCGCGACGTGCTCGGGGTGGCCGGGGTCCATGTCGCGGAAGACCGGCTCCAGCAACGGGTCTTTCAGGACGTGGCCGTAGAAGAGGCGGGTCAGGCGCCGCAGGGCGTCCATCCCGCCCGCCCATTCGTACAACGTCGGCGTCTCGGTCACGTACTGTCCTCTCAGCGGTGATCTTCCGGTCCGGCAAGGCAACCACCACCGGCCGCTCCGGACAACCGCTTACTTTTCGGTGCGTACCAACGGGAGTGGCGATGAAGCGGTACCACTGCGCGGTCGAACTCGCCGTCGACGTCCTCGGCGGCAAGTGGAAGCCGGTGATCCTGTCGCAGCTGAAGGAAGGCGTGCACCGGTACGGCGAACTGCGGCGACGGATACCGGGCGTCAGCGAGAAGATGCTGACCCAGCACCTGCGTGAGCTGGAGGCGGACGGCCTCGTGCGCCGCGAGAGCCTGGACGGCCGGGTGCCGCGCGTCGAGTACCGGCTGACCGAGGACGGGGAGCGGTTACGCCCCGCACTCCAGGCGCTCTACGACTGGGGTGTCCAGCGGGCCGCCGCCACCGGTGTCACGTTCGAGCCGTTACCTATTCACTGACTGTCCTCGTCGAGGTGTCGCTCTAGCGCGTCGATCCGGCCCTCCCAGAAGCGGCGGTACGGCGCGAGCCAGGCGTCGACCTCCGCGAGCGGCTCCGGCCGGAGCCGGTAGCACCTCCGCTGCGCGGCGACGCGGACGGTGACCAGGCCCGCCTCGCGTAGGACACGCAGGTGCTTCGATACGGCCGGTTGGCTCAGTTCGAGGACCTCGACCAGCTCGTTGACCGACCGTTCGCCGTCGCGCAGGAGGTCGAGGATGGTCCGCCGTCGTGGTTCGGCGAGGATCTCGAAGGTCTGCATCATCCGGGAAATGTGCCCTGTGCGGCATATTTCCGTCAAGGAATGTTCGAAAATGTCCATCCGAAAGTCTTGGTCTGAACCATTGACGGAGTGGTCTAGTCCACTTAGCTTGTGCGTGTCCCGCCGCGATCTTCTCGTCACTCGCGGTGATCTCGAAGGGAGAACGCATGTCCCGTCTGAGCAGGTTCACCGCGATCGTGGGCGCCGCGGCCGTCACGCTGGGCGCGCTGACCGTCGCCGCGCCGGCACCGCAGGCGACCGCCGCGGCACCGGCCACTTCGGACGCTTCGGTCGGCAAGGTGCTCGGGTACTTCGCCGAATGGGGCGTCTACCAGCGCAACTACCATGTGAAGAACATCGACACGTCGGGTTCGGCGAGCAAGCTGACCCATATCAACTACTCGTTCGGCAACGTCACCAACGGCGGTTGCGCCCTCGGTGACGCCGAAGCGGCGACGAGCAAGTTCTACGACGCGGCCTCCAGTGTGGACGGTGTGGCGGACTCCTGGGACACGGGCGCCCTGCGCGGGAACTTCAACCAGCTGAAGAAGCTCAAGGCCAAGTATCCGAACCTCAAGGTGCTGTGGTCCTTCGGCGGCTGGACCTGGTCCGGCGGATTCGCCGAGGCCGCGAAGAACCCCGCCGCGTTCGCGGACTCCTGCTACAACCTGCTCAACGACCCGCGCTGGGCCGGGGTCTTCGACGGTATCGACATCGACTGGGAGTACCCGAACGCCTGCGGTCTCTCGTGTGACGCCAGCGGCGCGGCCGCGATCAAGAACCTCGCGCAGGCGCTGCGGGCGAAGTTCGGCTCGAAGCTGGTCACCGCCGCGATCACCGCGGACGGCACGTCCGGCGGCAAGATCGACGCCGCCGACTACGGCGGCGCGGCACAGTACTTCGACTGGTACAACGTCATGACCTACGACTACTTCGGCGCCTGGGCCGCGCAGGGACCGACCGCCCCGCATTCGCCGCTGACCGACTACGCGGGCATCCCGACCGCCGGCTTCCACTCCGACGCCGCGATCCAGAAGCTGAAGAGCAAGGGCGTCCCGGCGGGCAAGTTGCTGCTGGGCATCGGGTTCTACGGCCGTGGCTGGACCGGTGTCACCCAGGAGGCCCCTGGCGGCACCGCGACCGGTCCGGCGGCGGGCACCGAACCGGGCATCCAGGACTACAAGGTCCTGAAGAACACGTGCCCGGCCACCGGCACCGTCGCGGGCACCGCGTACGCCAAATGCGGCAGTGACTGGTGGAGCTACGACACCCCGGCGACCATCGGCGGGAAGGTCGCCTACGCGAAGGACCAGGGTCTCGGCGGCGCCTTCTTCTGGGAACTGTCCGGGGACACCCCGGACGGCGAACTGATCACCGCTCTCGCCAAGTAAGCCTCGCGGGGAAGCGCGTGAAGGCCCCCTTCCCTCGGCTCAGCCGAGGGAAGGGGGCCTTCACGCGAGTCCGTCGGTGGCGGGGATTACCGTCACCCCATGGGTTTCGAGGGTTTCGGTGAGTACGCCATCGACTTCTACGACGGTCTCGAGGCCGACAACTCCAAGTCCTACTGGGACGAGAACCTGGCCACCTACAAGGCCGACGTCCGCGCGCCGATGGAGGCGCTGCTCGCGGAACTGGTCGCGGAGTTCGGGGACGGTTTCGGCGAGGGGAAGGTCTTCCGTCCGTACCGTGACGTCCGGTTCGCCAAGGACAAGACGCCGTACAAGACCCACTGCGGCGCGGTGATCGAGCAGGGACGCGGCGGTGGGGCCTACTACGTCGAGGTCGGGCCTGCCGGGCTGCGCGTCGGCGGCGGCTGCTTCCACTTCGAGTCCGACCAGCTCGCGCGCTTCCGCAGGGCCGTCGACACCGAAGTCCACGGCACCGAACTGGCCAAGCTGCTCGCCAAGCTGGAGAAGGCGGGCTGGGAGATCAAGGGCGATCGCCTCAAGTCCAAGCCGCGGGGCTTCGCCGAGGATCACCCGCGCATCGACCTGCTGAAGTACCGCTCGGTGTACGCCGTCCGGGGCTGGGAGCCGGACGACGTCCTGCACGAGCGGGGTGCGCTCGATCGCGTGCGGAAGGCGTGGCGGCAGGTGCGGGCGTTCAACGAGTGGGCGCGAGACCGGGTCGGGCCGAGCGAGAAGCCGCGCCGATAACCGTCGAACCCTGTTCGGTGGTTGTCCATCCTCCAGGTGAACTGACACTTTTCTTGAACTTTCGGTATCGGTAAAGACGGATCACCGATGAGGGACTACGCTGTACGAACGTGAGCCGACGCGCGAAGATCGTTTGTACCCTGGGCCCCGCGACCGCTACGCCGGAGAAGATGCGGCAACTCGTCGACGCCGGGATGGACGTCGCGAGGATGAACTTCAGTCACGGGACGCACAGCGACCACAAGCAGGTCTATGACCTCATCCGGTCCGCCGCCGCCGAATCCGGCCGCGCGGTGGGCATCCTCGCTGACCTTCAGGGGCCGAAGATCCGTCTCGGCACCTTCGCCGGCGGCCCGGTCGAGTGGCACAACGGCGACATCGTGCGGATCACCGTCGAGGACGTCGCGGGCACCCACGACCGAGTCTCGACCACCTACAAGGGACTCGCCGACGACGCGAAGCCCGGTGACCGCCTGCTGGTCGACGACGGCAAGGTCGGCCTCGTGGTCAAGGAGGTCGACGGCCCGGACGTCGTGTGCGAGGTCACCGAAGGCGGCCCCGTCAGCAACAACAAGGGTGTCTCCCTGCCGGGTATGGACGTCTCCGTGCCGGCGCTGTCCGAAAAGGACATCGAGGACCTCGAGTTCGCGCTCGAACTCGGCGTGGACTTCATCGCGCTGTCGTTCGTCCGCTCGCCCGCCGACATCGACCTGGTCCACCAGGTGATGGACCGCGTGGGCAAGGGCCGCCTCCCGGTGGTCGCGAAGATCGAGAAGCCCGAAGCGGTCTACAACCTCGAAGCCATCGTGCTGGCCTTCGACGCGGTGATGATCGCCCGTGGTGACCTCGGTGTCGAACTCCCGCTGGAGCAGGTCCCGCTGGTGCAGAAGCGCACCATCCAGATCGCCCGCGAGAACGCGAAGCCGGTCATCGTCGCGACGCAGATGCTCGAATCGATGATCAACAGCTCCCGCCCGACCCGCGCGGAGGCCTCGGACGTCGCCAACGCGGTGCTCGACGGCGCCGACGCCCTCATGCTCTCCGGCGAGACCAGCGTCGGCCGCTACGCCATCGAGGTCGTCCAGACCATGGGCCGGATCATCGAGGCCGTCGAGACCGACTCCCCGGTCGTGCCGCCGCTGTCGCACGTCCCGCGCACCAAGCGCGGCGTCATCTCCTACGCCGCCCGCGACATCGGCGAGCGGCTGAACGCCAAGGCGCTGGTCGCCTTCACCCAGTCCGGTGACACGGTCCGGCGGCTCGCGCGGCTGCACACGCGGCTGCCGCTGCTGGCGTTCACGCCGGAGGAGAGCGTCCGCAGCCAGCTCGCGATGACCTGGGGCACCACCACCCGCATCGTGCCGAAGGTCGGTTCCACCGACCAGATGATCCAGCAGGTCGACCACGCGATGCTCGAAATGGGCAAGTACGCCAAGGGTGACCTCGTGGTCATCGTCGCCGGTTCCCCGCCGGGAACGGTCGGCTCGACCAACCTCATCCGGGTGCACCGTCTCGGCGAGGACGACCACGCCTGACGCCGGTCACCGCACGCGCGTGGCCCTCGGCTGTGCCATGAAAGGTCCTTTCCTTGCAAATTTCGCAAGGAAAGGACCTTTCATGGCGTCTTTTGCCCTGGTTCATGGACTCGATGATCGCCGCAGCCGGTGTGACCAGTGCTGCTGCTGAGGCTCGCGACGGCCTCCCGGGCCGTCCCACCGTAGGTATCCGAAACACCCTTGGCCAGAACCGTCGTTACCACTCACGACGGCCCGCGCTCCCTCCCAACCCGGACCACGGAAGCCCACCCGACAAGTCCCGAAGGTGGCCTTCGCGACAAACGTCCCGCCTGACGGGGGCCCAGGGCACCCTTACGGCCTAAAGTCCATGACATGACTGAGATGGCCAGGGAGGCCGCGGCCGGATTCGACACCACCGGCGGAGTGGGCGGTCAGCCCGTGCTCGACCGGTTGGTCGCGCTGCTGGACTTGGAGAAGATCGAAGAGAACATCTTCCGCGGCGTCTCACCGGCCCATTCGCCGGTGCGCGTGTTCGGCGGGCAGGTCGCGGGGCAGGCGCTGGTCGCCGCCGGCCGGACGGTGCCCGAGGAGCGGAAGGTCCACTCGCTGCACGCCTACTTCATCCGCGGCGGCGACCCGAGTGTCCCGATCGTCTACGAGGTCGACCGCATCCGCGACGGCCGTTCGTTCACCACTCGCCGGGTCGTGGGCATCCAGCACGGCAAGGCGATCTTCTCGCTGTCGGCGTCGTTCCAGAAGGACGAGGGCGGCATCGAGCACTCCGAGACCATGCCGGACGTGCCCGATCCCGAGTCGCTCCCGACGTTGCAGGAGCGCGCCGAGGGCTACCTCATGGGCCACCTCGACCGGCCGCGCCCGATCGACCTGCGCTACGTCAACGATCCGCCGTGGGTGACCCGGAAGTCCGGTGAGCGCCCCGCCAGGAACCAGGTCTGGATGCGGGCCGACGGCAAGCTCCCGGACCAGCAGCTGCTGCACGTCTGCGTCCTGACCTACGCCTCCGACATGACGTTGCTGGACTCGGTCCTCGCGCGGCACGGCGTCTACTGGGACCTCGACAAGGTGCTCGGCGCCAGCCTCGACCACGCGCTGTGGTTCCACCGCCCGTTCCGGGCCGACGAATGGTTCCTCTACGACTCCGCGTCGCCGACCGCTTCGGGTGCCCGTGGGCTGGCGACGGGCCGGTTCTTCGCCGCGGACGGGACGCATATCGCCACCGTGGTGCAGGAGGGCCTTCTCCGGGTGGTGTGAACGGTGACGTTCCGCATCAGAGGGCGTTTCGTCCACCCTTTAGAGGGAATGGCGAAACGCATTAACATCTGGAGCCAGAGCATTAAGTAATGGCCGCGGGCATAAAGGGAGGGCCGGAACCGATCGGGGGACGGCTCCGGCCCTGCACCGGGGGTGAATCCGGCTTCGACGGGTATCCTTCCGGAGTCCCATCGGTGCAGCTCGCGGCCCCGCGCCCGTGCCGCGAGCGGATGCGCGACCGCCGGTGAAGGCGGGCGTACCGCGTTGCACGATGCTCAACCTACAACGGCAATCTGCAAATTGCAGGATGAAAATCCGGAAGTGTCGGAAAATGGTCCTGTGACCATCTCACCGAATGTGTCTCGGGCTGGTTAGATGTGCTTCGTGCGAGGTTCGGCGAACACCGTTCTACTCGCCGTGTCGCGATCGGTGTAGCTCGGACAGCCCTGTGGAGGTGCCGTGATGACGAGGGGTCAAGGGCCCACCGTGCGCCGCCGGAGACTGGCGAGCGAACTGAGGCGGTTGCGTGAGGCGGCCGATCTCACCATCGACGAGGTGAGCGAGAAGCTCGAATGTTCGGCGTCGAAGGTCAGCCGCATCGAGACGGGCCACGTCGGTGTCACCCCGCGCGACGCGCGCGACATGCTCGAGCTGTACGGCATCGCGGGCGACGAGCAGGAGGCGCTCGTCCAGCTGGCCAGGGAAGCGCGCAAACGCGGCTGGTGGCACGCGTACAACGAGGTGTTCACCGGCACCTTCGTCGGCCTGGAGGCGGACGCGAGTTCCCTGCGCGCGTTCCAGGCGCTGCTCGTGCCGGGACTGCTGCAGACCGAGCGCTACGCCAGGGCCGTGATCAGGGCGATGCGGCCCGACGCCGAGGAAGCCGAGGTCAGGCGCCGGGTGGCGGCGCGGATGGCGCGGCAGGAACTGCTGACGGACCCTTCGCCGCCGGAGTACTGGGCGGTGATGGACGAAGCGGTCCTGCATCGCACGGTCGACGGTGCCGAGGTGATGGCGGAACAGCTGTACCGGATGGTCGCGATGGCGGGGCGGGCGAACGTGACCATCCAGATCGTGCCGTTCGGCGCGGGTGCCCATCCCGGGATGGAGGGTCCGTTCCTCATCATGGGCTTCCCCGAACTGGCCGATACCGACGTGGTCTACGTCGACAGCACCTCCAGCGGGCTCTACCTGGAGGAACCCCCGGACGTCCGGCGATACGCGTTGATGTTCGACCATCTCCGTGCCGCCGCGTTGAAACCGGACGACTCGGTCGAGGTGATCGCCGAGGCCGCCGGAAGGTTCGCCGAACAGGCGGCCCTCCCGAATACACCGCAGTATCGAGACCTCGGTGTGCTCGAGGTCCCTGGAAACAAGTAAGGAGCGGGGAGCATGACGCCCAACGATGATCTTTCCCAGGCCCACTGGCGGAAGAGCAGCCACAGCGGTGGCGGCAACGACTGCGTCGAGGTCGCCTTCACCGGTTCCGGTGCCGCGCTGAGGGACTCGAAGGATCCCGAAGGAGGAGCCTTCCGTCTTTCGCCGCACGCTTGGCGTGGGCTGCTCGGCGCGGTGCGCCAGAGTGGCCCGGCTCACGACTAGAGACGCTGAACTTCGACCCCTTACGCCCCCCGAGCAGGGGATGGGCGGGAGTAAGGGGTCGAATCACGTCCGGGTGTAGGTGATCACCCGATGCCGCGAGGCACCCCTCAGGACGAATCTGGTCACTACCAAACCAGGTAGTGAGTTCCTAAGGGGAAACGTGATGCACAGCAATGACGCGATGCTCGTCGGAGTACTGGCCGAGGTGGCCTACCGGCGGGAAGAGCTGCAAAAGGCGGGCCGCAGTGTCTGGGTCGACCGGGCTCGGCGGGCGTCCAAGCGGGTCCGGGCGCACCGAGCCGAAGTCCGGGTGCCCGTCCAGCAGCGCCGCGAAGCCGGGCAGATGCCCGCTCGCAGCGGTGAGATCACCCGGTAGAGGCCGAGTGCGATGAAGCTCTCGGTGAAAACCCAGGCGAAGTTGTCGGTCCGGTAGGCAAGAATGCACCTCGTGCCCCGTCTTGGCTCCGGAATCCCGATCGTCGCCCGCACTCAGGAGATGCGGCAGCTCCGCGCCGCCTTCGCCCGTGCAGAACGGGCCGAGGCCGGCGCGGTGCTGCTCTCCGGTGACGCCGGTGTCGGCAAGACCCGTCTGCTGACCGCGCTCGGCGAATTCGCCGCGGGCACGGGCGCCCTGGTGCTCACCGGGCGCTGTATAGACGTCCGCGAAGGCGGGCTCCCTTATCTTCCGTTCGCCGAGGCGCTGGCGCCCCTGGCGACGACCTCGGATCCCGCGGTCACCGCCGCGGTCCGGGCCCGGCCGGCGCTGGGCAGGCTGCTCCCGCAGATGCAGCAGGCGGAGGACTACCCCGCCATCGAAGACGGTCAGCTCACCGCGAGCGAACGGGTGTCGACGCAACGGCTCGGGCCCGAACAGGACCTCGGCCAGCTCCAGCTGTTCGACGCGGTACTGGGGGTGCTGACCGTCATCGCTCAGCGCCGGCCCGTGGTGATCCTGCTGGAGGATCTGCACTGGGCCGACGGTTCCACCAGGAACCTGCTGTCCTTCCTGCTGACGAGGCTGCGCACCCAGCGCCTGCTGGTGGTGGCGAGCTATCGCGAGGAGGACGTCCACCGGCGGCATCCGCTCCGGGCGCTGCTGTCCGAGGTGGTGCGGCTGGGCGCGGTCGAACGTGTCGAGGTCAAGCCGTTCGGCGCCGAGGACGCGCGTGCCTTCGTCGAGGCGCTGGCCGACGAGCCGATCGGCCAGGATCTGATCGCCGACATCGTCTCCCGGTCGGAAGGCAATCCGTTCTTCGTCGAAGAGCTGCTCGCCTCCGCGAAGGACTGCCGCGATCTCCCCGCCGGGCTGGCCGAAGTGCTCCTCGCCAGGGTGGAACAGCTTTCCCAGACCACGCGCCGGGTGCTGCGCGTGGTCTCGGTCGCCAAGGACTCGGTGGCGCACGCCGCGCTCGCCGAGATCTCCGGGCTGGACGAACTCGAACTCGACGAGGCGCTGCGCGAGGCGGTGCAGCATCACGTCCTGGTGATCGAGAACGGTTTCTACACCTTCCGCCACGCGCTGCTGCAGGAAGCGGTCTATGGCGACCTGCTGCCCGGGGAGCGGGTGCGGATGCACGCGGCGTACGCGGCGCGCATCCGGAACCGGACCCAGAGCCGGGGCCAGTACGCGCGGCTCGCGCACCACAGCCTGGAGAGCAAGGACTTCGTCACCGCGCTGGCCGCGTCGCTGCACGCGATGGACGAGGCGGAGAAACTGGGCGCGCCCGGTTCCGCGCTGCGGCACGTCGAGCAGGCACTGTCCATCTGGGACGCCGTACCCGCCGCGGACCGGCCGTCGGACGTCGACGAACTCCGCCTCCTGCACGAGGCGTCGTACTTCGCGAGCACGTCGGGGGAGCCGGAACGCGCGGTCGCCTATTCGCGGTCCGCGACCGAGGCCCTCGGCCCCGGCGTCGGCAACGAGCGGGCGGCCAAGGTCTGGCGACGGCACGCGGAGGCGCTGCTCTCGGTCGACGGCACGCTGGACGAGGTCGTCGACGCGATCGACAAGGCCTGGGAGCTGGTCGAACACACCGAGGCGAGTTCCGCGCGGGCCTGGGTGCTCGCCACCCGTGCCGGGATCCTGCGCTTGATCGACAGGCCCGACGAAGCGCTGCAGTGCGCGCTGGCCGCGGTCGCCGACGCCAGGGCCGTCGGCGCGGACGGGGCGGAGGCGGCGGCGCTGGTCTCGCTCGGGACGCTGGCCGATTCGGCGGGCGACGTCGAGGAGGCACGGGAGCGGCTGCGCGAGGCCGAGCGGAAGGCCAGGGATTCCGGCGCGCTCAACGGCGAACTGCGGGCGCTGCACTTCCTCGGGCTGAGCTACGACGACAGGGCCGAGATCCATTCCGCGCTGAAGTACTACGCCAAGGGCATCCAGCGGGCCAAGGAGACCGGGCTGACCTGGAGCTCGTTCGGCATCGAGCTGCGGACCAAGCACCTCACGCTGCGGTATGTCAGCGGGGACTGGCCGGACGACGACGACGCCGGCCGCGCGGGCCGCGGGGTTTCGAGTGTCGTCGCGGGACGGTTCCTGGGGATCTGGGCGCAGTTCGTCGTCGGCCGGGGCCGGTTCGAGGACGCGGACAAGATCCTGCCCAGTCTGCGACAGCACTGGAGCGCGGACTATTCGATCGCGCTGGCGTCGGGTGACGCGGCGATCCAGCTCGCGTCGTGGCGAGGGGACCACGCGGGCGCGGTGCGCCAGGCGCGTGAGCTGATCGACTGGCTCGAAGAGGTCGAACCGGCGGTGCTCGGCGGGATCCGGATCAGCGTGCACGGCCTCGCGGCCGCCGTCGCGCAAGCCGCCGAAGCGCGGGTCCGGGGCGATCTGGCGATGGTGGAGGCCGCGGTGGCGTCGGGCGAGAAGATGCTCGCCCACGGGCGCCGGTGCGCCGAACACGGCATCCCGCGTTCGGTGCAGCTGGGCCCGGAGGCCCTGGCGTGGCTCGCCCGGCTGGAGGCGCTGGGCGCCTGTCTGCACGGCGCGGGGGAGCCGGCGTTGTGGGCGAAAGCGGTCGAGGCGTTCGGGTACGGCGCGGTGTACGAGCAGGCGATGTGCCGTCTGCAGCACGCGAAATCCCTGCTGGCTTCCGACGGCGACACCGAGCTGGCCGCGTCCGAGTTGCTGGCCGCGTACGCGGTCGCCGACCGGCTGGGTGCCTGCCCGCTGCGGGGAGCCGTCCGGGAGCTGAGCCACCGGGCACGCGTCGAACTGCCCGGGGAGCCCGCGGCTCCGCGTCGCGACGTCGTCGACCCGCTCACCGACCGCGAACGGGACGTGCTGGAGCGGGTCGCGCTCGGCCGGACCAACCGTCAGGTCGGCGAGGAGCTGTACATCAGCGAGAAGACGGTGAGCGTCCATCTCTCGCGCGTGATGGCGAAGCTCGGCGCGAGCCGCCGGGCCGAAGCCGTCGCGATCGCCTACGACCGGGGCCTGCTGGCCGCCCCGACCTCTTCCTGACCCGCGTTTCGTCCTCTGGATGCGGTACTCGCGGACGCAACCACCGCATCCAGAGGACTGAACGCAGGGGAAATCAGCGGCGCGGGAGGCGGCGGAGGACCTTCAGGCTGGCGCTCAGGGCTCGCGCCCACAGCTTCGGCGGGATGCCGCGGCCGGGGCGCAGCGGCATCCCGCGCTGCAGCGCGATCGCCTGGGCCTCGGTGTACTTCAGCAGCCCTTCGGCACCGTTACGCCGCCCGACGCCGGACTCCTTCATCCCGCCCATCGGCAGCCCCACGGTCCCGAAGGTCGCCGCGAAGCCTTCGTTGACGTTGACGGTCCCGGCCTTCAGCCGCGCCGCGACCTCCCAGCCCGCGCGGCCGTTGCGCGACCAGACACTCGCGTTCAGCCCGAACTGCGTGTCGTTGGCGCGCTCGATCGCTTCGGTGACGTCGGTGTAGCCGTAGATCGACACGACCGGACCGAAGGTCTCCTCGGCGAACAGCTTGACGTCCTCGGTGACGTCGGTGAGCACGGTCGGCTCGTAGAACAGCGGGCCGAGGTCGGGCCTGGCCTTACCGCCGGTGAGCACCTTCACGCCCTTGGACCGGGCGTCTTCGACGTGCGCCGACACGGTCGCCAGCTGGTCTTCCGAGGTCAGCGAACCCATCTGCGCCTGGTAGTCGAGGGCGCCCCCGAGCCGCAGCGCGGCGGTCTTGGCGACGAAGGCGCGCGTGAACTCCTCGCGGATGGACTCGTGGACGTAGATCCGTTCGACGGAAACGCACAGCTGGCCCGCGGAGGAGAAGCACGCGGTCACCGCGCCCGCGGCGGTCTTGGCGATGTCCGCGTCGGGCAGCACGATCATCGGGTTCTTGCCGCCGAGTTCCAGCGAGTAGCTCGTCAGCCGCTCCGCCACCTTCGCGGCGAGACCCTTACCCGTCGGCGTGGATCCGGTGAAGCACAGATAATCCGATTCCTCGACCAGCGCGTCACCGATCCGTGAACCGCGGCCGAGCACGATCTGCCAGACGCCGGCGGGCAGCCCCGCCTCCTCGGCGATCTCCTGCAGCCACAGCGCCGAAAGCGCGGTCTGGTTGTCCGGCTTCTGCACGACGGCGTTGCCCGCCGCGAGGGCGGGCAGGACGTCCATCGCGGTGAGCGCGAGCGGGTAGTTCCACGGGGAGATGATCCCCACGACGCCCTTCGGGTGCCGGAGCTCGCCGACCTTCGTCAGCACCGGGATCAGCCCGGCGGCACGACGCGGCGAAAGGATCTTCGCGCTGTGCTTGCCGTAGTAGGCGGCCACGAGCGCGGTGGCGCTGACTTCGTCGAAGGCGTCCATCCGCGCTTTGCCCGCCTCGATCTGCACCAGGTCGAGCGCCTCTTCCTGGCGCTTCAAAACGAGGTCGTGCAGGCGGATCAGGATGCGCTGGCGGTCTTCGACCGAGCGTTCGGCCCACGAGCGCTGCGCCTCCCGCGCCTGGTCGAAGACGGCGCGGACGTCGGCGTCGGTGGCCTGGGGGAGCGTCGCGATCGGTTGTCCGGTGAACGGGGCGCGCATCTGGACCGGCGCGGAGTCCTTGCCGCCCACGACCCGCCGCACGAGCCGTTCCGCCCTCGCCGCGGCCGGGGCGCCGGGGACGCCGCCGATGGTCGCCGGGCCTTCGGTGTGCTGGCTCGCGCTCGCCGGTGTCGTGCTCGTCATGCCGTCTCCGTTCCATGCGGCGTGGAGCCGGGAGGCGCCACGCAGAGCCCAGGTGTTACCGACGAGTACAGCATACTGCCGGTATGGAGACTGTCCAGCGCTGATATGAATAAGTTTCACATATTGCCGGGTTGGGGCGGATTGTCGGGGGACGGGCGCAGGATGTCCTGCTGCTGCAACGCCGACCCCGCCGGTGGTGTCGGAGGAGACGGCGGCTCATAGGCCTGAGGTGGCGGTTGCTGCGGATACTGCTGCTGAGGGACGCTCGGTGGGTAAGGAGCATAGGCGACCGGATAAGGGGCCTGAGGGGGCGACACGGGCTCCCGGCGATTGGCCACGATCGCCAGGACGATGGTGAGCAACGCCACGAGTCCGCCCGCGAGCAGGATCCAGAATCCGCCCCCGGTGCCGTAGCGCGAGACGAACCGGCCGGTGTCCTGGCCGAAGCTCAGGCTCGCCGAGATGTCCATGCCGAGCATCCAGACGCCGATCGCGGTGCCGGCCCCGCCGGCGATCAGCAGTGTCCTCGACGTCGTCGCCGCGGGCGAACCCGAATTCCGCCGGTACGAGGCGAAGCCCACCGCGGCCCCGGCGAACAGCGTCAGCGCCGCGGCGGACAGCGGGATGCCGTACCGGGCGACATGGGTCTTGTCGTAGAACTCCTTCTCCTCCGCCGAGGGTTCGATGTCGAAGGACCGCGCCCACCCGGTCTCGGCGAATTTCGACACCGTCTTGCCTTCGGAGATCTGCTCATAGGTCGACTGCGGAAGAAAGGTGGCGACCAGGACCAGCAGCCCGGCGAAAACGCCCATCATCGCGGCGAACAACCGGGGGAGCCGCGCGTCGGACGGCGGACGCGGTGCGGCCACGGGAGTTTGGACGGGCTGCATTGCGCCGAACGGACCAGTCGGCTGGTACGGCTGCTGCTGCGGCGCGCTCATGGTGGGCTCCTCCGCCGGTTCTGTTGTCCAGCAAGGAATTCCACCACGAATCGGCCGTGGAGATAAGTGTCACCTGTGCTCTGGTGAACGATCTCCGCGCGTGCTACGCGGGGAGTTTCGGCCAGGCGATGGCCGCCAGTTCCCGCGCGACGCGGCACGCGTCCGGTGCCTGCACGGCGAGAATGGCGTGCTCGACCTGGTCCCGCTCCGGGTCGGGTCCGCCGATGTGGCTCGTGAGCACCGTGCAGCCGCCGGAGACCTCCTGGACGAAGGACCGGCGCCCGCCCAGGCGCTCCTCTTGTACGTCCCCGGCGGCCTTCGGATGCGGGCCGAGGCCGAATTCCATCCGGACGAGCCGTGGCGCGCCTTGGTCACCCCAAAGGCATTGGTGGCCGGAGAGATCGCCTTTCCCGGAGACCGCCTCGCCCAGCCGCGCGGAGACCTCGGTGCCGGACAACAGTGCGGAGCAGGCGTCCAGCCGGGCCAGCGAGCCATCGCGGTATTCGAGATGCCTCGCCTGCTTCCCCGTCGCGAGTGACCGGGCGACACCGTCCAGGATCTTCGTGGCCACGGTCAGCACCTCCGGTCCGGCCGCTTCCCGGTTTTCGAAGAACGTGCCGATCCGCAACGAGGAATCGTCGGTGAAGAGCAGGTGGAGAAGAGGCTGGCCTTGAAGATCCGAACGGACCACGCGCAGACCTCGGGGGAGCGACGGCTCGGTGACCGGGGTGGCGGTCGCCAGGCGTTCCTTCGCCCGGTCGTCCGGGAAGCCGAAACTGATCAGGGCCGCGGATCCCGCGATCCTGATCTGGAACGAGCAGGCGCCCATGCTGAGCGTCGGTTCGGACAGCGGAGAAGTCGTCTTCTCGATCTCGGAGAAGTCCAGCAGGCCACAGAAGTCCACCGTCGCGGGGTCGCCGAGCGCTTCGCGCAGCGTCAGGGGCCCTGTCGGGGGCGGGGCCGCCGAGGTGGGCGGCGGGGTGTCCGGTGATGGCGTCGCCGCGCAGCCGGTGAGCATGAGAACGGCCGTGGTCAGTGCGGCGAACGCCGTCGATCTCCCCATGGCGGCAGCCTACGGGGACGCGTCCTCGTACAACATCACCGCGACCCGCTTCCATTCGTCGAGCAGTTGCCGTCGCCGTTTCGGGTCACCGCCGAGTTCGGCGTCCAGCGCGAGGCCCCGGGTGAGGTTCACGGTCAGCCAGAAGAGGATCTCCGCGCGTTCCTTCGGCAGCTCCCCGGCGATCGAGGTGATGTGCTCCAGCGTCGAGCGGCCGAGCGCGCGGTCGACCGGGCGGATCGCCTCGCGCAGTTCGGGGTCGGTCCGCGCCGCGACCCACAGTTCCGTGGCGGCCGTCGACAGCGTGCCCGAATAGCCCTCCCACAGCAGGTCGATCGCCGCCGCGACCCCCGATGCGCCGCCGGGGAGCGCGGCGATCGACGCGGCCAGCCGTCCGCGCAGTTTCCCGGTCAGATGCTCGACGGCGGCCGCCATCAGCTCGGCCTTCGCCGAGAAGTGGTGCTGCACGGCGCCCTTCGACACGCCGGCGCGGGCACAGATCTCCTGGACCGAGGTGCGCGCGTACCCGAGGTCGACCAGGCAGTCGATGGTCGCGTCGAGCAGGGCGGTCCTGGTCTGCTCGCGGCGCTCGGCCTGTGTCCGGTGGGTCTTGCCCAGTACGGCCATCGAACCTCGACCCCCTTTACGTGCAGCTCGGTACGGATGTACATTCCGGTTGGAACTTACATCCTAAGCGTCATGTTTTCCAGGTCCTGATCAGGAGGCGTTGGCCGTGCCCTTGCAGATCCAGAAGAGTTCGTGGAGCACGACGGAGCTCGAAGACCTCCGGGACCTCGCCCGGACCTTCTGCCAGAAGGAACTCGTGCCGAACCAGGAGCGCTGGGCGGCCGAGAAGAAGGTCGACCGAGAGCTCTGGACCAAGGCGGGCGAAGTCGGCCTGCTGGCACTGTCCATCCCGGAGGAGTACGGCGGTGGCGGCGGCACGTTCGCCCACGAAGCCGTGCTCTACGAAGAGCAGGCCCGCTCCGGCGACAGCGCGTGGGGTGTCACCGTCCACAATGGAATCGTCGCGCACTACATCCTCGAGTACGCGGGCGAAGAGCAGAAGAAGGCGTGGCTGCCGAAGTTCGCCTCCGGTGAGATGGTCGGCGCGGTCGCGATGACCGAACCCGGCACGGGATCGGATCTGCAGAGCATCAAGACCCGCGCGGTACGCGACGGCGACCACTACGTGATCAACGGCGCGAAGACGTTCATCACCAACGGTTTCCACGCCGATCTCGTGGTCGTCGCGGTGAAGACCGATCCGGACGCGGGCGCGCAGGGTGTCTCGCTGATCGCCGTCGAGACCGACACCCCGGGCTTCAGCCGCGGCCGCGTCCTCGACAAGATCGGCCTCAAAGGCCAGGACACCGCGGAGCTGAACTTCGACGACGTCCGCGTTCCCGCCGCCAACCTCCTCGGTGAGCAGGAAGGCCTCGGCTTCATCCAGCTGATGCAGCAGCTTCCGCAGGAACGGCTGATCATCGCCGTCACCGCGGTCGCCGGGATGGAGGCCGCGATCGACCAGACCATCGCCTACACCAAGGACCGGCAGGCCTTCGGCCGCCCGATCTACAACTTCCAGAACACGAAGTTCAAACTCGCCGAGGCCGCGACCGAGGCCGCGGTGTCCCGCGCGTTCCTCGACCAGTGCATCGAACGCCATCTGCGCAAGGAACTCGACGTGCAGGGCGCGGCGATGGCGAAGCTGTGGACCACCGAGCGGGTCAACAAGGTCGTCGACGACTGCCTGCAGCTCTTCGGCGGCTACGGCTACATGTCCGAATACCCGATCGCGCGTGCCTGGGCCGACATCCGGATCTCCCGGATCTTCGGCGGCACCAGCGAGATCATGAAGGAAATCATCTCCCGCACGCTCTGAGTGATCCGCTGGCGTAGAAAGGAAAGACGTGGCGAAGAAGGCCGGCCCGCTGAGCGGGCTCAAGGTCGTCGAACTGGCCGGGCTCGCCCCGGCCCCGTTCGCCTGCACGATCCTCGCCGATCTCGGCGCGGACGTCATCCGGGTCGACCGGGCGACACCGGGCAACGACGTGATCGGCTTCCCGAACGATCCGCTCGCCAGGGGCAGGCGCTCGATCGGGATCAACACCAAGACCCCCGAGGGGGTCGAACTGGTGCTGAAACTCGCCGACGACGCCGACGTGCTCATCGAGGGTTTCCGCCCCGGGGTGGCCGAGCGGATGGGCATCGGGCCGGAGCAGGTCCACGCCCGCAACCCGCGGCTGGTCTACGGCCGGATGACCGGTTACGGCCAGGACGGGCCGCTGGCCACCGTGGCCGGGCACGACATCAACTACATCGGCATCTCCGGCGCGCTCGAACCCATCGGGCACGCCGGGCAACGGCCGGTGGTGCCGCTCAACCTCGTCGGCGACTTCGGCGGCGGTGGCCTCCTGCTGGCGATGGGCGTACTGGCGGCGCTGTTCGAACGCCAGTCGTCCGGCAAGGGACAGGTGGTCGACGCGTCCATGGTGGACGGTGCGGCCCTGCTGACCACCAGCCTGCACGGACTGCTGAACTCCGGGCTCTGGCCGGGCGGACGCGGCGAGAACATGCTCGACGGCGGCGCGCCGTTCTACGACACCTACGAGACCGCCGACGGCAAGTACGTCGCCATCGGCGCGATCGAGATGCGGTTCTGGGGCGACCTGGTGAAGGTCCTCGGGCTCGATCCCGAGGAGACCCCGGTCCACGTCGACAAGAACGAGTGGCCGAAGCTGCGCAAGATCGTCGCCGAAGCCGTCGCGAAGCACACCCGCGACGAACTGGTCGCGAAGGCCGAGGGCACCGACGCGTGCCTGACGCCGGTGCTCGCGCCGGGGGAGGCGCCGTCGCATCCGCACAACGTCGCGCGCGGGACGTTCGTCGACATCGGCGGAGTGGTGCAGCCCGCGCCCGCGCCGAGGTTCGACCGCACCCCGGCCGAGACGCCGGAACCGCCGCGGCCCAAGGGCGCGGACACCGCCGGCGTCCTCGCCGAACTCGGGGTGGACGCCGAGGGTGTCGAGCGGCTCAAGGCCGCGGGCACCATCGTGTAAGCCGAAGGTCGCGTGAGCTGAAGGGGACTTTCCCCGCATGAGACGCGGCGAAAGCGTCCTTCACCGCATGGCATGCGGTGAAGGACGCTTTCAGCCCCCGTCCAGGTCGGACCGCAGCATCGAATAGAGGACGTGGTCGCGCCAGGCCCCGTCCCGGAAGGCGTAGCCGCGCAGCACACCTTCGCGGGTGAAGCCCGCCTTGGTCAGGGAGCGCTGCTCGGCGACGTTGCCCGCTTCCGTCGACGCCTCGACGCGGTTCATCTGCGTATGCGCGAAAAGGTAGCGGACCAGCGACCGCTGCGCCTCGGTCCCGTATCCGTGGCCGCGTGCTTCGGGGATCAGCACGAGACCGGCGTTCCAGCAGTACGACGTCGAGCCGGACCTGGTCTTGTGCCAGGAGACGAAACCGAGCCGCTGGCCGTCGAGGTCGATCATCAGCATCCCGTTGTCCGCGGCGAGCATGCCGGTCTCGTGCCAGCGGCGGCGCAGGAAATGCGGGTCGTGCCAGCCGTGCCATTCGAACTCGCCCGCGGCCCGCGGATCGTTCGTGAGCGCTTCGAGCATCGGCAGGTCTTCTTCGGACACCGGTCTGAGCGCGACTCCGGTTTCTGTCATCTGACAGACACTAGGACCTCGGGCCGTCGAAACTGCCGTGACGCCCCGCGCCCCCGCTGAATCGGCTCGCGCCCTCGACGGCTTCTTCGGCGAGCCCGCCGCCGATCAGCGCGTTCGAAAACTCGGACCGCAGTGCCTCTTCTTCGGTGAGCCCGTACTGGCCGTAGGCGGACTTGCGGTCCGCGCGCAGGCACGCCTGCGGGAACGCCGCCAGTTCGCGGGCGAGGGCCTGCGCGGCGCTCACCGCCTCACCGTCGGGTACGACGCGGTTCGCCAGCCCGATCGCGAGTGCCTCGCCGGCGTCGACCGGGCGGCCGGTGAGGATCAGGTCCATCGCCCGCGAGTGCCCGATCAGCCGGGGGAGGCGCACCGTGCCGCCGTCGATCAGCGGGACACCCCAGCGGCGGCAGAACACCCCGAAGACGGCCGTGCTGTCCGCGACCCGCAGATCGCACCACAGCGCCAGTTCGAGGCCGCCCGCGACGGCGTGCCCGCGGACCGCGGCGATCACCGGCTTCGAGAGGGCCAGCCGCGTCGGCCCCATGGGACCGTCGCCCGCCGGGCTGAGCGAGTTGGTGCGGCCGGTGCCGACGGCCTTCAGATCGGCTCCGGCGCAGAAGGCGTCACCCGAACCGGTGAGCACGGCGACCGCGGCCTCCTCGTCGCCGTCGAAGGCACGGAACGCGTCCGCCAGCGCGGCGGCGGTCGGGCCGTCCACCGCGTTGCGGGCCTCGGGCCGGTCCAGGGTGATCGTCGTCACCGGCCCGTCCCGGTGGACGAGAACGTTTTCGCTCATCTATCGCTCCCTCGGGCGGTTCAGGGTGGGCATGGAGGCCCGGATCTCCTTAAAGTGGTGACAAAGTCCGCAGCGCGCGCGGAGTCATCGTCGCCGACACTACGGTGTGATGGGATGGGGCCATGTCGCCCGGCTTGAAGAAATTCGTTGTGATCGCTGTCGTCGCGCTCGTGCTCTTCTTTCTGATCAGCAGGCCGACTCAATCCGCCGACGCCGTCCACACCGCGCTCGGCTGGCTCCGGTCCGGTGCCGAAGCCATCGTCACGTTCGTGCGGAGCCTCTTCTCCTGACCCGTCGCGCCGATCACCGGTGTCCCTGGTGACGCCGGTGATCACCGTGCGCAGCCACCTGCGGATATCACTCCCTGTCACCGACCTCGGATTTCGGTCGGGCGACTCGACCATCCGGGTGGATTGGCCCCGAAAACCCGCAGGTCGACGAATTCGTGCCCAGGAAGCTCTGGCGGAAGAGACCTCCGCGCCCCTACGGTGCTCACATTGCGTGATCGGTTGGTCTTCCAGGCGCCGGAGCCGGCCTCCTGGGCGAGGGTTTCCGCAGGTGCAAGCCCCAGGGCGAAAGCGGACATCCAGCCGGGCAAGTAAGTCAGGACTTGTCAGTCGGGGAATCATGAGGAGGCAGGGATGACCGGAGATCCCGGAGTCGACGCGTTGATCCGGCAGTGGGCCGCCGAGCGCGAGCAGACCCCCGAGGAGCAGGAGGTCGACCGCATCGCGTCCGCGTGGCTCGCCGACGCGCCCCGTCAGGCGCCCGGGATCCCCGGCCAGCGTCAGCAGTCCGGTCAGGCGCGCTGGGCGCCGGTCGAGGCCGCCGACCCCGGCTACCTCGACGCCATGCGCAGCCGTCTTCCCGATGTCCCGCAGGATCTGCTCGTCGCCGCCGCGGGATGGTGGCAGATGGTCGGCGGCGTCGCCGAGGCCGAGGCCTGGTGGGACGCCGGCATCAGCCCGCTCGACCAGCGCGCGCTCGACTACCGCGCGGCCGGGCTCGCCCCGTCCGACCTGAGCCGCCGTCTCGGTCCGATGACCGTTTTGCAGCACCTTCGCCGCGGCAGCGCCCCGGCCTGGTGCGTGGCACGGCTGGCGAGGCAGCAGAAGTCCGCCTGATGAGAACTTCTCGCACACGCGGGTGAACCGGCGTGGCAGAGGCGATCCCGGCGACCGCGTAACGCTAACCTGCGCGGGCTCGTTGTTCGAGCATCGGTCGTGATCGCCGCCCACGCTGGAGGACCCGCTTCGTGCGCACCACCCCGGAAAACGACGAGCTCGTCGCCGACCCGGCCAAGCCCGTTCCGCCACGTCGCGGGGCGGGCGGCGCCGTTCTCGTCAGGCTGGTGGTCGTACTGGCCGTCCTCGGTCTCGCCGGGGGCGGGATCTGGCTGGTGACCAAGGCGTCCGCCCCGGTCGCGAGCCCGACGACGATGGAGATCCCCGCCTTGCAGGTCAAGGCGGCGGACGTGAAACCGGGAACGGTCGTCCCGGTCAACGCCACGCCCGCCGGCGGAGCGGCCCAGCAGACCTCGCCGCAGCAGGCGCAGCCGAAAACGGGCAAGGACCCGCTGGCCGCGTGGACCGAACGGGCGGCGCAGGCCACCGGCATCCCGGCCAGGGCACTGCTCGCCTACGGCACGGCCGAGCTGGCGATGCGCCAGCTGCAGCCGAGCTGCAAGATCTCGTGGGCCACGCTCGCCGGCATCGGCCGGATCGAATCGAATCACGGTCAGTACGGCGGCGCGGTCCTCGGCCAGGACGGCCGCCCGTCGAAACCGATCATCGGTGTCCCGCTCGACGGCTCACCCGGCGTCAAGGCGATCGGGGACACCGACGGCGGTCAGTTCGACGGGGACGCGGCCGTCGACCGCGCCGTCGGCCCGATGCAGTTCATCCCCAGCACCTGGCGCCGCTACGCCGCCGACGGCAATCGCGACGGTGTCGGCGACCCGCAGCAGATCGACGACGCGTCGCTGGCGGCGGCACGTTATCTGTGCGTCGGCAACCGGGACATGTCGGCCGCCTCGGGCTGGTGGCAGGGCATCCTGTCCTACAACAACTCGACGGAGTACGCGCAGAAGGTCTTCGGGCTGGCGGACGACTACGCGAAGGCCGTGCAGTCCCGCTCGTGAGGGACTCTGGCGTGTTGCTTGCGACATCGGGTCGTTCTGGCCAACGGTGTTTAGGTGCCTATGCCGGGTGAGCCCGGTCGCGGCCGGGCCGTGAAGGGCCCCTTGAGGGACTCAGAGTCCCTCAAAGTTCCCCTCACCTCTCGTAGACGAGCCTCACGAGCCTCAGCGGCACCACCAGGCGCAACGGCGGCGCGTGAAGGACCCCTTCCCTCGGCTCAGCCGAGGAAACTCGACCTTCACACCTTCCCCAGTCTGTGAAGGCCTCCTTCCCTACTTTGAGCGTAGGGAAGGAGGCCTTCACGGACTCCGAGCCGCGAGAGCGCCGGAGCCGGGACCAAGGTCCCGAGTGCCCCGGTCGGCGAAGTTTCGGACCGCCGCCAGTGCTAGCGTCGATGCGTGCCCGCACCGTCTGTCACCCTGCGCCGTCTCGGCATCGCCGGCGTCTGCCTGGTGAGCCTGGCGCTGTGCTGCGGGCTCGCCTGGTGGCAGTGGGAGCGGTTCTCCTCGGCGAGCGGGACCTTCCAGAACCTGGGCTACGTCCTGCAGTGGCCGCTGTTCGGATTGTTCCCCGCGTTCATGTTCTGGCGGATCCGTAAGCTCCGCCGCCAGGCCGCGGAGGCCGACACCCCGGAGCGGACGGCCGAGACCGCCGTCCCCGAAGTGCCCGCTCCCCGGCAGAGGCGCGCCCCGGCGCCTCGGCCGCCCGCCCCCGAAGACGACGAGCTCGCCGCTTACAACAGGTACTTGCGCGAACTCAACGCCCGCGACGAGTAGTTCCCCAGAGAGGTTCGAGACCCTATGACCACCCGAACTGACGACGCCGCCCCGGCCCGCTCGGTCTCGCTGGGCGGGCCGCTGATCCGGTTCCGCGTCGCCGCGTACGCCACCGGTGTCGCCCTGCTCGGGCTGGTCGTCGAGATGCTGCTGCAGTACGTCTTCCGCGTGGAACTTCCCCAGTTCGTGAAGATGATCCCCATGGTCCACGGCGGGCTCTACCTGATCTACCTGCTGCTCGCGGTCGACCTCGCGATCAAGGCCCGCTGGTCGATGAAGGGCACCCTCCTCGTGCTGATCGCCGGCTGCATCCCGTTCTTCTCGTTCGTGATGGAGCGCAAGGTCACGCACAAGGTCGACGCGGGTCAGAAGCTCTAAGCCCGGCGCCGGAAGGTCAGCGCCACCAGGAACGACAGCGCCGTCACCACGGCCGCCGCGGTGAAGGCGGCGGTCATCCCGCCGACGGTGGTCTCCGCCGGGCTCCCGGACGGCGTCCGCGTCACCGCGCCGAACACGGTGATCAGGATCGCGAGCCCCAGCGTCGCCCCGACCTGCTGCATCGTCTGCAAAGCGCCACCGGCGGCACCCGCGTCCTCGGTCGGCACCGTCGCCATGATGATCACGCTGAGCGGGGAGAACGCCATCCCCGCGCCGACGCCCATCAGCAGCATCGGCCCGAGCAGATGCGCGAAGTAGCCGCTGTCCGTGGTGAGCGTGGTCAGCCAGACGACGCCGGAGGTCATCAACGCGGTCCCGGTCAGCGCGAGCGGTTTGGGCCCGAACCGGGGGAGCAGCCTCGGGATCAGCCTGCTGAGCAGGAACATGCAGACCGCCATCGGCAGGAACGCGAAGCCGGTCTCCAGTGCGGCGAAACCCGCGATGTCCTGCAGGAACTGGGTCAGGAAGAAGAACATCGACATCATCGCCATCGGCCCGAGGAAGAAGTTGACGTAGGCCGCGGCGCGGTCGCGTTCGGCGAACAGGCGCAACGGGATCAGCGGTTCGCCCACCCTGGTTTCGATGGTGACGAACGCGGCCAGCAGAGCCAGTCCGGCGGCGAGAGCGCCGAGGGTGATCGTGTCGCCCCAGCCGTGTGACGCGGCGTGGGTGAAGGCGAACACGAGCGAGCCGACGCCGAGGGTGCCGGTGAGCGCGCCGGGCAGGTCCAGCCGGGCGCGTCGTCGCGGAGGATCGGCGACATACCGCGAGGTGAGCAGGACGATCGCGAGCCCGAACGGGACGTTGATGTACAGCGCCGCGCGCCACGAGATCCATTCGGTCAGCAGCCCGCCGAGCAGCAGGCCGATCGCGAAACCGCTGCTGGACATCGCCGAGAACATTGCCAGCGCGCGCACCCGTGCCTTCGCTTCGGTGAACGTGCTGGTGATCAGCGCCAGTGTGCTCGGACCGGCGAGTGCCGCGCCGACACCCTGCGCGATCCGGGCGGCGATCAGCATTTCCGCCGAGTCGGCGAGGCCGCCGAGCAGGGAGGCGGCGGTGAACACGCCCGCGCCGACGACGAACATCCGGCGGCGGCCGAACAGATCTCCAGCCCGGCCGCCGAGCAGCAGCAAGCCGCCGAAGACCAGGCTGTACGCGGTCATCACCCAGGAGAGGCCGGTGTCGGTGAAGCCGAGGTCGGATTGGATGCGGGGGAGCGCGACGTTCATCACCGTCGCGTCGAGGATGAGCATGAGCTGGCAGGTCAGCACGATCGGGAGGACCAGCCGGTGCGGACGCGGTGGGGCCTGTGCCGTCTCCGGCCTAGGCTCGGTACGCAGGGTTCGCTCGGTCAAGGAATACTCCAAAGACATAACGAGATGAAGCGGAGAGACTCTCCACTTGAGGTCGTGAGCGATGATATGGAGACTGTCTCCGCTTACGCAAGTGGATTCGGAGAATGTCTCCGTTTTCGTCGCCCGAGGAGGTGCAGATGGTCACGGCCGATCCGGCCCGGCCCATGCGCGCGGACGCGCGGCGCAACTACGAGCGCATCGTGGCCGTGGCGAAGAAGGCGTTCACCGACGACGGGGTGGACGTGCCCGCCGACGACATCGCCAAACGCGCCGGGGTCGGCGCGGGCACGCTGTACCGGCACTTCCCGACCCGCGACAAACTGATCGAGGCGGTCTATCGCGACGAGATCGACGGGATGGCCCAGCAGGCGTTCGACCTGCTCGACCGGCTACCGCCGGGCGAAGCGCTCGAGGCGTGGCTGGCCACGCACGTCGCCTACGTGGTTGAGAAGCACGGTCTCGCGACGACACTGAAGGCGTCCGTCGACGCCGGGTCCGAGGTCTTCGCCTGGTGCCAGTCGCGGCTGCGGTCGGCGTCCGACGCGATCGTGAGGGCGGCTCAGGACGCGGGTGTCCTCCGGGAGGACGTCACCGGGATCGACATCCTGCGGCTGGGCCATGGAGTGGGTTCGGCGGCGAGCAAGGCGTCGCCTGAGGACGCGAAACGGCTGCTCTTGGTCGTGCTGGACGGCCTCCGGACGCCATGAAAGGTCCTTTCCTTGCAAATTTTGCAAGGAAAGGACCTTTCATGGCGCGCGCGGGGCGCAGATCAGGAGCCGATCCCGGTGAGGGACCGCACCTCCATCTCGGCGTGCTTGACCGGATCGGCCTTCGAGCGCCCGACGAACGTGCCGACGAAGCCGCACAGGAACGAGAACGGGATCGACACCAGACCCGGGTTCTTCAGCGGGAACCAGTGGAAGTCGACGCCCTTGATGATCGAGTCCGCCGCCCCGGACACCACCGGCGAGAAGAACACGAGCACCAGGCTCGCGATCAGTCCGCCGTAGATGCCCCACAGGGTGCCGGTGGTGTTGAACCGCTTCCAGAACAGCGAGTACAGCAGCGTCGAGAGGTTCGCCGAGGCCGCGACCGCGAACGCCAGCGCCACCAGGAACGCGATGTTCTGCCCGTTCGCCAGGATGCCGCCCACGATCGCGAACGCCCCGACGGCGACCGCGGTCAGCCGGGCGACCCGGACCTCCGCGGCCGGTTCCGCCTTGCCGTGTTTGAAGATGTTGGCGTAGACGTCGTGGGCGAAGGAGGCCGACGCGGTGATCGTCAGCCCGGCGACGACGGCGAGGATGGTCGCGAAGGCCACCGCCGAGACGACGCCGAGCAGTACGGTGCCGCCGATGTTCAGTGCCAGCAGCGGCGCCGCCGAGTTCTCCCCGCCCGGCGCGTTCTTGATCGCCTCCGGGCCGACCAGCGCGGCCGCGCCGAAACCGATGACCAGCGTGCAGAGATAGAAGACGGTCATGCACGCGGTCGCCCACACCACCGAACGCCGAGCCTCGCGCGAGTTCGGCACCGTGTAGAAGCGCATCAGCACATGCGGCAGCGCGGCGGCGCCGAGGACCAGCGCCAGCGCCAGCGAGACGAAGTCGAGTTTCGTGACCTCGCTCTTGCCGTACGAGCCGCCCGGCTGCAGCAGCTCGTCACCGAGTGGGCTCTTGTCGGCGGCGGCCGAGAGCAGGTTCGAGAAGCTGAAGCCGAACTTGCCGAACAGGAACACGGTGATCAGGGCACCGGTCAGCAACAGGATGGTCGCCTTGATGATCTGCACCCACGTGGTGCCCTTCATCCCACCGACCAGCACGTACAGCACCATGACGATACCGACGACACCGATCACCAGCGCCTGGCCGATCCCGCCGTGGATGTCCAGCAGCAACGCCACCAGCCCGCCGGCGCCCGCCATCTGCGCGAGCATGTAGAAGAAGGAGATCACCAGCGTCGACGTCGCGGCCGCGGCGCGGACCGGGCGCTGCTTCATCCGGAAGCTCAGCACGTCGCCCATGGTGAAGCGGCCGGTGTTGCGGAGCAGTTCCGCGATCAGGAGGAGATCGACCAGCCAGGCGACGAGGAACCCGATCGAGTACAGGAAGCCGTCGTAGCCGTGGATCGCGATCGCCCCGGCGATGCCGAGGAACGACGCCGCCGAGAGGAAGTCGCCCGAAAGCGCGATGCCGTTCTGCCGCCCGGTGAAGGCGCTGCCCGCCGCGTAGTAGTCCGAAGTGGAGGAGTTGCGCGTGCTGGCGCGGTACACCACGTACAGGGTGATCGCGACGAACAGCGCGAAGACCACGACGTTCAGGATCGGGTCGTTGTCGGGGATGCTCATCGCTCACCCGCCTCGACCGAGGCCCGCAGCCGCTCGACCTTGGGGTCGAGCCGCTTGTTGGCGAACCTCAGGTAGGCGATCGTGATCAGCACCGTGCTGGCGAACTGGCCGAGCCCGAGCAGGATGCCGACGTTGACCTCGCCGAACACCTTCCGGCTCATGAACTCGTGCGCGTAGGCCGCCAGCAGCACGTAGGTCATGTACCAGGTGAAGAACAGCAGGCTCATCGGGAACACGAACCGCCGGAAGGACTTGCGCAGCGCGACGAACTCCTTGCCGTGCTGGATCCGGTCGAAGTCCGGGCCGGTGCCGCGGGGCGGCGCGGGCGCGGGCGCTCGCCCCCGGACGAACAGCGCGGGCATCTGCCCGGTGTCCTCGAGAGCGTTGCTCGCCGCGAAGGGACGCGCGACGTCGGTCATGGGTTCCTCCGGGGGCTTGCTGGCATCCGGGCGCGGTATGGAGCGCACATACTAACTACGCCTTCGAGTGCTCTGAAAAGGCGACCCCGCTTGCGTGAACGCATGTGCGGGTATTCGTTTTCCGGTCGCGATTAGGTTCCGGGAATTCGTTTCGGCCGGAATGACAGGGCCTTTATCACTCGTAATAGTGAGCAAGTTTGTCACGCGCGGTCGTCGCCCGAACGGAGCACTGCGGCAAATGGTTGAGGGTGACCACGCTGTGTCCCTCGTTTTGGTGACAGATCGTAGTTTTGCTTCCTGGTCGCGCCGGGCTTCGATACTCTGCCCGCCATCGCGAGGCGGGGAAGATCCCCTGGCTCACCCGGTATCCCGAAAGAAATCACCTGCCTCGGGGTTGCCGAGCCGACCGGAACGGCAAGGCCACAACATCGGGCACAGATTTGGGCTTGACCCACCCATTGGGGGCACGGAAAGTAGTTCGACCGGGCGACGCGGCTACCGAGCGTAGGCTGTTCGGGTGACCCAGGCGCACCCTGCGTCGGCGCAAGCTGTAACCGGAATTCCCTCGTTTGTGACGCGGAGGCGGTTTTCGGTCCTTGTACATCGTTCGGGAATACACTTTTCGCAGGTCAGCGCCCGTGTGCTGAACGGAATTGACGGTACCCGGATTGGTGTACGATTCTTTGGCCCGGCTGACCCGCAGTGATCGATTGGCAAAGCAAAGTTGATCTCGACGACCATGCACTTCGCAGGTTGCGACCTGCACGTGCAGGTGCAAGACCTTCCGGAGCGGACCGGTGTCCCTGGGGGCACCCGGATCGCCGGACCGGGTCTCTCCTGTCGCGGTCGATCACGTGGTCAGGCCGGGGCCGAGTTCTCCGCAGGTAGGTTCCTCGCGGGAACGGACGCCTCAGACCGTGCCAGGACGCCGGACAGGGAGTCACCTACGTGACCGTTGCAGGAGAAGGCCAAGTGCCTGTCGGGGAGCTGCTGGGACGCACTCCCCGGCCATCGCGGTGGGCCACCGGCTGGCGCGCGCTCGTGCGCTGGCGGGACTGGAGCCTGCCGGTGAAGCTGTCGGCCGTGACACTGGTGCCGATCCTCATCGCGCTCGCGCTGGGCATCGCCACCATCGCGAGCCAGGTCGGCCGTTCCGACGGCTATCAGCGGCTCGACCGCCTCGTCGCGCTGAGCGGGCAGATCCGCACGCTCGCCGACGGGCTCGGGCGCGAACGCACCCAGTCCGCCGCCGGGCTGACCGCCGGCACCGTCGGCGGCACCCTCGAGCTCGCCTCCGCCCGCGGCGACGTCGACACGGCCATTCCGTTGTATCGCGCCGCCGCGGTCAGGGCCGTGGAGGCCGAGCCGTCACTCGCGCAGGCGAAGGACGCCGCGACCGCCCAGCTGGACAAGCTGGCCGACATCCGGCAGCGGGCCTCCGCCGGACAGCTCGATCCGGTCCAGGCCATCGGTGAGTACACCGAAGTCACCACCGCGCTGCTCGCCGTCGACACCGCGCTGGCCGCCGGCGCCAGTGAAGACGCCCTCGGCAGCACCCCCGCCGCGTTGCACGACCTCGCCGTGATGAAGGAACAGCTGTCGCTGAGCCAGGCGCTGGTCTCCTTCGGCATCGCCCGCTCGGGTCTCGCGCCGAGCGAGCTCACCCAGGTACGCACCGCCGAACTCCGGCTGGCCGACCGGTTCACCGACTTCCGCGCCGCCGCTTCGGAACAGCAGCGCCAGGAGTTCGCCGCCGTCGTCAGCGATGACGCGATGGAGACGCGCGACAGGCTCGCGAAGACCGCCCTGGGCGACCAGGGCACGCCCACCGAACAAGCCTTCCGCACGCTGTCCGCGCAGGGCTGGACCGACGCGTCGACCACGATGATCACCAAGGTCGGCGAGGTCGCGAACCAGTTCGGCGCGCGGGCGAACGCGGTGTCGGCCGAACTGGTCGACGACGCCAGCAGCGGCGCGGGCCTGCTCGCGGTCCTGCTGTTCGGCGCGATGGTGCTCGCCGTCGCCGTCGTCTTCCTCATCACCCGCCAGCTGCTGCGCTCGCTGAAGGTGCTGCGCGCCAGCGCGCTCGACGTCGCCGAGAAACAGCTGCCCGACGCGGTCCGCAACATCCAGGAGGGCCGCTCGCAGGGCACCGACGTCCACCCCGTCCCCGTCGGCAGCGACGACGAGATCGGCGAGGTCGCCAGGGCCTTCGACAAGGTGCACCACCAGGCGCTGCGCCTGGCCACCGAGCAGGCCTCGATGCGGACCGGCTACAGCAACGTGTTCGTCAACCTCTCCCGCCGCAGTCAGAGCCTCGTGCAGCGGCAGCTGCAGCTGATCGAACGGCTGGAGCGTGACGAGGAAGACGCCGACCAGCTCGCCACGCTGTTCCAGCTGGACCACCTCGCCACCCGCATGCGCCGCAACAACGAGAACCTGATGGTCCTTTCCGGCGCCGAGCCGGGCAGGCGGTCCGGTCAGCCGGTCTCCGCCAGTGACGTGGTCCGCGCGGCGGTGTCCGAGATCGAGCAGTACCAACGGGTCACCGTGCAGAACCCGCCACCGGTCCGGCTGGTCGGGTACGCGGCCAACGATCTGATGCGCCTGATCGCCGAGCTGCTGGACAACGCCACCGCCTTCTCCGCCCCGGAGACGCAGGTGACCGTCGCGACCCGGCTACTCGAAGACGGCTCGTTCGGCATCGACATCCTCGACAAGGGCATCGGGATGAACGAGGCCGAGGTCGCCGAGGCCAACGCCCGGCTCACCGAGGCACCCAACGTCGACCTCACCACCTCGCGCCGGATGGGCCTGTTCGTGGTCGGACGGCTGGCCAGCAGGCACCGCATCGGTGTCTCGCTGCACGGCGGCAAGGACATCGTCGGCGTGCGCGCCACCGTCTCGGTCCCGGCGGATCTGGTGATGGTCCCGGTGGGGGATCCCGGTCCCGCCACCGGTCCGATCACCCAGCGCCTCGCGCCGCTGCCGCCGCAGCAGCCGGGCGGCCTGCCCCGCCGCCAGCGTCCCGCCAACGGCTCGCGGCCTGCCATGCCGAGCGTGCCGTCGCAGGGCGGTGACCGGTGGCCGTCGGCGAACGATCTGGCCGGGCACACCAAATCCGGGCTGAACGGGCACACCCACACCCAGGAACCGCGGCCGCCGTCGGACGTGGAGATCTCGGGAACCGCGTTGTTCAGCCCGATCCCCAAGGACCAGACGACACCTCCGCCCGCTCAGCCGCCGTCGGCGCCGCAGCCTCGCCTGCCGGAGCCGGAGCCCGCCGCCGAATCCGAGCCGGTCGCGAAGGAAGCGGAAAAGCCCGCCGAGCCGAAGAAGGCCGCGTCCGCCGCGACGGAAGGCGAGCTGCCCAGCGGCAAGGAGCTGTTCGAGGCCAAGAACAGCACCACGCTGAGCGAGTGGTGGAGCCAGGCGGCCCCGCCCGCCGCTCCGGTGGTCCCGCCGCCCACCGCGTCGGAGACGACGCCGATCTTCGACGAGATGCTTTCGGCGTGGTTCCGTTCGCCCGCCCCCGCGCCGGAGAAGTCCGCGGCCAAACCCGCGGACAAGAAGGAGAAGCAGGGGAAGAAGGAGCCCGCCGAGAAGAAGGCCGCCGAAGCCGGTTCCGCCGACGAGCAAGAGGCCCGCAACTGGGACTTCGCCAGCGACAAGGCGTTCCGCACGGTCCAGGAGGTCTCTCAGACCGCCCCGTCGACGTTCACCCAGGCCGGGCTGCCGCGCCGCCGCAAGGGCGAGCAGCTGCTGCCGGGCAGCGCGCTGTCGTCGATCCCGGCCGCCGAACCCACCGCCAAGTCGGAGCTGCCGGTCCGCGACCCCGCGAACGTGCGCGGGAGGCTGAGCAGCTTCCAGCAGGGCGTCAAACGGGGCCGCAAGGAGACCGCGGGCAAGACCGCGCCCGCCACCACGCAGCTCCCCGCCCCCGAGACGGCCGCGGCCCCGGAACCCGCCAAGGCTCCCGACGCACCCGAGACCGCCAAGGCGCCGGAGACGGCCGCTCGGCCCGCCTCGCCGCCTGCCACGCTGCCCACCCGGCGTCCGGAGAAGAACGCGCAGGCAGCGACGCCGGAAGCGGAGCCCGCCACCGCCGTCGAGCGGACCGACGCGTGGAACTTCGGTTCCGACGAGGGCTGGAAGGCCGCCCAAGCGGTGTCCCAGTCAGTGCCCTCGAAGACGACTTCGGCAGGATTACCCAGGCGCCGTCGCGGGGAGCAACTGCTTCCGGGCAGCGCGGGACCCCCCGCCGGGGCGGTCACCCCCCGACCACAGCGAGACGCGCACGACGTGCGCGGTCGCCTGAGCAGTTTCCAGCAGGGCATCCAGCGCGGACGGCACCGCACGGCCCAGGCGACCGAAGCCAACCACGAAACCCTGGAGGGTGAATGACCTCGCCGAACCCGGCCCAGCCCCAGCAGAACCAGTTCGGGTGGCTGGTGAATGACTTCGCCGAGCGGGTGCCCGGAGTGGCGCACGCCGTGGTCGTGTCGGCGGACGGCCTCCTGCTCACCGCGTCGAGCAGGCTCCCGCTCGACCGGGCGGACCAGCTGGCCGCGGTCGCGTCCGGGCTGGTGAGCCTGACCCAGGGCGCCGCACGGTGTTTCGAGGCAGGCGCGGTCAACGAGACCGTCGTCGAGATGGAACTCGGCATCATGGTGCTGATGTCCATCAGCGACGGCTCCTGTCTGGCCATCCTCGCCGCCCCGAACTGCGACATCGGACAGGTCGCCTACGAGATGACGATGCTCGTCGACCGGGTGGGCCAGATCCTCACTCCGGAACTCCGCGCGCAATTGCAGGGCGCCGGTGGGTCGCTGATCGGCGAACCGGTGGGATGATGTCTCGATGAGCACCGGGTCCGGATCCTTCGGTGAACAGCCGGGGACGGGTGAACGACAGCCTCCGCGCGCGGGGGCTGCCAATGCTGCCGGTTCACGGGACGACGGCACGTTCGCCGACGTCCTGAACGGCTTCACTCTGGATTCGGGCCGTGGTCGTCGGAAGCGCAAGAAGAGCAAGCAGTCCGAGGATTTCCCGGTGAGCGGAGCACACGCCGCCGGGGAATCGGCAGTCCCGCAGCCGACCGATCAAGGAGACCGCGTGACCTCACTTGCTTCTCCACCCGACAGCGGCGCAGGCGCCGTCGGGCCGAGACCAGGTGGTCTTTTCGACCCGGGCCCGCCCAGTGGCGAGTTCATCATGCCCGCCGTCTTCGAGCAGGGGCCGTCACCGCTCGAAGAGACGGCGATCGTCCGTCCCTATGCCCTCACCGGCGGCCGGACCAAGGCGAACTACGCTCTTGAGCTGGAGACGCTCATCTCCACCAAGGACCACGTCGCCGCGGGTAGCCTCCCCGCGGGGGCCACGGAGCAGATCGAGTGCGTTTCGATCATCGAAGAGTGCCGGACCCCGCGCTCGGTCGCCGAGATCGCGGCGACCTTGCGGGTACCGCTGGGTGTGGCACGCGTGCTGATCAGCGACGCGGCGGACGCGGGACTGGTCAGCGTGCACAAGACGATTTCGGGCAATGACGGCGCCGAGGCACATCTGGTGTTGATGGAAAGGGTTTTGAGTGGACTCCGTCGGCTTTAAGGCACCGCGGGAAACCGCGCCCCCGACCATGACATCCGCGAAGATCGTCGTGGCGGGTGGCTTCGGTGCGGGTAAGACGACCTTCGTCGGTTCGGTGTCGGAGATCGTCCCGCTCACCACCGAGGCGATGATGACGGACGCCAGTCGGGGGATCGACAACCTCGACCAGACGCCCAACAAGTCGACCACCACGGTCGCGATGGACTTCGGCCGCGTGTCCCTCGACGCGGACCTGATCCTCTATCTGTTCGGCACGCCCGGGCAGCAGCGGTTCTGGTTCATGTGGGACGACCTCGTCCGCGGCGCGATCGGCGCCGTGGTGCTGGCCGACACGCGGCGGCTGGCCGACTCGTTCGCCCCGATCGACTTCTTCGAAGACCGGGGCCTGCCCTACATCGTCGGGGTCAACACCTTCGACGGCATCCTCGAACACGACATCAACGACGTGCGTGAAGCGCTGTCGATCGACCCCAACATCCCGATCGTCCGCTGTGACGCCCGGGAGCGGGAGTCGACGAAGCAGACGTTGATCACGCTGGTCGAATACGCCATGCGGCAGTGGATCGCCTTGCGGGCGAGCAACGCGAGGTGACCTGACGGCGGCAGCGTAGGGGCTGCCGCCCAGGGGACACCTCACTCACTTTTCGTAGGTCAGCAGTACCGCGCGCCCGTCCATCGTCCGGGTGCCGGTCAACCGCAGGTCCGTCCGGACGCCGCCGCCGAACACCTGCTTGCCGCCGCCGAGCACCACCGGGTGCACGACGACGTGGAACTCGTCGATCAGGCCGAGGTCGGCGAGCGCCGTGGCCAGTTCGGCCCCGCCCATCAACAGCAGATCCTTGCCGGGCTTGCCTTTGAGCCTGGCGACGTTTCCGGCGAGGTCGCCACCGATGACCTCGGTGCCCCAGTCCGCGGTTTCGAGCGTCCGCGAAAAGACGATCTTGGGTGTCTCCCGCCAGATCGGCGCGTACGCGAGGTCGTGCGGGTGATCCGAAATCTCCTCCGCCCGCGGCCAGTACGACGACATCATGTCCCAGACCCGCCGTCCGTAGAGGAGGGTGTCGGCGCGGTCGTTGAGTTCCTGGGAGTGGGCGGACAGCTCCGGGCCCATCGCGGCCCAGTCGAACTCGCCGTTCGGGCCTTCGACCCGGCCGTCGAGCGAGGTGTGGACGGCGTAGACGAGCTTGCGCATGGCTTGATCCTTCCGGTGTGGCGCCCGCCTTCCGGGCGCCGGACACCAAGGGGTCGGAGCGGAGCCGGGGTTCTCGACATGGCCTCTTCGCATTTAGAGGACTAAATGCGAAGAGGCCATGTCGCCGGCTTTCAAGACAGGCTGGGAGGGAGCCACAGATTCGGGTGCCCTTGAGAGGTAAGGCAAAGGTCCGTGAAGGCCTCCTTCCCTACCTTGAGGGTCAGGGGCCCGGCGAAGTCGCATAACTGCTGGTCGGCTCCACCGTTAGAGCGGGACACAGCGAAAGTGTCGTGATGGACCCGGCGGGAGCGGGGTCACGCGAAGCGGCCACACCCGGCTCTCGACTGTCCTCAAGGGACATTTTATGAGACGAATGTGCCCGGTTTGGGCAAGTTGCGCGGTTTCAGGAGGGGGTCGTGAGTGTTAATGAGCGTTCTAACCCGAATCGCCACTCACGACCCCGCCCCGAACCGTACATAGCGACATCAATCGGATACTCAATCACCCGGCGATGTCCCTTGTGGACACTGAACCCGCTGGCGTCCCTAACCAGGCCTGCCCCACGTTGATCAAACTCCACCACCGGCGCATACGACCCCGTCGCAGCCAGGACGTCTGACCTGCAAGATCACGGACTTCCTGGCCCTCCAAAACCGTACATAGAGGCATCAACCGGAAGTTTTGCCGCCTGGTGAGGACGCTCGGTACCGGTCGGCGCTCGACACCCTCGCCGCATTCAGAGGACTGAATGCGAAGAGGCTCAGTACTCGTCGTGCCGCTTCCACCAGTGCCCGGGGCCGTCGGTCCCGCGACCGGACTCCTCCCACGCCTCCTGCCGCCCGAACGGCGTCAGGTCCAGGTAGCGCAGCGTCCCCACCAGCTGGTCGGCGCCGCGGCCGGCGGTGAAGTACGTCCGGAACACCTCGTCGCCGTCACGCAGGAAGACGCTGACGCCGAATCCGCCATCGATGCCGCAGTCCGGGTTGAAGTCGTCGGCGGTCGAGACCCACGGGACGGTCCAGCCCATCCGTTCCTTGTATCGCTCGATCTCGGGCAGCGTCGCCGGCGCGACCACATACAGCGTGGTGTCGCGGGCGTGCAGGTGCGCGAGGTGGCCGATGTTGTCCACGACCATCGAGCAGCCGGGGCAGCCCGCCTTCTGGCCTGGGTTGAGCATGAAGTGGTAGACGACCAGCTGGCGCCGTCCCTCGAACAGGTCCAGCAGCGTGACCCGCCCCTGCGGTCCCTCGAATTCGTACTTGCCGTCGAAGCGGACCATCGGCAGCCGTCGCCGTTCGGCGGCGACCGCGTCCGCGGCCCGGGTGAGTTCCTTTTCCTTGATCAGCAACGCGTCTCGCGCGACCTGCCATTCGTCGGCCGAGACGACCTCCGGCAGTGTGACGGTCTCAGTCATTTCGTTCGCCTTTCTGCAGTTCCGCCAGATGCTGTTCCATGCGGTCGAAGCCGCCTTCCCAGAAGCGCCGGTACCGCTCGACCCAGTCGGCGACATCGCCGAGCGGAGCGGCCTCCAGGCGGCAGGGCCGCCACTGCGCGGTCTTGGTCCGGCTGATCAGTCCCGCGCGCTCGAGGACCTTCAGATGCTTGGAGATGGCCTGGAGGCTGACCGAAAAGGGCTCGGCCAGCTCGTTGACGCTCGCCTCCCCGGTGGCGAGCCGGGCGAGGATGGCGCGCCGCGTGGGGTCCGCCAGTGCGGCGAACGTGGCGCTGAGCTGATCAGTGGTCATCGCTGCTCAATCAATCGGTTGTTTAACCCTTCGGTTGAATATACTGGTGCGTGTCGATCTGTCAAGAACGAGTGAGAGCGCCGTCACGCGAGTGGATGGGTTTAAAACAGTAGGAAGTCCAAGTATTTTGGAGGGTATGACCACCGACCTGCACCGGCCCGTGAATCCCGTTCGCTTCGTGACGGCGTCGAGCCTCTTCGATGGGCACGACGCGTCCATCAACATCATGCGGCGCATCTTGCAGTCGCAGGGCGCGGAGGTCGTTCACCTCGGGCACAACCGGTCGGTCGACGAGGTCGCCACCGCGGCCATCGCCGAGGACGTCCAGGGCGTGGCCATCAGCGCCTATCAGGGCGGGCACGTCGAATACTTCAGTTACCTGGTCGAGCTGCTGAACGAACGCGGCGCCGGGCACATCAAGGTGTTCGGCGGCGGGGGCGGGGTCATCGTCCGCGAGGAGATCGACCTGCTGCACTCACGCGGCGTCGCGCGGATCTTCTCGCCGGAAGACGGCTACGAGATGGGTCTCCCGGGCATGATCAACCTGATGATCAAGGCCTGCGACACGGACCTGTCCGCGCAGTCGCCGGGCTCGCTGGACAAACTGCTTTCGGGTGACATCCCGGCGTTGTCCCGGGTCATCACCCAGCTTCAGCGCGAATCGCTGTCGCCGGAGTGGCTCGGCAAGATCACCGAAGCCGCCAAGACGCGGCAGGTGCCGGTCCTGGGCATCACCGGAACGGGTGGTTCCGGCAAGTCGTCGCTCACCGACGAGCTGATCCGCCGGTTCCGGCTGGACCAGGAGGACAAGCTCCGCATCGCCGTGCTGGCCGTCGACCCGTCGCGCCGCAAGGGCGGGGGAGCGCTGCTCGGCGACCGGATCCGGATGAACTGCCTCGACGGCAGCCCCGTCTACTTCCGCTCGCTGGCCACCCGGACCACCAGCGGTGAGATCCCCACCGGTCTCTCCGAGTCGATCCTCGCCTGCAAGGCCGCGGGCTTCGACCTGGTGATCGTCGAGACGCCGGGTATCGGCCAGGGTGACGCCGGCATCGTCGACTACGTGGACCAGTCGCTGTACGTCATGACGCCGGAGTTCGGCGCGGCGTCGCAGCTGGAGAAGATCGACATGCTCGACTTCGCCGACGCGGTGGCGATCAACAAGTTCGAGCGCCGCGGCGCCGAGGACGCCCGCCGTGACGTCGCGCGTCAGCTCGTCCGCAACCGTGAGGCGTTCAGCTCCTCGCCCGAGGACATGCCGGTCTACGGCACCAGCGCCGCGAAGTTCAACGACGACGGCGTCACCGCGCTCTACCAGCACTTGCGCGACACGCTCGCCGAACGCGGCCTGACCGTCTCGCCCGGCGTGCTGCCGAAGGTCGAGGGCAAGGTCTCCACCGACGCCAGCACGATAATCCCGGCCAACCGGTCGCGCTATCTCGCGGAGATCGCCGAAACCCTCCGCGGCTACCACGCCAAGACCGAGCAGCAGGTCGCCGCGCTGCGCAAGTACGAGCATCTCGCCGCCGCCAAGGAGGCGCTGGCCACCGTCGACGCGAGCACCGACGCGCTCGACGGGCTGCTCGCCGCGGCCGAGTCCGATGTGGACGGCGAGTCGACGAACCTGCTTTCGCGTTTCCGTGAACTCGCCGAGTCCTACCGCGCCGACGAGCTGGTCGTGAAGATCCGCGACAAGGAACTGCACACCCAGCTCTGGCGCGACACGCTGTCCGGCAACCGGATCCCGCGCGTGGCGCTCCCGCGCTACACCGAATCCGGTGAGCTGCTGTCCTTCCTGCGCCGCGAGCACCTGCCCGGATACTTCCCTTACACCGCGGGTGTCTTCCCGTTCAAACGCGAGGGCGAGGATCCGGCGCGGATGTTCGCCGGCGAGGGCGATCCCTTCCGTACCAACAAACGGTTCAAGCTGCTGTCGGCCGATTCCGAGGCGAAGCGCCTTTCGACCGCGTTCGACTCGGTGACGCTGTACGGGCACGACCCGCACACCCGTCCCGACATCTACGGCAAGGTCGGCACCTCCGGCGTGTCCATCGCGACGCTCGAAGACATGAAGGTGCTCTACGACGGCTTCGACCTGACCTCGCCGAGCACCTCGGTGTCGATGACGATCAACGGCCCGGCGCCGACGATCCTCGCCTTCTTCCTCAACACCGCGATCGACCAGCGCGTCGAGGCGTTCAAGGCCGAACACGGCCGCGCGCCGTCCGAAGCCGAGATCGCCGAACTGCGTGAATGGGCGCTGCGCAACGTCCGCGGCACTGTGCAGGCGGACATCCTCAAGGAGGACCAGGGGCAGAACACCTGCATCTTCTCCACCGAGTTCAGCCTGCGCATGATGGCCGACATCCAGGAATGGTTCATCGAGCACGGCGTCCGCAACTTCTATTCGGTGTCGATCTCCGGCTATCACATCGCCGAGGCCGGGGCGAACCCGATCTCGCAGCTGGCGTTCACCCTGTCGAACGGTTTCACCTACGTCGAGAGCTACCTCGCGCGCGGGATGGACATCGACGACTTCGCGCCGAACCTGTCGTTCTTCTTCTCCAACGGCATGGACGCCGAGTACTCGGTGCTGGGCCGGGTCGCGCGGCGGATCTGGGCGGTCGCGATGCGGGAGCGCTACGGCGCCAACGAGCGTTCGCAGAAGCTCAAGTACCACGTGCAGACCTCCGGCCGGTCGCTGCACGCGCAGGAGATGAGCTTCAACGACATCCGCACCACGCTGCAGGCACTGTGCGCGCTGTACGACAACGCGAACTCCTTGCACACCAACGCCTTCGACGAGGCGATCACCACGCCGTCGGAGAGCTCGGTGCGGCGCGCGATGGCCATCCAGATGATCATCAACAAGGAATGGGGCCTGTCGAAGAACGAGAACCCGTTGCAGGGCTCGTTCATCATCGACGAGCTGACCGATCTGGTCGAAGAGGCCGTCCTGCTGGAGTTCGACCGGATCTCCGAACGCGGTGGCGTGCTCGGCGCGATGGAGACCGGCTACCAGCGCGGCAAGATCCAGGACGAGTCGATCCTCTACGAACGCCAGAAGCACGACGGCACGCTGCCGATCATCGGCGTCAACACCTTCCGCAACCCGAACGCGGGCGAGGACGACGTCGAGGTCGAACTCGCGCGGGCGACCGAGGACGAGAAGCGGTCGCAGCTGGAGCGGCTCGAGGACTTCCAGCGACGCCACCACGACGAGGCGCAGGTCGCGCTCAAGACCCTGCGCGAGGCGGCGACCCGGGGCGGAAACCTGTTCGGCGTGCTGATGGACGCGGCACGGGTCTGCTCACTCGGCCAGATCACCGAGGCGTTCTTCGAGGTGGGCGGGCAGTACCGCCGCAACGTCTAGCGGCAGGGAATATCGCGGCGCGTGTCCGGGTAGTTGCTGGACATGGAGATCGGAATCGCCACCTTCATCACCGATGAAGGCATCAGGCCGGACGTCCTCGCCGCCGCGGCGGAGGAGCGCGGGTTCAGCTCGCTGCAGATCGCGGAGCATTCGCACATCCCGGTGAGCAGGGAAACGCCGTACCCGGGTGGCGGCGAGCTGCCGAGGGTCTACTACCGGACCTTGGACCCGTTCGTCGCGCTGACGGCGGCGGCCGGGGCCACGTCGAACCTGAAACTGGGCACGGGCGTCGTGCTGCTGCAGCAGCGCGACGTCATCCACACCGCGAAAGAGGTCGCTTCGCTGGACCTGGTTTCGCGCGGCCGGTTCCTGTTCGGCGTCGGCGTCGGGTGGAACCGGGAGGAAATGCGCAATCACGGCACGGATCCGAAGACACGCGGCGCGCTCGTCGACGAGCAGCTGGCCGCGCTGAAGGAGATCTGGACCAAGGACGAGGCCGAGTTCCACGGCAAGCTCGTCGACTTCGATCCGATCTTCGCGTGGCCCAAGCCGGTGCAGAAGCCGCATCCGCCGATCTACATCGGTGGCGCGGGGGAGAAGGCGATGCAGCGGATCGCGAAATTCGGTGACGGCTGGCTGCCGCACGCCCACACCCCGCCGGAGGAGCTTCGCAAGGCCCGTCAGTGGCTGGCCGACCAGGGCCGGAGCGACGTCAAGTTCTCCGCTTTCGGTGCTTCGCCGGAGGAGGACGCGCTGCGCGCGCTGGCGAGCGGAGGCGTCGACGAGGCGACGCTCTTCCTGCCGACCGAGCCCGAAGCGGAGACACTGGAACGACTCGACCAGTACGCGAAGGTCGCCGAGAGCTTTCGAAAGGGGCAGCAGGCGTGACTGAGGTTCAAATCGGCTTGGCCGCGGCACTCGAGCAGTTCTCACCGCGCGAGTCGATCCGGCTGGCGGCGCTGGCCGAACAGCACGGATTCTCCGGCCAGATGGCCGCCGACCACTTCCAGCCCTGGGTCCCGCAGCAGGGCGAGGCCTCGTTCGTGTGGAGTGTGCTCGCCTCGCTGGCGGAGAACACCACCGGCGACCTCGGCCCCGGCGTGACCTGCCCGTCGTTCCGGCTGCACCCGTCGATGGTCGCCCAGGCCGCGGCGACGCTGGAGGCCACCTACCCCGGCCGCACCTGGCTCGGCATCGGCTCCGGTGAAGCGCTCAACGAGCACATCATCGGCGGCTACTGGCCGGAGGCGCCCGAGCGGGTGCGGCGGATGTTCGAGGCGCTCGAGGTCATCCGGAAGCTGTTCACCGGCAAGGACGTCAAGCACAGTGGCGAGTTCTTCAAACTGCACACCACCCGGCTGTGGACCCTGCCGGACGAGCCGCCGCCGATCTACATCGCGTCGGCGGGCCCGTACACCTCGCGCAAGACCGGGGAACTCGCCGACGGACTGATCACGCCGGGCGCGTCGATCGAGAAACTCGCGGGCATCCTGGACAACTTCGGCACGGGCGCGCGCAAGGCGGGCAAGGACCCGGACTCGATGCCGAAGCTGCTGCAGGTGCACCTGTCGTGGGCCGAGGACGACGAAACGGCGTGGGCCAACGCGATGGACCAATGGCCCAACGGGGGCATGAAGTTCCCGAAGGCCGACATCCGCTCGCCGTTCGACTTCGCGCAGATGGCCAAACTGGTGCGGCGCGAGGACTTCGAGGGCCGCATGGTCGTCTCGTCCGATCCGGACGTGCACCGCGCGGCGCTGCAGAAGTACGTCGACGCCGGTTTCAACCGGATCTACATCCACAATGTGGGCCGGAACCAGGACGAGTTCATCGAGACGTTCGGGCGGGACGTGCTTCCGAAGCTGACCGCCTGAGACTGCTTGGCTTGGCTTGGCATGGTTCTGATGCGCGTGAAGGCCCCCTTCCCTCGGCTCAGCCGAGGGAAGGGGGCCTTCACGCGCAAAAACGCCACCACAAAAGGCCCATTAGTCACACCAGCCTCAGGCGCCCTCCTTGAGGGAATCAGAGTCCCTCAAGGAGGCCCTTCACGGACCGACCGCCGCAGGCTTACCCGGCAGTAGGTGCTTAGAACATCTCTTGGCTCTGGTCTGAATCGCCACTCATGACCCCGACTTTGCCGAGCCCGACCCCGGGGTGCGCCGGACATGAGGGGTATCCGCGTTGAAGGGGTCTTTCCTCGCTCTCGTGCCATGAAAGGTCCTTTCCTTGCAAATTTCGCAAGGAAAGGACCTTTCATGGCACGAGAGCGAGGCCGGTCAGTCGTTCTTGTCCAGCAGCAGGTGCACCGAAAGTTCCAGCCGGTTCGCCACGTCCGCCGCCGACGCGCGCCGGGTCACCCAGGCGACCAGGTTCGCCATCCAGACGTCGGCGATGACGTGGAAGATGTCGCGGTCGGCCTCGGTCGGGTCCTCGATGCCCATGGCCTTGGCGAACATGTTCTCCATCAGCCGCCCGACCTGCTCGACCTCGGCGGCCGCGGTGGTGTCGGCGAACATGAACGCGCGGACCATGGCCTCGGTCAGATGCGGGTCGCGCTGCATCAGCCGGGTGTTGCGGCCGAGGACGAACATCAGCCGCTCGCTCGGGGTGTCGCCGGGGATGGCGGCGCGTTCGAGTTTCTCCTGCGCGCGTTCGAATTCCCGGGCCAGCCCGGAAACGAGCAGGTGGATCTTCGAGGGAAAGTAGCGGTACAGCGTGCCGAGCGCGACGTCCGCCTTCTCGGCGACCGCCCGCATCTGGACCGCGTCGTACCCGCCTTTCGCGGCGAGGGTCAGGGTCGCGTCGATGATGCGGCGGCGCCGGTCGCGTTGTGCCGCGGAGCCGAGCTCTTCGCCGCCCAGCGCGGAGAGACCGTTGCCGCTTCGCGCCTTCGCGCTCGTGGGTGCCTTGGCCTTCCCTGGCATCGCCACGCCCCCTTCGTCGAACCGCTCTATCGAACCGAGCTTCGGAACTTGTTCCACTTTCCCCGCGTAGCGTACCTAAGCGGACGAACGGTTCAAGTCGCGACCCACTGGGCAAGAAACTGTAACACGTTCTACACTCGCCGGTAGGTCACCGCGAGGAGGTCCCACCCGTGTCGATCGCGCTCACCGAGGAACAGACGGCGCTGGCCGCGTCGATCAGGGCGTGGGCGGCCTCCGCCCGGCCGGTCGACGCGGTCCGAAGCGGACGGATCGCCGGGCCGCCGCCAGGGCTGGCGGAACTCGGCCTGTTCGGCGTCGCGATCCCCGAAGACGTCGGCGGAGCGGGCGGCACGCTCGCCGATCTGGCCGCCGGGTTCGCCGAAGCGGCCGAAGCGCTCGTGCCCGGTCCTGTGCTCGGAACGGCGTTGGGCGGCGCGGTGCTCGCGACGGTTCCCGAGGCCGCCAAGGAGATCCTGCCCGGACTCGCGGACGGCAGTGAACAGCTGGCGGTCGTACTCGGTCCGGGTTTCCTCGTGTCCGACTCGGTCGTCGACGGCGAGTCGGGACCGGCACTCGACGTTCACCCGTCGGCATGGCTGCTGGTTCTCGCAGGCGACCTCTCCGTGCTCATTCCACCGGGGACGTCCGGTGTGGACATCGAGCAGTGCGACCCGTTCGACGTATCCCGTCCGGTCGGCCGGGTCCGGTGCGCGGGGGTGCGTCCCGAAGCGATTTTCGAGTCGCTGCCCGTGGTCGACTACGCCGCCACCCTCGGTGCCGCCGAAGCCGCCGGGATCGCCCGATGGTGTCTCCGGACCGCCGTCGAGTACGCGAAGGTGCGAGAGCAGTTCGGCCGTCCCATCGGGGCGTTCCAGGCGATCAAGCATCTTTGCGCGGAAATGCTCTGCCGCGCCGAAGCCGCCGACGCCCTCGCGTGGGACGCGGCGAGGGCCGCCGAGAACCCGGCGCAGCATCCTCTCGCGGCCGCCACGGCGGCGGCCTACGCCCTCGACGCGGCCGTGGCCAACGCGAAGGACTGCATCCAGGTCCTCGGTGGCATCGGATTCACCTGGGAGCATGACGCGCACCTCTACCTGCGTCGCGCCGTAGCCCTGCGTCAGTGGCTCGGCGGAACCGCCCGCTGGCGCCGTCGCGCCGCCGAACTCGCGCTGGGCGGTGACCGCCGGACGCTGGGCGTCGACGTCGGGGAAGACGTCGAACTCCGTGACCTGGTCGGCGAAATCGCCACCCTGCCGGAACCCGGCCGCCGCGTCGCGCTGGCCGACAGCGGACTTTTGGCGCCGCATTGGCCTCCGCCGTACGGCCGGGGCGCCACGGCCGCCGAGCAGCTGCGGATCGACGCCGCCCTCGCCGACGCGGGCGTCCGCCGTCCGGATCTGGTCATCGGCGCGTGGGCCGTGCCGACGCTGCTCGAACACGGTTCGCCGGACCAGCGGGAACGCTTCGCGGCACCCACCTTGCGGGGCGAGATCACCTGGTGCCAGCTGTTCAGCGAGCCCGAGGCGGGCTCCGATCTCGCGTCTTTGCGCACGACGGCCAGGCGCGTCGACGGCGGCTGGCGGCTGAACGGGCAGAAGGTCTGGACGTCGCTCGCGCGCGAAGCGGACTGGGCGATCTGCCTGGCGCGCACCGATCCGGCCGCGCCGAAACACCAGGGCATCACCTACTTCCTCGTCGACATGACCGCCGGCGGGATCAGCACCCGCCCGCTGCGCGAGATCACCGGCGACGCCGTCTTCAACGAGGTGTTCCTCGACGACGTCTTCGTGCCGGACGACCAGGTGGTCGGCGAGGTCGGCGGCGGCTGGCGGCTCGCGCGCACGACCCTGGCGAACGAACGGGTCGCCCTCGGGAGCGGGTCCGCGGTGGGGGAAGGCGTCGAGAATCTGCTCACCGTCCTCGACGGCGGTGCCGATCTCGACCGCCTCGGCGGCCTGATCGCCGAAGGCAGCGCGTGTTCGGTCCTCGACCTGCGGGCCACACTACGGCGGCTCGACGGCCAGGACCCGGGTGCCGAGTCGAGTGTGCGGAAACTGCTGGGCGTCCGGCATCGGCAGGCGGTGGCGGAATTCGCGCTGGAGAACCTGGGCGAGGACGCGCTCGTCGCCGGGGACCCCGCGCAGCACGAGTTCCTGCTGACCCGGTGCCTCAGCATCGCGGGCGGCACGACGCAGGTGCTGCTGTCGCTGACGGCCGAACGGCTCCTGGGCCTTCCGCGGTCCTGAAAGTCCCGGTCACAGCCCCGCGGCGCGCCATGAAAGGTCCTTTCCTGGCAAAATTTGCCAGGAAAGGACCTTTCATGGCACCGCTGCCCGCCGCCTGTCGGTCCCGTGCTCTAACGTGCGGGTCGTGGAGTTCGGCACAGGAACCCAGGCCACCTTCGTCCCCTCGGATCCCCCGCGGGAGGGCGTGCTGGCGCTCTGGGGAGACGGCGTAGCGGGTGACACCGCGATCGAACTCGTGCTGCCGGTGGGAAAGGTGTTCCGGCGCACGAAGGTCGACGCGGCACTCGTGCCGTTGTCGCGCGCGATTCCCCGGCTGCTGACCGCGGAAGGCGAACTGAGCCCGGCCATCGCCGCGTGGGCGGCCGTCGCCGAAGCCGGGGTGAACCTCATCGCCAGGGGAAGGCTGCTGCCCGCGGCCTCACCCGGCGGGGTGGATTCGTGGCGGGTCGGACCGTTCGACGTCGCCGACGAGGAGATGCTGCGCGGGCTCGCCGCCGCGCTGCCGCCCGAGGCCCACGCGTTGCCGTTGTCCGGGCTGAAACGGATCCGGCTGCACTCGCCGGAGTCGTTGATCCGCGCGTTCTGGGACGCGACGGCGGACGTGCTGGCGCGCACGCCGGCGGCGAGTGTCGCGGCGGGCGGCCCGGCCTTCGCGGCGCCCGAGCCGACGCTGGTGGGGCCGGACGGTGCCGCCTGGCTCGCGGAACTGAGCGCCCGGCAGGCGCGGGGCGCGCATCTCGTCCTGCGCATGGAGGTACAGGAAGCCGAGAGCCCCGAAGAGGAACCCACGTTCGCCGCCGTCCTCGCCGTGCGGAGCGCCGCCGATCCGAGCCTGATCGTCGAGGCGGCGACGCTGTGGGACGCGCCCGAGGCGGTACTGGAGCGGATGGGCGAGCAGGTCGAGACGCAGTTGCTGCTCGGACTGCGTCGCGGCGCCAGGGCATGGGCGCCGCTGGGCCGCATGCTGCGCTCGGCCGCGCCGACCGAACTGGCGTTGGATTACGACGAGGTCGTCGACCTGCTCACCCACGGCGACGTGGCGTTGGGCGGCGCCGGCATCGAGGTGCAGTGGCCGAAGGATCTGTTCGCGGGCGAGCTCAAGGCCAAGGCGAGCGCGACGCAGGCGCCCGGCAGTGTCACCGGGCCCGAGTTCACGCTCAAAAGCCTGTTGCAGTTCCGCTGGCGGCTGAGCCTGGGGGACGAGGAACTCACCGACGCCGAGGTCACCGCGCTCGCCGAGGCGAAACGGCCGCTGGTGCGGTTGCGGGGCAAGTGGGTCAAGGTCGACGCGCGCTTGCTCGCGAAGGTGCGGGCTCATCGCGCGAAGAAGCTGTCCGGTGCCGAGGCGCTGGCCGCGGCGCTCACCGGCGAACTGGAACTGGACGGCGAGAAGGTCGAGTTCACCGCGCCGTCGGCGCTGACGGGACTGCTCCAGCGGATCCGTGACTCGGCCGCGGAACCGATCGAGCAGCCCGCGGAACTGCGGGCCACCCTGCGGCCGTACCAAAAGGCCGGCCTGGCGTGGCTGGCGACGATGACCGGGCTCGGCCTCGGCGCCTGCCTCGCCGACGACATGGGGCTCGGCAAGACGATCCAGCTCATCTCCCTGCACCTGCACCGACGGCCGCTCAAGGAGGGCCCCACCCTCGTCCTGTGCCCGACGTCCCTGCTGGGCAACTGGGAGCGTGAGTTCGCCCGGTTCGCCCCGGACATCCCGGTACGCCGGTTCCACGGCGGTGGACGGCATCTCGACGAGGTCGCGCCGGACGAGGTCGTGCTCGCCACGTACGGCGTCCTCCGCCGGGATCGCGAGACACTGTCCGAAGTGGACTGGGGAATGATCGCCGCCGACGAGGCGCAGCACGTGAAGAACCCGCTTTCGGTCACGGCCAAGGAACTGCGGAAGATCCCGGCGGCGGCGAAGGTCGCGCTGACCGGGACGCCGATGGAGAACCGGCTGACCGAACTGTGGTCCATTGTGGACTGGACGACGCCTGGTCTGCTCGGCTCGCTCGACGGGTTCCGCCGCAAGGTGGCCCGGCCGATCGAGCGTGACCGTGACCCCGTGGCGACCGAACGGCTCGCCACGACCGTCCGGCCGTTCCTGTTGCGCCGCAAGAAGACCGACCCGGACATCGCCCCCGAACTGCCCCGCAAGACCGAGACCGACCGGTTCGTCCCGCTCACCGCCGAGCAGACGACGCTGTACGAGGCGGTGGTACGGGAGAACCTCGCGATGATCCGCGAGCTGGACGGGGTGGCCCGGCGCGGGCAGGTGCTCAAGCTGCTCACCGAGCTCAAGCAGATCTGCAACCATCCGGCGCAGTACCTCAAGGAACCCGGGGTGCTGCACGGCCGCTCCGGGAAGCTCGCCGCCTTCGAGGAGCTGCTCGACGTCATCCTCGACGAGGGCGACAGCGTGCTCGTGTTCAGCCAGTACGTCCAGCTGTGCCGCCTGCTGGAGAAACGCCTCGCCGAACGCGGGCTGCCGACGATGCTGCTGTCCGGGTCGAGTACGCCCAAGGCCCGCGAAGAGATGGTCGCCCGGTTCCAGGCGGGTGAGGTGCCGGTGTTCCTGCTGTCGCTCAAGGCGGGCGGGGTCGGGCTCAACCTGACCAGGGCCACCCACGTGATCCACTTCGACCGCTGGTGGAACCCGGCGGTCGAGGACCAGGCGACCGACCGCGCGTACCGGATCGGGCAGGACAGGCCGGTCCAGGTGCACCGGCTGATCGCCGAAGGCACCCTTGAAGAACGCATCGCCACGGTCCTGGAGACCAAACGCGGGCTGGCCGACGCGGTCATCGGGGCGGGCGAGAACTGGATCACCGAACTGTCCGACGACGAACTCGCCGACCTCGTCCGGCTCGGGGAGACCTGATGCCCAGCGCGACCGGCCGGAAGCGGCGCACCTTCGGCAACACGTGGTGGGGCAAGGCGTGGGTCGAGGCGCTGGAGGAGCGCGCCAAACTCGACCCGAACCGGCTGCCGCGCGGGCGCACGTACGCGCGCAAAGGGACGGTCAGCAAACTGGTCGTCGGCACCGGTGAGGTGACGGCTTCGGTGCAGGGCAGCCGTGCCTCGCCGTACCGGGTGACCATCCACATGCGGGCGTTCACCGAGGAACAGTGGGAGAACCTGCTCGGCATGGTCGGTGCGCGGCTCGGGCACGTCGCCGCCCTCCTCGACGGCGAATTGCCCGGCGAGCTGGCCGAAGACGCGCGGGCCACCGGCGCGGACCTCCTGCCAGGGCCGGGTGACCTGCGCCCGAAGTGCTCCTGTCCCGACAGCGCGAATCCGTGCAAACATGTCGCGGCGGTGTACTACCTGGTCGCAGACGAGGTCGACGCCGATCCGTTCGTGCTGTTCCTGCTGCGCGGCCGTTCGCGTGAGGCCGTGCTCGCGGAACTGCGCGCCCGCCGGGCACCCGCGAGCGCGCCGGGCAAGCGGGTGCGCGCCCCCGCCGCACCCGGTGTCGACCCGAAACGCGCCTACACCCGGCGGATCGCCGCGCTACCGCCCCGGCTGGCCGTTCCCGGCACGGTCGGGCCGCCCGCGGTCCTCGACGTCGACCCGCCGCATCGCACGGGCTGGAGCAGCGACACGTTCGCGGAACTCGCGGCCGACGCCGCCGCGAGGGCCTGGGAACTGCTGGTCATGGGGCCCGAAAGCGGAGCGGAACTGTCGTTCGAGGAGGACTTGGCCCGCCGGGCCGCCAGGAACCCGGACACGATCGCCGAACTCGCGGAGGCCGCGGGGGTCCCGGTGCGGGATCTGGCCGCCTGGACACAGGCCTGGAGTGAGGCGGGCCGGGGCGGGATGGCGGTGGTCCGGGAGGTCTGGCGGCCGGGGCAGGCGCCGCTCTCGCAGGCGAGGGCGGATCTAGCCGAATCGGGGCTCCCGGGGGAGCCGAAGACCTGGCGGAACCGGATCACCCAAGGCGACCTGCAGCTGCGCTACGGCCGTGACGAGCGCTGGTACCGCTTCGTCCGCGACGGCGAGGGCTGGCGGGTCGACGGTCCCGCGTCCACGCGGCCGATGGACCTCATCTACCCGCCCTGACGTCGAGCCTGGTGAGTGGTAATGACGGTTCTATTGAGGGGTAAGTCAAACGTGTCGTGGCGTGCGGCCGGTCGTGAAGTACATGAAGGTCCCCTTCCTTGCGCCTGGCGCCAGGGGTCCGGCAGAGTCGCATAAGTGCTGGTCGGCTGCACCTCTGGAGCGGGACAAGACGAACGCGTCGTGGTGGACACGGCGGGAGCGGGCCACGCAAGGGGTCTCACCCGGGTCCGGACTGTCCATAAGGGACACTTTCCGAGACAAAGATGCCCGATTTGGGCATCTTGCACGGTTTCGCGAGGGGGTCGTGAGTGGCGTTTCGTGTTCTAGCCCGAATCGCCACTCACGACTCGGGCCGAGTGGGTGGTTTCGCGTGGCTGGATGGATGGCGCGTGTGATCAGACGGAGGACACGTGTGACTGGATGGATGACACGCGGGAGCGGCAGGTTTCGTCGGGTGTTCTCCGTTCACTCACGCGTGCTCTCCGTCGGATCACGCGTGTCGCCCGATGGTAGGTACCTAAGACACCAGTGGCCCTCACCCAGAATCGCCACTCACGCCATTCCTCCGAAACCGCACCTGTAGCCCCGCGGCGTCCAGAATCAGGCCTGCCCTACCTCGGCTCGCCCTTGATCAACCTCGACTTTGCCGGGATCCTGGCGCCTAGCGCAAGGAAGGGGACCTTCATGTACTTCGGTAGGGCGTGACTCGCGTGCCTGGCTGCCGCACTCGGTGGTGCGGAGCACGCGAGTGCGGTGTCGCGTCACCCAGCCTGCCGGCTCGCCCGAAACACGACACGCTTGCCTTACCCCTCAAATACCCGCCCTGACCATTCACGAGGCGCTGGACCGGCGTCGCCAGGTGCGGTAACTCCACTCCAGGAACCGCTCCACCCCGCGGACCACATGCGCACTGCGGATCGAGGGGAAGACGTCGAAAGCGTGCTGCGCGCCGGAGATCTCCGCGTAGGCGACTTCGCGGTGGGACTTCTCGCGCAGCCGCCGCACGAATTCGCGGGCCTCGCCCACCGGTACGAGTGAGTCGTGGACGCCGTGGATGACGAAGAACGGCGGCGCGTCTTCGGTGATCCGGTCCAGCGGCGAGGCGGCGATGTAGTCGTCGAGGAAGTTCACCGGATCCCTGTCCGCCTCGAAGACGTGCCGCGCGATCAGCGTCTTCAGCCGCGTCTGGCTGGACCGCCGCCCGCTGGTCGCGGCGAAGTCGTACACGCCGTAGTGCGGGACGCACGCTTGGATGCTCGTGTCGGCCTCGGTGAAACCGGGCTGCAGCGCCGGATCGTTCGCGGTCAGCGCCATCAGCGCCGCGAGATGCCCGCCGGCCGAGCCCCCGGTCACGGCGACGAACGACGGGTCGCCGCCGTAGGACTCGGCGTTGTCCCGGATCCAGGCCAGCGCCCGTTTGGCCGCGACGATATGCGCCGGCCAGCGGGCGGCGGGCGACAGCGGGTAGTTGATCGCGACGCAGATCCAGCCGCGTTTGGCCATATGCAGCATCAGCGGCAGGCCCTGCTGGTCCTTGTTGCCGATCACCCACGCGCCGCCGTGCACCTGCAGCAGGATCGGCGCGCCGGTGACCGGTTCGCGCGGGGCGTAGACGTCGAGCAGGAACCGCTTCCCACCCGGGGCGTACGCGATGTTGCGTTGACGGCGCACCTGCGGGTCGCGCATGCGGAACGGCATGGCCAGCTGCCCCCACGGCGTCGCGAGGTCCTTCGGGTCCGGCGGGTGCTCCAGCTCGTCGAGGTACGCCGTGCCGATGCCTTCAGTGAGCGCGGTCTCGATCTCGTCGCGGGCCCGCTGGGACTGGACGATCAGCGCGCCGAGCCCGGCCGCCGACGCCGCCGCGAGCGCGAGGCCCGTCTTGCTGGAACCGCTCCGGTGCCGTGCGACGTGTGCCGCCGCGTCGGCCGCGGTGAGCGCGAGCAGATGCGGGGCGAGCTCCCCGGTGAGCCAGCCCGCGAAGAACGCCGGGATCGCCGTCCTGGCGGCGCGTGGCGGCTTGAGCGCGTTCGCGGTGAGCGCGAGCTGGAGTGCCTGGCGGAGGACGAAACTCGACTGCATGAGCACCGATGCTACCGCCGGGTGACGCGGTAGAACCGGTTGCAGAGTTCGCCTAGGGTGATTCTTATGCAGAGATTGAGTGGTCTGGACGCGAGTTTCCTCTACCTGGAGACACCGACCCAGGTCCTGCATGTGTGCGGACTGCTCGTCCTGGACGGTTCGACCATGCCCGGTGGCTACGATTTCGAGCGCTTCAAGGAGAAACTGGCCGAACGGGTGGCGCTGATCCCGGCATTCCGGCGCAAGCTGCACAATCCACTCTGGAATCTGACCCATCCCGTCTGGGTCGAGGACGAGGATTTCGACCTCGAAGCCCACGTTCACCGGATCGGCGTACCCGCGCCGGGGGACCGGCGGGAACTGGCCGAACTCTGCGCCCACATCGCGGGACAGCGGCTGGACCGCGCGCAGCCGCTGTGGCAGTTGCACGTCATCGAAGGCCTGGCAGGTGGCGAGATCGCCGTCCTGCTCAAGATGCATCACGCCAGTGTGGACGGCGTCGGCGGCGCGAGCCTGATCACCGCTCTCGCCGGTCTCACCCCGGACGCCCCGCCGCCTGAGGTCGCGCGGGACGAACGCCGCAACGCGGGGGTACCGGGCAGGCGGGCGTTGCTCGGCGCGGGGCTGACGTCGTTCGTGAAAGGTCCCGTGGAGCTGGCGAAACTGCTGCCGGACCTGCTCGGGCTCGCGCCGAAGTGGATCGGGAAGGCGTTGCAGGGCAAGGGAATGCCGGTGCCGTTCACGGCGCCGCGCACCTCGCTGAACGGGACGATCACCGCCCATCGCAGTGTCGCCTACGCCTCACTCGACCTCGACGAGGTCAAGCAGGTGAAGAACGCCTTCGGGGTGACCGTGAACGATGTCGCCCTCGCCGTCGTTTCCGGTGCCCTGCGGCAGTTCCTGCGGGAACGGGGTGAACTGCCGGAAGATCCGCTGGTGGCGACCGTGCCGGTGTCGGTGCACGGACGGACCGAACGCGACCACGGCAGCAACAAGGTGTCGGCGTTCTTCGCGTCGCTGCCCACCCATCTGGAGGATCCCGCCGCGCGGGTGTTCATGCTCGCGGAGTCGAACCGGCTGTCGAAGGATCACCACTACGACATCGACGCCGACATGCTCGGCGATTGGGCACAGTTCTCGGCGGCGTCCATGTTCGGGCTCGCGGTGCGCGCGTATTCGGCGCTGCGCCTCGCCGAACGGCATCCGGTGGTGCACAACCTGGTGGTGTCCAACGTGCCCGGTCCGCCGATGCCGCTGTATCTGCTGGGCTGCCGGATCACCGGGCTCTACCCGCTCGGTCCGGTGTTCCACGGCGCCGGGCTCAACGTGACCGTGCTGTCCAACGCGGGCCGGGTCGACGTCGGCCTGCTCGGCGCCCGTGAGCTCACCGGCGACCTGTGGCCGCTCGCCGACCATTTCCACGACGCCCTCGGGGAACTGGTCAAAGCCGCGCGTGCGCAGACGTGACCGCCGCCAGCAGCGCGGGGACGAACTCGGCCGCCCGCAGGACGCAGGCCGCGTGCCCGGCCGGGATCTCGTAGGTCGCCGCGCCGGGGATCCGCGCGGCCAGTGACCGCTGGTGTGACGGCGCGATGAACCGGTCCCGCGCGGTCACCACCACCGAGACCGGCAGCCGGAGCCGGTGCAGCCAAGCCGTCGAATCGAACCGTCCGATGGCGTCGACGGCGACCGCGATCGCCCACGGGCTGGTCGCGCGGAACTCGGCCAGCGCCCACTGGTGGTCCCGGAGCCGCCGCCCGGAAGCCTTCGCCGGCCGGTCCGCGAAGCGCGCCTCCTCGCGTAAACGCCGCATCGTGTGCCCGAACACGTCGAGCGCGACCCGCTGACGAAGCCCGCGCCGGAAGTTGCTCGCCGTCGAACAGAGCACCAGTGCGGCGACCCGCTCGGGATAGCTGTGCGCCACGAGCTGCGCGACCATGCCGCCCATCGAATACCCGGCGAGGGTGAACCGGCCGACCCCGAGCGCGTCGGCCGCGGCGATCACGTCGTCGCGGCAGTCTTCGAGACTGAACTCCTGCGACCGGATGCCCTGCCCGTGCCAGCGCTGGTCGAACACCACGACGCGATAGCGCTCGGCGAGCCGGGCGAGCACCGGGTACCAGGTCAGCAAACCCGTGCAGGCCACCGAATGCAGCAGGATCAGCGCGGGCGCGTCGCGCGGCCCGGCGTCGACCACCACCGTCTGCCCGCGGCCGGGAAGTGAAACCGGTTCCGGTCGCGGCACGTCCGCGGTCGCGGGCACGGTGACCAGCCGGCGCGTGGCGTGCCAGCCCGCGTTGTTCAGCCGGGTCCTTGCCATGCGCCGCCGCCGTTTCTCGAGGGGGTTGCCGTCCGGCCGCCTTCCGGATAAGACTAGAACAGGTTTCAGTATTGTGCCCGTCCGGCCCGGTGAGGAGCCAGTGTGGACTTCCAGTTCGACGAGACGCAGACCGAGGTCACCGCGCTGACCGCGCGCGTGCTCGGCAAGGAGCGCGCACCCGCCGAGACCTGGCGCGCGCTCGCCGACGCCGGTCTGCTCGCACTGGCGCTGCCCCCCGAACTCGGCGGTGACGGCCTCGGCGTCGCCGAAGTCGCCTTGGTCCTGACCGAACTCGGCCGCGTCGCCTCCACGGTGCCCGCGCTGGCGTCGCTGGCCTTCGGCGTCCTGCCGGTCGGGGCGCTGGGCGGACCGGATCAGCGCGCGGCCCTGCTGCCGCCGGTCGCCGCGGGCGATTCGGTGCTCACGGCCGCGCTGCACGAACCCTCCGCGCCGTTCACCACCCGGCCCGCGACCGCGGCGGAGTCGGCCGGGGACTGGCGGCTGAGTGGGATCAAGATCGGCGTGCCGTTCGCGGCGGAGGCCACCCGGATCCTGATCCCTGCCTCACTGCCCGGCGGCACCGGTGTCTTCCTGGTCGACCCGCACGCGGACGGCGTGACGCTGACCCCGACCAGAACTTCTTCGGGCACCCCGGATTACACGATGAGGCTGGATTCCGTCACCGTCACCGACGCGGACCTCCTCAACGGGCACGGACCCGGCGAGTCGATCGCGACGCTGCACCGCTTCGCCCTCGCGGGCACGGTGGCCTTCGGCGACGGGCTGCTCGCCGGCGCGCTCGCGCTGACCACCAAGCACATCGGCGAACGCGAGCAGTTCGGCAGGCCGCTGGCGGCGTTCCAGGCGGTGGCGCAGCAGATCGCGGACGTCTACGTGGCTTCGAGAACCGTTCAGCTCGCCGCGCGATCGGCGGTCTGGCGGCTCGCGGAGGGACTCGACGCCGAAGCGGAACTCGACGTCGCGGCGTACTGGCTGGCGGAGGAGGCGCCCGGGGCGCTGGCCGTCTGCCACCACCTGCACGGCGGGATCGGCGTGGACGAAACCTATCCACTGCACCGGTTCTCGTCGGCGGTCAAGGATCTCGGACGGACGCTCGGCGGCGCCTCGCATCGGCTGGCCGAGCTGGGCGAACTGGTGGCGGGGTGACACGATGCTGATCGAACTGACCGCGGCGCAACACCAGTTGCGCACCGAGCTGCGGAAGTACTTCGCCGGTCTGGTGAGTGCCGACGAACGGCGCGCGATGCTGCGCGAGCGGCATGGCCCGGTGTACCGCGAGATCGTGCGGCGGATGGGCCGCGACGGCTGGCTCGGCGTCGGCTGGCCGGAACAGTACGGTGGCCGGGGTTTCGGCGAGATCGAGCAGCACATCTTCGTCGACGAGGCCGCGCGCGCCGACGTCCAGCTGCCGTCGGTGACGTTGCAGACCGTCGGTCCCACGCTGCAGGCGTTCGGCACCGAGGAGCAGAAGTCCTTGTTCCTGCCCAAGATCCTGGCAGGCGAGGTGCATTTCGCGATCGGGTACACCGAACCGGACGCGGGAACGGATCTCGCGTCACTGAGGACGACGGCCGTGCGCGAGGGCGACGAGTACGTTGTGAACGGCCAGAAGATCTTCACCACCGGCGGGCACGACGCCGACTACCTCTGGCTCGCCGTGCGGACGGCGCCGGACGCGCCGAAACACAAGGGAATCTCGATCCTCATCGCGAGCACTCGCGATCCCGGGTATTCGTGGACGCCGATCATCACCTGCGACGGCGCGCACCACGTGAACGCCACCTACTATTCGGACGTCCGGGTGCCCGCGAACATGCTGGTGGGCAAGGAGAACGAGGGCTGGCGGCTGATCACCACCCAGCTGAACCACGAACGCGTCATGCTCGGCCCGGCCGGTCGTATCGGCGGCTTGGGCGACCGCGTCCGCGACTGGGCGGCGTCCAGGAAGGCGCCGGACGGCACGCCGTTGCTGCGTTTGCCCGACGTGCGCCGCGTGCTCGCGGAAACGCTGGCGACCGCGCGGGTCAACGAGCTGCTGAACTGGCAGGTCGCGGCGTCGTCGGCGAGCGGACCGGTGGCCGTCGCCGACGCTTCGGCCACCAAGATCGTCGGTTCCGAACGCATTCAGCGGCTGGCGAGGAGACTGGAGGAGATCGTGGCGCGACACGGCGATCAGGCCGACGCCGAAACCGCGGAACTGGCGCTGTGGCTGGACGTGGTGGCCAAACGCAATCTGGTGCTGACCTTCGGCGGCGGGGTCAACGAGATCCAGCGCGAGCTGATCGCCACCGCCGGGCTCGGACTGCCGAGGGTGCCGCGATGAGCGTCCAGGAAGCGGCCGAACGGATCGCCGCGCAAGGGGAATCCTCGCCGAGGGCCGCCCGCGACGCGGTCAACCAGGCGATGGTGAACAACTGGGTCGAGGCCATCGGCGACCGTAATCCCGTCTACACCGACGAGGAGTTCGCGGCCGCGAGTGTCCACAAGGGACTTGTCGCGCCGCCCGCGATGGCGCAGGTGTGGACGATGGGCGGGCTCCACGGCGCGAGGGCGTCGGACGATCCGCTCGGCGCGATGATGGAGGTGCTCGACGAAGCCGGCTTCACCTCGGTCGTCGCGACCAACTCCGAACAGACCTACCACCGCTACCTGCGGCACGGCGAACTCGTCTCGGCGACCTCGAAGCTGGAAAGCGTCGTCGGGCCGAAACGCACCGCCCTTGGCGAAGGCTGGTTCGTGACGACGAAGACCACCTGGTACGTCGGCGACGAGGCCGTCGCGGACATGATGTTCCGGGTACTGAAGTTCCGCCCGCCGGGCGCCGGGCCCGCCACGGCGGCCGCACCGGTGCTGCGGCCGGTGATCAGCAAGGACACCGAATTCTTCTGGGCCGGGCTGCGTGAAGGGGAGCTGCGGATCCAGCGGTGGGGCGAGACCCTCCGGCATCCACCCGGCCCGATGCCGCCGGACCGAGACCTCGACGCCAAACCGGACTACGTCGTCGCGTGCGGCAGAGGGACGGTCTACAGCTACGTCGTGCACCACCATCCGCCGGTGCCCGGCAAGGAGCTGCCGTTCGTGGTCGCGCTCGTCGAACTCGAGGAGGGGGTCCGGGTGATGGGTGAACTGCTCGGCGCCGATCCCGAAACCGTCCACATCGGACTTCCGGTGGAATCGGCCTTCGTGAAGGTCGACGAGGAACTGACCTTGCCCGCCTGGAGGGTCGCGCGATGAAGAACTGTCCGGTCGGCACCGAGCTGCCGCCGCTGACGATCGAGGCCACCCCGACCTTCGTGGTGAGCACCGCGCTGGCGACCCGGGATTTTCAGGACGTCCACCACGACCGGGACGCAGCCGTCCAGCGTGGCTCGAAGGACATCTTCCTCAACATCCTCACCGATACCGGTCTGGTGCAGCGGTTCGTGACCGACTGGGCGGGGCCGGAGGCGTTCGTGCGGTCGATCAAGATCCGGCTCGGCGTGCCGTGCTACGCCTACGACACCTTGACCTTCACCGGCCGGGTCATCGGCCGGGACGGCGACGACGTGGTGATCTCCGTGTCCGGTGTGGACAGTCTCGGTGAGCACGTGGCCGGCACCGTGGAACTCACCCTGGGAGGCGAGTGATGACCCTGTCCGGGCGAGCCGCGATCACCGGTATCGGTGCGACGGAGTTCTCCAAGGATTCCGGCCGCAGTGAACTGCGCCTGGCGGCCGAAGCGGTTTCGGCCGCACTCGATGACGCCGGCCTCGCGCCGTCCGAAGTGGACGGTCTGGTCTCGTTCACCATGGACGGCAACAGCGAGATCGCCGTGGCACGGGAACTCGGCATCCCCGAACTGAAGTTCTTCAGCCGGATCCATTACGGCGGCGGAGCGGCGGCCGCGACCGTGCAACAGGCCGCGATGGCCGTGGCCACCGGCGTCGCGGACGTCGTCGTGGCGTACCGCGCCTTCAACGAGCGGTCGGGGACGCGGTTCGGCCAGGTGTCCTCGGCCGCGGCGGGGCAGGTGAACTCCTCCGGCGTCGACAACGCGTTCCATTACCCGATGGGAATCGCGACGCCCGCCGCGACGGTCGCCATGCTCGCCCGGCGCTACATGCACGAGTACGGCGCCACCAGCGAGGACTTCGGCCGGGTGGCCGTCGTCGACCGCGCCCGTGCGGCGACGAACCCGAAAGCCTGGTTCCACGGCAAGCCGATCACCCTCGAAGACCATCAGGCGTCCCGTTGGGTCGCGGAGCCGTTGCATCTGCTCGACTGCTGCCAGGAGAGCGACGGCGGTGTCGCCCTGGTGGTCACCAGCGCCGAACGGGCGCGCGACCTGCCGCACCGGCCCGCCGTGATCGCGGCGGCCGCGCAGGGGAGTGGTCCGGACCAGTACGTGATGACCAGCTACTACCGCGACGACCTCCCGGCGCTGCCCGAGATGGGGGTCGTCGGGCGGCAGCTGTGGGCACAGTCCGGGCTGGGGCCCGGCGACATGGATCTCGCCGTGCTGTACGACCACTTCACCCCTTATGTCCTGATGCAGCTGGAGGAACTCGGCTTCTGCGGCAAGGGGGAGGCCAAGGACTTCATCGGCGGCGGCACCCTGGAACTCGACGGGAAGCTGCCGCTCAACCCGCACGGCGGGCAACTCGGGGAGGCCTACATCCACGGGATGAACGGCATCGCCGAAGGGGTCCGGCAGCTACGGGGCAGCGCCGTCAATCAGGTCGAGGGCGCCGAGCGCGTCCTCGTGACCGCCGGAACCGGCGTACCGACGAGCGGACTGGTGCTGACCGCGGGGTGAGATCACCTCATTGCCCGATGGTGTACTAGAGCAGCACCTGCCACGGTGAAGGGAACACCGGCCGGGAGGTGCCATGTCCGGAGTCGTCGCTTGGACCCTGACCGCGGTGTTCGCCGCGCTGGTGCTGCCGTGCGTGCTGAGACTCGTCCGACTGGACTACCGCCAGGTGGGCGCGACGGTCCGCAACGGGGATCTGGCCGAACTGCTGCTCGTCGTCGCCATGGTCGCGATGCTGTCCCCGGTGGGCGGCCCGATCCCGGCGGCGGGCTGGCAGGCGGTGCTGGCGCTGACCGCCGGATGGTTCGCGGTCTCGTGGTGGAAGGGCCGGCGCTCCGGGCACGCCACCTGCGGGCACCACGCCGTCTCCGCCGCTGCGATGCTGGTCATGGTGACGTTCATGCCCCACAGCGAGGTCTCCCACGGGCCGTGGCTGGTGATGTCCGGCCCCGACGTCACCCCGGCGCTCTGGTTGTCGCTGGTTTTCGGCGGGGTGGCGGCGTATTTCGCGGTGGACGCGGTGCGGGCCGGGATGCTGGCGGCGCGGGGTGACCCGGGCACCGGACAGGTGTCGCGGTGGGTGTGCCGGGTGATCATGGGGCTGGGGATGGGCTACATGCTGCTCGGCGCGGCCGTCTGACCGCATTTAGCGGGCTAATCGCGTTCAGGTGGCAACGCGTGCCGGGCAGGGGCGGGTCGTCGGAGCGCGGCGATCCGTGACCGTTCACCGCCGAGAGGTTACCGAACGTGACGCTGCAGCTTGGTCCTCTAGTTCGCGTTTAGCGGGCTGATCGCGTTCAGGTGGCAACGCGGCGCACGACCCCGTCCCCGGCGTCGCCCGGGTCCGGCAGGCCGTCGGCCGGGTTGCCCGCGGCCCATTCGGCGGTGTTCGCGATGTCCTTCTCCAGCGCGACGATCAGCGCCTCCGACGACGGGTATGCCTCCTGCTCCCGCAGATGGCTCCCCAGCCAGACGGTCAGCACCTCGCCGTAGAGATCCCCGGTGAAGTCCAGCAGATGTGCCTCGACGAGCCGGTAGCCGTCGGCGCCGTAGTACGTCGGCCGCCTGCCGACCGAGACCGCGGCCGCGATCCGGGTGCCGTCGGCGCGTTCGGCCCAGCCCGCCCACACCCCGTCGCCGACCTGGCCGTCCTGGTCGCGCAGCGCGATGTTGGCGGTGGGGAAACCCAGTTCCCGCCCCCGCTGGTCGCCCTTCTCCACCTGGCCACGGACCACGAAGTATTCCGCCGTCATGCCGCTCCCGTCCCCGCCGTCACGAAAGCCATGAATACCACGAGCCGAACCGGAGGTCGACCGCCGTCCACGCGGCGAGAGGTGTCCACTGTGTACTGAAGATCACGTGGTGACGAGCCGGTACCCGAGGTCCAGCTCGGTCCGTCCCAGCAGGCCGACGTGATGCCGGTGCCAGTGCCCGTCCGCGAGGTCGGCGCGCAACCGGCCGACCGCCTCCGCGACGACGTTCTGGTCCAGCAGCGCGACACCGGACATCCCCGCGCGCACGCGTTCCGACAGGTAGGCCTCCGGCCTGCGCCAATACGCGCCGAGGAAGCCGTCGACGCAGTCCGAGGGCACCGGCAGCGGGGTCACCGACGGCGTCCCGCCCGCCGTGGTCAGCTCCTCGACGATCCTGTCGAGGCAGGCCAGCCGGCTCTCGTGCTCGGCGATCTCCGGCAGATAGTCACGCACCAGCCAGAAGCGGGCGAACACCGCTTGGTCCCAGGTCAGGATCACCTGGCGGCGGGACACGCGCCGCAGTTCGGCGAGCCCGGCGGTCACGTCCGTCCAGTGGTGCACGGTGAGCACCGCGAGAGCGGCGTCGAAGGCGCCGTCCGGGAAGGGCAGGTTCTCGGCGCACGCCTGGACGGCGGGTGCCGCGGTGGCCGGACGCTGTTCGATCATCCGCCGCGACGGCTCGACGGCGAGCACGTCGCGGCCTTCCGGTTCGTAGGAACCGGCTCCGGCGCCGACGTTGACCACCGAGCGCGCGTCGCCGAGAGCGGCGGTCACGGCGGCCGCGATCCGGGGATCAGGACGTCTCGATCGCGCGTAGTCCCGGCCGAGTTCGGCATACGGGTCCGAGATCAAGGGGCGCACCCGGCCGAGTTTAGCCAGAGTTCTGACCAGCGGGGACAAGGATTCAGTCTGTCGTGGTCAACAAAGTGTCCGAAAGAACGGGCGCGTCGTCCCGATCGGGGGCGGTGGTCATGATCATCAGCCCGGCGGGCTCGCGCCAGACGCGGGTCCGCAGCGGTTCGCCGGGGAAGACGACGCCGGCGAACTTGGCCGAGAACGACGCGACGCGGGAGGCGTCGCCGTCGAGGAATTCGTCGGTGACCGCCTTCGCGATGACGCCGTAGGTGCACAAGCCGTGCAGAATCGGCTTGTCGAATCCGGCCGCCGCGGCGAACGCGGGATCGGCGTGCAGGGGGTTGCGGTCCCCGCAGAGGCGGTAGAGCAAGGCCTGCTGCGGCAACGTCGGGGTGTCGATCACCGCGTCCGGTTCCCGCGAGGGGAGTTCGACGCGATCGGACGGTCCGCGTTCACCGCCGAAACCCCCTTCGCCACGGGCGAAGATGCTCGACCGCAGTGTCCATAGTGGAGTCCCGTCGGAATCGGTGGCGACCGTCTCGTTCACGATCACCGCCGCCTTGCCCTTGTCGAAGACGTCGACGATCCGGGTCCGGGCCACGGCCTTGCCGGAGGCGGGGATCGGCCGGTGCGCGATCACTTCCTGCTTGCCGTGCAGCACTTTCCCGAGATCGACCTCGACGCCGGGAAACGAGACCGCGGGCGGTTCGAACACGCGCAGGTTCGCCGCCACGGTGGCGAACGTCGGCAGGACCTGGAGGCCGTCCTCGTAGGTGTAGCGCAGTTCCCGCGGGCTCAGCGGATCCGAGCCCGCGCCCAGCGCCAGATGGTAGAGCTGCACGTCCGACGCGGTCCAGGCGAAACCCACCTCGCCGAGATCGGCACCGATCGCGACCGAAGGATCGATGGGCACGGAAAACTCCTACCCGTAGGTGACGGTGACCTCATCGGTCAGCGGCAGGGACTGGCAGGCCAGCACGATGCCTTCGGCGATGTCGTCGCCGTCGAGGACCTCGTTGTTCAGCATCTTCACCTCGCCGGAGGTGATCCGGCAGGCGCACGCGCTGCACTGGCCTTCGCGGCAGGAATAAGGCGCGTCGAACCCCTTTTCCAGCAACAGGTCCAGCAGCTTGGTCCGGCGTGGCCACGCCAGCTTCCTGGTCTCGCCGTCCAAGGAGACTTCGAGTCCCGCCGGGGTCTCGGCCTCTTCGACGGCGACGGGTTCGGCCACCTCGAACGGATTCCCGCCGAGGGAAAGGAACCGTTCCAAGTGGACGCGTTTGCGCGGTACGCCGAGCTCCTTGAGCACGGTGCGCGCGGCGTCCATGAACGGGGCCGGGCCACAGATGAACGCCTCGTGCGCGGTGTACGGCCGCACCAAGGCGCGCAAGTGGGCCTCGGTCGGCAGGCCCTGCAGGCTTTCCAGCCAGTGCAGCACGATCAGCCTGTCTTCGTGCTTCGCCGCGAGGCCGGCCAGCTCCCGTGCGAAGATCACCGATCGCTCGTCGCGATTCGCGTAGAGCAGCACCACCTTGCCGGTCCCGTGCGCCAGCGCCGATTTCAGGATCGACATCACCGGCGTGATCCCGCTGCCGCCCGCGAGCAACAGGAAGTCCTCGTCGAGCGAGGCGGGGCTGAACACCCCGGCGGGCGGCAGGACCTGGACCTCCTGGCCCGCGCGGAGGTTGTCGCAGAGCCAGTTCGACCCGTAGCCGTCGGCGGTGCGCTTGACGGTGACCTGGACGCGGTTCTCGTGCGGCGCGCTGGAGAGCGAATAGCAGCGGGCCACCGACCCGGTCCGCTCGCTCGGCACGCGGACGGTGAGGAACTGCCCTGGGGTGTAGGCGAAAACCGCGGCGTGCTCGGCCGGGATGTCGAAGACGATCGAGCGCGCGTCGGCGGTTTCGGTGATGACCTCGGCCACGGTCACGGTGACGGGACCGCTCATTCGGGCACCTCCAGCAGGCCGTCCTTCAGCGCGGCGTCGATGCTGTCGCTGAGGTTGGCGCAGGTGTCGAGCAACGCCGTCTGGGCCCCGGACGCCTTCCGCTCCGCGAACACCGGGCAGCTCGCGGCCGCGTCGGTGGTCCACTGGATGCTGGTGTGCTGCACGCTGTTCTTCTTGACCAGCACGCAGGTCCCGCACGTCCGGCAGGCCAGCGGGCGCAGCCCGGCGGTGAGGAATTCGACGGTCTCGGGCTTCACACCCCGGCCTCTTCCGCCTGCTGCCGTGCCAGGTTCTCGGCCACCTCCGCCGCCCAGACCTCGTTCGCGCGGCTGGTGTCCACTTCGAACTCGAAGCGCCGCGTCATGTCCTCGGTGACGTCGGCGGCGTCCACATAGAACTGGTCGTACCAGCGGCGGAGCTGGTACACCGGCCCGTCCTCCTCGCACAGCAACGGGTTGTCGATCCGCGTCTTGTTGCGCCAGATCTCCACGTCCTGCAGGAAGCCGACACCGATGCCCTTGGCGAACTTCCCGGCGATCTTGTCCGCGTGCTCGTCCGAGATCCCGGGGAGCTTCTTCACGATCACGCCCCACTGCAGCACGAACGAGTTCTCGGTGACCGGGTAGTGACAGTTGATCAGCACGTTCTCGATCTCGAAACCCTGGTAGGTGTTGAGCAGGGTGTTGATCATGTACGACGGCCCGAAATAGGACGCCTCCGACCGCAGCAGGTTCTCCTCGCCGCCGTAGTTCGACGCCATTCCCTTGTCCGGACGGCCCTTCGTGTTCAGGTACTGCGTGGCGATATGCCCCTCGAACACGTTCTTGAAATAGGTCGGGAAGGCGTAGTGGATGTAGAAGAAATGCGCCATGTCGACCATGTTGTCGATGATCTCGCGGCAGTTGGAGCCCTCGATCAGGACCGAGTCCCAGGTCCAGTTGCTCCACTCGCCGTTGAACACGCCCTCGATCCGCGGGATGACGACGTCCTCGGGTGGCGGGTTGCCCTCCGGGTCGTTCCAGACGAACAGCTGCTTGTTCTCCTCCAGCACCAGCCACGACTTCGTCCGCGCCCGCAGCGGAACCCTTTTGGCGTAAGGGATCGAGGCGCATTTGCCGTTGCCGCTCCAGCGCCAGTCGTGGAACGGGCAGGCGATCTCGTCGCCCTTGACCTCACCCTGGGTGAGGTCACCGCCCATGTGGCGGCAGTACCCGTCGAGCACGTTCAGCTTGCCGGACGAATCGGCGAAGACCACCAGTTTCGTGCCGAAAGCCGTGATGGCGTGCGGTTTCCCGTCCCGGAACGGTTCGGCCAGCCCGAGACAGTGCCAGCCGCGCGCGAACCGCGAAGGGGGCGCGCCCGCGTCGATCTGCCGTACGGATTCCGTCGTCATCGGCTGCCTCCCGAGTTGGTCTGATCTTGCAGCGCGAGATGCTCGGCCGCAAGGTAGCCGAACACCATCGCCGGGCCGATCGTCGCGCCGGGGCCGGCGTAGGTGCGGCCCATCACCGCCGCGCTCGTGTTGCCCGCCGCGTAAAGCCCGTCGATCACCGAGCCGTCTTCGCGCAGGACACGCGCGTGCCGGTCGATCCTCAACCCGCCCTTGGTGCCCAGGTCACCGGGCACGATCTTCACCGCGTAGTACGGCGCGACGTCGAGCGGGCCGAGGCTCGGATTGGGTTTGTTCCGCGGGTCGCCGTAGTAGTGGTCGTACGCGCTCCGCCCGCGGTGGAAGTCCTCGTCCTCGCCTTGGCGGGCGAAACCGTTGAACCGCTGGATGGTGGCTTCCAGCGCGTCTGCCGGGACCTCCATCCGTTCGGCGAGTTTCGCGATCGTGCTCGCTTTGACCGCGATGCCCGCTTTGAACCAGCGGCCGGGCAGCGGTTGGCGCGGGCCGAGGCCGGTGAACATGTACCGGTTGCGGTTGCGCTGGTCGAACACCAGCCAGGTCGGGATGTTCTCGCCGGGTCCGTCGCCTTCGCCGTACATCGCGTGGACGGCCTCGACGTAGGGCGCCGATTCGTTGACGAACCGCTCGCCTCGGGCGTTGACCATCAGACAGCCCGGCCGCGACCGTTCGGCGAGCGCGAACCACGGGCCGCCGGTCAGCGGGATGGAGGGGCCCCACCAGGCGTCGTCCATCAGGTCGGTGGCGGCGCCGAGTTTGAGCCCGGCGCCGATGGCGTCTCCGGTGTTGGCTTCGGCGCCGACGGTCCACTCGGTGCCGATGGGCGCGCGCTGGTACTTGACCCGCATCTCCTCGTTGCGCTCGAACCCGCCCGCGCCGAGGACGACGCCGAGCCGGGAGCGGATGAGGACCTCTTCACCCTGACGGCGGACCACGACGCCGATCACGCGGTCGCCTTCGATCTTGAGGTCCACCAGTGGCGTGTTCAGCCAGACGGGGACATCCGCTCGCCGCAGCCCCTCGCGCAACCCGGCCGCAAGCGCTTGCCCCATGGAAAGCAGCCGCTGACGGCGGATCCGGCCGACCAGCCAGCGGCCGCCGAGGCCGAGGACACGGACGATCCCGCGCGGATGCCGGGCGAGCAGGCTCAGCCACCGGTAGTCCGCCTGGGTGATCGGGACGCCGAGCGGGGGAGCGCTGTAGGGCGGCTCCAGATTCGCCAGCTCCGGCCCGAGCAGATTGCCGTCGAGGGCGGCCGGTTCGACCGAGCGTCCACCGGCACGCCCTCCCGGGGCTTCGGGGTGGTAGTCCGAGTAGCCGCGGACCCAGCGGAAGCGCAACGGCGTCTTCTCGCAGACGAAGGACAAGACCTCGGGGCCGCGGTCCAGGAACGCCGACCGCAGTTCGGCCGGGACGACGTCACCGACGATCGACTGGAGGTACTCGTGCGCCCGCTCCGGGGGTTCGTCGATCCCGGCCGCGCGCAGGGCGTGGTTGCCGGGGATCCAGACGCCGCCACCGGAGCGCGCCGTCGAACCGCCGAAGTGGGCGGCCTTCTCCACGACCAGGACCTTGAGTCCCCGGTGGGCTGCGGACAGTGCGGCGGTCATCCCGGCGGCACCACTGCCCGCCACGATCACGTCGTAGTCCATACGCCCCTCACCTGGAACACGTTGTAGGAAGCATGTAGCAGCATCCGCGCTGCTCCAGTCACCATAGACGAGAACGTGTTCTAGTTCTAGGGTGGGGGCATGGACTCCCTCGTCGCGGATGTGGTGATCGTGGGTTTCGGTGCGGCGGGCGCCTGCGCGGCGATCGAAGCGGCCGACGCCGGTGCCCGGGTGCTCGTGCTGGACCGGTTCTCCGGCGGTGGCGCGAGCGCCGTGAGCGGTGGGGTCGTCTACGCCGGAGGCGGGACGGCTCAGCAGCGGGAAGCGGGCGTCGACGATTCCGTCGACGCGATGTACGACTACCTGCGGCTCGAGGTCGGTGACGTCGTCTCCGAGGAGACCCTGCGGCGGTTCTGCGCGGGCAGTACGGAGATGATCACCTGGCTGGAGGGCAACGGCGTCCCCTTCGAGGGCAGTCTGTGCCCGTACAAGACGTCGTATCCGAGCGACGCGCACTATCTGTATTACTCGGGCAGTGAGGCGGCGGGCGGCTTCCGCGACGCGGCCAAGCCGGCGCCGCGCGGTCATCGCGTCAAAGGTCCCGGTACTTCGGGAAAACTGCTGATGAAGCGACTCATGGAGGCCGTCCGGAGTCGTGGGATCGAGGTGCTGCCGCAGACCGTGGCGCGAAACCTGATCATCGACGAGAACGGGACCGTGACCGGTGTCGTCGTGTCCACCCTGCGGGACGCGCCCGCCCGGGTGCGGGCCACGCACCGGAGACTGGCCGCGTATGCCGCGAAACCGGGGATCTACGTGCCTTCGATGCGGAAGTCACTGCATCGGCGGGTGGAGCGGATCGAGCGTCGGTACGGTCGTGAGCTGCGGATTTCGGCCACGCGCGGGGTGGTGCTCGCGGCGGGCGGGTTCATCGCGAACCGCGAGATGGTGCGGGAGCACGCACCCGCGTATCGCGGCGGGCTGGCACTCGGGACGTCGGCGGACGACGGGTCCGGCATCCGGCTCGGCGTCGAGGCGGGTGGGGCCACCGCGGAACTCGGGCGGATCTCCGCCTGGCGGTTCATCACCCCGCCGTCGGCGTTTCTTGGCGGTTTGCTCGTCGACAAGGCCGGCGGCCGGATCATCGACGAATCGCGGTACGGCGCGGCCGTCGGCGAACGCATGGTCACCGAACACGGGGGGCGCGGCTGGCTGCTGGTCGACGACGCCATCGTGCGGGAGGTCCGGCGCGACGCTCGCGGGCAAAGTCAGTGGTTCCAAGGACTTCAGGTGCGTTACCTGCTGCGGCAACGCGTGGTCGCCGATTCGCTCGAAGGCGTCGCGCGCAAGGCCGGTGTCGATCCGGGCGGACTGGCCGCCAGTGTGGAGGCCGCCCGCTCCGGTGCCGATCCGACGGGTAAACCCGCCGAGTTCGCGCGGCCACTGGACCGGCCGCCGTATTCGCTGATCGACGTCTCGATCCGGCCCAACATCGGTTATCCGTGCCCGATGCTGACGCTGGGTGGCCTGGTCGTCGACGAGGAGACCGGCGCCGTCCGAGCCGTCTCCGGGGCGCCCATCCGCGGGCTGTACGCGGCGGGCCGGACCGCGGTGGGAATCTGTTCTAGGTCCTATGTGAGCGGTCTGTCGTTGGCCGATTGTGTGTTTTCCGGCCGCCGTGCCGGAGCGCACAGTGCCCTCGACCGGGGATCGGTCGACAAAAACGAGAACGTGTTCTAGTCTTGGATCCGGTTCACGGTCGATGGCGAGAGAGGGAACGCATATGAGCGAGCACGCCGCGCAGGACGTGATCGCGGGGATCCGGGAGCTCCTGCCGGTCCTGCGAGAGCGGGCGCAGGAGGCGGAGGACGCCCGGCGCATTCCCGAGGAGTCCGTCAAATCCCTGCAGGAGACCGGATTCTTCAAACTCCTGCAGCCGAAGACGTTCGGTGGCCTCGAAGCCGACCCGGTGAGCTTCTACACGTGCGTCAAACTCGTCGCGAGCGCCTGCGGGTCCACCGGCTGGGTCGCCTCCATCCTCGGCGTCCACCCGTGGCACCTCGGGCTGTTCGAGGCGCAGGCACAGCAGGACGTCTGGGGCGACGACCCGGACGTCCGGATCTCCTCGTCGTACGCGCCGATGGGCAAGGCGGACGTCGTCGACGGCGGCTACCGGCTCAGCGGGCGCTGGAGTTTCTCCTCCGGCTGTGACCACGCGACCTGGGTGCTGCTCGGCGGCCCGGTGTTCAAGGACGGCAAGCCGGTCGACTTCTGCACCTACCTGGTGCCGATCTCCGACTACACGATCGAAGACGTCTGGGACACCGTGGGCCTGCGCGGTACCGGGTCCAACGACATCATCGTGAACGACGTCTTCGTCCCGAAGCACCGCGCGCTCAGCTTCATCGCGACGTCGAAGTGCAAGACACCGGGCCAGGAGATCAACCCCGGTCCGCTGTACAAACTTCCCTATGGTTCGGTGCATCCGAGCACGATCACCGCGCCGATCATCGGGATGGCGCAGGGCGCCTACGACGCGCACGTCGAGTACCAGGGCAAGCGGGTCCGCGCCGCCTACGCGGGTGAACAGTCCAAAGAGGACCCGTTCGCGAAGGTACGTATCGCCGAAGCGGCGAGCGAGATCGACGCGGCCTGGCTTCAGCTGACGCACAACATCGACGAGCTGTACCAGCTGGCGTGCAAGGGGGAGAAGCTGCCGTTCCCCACCCGGCTGCGGGTGCGCCGCGACCAGGTCCGCGGGACGGAACGCGCGATCTTCGCGATCGACAGGCTCTTCGAAAACTCCGGTGGCCGTGCCTTGCAGGCCGGAACCCCGATCCAGCGGTTCTGGCGCGACGCTCACGCCGGCCGCGTGCACGCGGCGAACGACGCCGAGCGCGCCTACGTCATGTTCGGAACCGGCGCCTTCGGGCTGCCCGTCGAGAATGCGATGGTCTGATGACCGAAGGAAAGTACGTCACCGTCCAAGGTGGACTGAAGCTGCACTACCACGAGGCGGGCGGGGAACATCCGGAGACGGTGATCCTCCTGCACGGTGGTGGCCCCGGCGCGTCGGCGTGGAGCAACTTCGGCCGGAACCTGCCGGTGTTCGCCAAGAACTACCGGACACTGGCCATCGACCAGCCGGGGTTCGGCCGGTCGGACAAGCCGACCGAGCATCCGCAGTACTTCCGCCACAGTGCGGACGCCGTCGTCGGGCTGATGGACGAACTCGGCGTCGAGCGCGCGCATTTCGTCGGCAACTCGCTCGGTGGCGGGACCTCCGTGCGGCTCGCGCTCAACCACCCGAAACGCGCCGGGCGGCTCGTCTTGATGGGCCCTGGCGGGCTGAGCCTGAACCTGTTCGCCCCCGATCCCACCGAGGGCATCAAGAACCTGGGCCGGTTCAGCGCCCCGCCGGGCCCGAGCCGCGAGAAGCTCGAAGCCTTCCTGCGGATCATGGTGCACGACCAGTCGCTGATCACCGACGAACTCATCGACGAGCGGTTCGCCGCCGCGAGCGCGCCCGAGTCGCTGGCCGCGATGAAGGCGATGGGGAAGTCGTTCGCCCAGCCCGACACCTACGAGGAGGGCATGCTGTGGCGTGAGGCGCATCGCCTGCGCCAGCGGGTGCTGCTCATCTGGGGCCGGGAGGACCGGGTCAATCCGCTCGACGGCGCCCTGCTCGCGCTGAAGACGATCCCGCGCGCCCAGCTGCACGTGTTCGGTGGTTGCGGGCACTGGGCGCAGCTGGAGAAGTTCGAAGAATTCAACCGGCTGGCACTCGACTTCCTGGGAGCCTCCTGATGGGTATCCGTTCGCTCGCCTACCTTCGCATCGAAGCCACCGACATGGCCGCGTGGCGCGAATACGGGCTGAAGGTCCTCGGCATGGTGGAGGGCTCCGGCACGAATCCGGACGCGCTCTACCTGCGCATGGACGATTTCCCGGCCCGGCTGGTGATCTTCCCCGGCGAACGGGACAGGCTCGCGCAGGCGGGCTGGGAGGTCGCCAACGCCGGTGAACTCGACGAGATCCGGGCCTCGCTCGACGCGCACTCGGTGCCGTACAAGGAAGGCACGCCGGATCAGCTGGCCGATCGGCGGGTGGACGGTCTGGTGTCCTTTGAGGACCCCTCGGGCAACACGCTCGAAGTCTTCCACGGGGTCGCGTTGCAGCATCGGCGCGTGGTGAGCCCGTACGGCCACAAGTTCGTCACCGGTGAGCAAGGGCTCGGGCACGTCGTACTGTCCACAAGCGACGATGAAGCGTCACTGCGGTTCTACCGGGACGTCCTCGGTTTCCGCCTGCGGGACTCCATGAAGCTGCCGCCGCAGATGGTCGGCAGGCCCGCCGACGGCGCGCCCGCGTGGCTGCGGTTCTTCGGCTGCAACCCGCGTCACCACAGTCTCGCGTTCCTCCCGATGCCGACCCCGAGCGGCATCGTGCACCTGATGGTCGAAGTGGAGAACACCGACGACGTCGGGCTCTGCCTCGACCGGGCCATCCGCCGGAAGGTGCCGATGTCGGCCACCCTCGGTCGGCACGTCAACGATCTGATGCTCTCGTTCTACATGAAGACCCCCGGCGGATTCGACGTCGAATACGGCTGCGAGGGAAGGCAAGTGGACGACGAGAGCTGGATCGCCCGAGAGAGTACGGCGGTATCCCTGTGGGGACACGACTTTTCAGTCGGCGCACCTCGAGTATCAGGTCAGTCGTGACCCCGGTGACGGACGTCGAGGCGGAGATCGATGCCACCCGGTTCCGGATGGTGCTGGGGCACTTCTGCACCGGCGTCGCCGTGGTGACCGGACACGACGGCAAGGCACCGGTGGGGTTCGCGTGCCAGTCGTTCGCGGCGCTGTCGCTCGATCCGCCGCTGGTACTCTTCTGTCCTGCCAAGACTTCCCGGACCTGGGCGGTGCTCGCCGAGTCCGGCCGGTTCGCGGTCAACGTGCTCTCCGAGGACCAGCAGGACGTCAGCGCGGTGTTCGGCGCGCGGGGCGCGGACAAGTTCGCCTCGATCGACTGGACCCCCGCCCCGTCCGGCTCCCCGCTGCTGACCGGGGCGCTGACCTGGATCGACTGCGCGCTCGAAGCCGTGCACGAGGCGGGTGACCACTACGTCGTCGTCGGCCGGGTCACCGCGCTCGGGGACGCATCCGATGCCCGGCCGCTGCTGTTCCATCGCGGCCGGTACACGGTGACCGAGCCGGTGACCGACGACCTCGCGGCGCTCATGCCCTGGCCGCGTCCCGACGATTGGCTCTGATCGGCTCGCCCGCTTCGTGCAGGCTGCGCAACGCGAGTTTGTAGGACTCGGCGAGCCCCGTCTCGTGGTACGGCACGCCGATCTCGGCGCAGTACTCCTGGACGATCGGCCGGGCACGGCGCAGATGCGGCGACGGCATACTCGGGAAAAGATGGTGCTCGATCTGGTAGTTGAGCCCACCGAGCGCGACGTCGACGATCCGGCCACCGCGGACGTTGCGTGAGGTGAGAACCTGCTTGCGGAGGAAGTCGAGTTCGGTGTCACCGGACAGGATCGGCATCCCCTTGTGGTTCGGCGCGAAGATCGATCCCATGTAGACACCCCACAGTGCTTTGTGGACGATGAAGAAGACCAGTGCCTTACCGGGGGAGAGCACGACGAGCAGCGCGCTGAAGTAGAGCGCGAAATGCGCCAGCAGCAACGCCGCTTCGAGCCACCGTGCCCGCAGACCCGGCTTCGCCACCGCGCGCAGACCCGAGAAGTGCAGGTTGAGGCCTTCGAGCGTGAGCAGCGGGAAGAACAGGAACGCCTGATAGCGGCCGATGAACCGCGGGATACCCTTGCTGGCCCTCGCCTGATCCTTCGACCACACGAGAATGTCCGGATCGACGTCGGGATCGAGATCCTCATGGTTCGGGTTGGCGTGGTGACGGGTGTGCTTGTCCATCCACCAGCCGTAACTCATGCCGATCCCGAGGTTGCCCGCGATCCGGCCGGCGATCTCACTCGGGCGGCGGGTCCGGAACACCTGGCGATGCGCGAGATCGTGCGACAGCAGCGCGATCTGGCCGAACATCACCGCCAGGAACACGGCGATCCCCAGCTGCCACCAGGAATCGCCGATCGCGAAGAACGCGACCCAGCCGGAGACGAAGAGAGTGGCGACCAGGGCGATGCGGAAGACGTAATAGCCCGGTCGGCGGTCGAGGAGGCCCGCCTCGCTGATGCGGCGGGACAGGCGGGCGAAATCGCTGCCCGTGCGGAGGTTTGCGGTCACCCTGGTGAGTCTGGTTCGGATCGGGGGTGGGGTGAATGCGGTGCGCAGGTGGGCGGAGGCGGGGGTTGGCCCTACCCTGGGGGCGGCGGGGTGTAGGGAGTCGCAGGGATGGGACGGTGGTCACCTCATGAGGAAGAGCAGGGTCGTGACCTGGGAAGGCTTCCACAACTGCAGAGACCTCGGTGGGTTACCGACCAGGTCGGGACTCAAGACCTGTCATGGCGCGTTCTTCCGGGCGGCGGACCTTCGGTTCGTCACTACCGCGGGCTGGGCCCAAGCACGGAGATCCGGTGTTCGAACCGTCGTCGACCTGCGGAACGCGGACGAGATACGGCACGGAGCGGAGGAGGAGTCCCTGACGGCTCTGGGCGGCTCAGCCCAATTCTCGCCCACTGCCACGGGTGCGGTCACTCCGCCCGGCATCGAGCGAGTCGAGATGCCCCTCGACGACGTCCGAGATGTGGACCTCTGGCGGTACATCAACAGTGAGCGGCTCAATGGCAGCCCTCTCTACTACCGTGTCTTCCTCGAACGGAAGCCTGATCGCTGTGCCGCGGCCATCACGGCGCTGGCCCGGTCCGGCCCCGGTGGTGTCCTTTTCCACTGCGGCGCAGGACGAGACCGGACCGGTCTCGTCACACTCCTCCTGCTGGCACTGGCCGACGTCGAACCCGAAGCGATCGCGGCGGACTACGAGATGTCCATCGAGGCGGTGAAGTCGCTTTTCGCCGCCATGGGCGTGGAAGACCAAAGTCCGTTCATTCAGTCCGTGCTCGCGGAGCGCGGCACCACGACCCGGGCGGCCCTTTTGGACACCCTCGACGGACTTGACGTTGAGCAGTATCTCCTTTCCGCCGGTGTCGGCAGGGACGATCTTGAAGCCATCCGGGGCAGGTTGCTGGGATCACAACCCGCCTGACATCTGGGTTCTGCCGCGGCCGACGGCGTTGGTGTCTTCCCGTTCGTCATTTCGGGCTTTCCTGTGCGGCCCGTTTCAGCTGAACCCTTGCGTTCACTCTCCGCGTAAACCCGATCACATATCTCCTGGATGTAGAACACATGTTCGAGTATGATCAAGGGTATGACCACATCTCTTGCCTTTAATCCGAAGGCTGCTCGTTTTCTGGATACCGCCTATGAAGAGGAGGTCTTGCTTCGTCGGGCGCAGGGGCGGCAGGTACGTTCGATAGCGGGTTTCGCCGCGGTGGGTGGTTCGCGAAGATCGGTGACCGAGGAGGTCGCGTTGGCCTTCTCGGTCTCCCGTAACCAGGCGTTCCTGCTGGTCGAAACCTCGTGTGCGCTGGTGACCCGGTTGCCGAACACGCTGGCAGCGCTGGAAAAAGGCGACATCGATCTCTACAAGGCCTCGAAGGTCAGCCAGCTGACCCGCGAGGTCTCCGACGAGATCGCCGCCCGGGTGGACGCCTGGATGGCCAAGCGCCTCGCCGGGCGAGATCCAACGGCGATCCGGAAATCGGTGGATCGCGCCGTGCAGAAGTTCGATCCCGACGGCTACCGGGAACGCGCCGCGGCGAAACGCGCGTTACGGCATGTCTCGCTGGAACACGAGGACGAGACGATGTCGAAGCTGTCGGGCTGGCTCCCTGCCGAGGTGGCCAGTTCGATCTATGCGTCGCTGAGCCACGCTGCCAAGGCCCGCCGCATGACCGACAAGTCCCGGACGCTGGATCAGCACCGTGCCGATCTCTTCGCCGAACGGCTCCTCGCCGAAGACGGCCACGGCGAACCACGCGCGCACATACACGTCTATGTCGACTTGCAGACCCTCATCGGCGCGCGTGAAGATCCCGCGACCCTGGCCGGCTACGGCCCTGTCCCCGGCTGGCTGGCCAGGGAGATCGCCGCCGACCCGAACTCGACCTGGTCGCGGCTGATCACCGATCCCGCGACCGGCCAGATTCTGGAAGCCGGCCCCGGCACCTACCGATCCCCGGCCTCGCTCGCCCGCCTGATCAAAGCCCGCGACCGCGAATGCACCCACCCCGGCTGCCACCGCCCCGCCGAATTCTCCGAAATCGACCACATCACCACCTGGGCCCGCGACGGCGGCACCGACCACCACAACTGCCACGCCGCCTGCAAAGTCCACAACCTGCTCAAAGAAGAACCCGGCTGGTCCGCCACCCCCACCGGCAACGGCGGCATGACCATCACCACCCCCACCGGCCGCTCCTACACCACGACACCCGAACCACTCCACGACCCACGCCCCACACCAGAGGAGAACGACACCCCGCCCTTCTGACCGGCTTGACGTACCCAAAGCCACCCGGATGCGGGCCCGGGTGGTGGTACCGACGCGCCCACGGACACGTCCGGTCTACAACTAGGGCGTGGCCGGTGGTCGGTGGCGTAGTCACCGGCAGGTGATCAACGCGGTTCGGGCCGTGGAAGACCGCGCATGAGCGGTTGTGGAAGTGGACCGCGGACGAGACTTGGGACCGGATCCTGGAGCACGTCATCGTCAAAGACGACTCGCTGGGAACGCTGGAGGATAACGCCGAGTTCGTGATCAGTGTCGATTCCATCAGCGTCCGGGCGCATCAGCACGCGGCCGGAAAAGGGGCTGCATGGACTGGATCGTGGCATTCCCCGTCGACGGGAAATGCCACGGACGGTCCCGCGGCGGACTGACCACCAAGCTCCACCTGGCCGTCGACGCGGCAGATCTGCCGCTGGCGGTGATCCTCACCCCGGTCGGGCCGGGGACAACCCGCAACTGCTCCGCCACTGTTGGACGAGATCCGTGACATCGACGTGGGTGGCCACCCGACCACCCGACCACCCGACAGGCGACCTTCGCCCCCGACCTCTACAAGCTCCGCAACGTGGTCGAGCGGTACTTCAACCGCCTCAAGCAATTCCGAGGCCTGGCAACACGTTTCGCCAAACGAGCCGCCTATCACCGCTCCGAAATCATCCTCCACCTCCGATGAAGATCCCCAAGACACGCCCTAAGCGCGTAAAAGTCCCCTTCCCGTCGCCGAGCCGAGGAAGGAGTCCTTCACGCGCCCCACGGGGCCGCTACGCCTGCGCAGCGGCCGCCCGAGCCGCGTCGAACGGAGTCCGGTCGAAAATGATCCGCAGCTCCACGATCTTCCCCTCCCGCACGGTCAGCATCTCGGCGCCAGGCGCGCTGGCCACCGGCAGGGTCGCCGTGTCGTACATCAGCAGCGCGGTCGTCTCGTCCCCGAACGCCGAAAGCAGGCTCGACCCGGTCAGGATCTGGGTGAACGGCCCCATGAACCCGCGAAACGCCTCCGCGCCTTCAAGGCGTCCGGCCGGGGCGTGGCAGACGATGTCGTCGGCGACGTAGGTCATCGCCTTCTCGAAGTCCTTGCCGGTCCACGCCTGGTGGTAGGCGAGCGCGACGTCCAAAGCTGGGCTGGTCATGATGGTTCCTTTCGTCGGCTTTCACCAGGTTGGACACCACTGTCGCCCGAAACGGAACGGTGCGCCGCGAAAAAGGTCGTGACAAGATCGGCCCGTGGGCACCACGGCAACGGACGAGCACGCGTTTCGCGAGCTCACCAGTACCTATCGTCACGAGCTGCACCTGCACTGTTATCGCATCCTCGGTTCGCTCACCGACGCCGAGGACGCAGTCCAGGAGACGCTGCTCGCCGCGTGGCGCGGCCTCGACACCTTCGAAGGGCGCTCCTCGCTTCGCACCTGGCTGTACCGCATCGCCACCAACCGGTGCTTGAACATCCTGCGCGACACGGGCCGCCGTCGCCCACCCGAGCCGGTGCCACCGTTCGACCCGCCGGAGCCGAGCCGTCGCGGCGAGGTCACCTGGCTGGAGGCGTACCCGGACGAGCTCCTCGAGGACAGCGAGCCCGGGCCCGAAGCGCGCTACAGCACCCGCGAGGCGGTCGAACTCGCCTTCATCACCGGCCTCCAGCTCCTCCCGCCGAGGCAGGCCGCCACACTCGTCCTGCGGGACGTCCTCTGCTTCCCGGCCGGTGAGGTCGCGAGCATGCTCGGCACCACCGAGACCGCGATCAAGGGCATGCTTCAACGCGCCCGCGCCTCACTCGACAAGCACCGGGCCCGCGCTGCACACCGTCCGTCGGCGCAGGAGCGCGTGCTGACCAGGCGATTCGCCGACGCCTTCACCGAGGGCGACCTCGACGGCGTCCTCAGCCTGCTCACCGACGACGCCTGGCTCGCGATGCCGCCCGCGCCGCACGAGTACCACGGTCGCGACGCGATCGCCGGATTCCTCCGCGTCACCATGGCCATTCCCGTGGAGGGGTTCACCATGACGCCGACGCGCGCGAACAACCAGCCCGCGTTCCACTGCCGTCATGGCGAGGCGCCGGCCGGGCTGATGGTCCTTACTCTGGACGGCGACCGGATCCGTGCCATCACCCGGTTCCTGGATCGGAGGTCGTGAGTGGCGATTCGGGTTCTGGCCAAGGGTGTTTTAGGTACCTACGGCGGTCGCGGACGACCGTCACGAGCCTCAGTAGCACCACCCGCCGCAACGGCTGCGCGTGAAGGCCCCCTTCCCTCGGCTCAGCCGAGGAAACTCGACCTTCACACCTTCCC
>NZ_JBVIRO010000011.1:0-2126 GCF_055575975.1 Amycolatopsis sp. NPDC033938
GCCATGCTCACCACCATGACCCGCAAACTCACCCGCCACGACCCCACTAACACCAACCAATGGCGCGACGACTAACAGGTTTAGGAACAGGCTCTGAAGGAGATTGCCAGTCTGCCGAACGTGTCGATCCGTATCGTGCCCTTCGAAGCCGGACCTCAACCTGGCTTGGATGCACCCTTTACGTTGCTTTGGATCGAGGTAGCCAACGCCACGATCGCTTACGTGGAAACGTTAACCGGAGCCGACTACATCAAGAGCACGGGCGCCTATATCCTCGCATTTGAGAAGGCGAAGGAGAGTGCCTTGTCCGAGGACGACACGCGGGAGCTGATGGACCGCGTGTTCTCGGAGCAGGATCGAAGGAGACGCAATGGAACAGAATGAAACCCTAGTATGGCGCACGAGCAGCTACTCCGGGGGTGGAGCTCAATGCGTTGAGGTCGCCGAAGCCCCCGATGGTGGCCGCTACGTCCGGGACACCAAGGATCGCAGTAAGCCTGCCCACTACTTCACGTCGGCCGAGTGGACCGCGTTCACCGCGGGTGTGAAGGACGGCGAGTTCGACTAGGAGCGAACGAAGGTCAGCCCCCGGCCAGAAGCCGGGGGCTGATCCATGTCTAACGGTGCCGCCTTCAGCCACGATCGCGGGACCATCTGCTAGTGTGAAAAGCCTATATCCGACAACTCGATGACGTGGAGCGAAGCGGCCTTCCTCGCCGGGATGATCCAGTCGCCTTCGGTGCACGACCCGTACGCCTCCACCCACGAGCACGCCATGAAGCGCTGGTCCTACGTGGTGAACAAGCTGGTCGCGCGCGGTTACGTCAGTCAGGCCGAAGCGGTCACGATGACCTATCCGGAGGATGCCGTCCAGGCGCCGTCGGAGACCCGCGCCGGCCGCGTCACCTACGAGAAGTACCACATCAAGCAGCAGGTCCTCGCCGAACTGGAACAGGTGGGCTTCCCGCTGGACCGGCTCCGCGGCGGCGCGATGAAGGTCGAGACGACCATCGACCCGCGCGCGCAGGCCTCGGCGGAGAAGGTGGTCAAGGAACGGCTGCAGGGGCAGCCGGAGCATTTCCGCGCCTCGCTGGTCGCGGTCGAACCCGGGACCGGCGCCATCCGCGCGTACAACGGTGGCGGCTGGAGTGTGCACGACTACGCGGGGACTCCCTACGGCACCGGTTCGGCCTTCCATCCCTTCACCCTCGCCGCCGGACTCAGGCAGGGCGTCGACGTGGACGAGCCGCTGAAGCCGCCCGCCCAGGTCGACTTCCTCGGCGAGACCTTCAAGTTCCAGGACCAATGCGGTGAGGCCGGGAAGTGCACGCTGCGTGAAGCGCTCGCACGGGACGCCCAGGGACCGTACGTCGACCTGGCGAAGCGACTCGGTGCGGAAGCGGTCCGGAACGGCGCTCGCGCGGCGGGTATCCCGGAGACCGTCGACGGTGCGGTGACCCTGCGCGAGAAGGACGGGTTCCTGATCGGCCCCGGAATCGCGGTCGGCCGGTATCCCTTGCGGCCCAGCGACATGGCCGGTGCCTACGCGACGTTCGCCGCCGAGGGTATGCGCGCCACCCCGCATCTGGTGTCGAAGATCCGGGACGAGCACGGCGAGATCGTGTGGGAGCGGCCGCCGGACAAGGTGCCCGCGTTCGACGACGACGAGCCGCTGAGCCGCCGGATCGCCGGCACGATCAGCCGCGTGCTGATCACCGGGCTGCAGGACCGCCCGGCGGCGCTGAAGACCGCAGACTTCCGGTTCAACGAAACCGACGACAACGCCAGTGGCTGGGCGGTCGGGTACACGCCGCAGCTTTCGACGGCGGTCTGGGTCGGCTCGGACGAACCACGCCGGATGCGGGACGCCGCCGGGGAGAAGCTGACCGGCAAGACGATCCCGGCCGAGATGTGGCAGCGCTTCATGAGCGGCTACCACCAGGGGCTTCCGGTGCGGTGGGCGGAACCCGCGCAGACCCAGATGGCTCCGGCGCCGACCCGGTGACTCAGGCGAGCACGGCGCCGGTGCCGGATGGGTCAAGTTGGTCGTGAGTTGCCGGGGTGGGGGTTTGACCCAAACGCCCCTGACGACCACCCCGCGGAGCTCGAGCGCGGCGCGCTGGTGG
>NZ_JBVIRO010000011.1:2136-58283 GCF_055575975.1 Amycolatopsis sp. NPDC033938
GGGTGCTCGGCGCGGGTGCGGGCTGGGTCTAGTTGGCGGTGGTTGGCGTTGGGGTTTAGACCCCGAACCGCCACTCACGACCAACCAGGCTAGGACTTCACGAGCGCGATGGTCAGCCCGTCGTAACCCTTCGCGCCGACCGTCTGGAACGCCGTCGCGTCGACGCGTGGTTCGGTGGAGATCATCTCGTGCAGCCGCCGGATCCCCTGGATGTTCGGGTCTTCGCTGGCGGCGTTGGCCACCGCGCCGCCGCGGACGACGTTGTCGACCACGATCACGCCGCCGGGCCGGACGATTTTCAGCGACGCTTCGAAGTAGGCCGGGTTGTTGACCTTGTCGGCGTCGATGAACGCCAGATCGATCGGACCCTCGACCGACGGCAGGAGGTCCAGCGCCTTGCCGACGCGAACGTCGACCAGCCCGCCGAGCCCGGCCGTGTCGATGTTCTCCCGCGCGACGGCGGCGTGCTTCGGGTCGAACTCGAGCGTGACGAGTTTGCCTTGCGGCGGCAGGGCGCGCGCGAGCCAGATCGTGCTGTAGCCGCCGAGTGTGCCGATTTCCAGGATGGACCGCGCGCCGATCATCCTGGCCAGCAGGTTGAGCAGCTTCCCCTGGTTCGGCGCGACGGCGATCGAGGGGAGCCCGGCCTCTTCCGAAGCCTTCAGCGCGGCTTCGAGAGCGGGATCGGACGGGACGAGCACCCCGGACAGGTACTCGTCCACTTCGGACCACAGTTGCTGTGACATGGCACCTCCGCCGCCAATCTACCCGCGATCAGGCGGCGCGGCGGCCGGCTTTCGGGATCACCAGCGGCGTCCCGGTCTCGGGGCACGGCATGACCCGGCACGGCAGCTCGAAGATCTTTTCGACGTTGTCGGCGGTCACGACCTCTTCGGGCGCTCCGGTCGCCAGTACCTCGCCGTCCCGCATCGCGATCATGTGCGTCGCGTACCGGGCCGCGTGGTTGAGATCGTGCAGCACCGCGACCAGGGTGCGGCCCTGTTCCTGGTGCAGCTGCGCGCACAGGTCGAGGATGTCCATCTGATGCGCGATGTCCAGATAGGTCGTCGGTTCGTCGAGCAGCAGGAGGTCGGTCTCCTGCGCGAGCGCCATCGCCATCCAGACGCGCTGCCGCTGGCCGCCCGACAGTTCGTCGACCAGCCGCTCGGCGAGATCGTCGACCCCGGTGGCGCGCATGGACTCCGCGACCACGGTGGCGTCCTCACGGGACCACTGGCGCAGCAGGCGCTGGTGCGGGTACCGGCCGCGTGCGACGAGGTCGGCGACCGTGATGCCGTCGGGCGCGATCGAACTCTGCGGCAGCAGGCCGAGCCGTCGCGCGACCTCCTTGGCGGGGAACGAGCTGATCACCTGGCCGTCGAGGAACACCGAACCCTGGCGGGGTTTGAGCATGCGCGCGAGCGCGCGCAGCAGGGTCGTCTTCCCGCAGGCGTTCGGGCCGACGATGACGGTGAACGACCGGTCGGGGATGACCACCCCGAGGTCTTCGGCCACGGTCCGGCCGTCGTAGGCGAGCGTCAGCGCGTCCGCGTGCAGACGGGACGTCGTGCTCTGCTCGGTGAGGGTTTCCACGGTCTCCACGCAGGTTAGGCTAACCTAGGAGTCCGCCGTTGTGGTGTTCCGTAGGTCGCAGTCGGCTCACAACCTCCTCCGATGACATCATGAGGCGTGGAGGACTACCGGATAGTCGCGGACGAGATCTCCGCCGACATCGAGGCCGGCAGGCTGCGCCCGGGTGACCGGCTGCCGCCGCAGCGGAGGTTCGCCCGCGAACGCGGAATCGCGAACTCGACCGCCGCCAGGGTGTACGGCGAACTCGTCCGGAGAGGCGTCGTGGTCGGCGAGGTCGGCCGCGGCACGTTCGTCCGCGCCGCGAGGCCGCCGCTGGAGCCCGCGCTCGCCGAGCCCGGCGGTGCGCTGATCGACCTCGAACTCAACTTCGCCGTCCTCCCGGAGCAAACCGCGCTGGTGGGGAAGGCGCTGGAGCCGCTGCTGCGTGACGACGTCCTGTCGGCGGCGCTCCGCCCGGGGAGCGTCACCGGCTCGAAGCAGGCCAGGGACGCCGTTGCCGGACTCTTCGTGAAGGACGGTTGGACGCCGGAGGTCCTCTTCGCCGGTAGCGGCCGCGAGGCTATCGCGGCCGCCATCGCCGCCTTCGTGCCGATGGGGGAACGGCTCGCCGTCGAGGCGATCACCTATCCCGTGGTCAAAGCACTCGCCGGACGGCTCGGCGCTCAGCTGGTGCCCATCGAGACCGATGACCAGGGCCTCGTACCCGAAGCGCTGGAAGCCGCGCACGCCGCCGCGCCCGTCCGCGCGCTCTACGTCCAGCCCACGTTGCACAACCCGCTCGGGTCCACAATGGACGAAGGTCGGCGCGCCGCGCTGGCGGAAACCGTGCGACGGCTGGACATCCCGGTGATCGAGGACGGGATCTACACCTTCCTCCGGCCCGAGGTCCGTCCGTTCGCGACGTACGCGCCGGAACGCACGGTGTTCGCCGACAGTATGTCCAAACGGCTCGCACCCGGGCTGACCACCGGTTTCCTCGCCGTCCCGGCGGAATGGACGGAGCGGCTCGCCGCGGCGGTGCGCTCGGGCGGCTGGGTCGCGCCCCGGTTCGCAGTCGAAGCCGCCACGCGGTGGATCACCGGCGGCACCCTGGAAACGGTCGAGCGGGCCAAACGGCTCGACGCCGCCGAACGCCAGCGGGTGACGGCGGCCCGGCTGGCCGGGTTCACGCTGCGCGCGGATCCGCGCGCGTATCACTGCTGGTGGGAACTCCCCGAGCACTGGCGTGCCGAGACCTTCGTCGCCGCGGCCGCGCGGCGCGGGATCGCGGTCACCCCGGCGGCCGCGTTCGCCGTCGTCCCGGGGCACGCGCCGAACGCGGTGCGGCTCGCGGTGTCGTCGCCGCCCCTCGAGACGCTCTCGGCCGCCTTGGACGTCCTCGCCGGGCTCGCCGCCGGACGTCCCGAAGACGGCGGCGTCGACTGACGCGTCAGGGGCGCGGGCCGGGAGCCCACTTGCCGATGAAGCTGCCGCAGGTGACGGTCTGCCCGGTGAGCCTGGACCGCAGCGCGTTTTCCAGCCCCAGGTAGTCGAAGATCGGCGTGTCGGCCGCGACCTCGGCCGGTACCGGACCGCCCTTGGTCAGGGTCGGCGTGCGCACGGTCTGGAACAGCACCAGGTAGTCGCCGTCGCGGTTGAGGCCGTCCGCGGTCGTGAGCATCCGTTGCGGAGCGTCGGCGACGATCTCCAGCGGCAGCGGCCATTCCAGCGGGAACGGGTTGCGCAGGCCGAACGCGGGGTAGGCGAACGGGTTGTCGGGCAGGATCGCCGTGCGCGCCGCGGGGAACCGTGTGACGCAGTCCCGGATCTGGGATACGTAGGTGAAAGTGCCGGGGTTGGTCCGGATGCCGCGCATCGACGGCGTCACCGTGCCGAGGTCACCGGTCAGCCTCTCGTGCGCCATGTCGAGGTACGCGGCTTCGTCGTGGTGCGCGACCACGGCCCAGCCCGACGCCAGCACCGCGACCAGCCCCATCGCCGTCGCGCCTGCCAGGCCGACCCGGCCCGGCGGCGCGGGCATCGGCGGCAGCGCGTCCGCCAGGAGCAGGATCGCCGTCAGCGCCAGCGTTCCGGTGAACAGCGTCGGGGTGTCGTTCCCCCACGACAGACTCGTCATGAAGCCGGTCGCGAAGACCAGCGCGCCCATTCGCGAGAACCGCCGCGTCGCCACCCAGTTGACCAGCAGGGCGACCCCGAGGATCCACCAGAGGACGTCCGCCCAGCGGGACGCGCCGGTGAAGTGTCCATCCACGACGGTGCCGACGATCACCGCCACACCCGCCAGTAGCAGCAGCCGTCCGAAGACCGCGCCGGCGAGTCCGGCGCGGTCGCGGAAGATCGCGAGCAGAGCGAGGAGAACGCCCGCGATCGCGAAGAAGGTCAAGCCCCGTACCGGTGGCAGCATGAGGGTCTCGGGATTTTCCACCCACAGCCCGAGAAGCCGTTCACCGTACGCGGGAACGCCGCCGGTGAGCTGCTCGGCCATCGCGCCGAGCCCGCCGTCGAACGCGACGATTCCGAGGTAGAAGAGCAGGAAAGCGCCGAGTGCCAGCAGATCCCAGGCCAGCCGCCCCCACCAGCGCCCGGTGCGGAAAGCGCCGTCTCGCGTCGAAGGATGCGACAGCAGCCAGATCAGCGCGATCACCGGCACCGGCGCGAAGCTCTGTTTGACGAACACCGCTGTCCCCAGCAGGACGAGACCGAGCCGCCGTGGCCACGCCTTGCCGTTGCGCAGTCCCGAATCCAGCGCCCAGGCGCCGCAGGCGGTCAGGAAGATGCCGTCGATCGTGTGCCACGCCATCAGCGGGAAGGCGTTGAGGTTCAACAACGAGGCGGCCGCCGTCAGCCCGGTGAGCCCCGGCCCCCAGTCGCGGACGCGGCGCCGGGTGACCAGTACGGCGAACGCGATGGTCGCCAGGATGATCTCCAGCATGCTGAGCACACTGGAGACGAAGAACAACGGTCCCGGCAGGACGAAGTCGACGACGTGCAGGTAAGCCGAACCCAGCGGCCGGGCGGAGATGATGTCGGAGTGCGGCACCTCGCCGTGCAGCACCCGCCACGCCTGGGCGAGGATGAAACCCTGGTCCGAGGGATGGAAACCGAAGCGCCCCACGCGCAGTTCGGTGGCGACGGCGAGCGCGAGAACCCAGGCCGCGTGCAGGGAAAGCCGCAGCACTGTCCTGGACGGACGTACCGCAGCCGCGTCCGGTCCGGTCGGCAGCGGGGGACTGGCGACTTCCACACTGCCCCTTCCCGGCTCGTCCCTACCTCGGCCCGTGCCCGCCGACCCCGGCGTATCGGAAACCGATGGTAGCGGCCGGGGGCCTCCCCCGATCGAGCCCGGCCGCGGGGAAGTCAGGGACGGCGGCGCCAGACCAGCCTGGTGACCGCGCCCGCGACCGACGCGAGCGGAGCCTTTCTGGGCAGGCCACGGGTTTCCGGGGCGGACTCCGGCATCGCGCGGTAGACGAGATGCGCGAAGAACCGGGCGGTCTTGGGTGCGACGAGGGTCACCAATTCGGCGGCCTTGCCTTCGGGCAGGTTCAAGATCTCCGGTCGTTCTTCAAGGGCTTTCACCACGAGACCGGCGGCGCGCTCCGGCGAACTCGCCGGCATGCCGCGGTAGGAGCCGGTCGGCGCGATCATGTCGGTGCGGACCAGCGGCATCCGCACGGAGGTGAAGGTGATGCCGTCGGAAAGCGTTTCCCGGCCGGCGGTCAGCCCGAACTCCTCCAGCGCGGCCTTCGACGCGAGGTAAGCGGAGAACCGAGGCGTGTCCGTCTGCAGTCCCTGCGTGGTCACGTTGACCACGTGGCCGAAGCCGCGTTCCGTCATCGACGGCAGCAGGCCGAGGATCAGCCGCACGGGACCGAAGTAGTTGATCGCCATCGTGCGCTCGAAGTCGTGGAACCGTTCGGTGGACAGCGAAAGCGAGCGCCGGATCGAGCGGCCCGCGTTGTTGACCAGCATGTCGACCGCGCCGTGCGCGGCGAGCACGTCCTTGACCAGCGCGTCGACCGCGTCGCCGTCGGTGAGGTCGCACGGGTACGCGGACGCCTTCCCGCCCGCCGCGACGATCTGTTCGCGGACCTCTTCGAGTTGGTCGGCGCGCCTGGCCACGAGGATCACGTCGGCGCCCTTCGCGGCGACGGCCAGCGCGGACGCGCGCCCGATTCCCGAAGAGGCGCCGGTGATCAGCACCTTGCGGCCGTCGAGCGGTTCCGGCCCGGGACGGCGGCGGCCGCGATCGGGGTCGAGATGCGCGAGCCAGTACCGGTAGAGCGGACCGGCGTACTCCTTCAACGGGGGCAAGGTGATTCCGCTGCCTTCGAGGGCGGCGGTGGTCGCGCTCGTGTCGAAGTCGACCTCCATGCTCAGATGCGGCAGGACTTCGAGCGGGATGCCGAGTTCCTTCAGCACCGCCGCGCGGGCGGAACGGCCGCCGGGGACCCGGTCCACCCCGGCCGCCGCGGACTTCGCCAGGCGGGTCCCGGCGCGCTTGAGCGCTCCGGACGGTCGCGGCGGAAGGACGGCGGAGATCTTCGGCGCGCCCGCGGCCCGCGCGAAGGCGTTGTAGACCTCGTGCAGCGGCTGGGGGCGCGGTGACGCGAGGTGATACGTGCTGCCGCTGGGCGCGTCGACGTGCATGAGGTGTTCCATCGCTTCGACGACGTAGTCGACCGGCACGATGTTCGTGGCGCCGAGATCCGGGGCGGCCAAAGGAAGACGGCGAGGCAGCGCGGCGAGGCGCGAGATCGCCGGGAGGAAGTAGTACGGGCCGTCGATCTTGTCCATCTCGCCGGTGCGCGAATCACCGGCCACGGCGGACGGCCGGTACACGCGGAACGGCGTTTTCCCGTGCCGTCGCACGAGTTTCTCGGCCTCGAACTTCGTCGCGTGATACGGCGACGCGAAGCTCTGGCCGAGGTCGAAGTCGGCTTCGGTGAAACGCCCGGCGTACTGCCCGGCGACCGCGATCGAAGAGACGTGGTGGAAGAGCCCGGCGTTCGCGGCGGCGGCGAACTCCAGGACGTTGCGGGTGCCGTCGACGTTGGCGGCGCGGTTGGCCGCCTCGTCCGCGGTGAGGTCGTAGATCGCGCCCAGATGCACGACGTGGTCGAGGGGACCCACTTTGGCGGGGTCGATGCCCAGCGTGGGTTCGGTCAGATCGCCGGTGACGGGAACGAGCTTCTCGTGGCTCGGGAGCTTCCCGCGTGAGGTCTCCCTCACGAGAACGTGGACGGCTGCGGTCTCCGGTCGCCGCAGTAGGCGCGCGACCAGGCGTTTTCCCAGAAAGCCCGTCGCGCCCGTCACGAAGTAGGTGGTCATGGCCTGCTCCTTCCGAACGGAGCAGACTCTACCTACTCAGAAGTAGGAACGGTAGTTGTCATTCGTGGTGGTCCGGGTGTTCCGCCACCGCGACCACGGCGTCGCGGAGCGCGGCGCGCAGGCGCCCCACGTCCAGCGGCCCGAGTACGGCGGCCTCTCCGGGTGGCGCCACGAGCACGATCTTGTCCGCGCTCACGAACACCGTCACGTCCCTGCGCCTGCCTGCCAGATCCCGGCAGCCGACCGACCATTCGTCGCGGGGTGCCAAGGTCCTCATCCTCCCGTTTCCCATGATCTCCCTTTCTCGTCCGAGGCTGGGACGAGGCGGTCCGGGGGCCGTGACGCGGATTACTCGACGTTCCTACTGATGGGTTAACCGGCCCTTCGGATCGTGATCGACTTCCGGGCGGGCTAGGCCGGACGGGCTGCCGTGTCTGGGCGAGGACGCCCGATCGGTAGTAGCGTCCGAAGAGAGCCTGCTCGGGAGGTCGTGAATGTCCGAACCCAGGAAAATCGTCATCGTCGGAGCCGGTCTCGCGGGAGCGACGGCCGCGGGAACGCTGCGAGAACGTGGTTACGCGGGCGAGATCCTGCTGCTCGGCACCGATACGCATCGCCCGTACGAATTACCGGCGTTGTCCAAAGGACTTCTGATGGGCAAGGCCGACGAACCCGATTGGGTGCACGAAGCGGGTTTCTACGAAGAGAAGGACATCGCGCACAAGAGCGGGGCGACCGCGACCAGGATCGAACTCGGCGCGCGGCTCGTGGCCGACGACGCGGGCGGTGAGCACCGGTTCGACCGGCTCGTGCTCGCGACCGGCTCCCGGCCGCGCTCGTTGCCGGTGCCCGGTGGCGATCTGCCGGGACTGCGGACCCTGCGCACCCTCGACGACGCGCTGGCGCTGCGTTCGGCGTTCAAGGCCGCCGAACGGGTGGTGATCGTCGGTGCCGGCTGGATCGGGACCGAGGCCGCGGCGGCCGCCAGGGAACACGGTGCCGAGGTGACCGTGGTCGATCAGGTCGGCTCGCCGCTGCTCGCGGTACTGGGCGAACAGGTGTCCGGAGTGTTCAAGGACCTTCACACCGAACACGGCGTGCATTGGCGGCTGGGTGAAGGCGTCGCCGAATTCACCGGCGGTCCGGACGGCGTGACCGGTGTCCGCCTGAAGAGTGGTGACGAGCTTCCGGCGGACGTCGTCCTCGTGGCCGTCGGTGCGGCGCCGCGGATCGACCTCGCGCACGCCGCCGGTTTGGAGCTGTCCGACGACGGCGGTGTCTGCGCCGACGCCGGACTGCGGACCGCCGCGCCCGACGTCTACGCGATCGGCGACATCGCCGCGCATTTCCATCCGCGCTACGGCAAACGGGTGCGCGTCGAGCATTGGTCGAACGCGAAATGGCAGGGCGAGCACGTCGCAGGGAACCTGCTGGGGGAGAACGAGCCTTACCTGAAGAGCCCGTACTTCTTCTCGGACCAGTACGACCTGGGCTGCGAATACCGCGGCCTCGCCGATCCCGAAAGCGACGAACTCGTGGTGCGGGGCGATCTCGCGGCGCGGGACTTCACGGCGTTCTGGTTGCGGGACGGACAGGTGACCGCCGCGATGAACGTCAACCAGTGGGATGACGGGGACGCGTTGAAGGCCTTGGTCGACGGACGCGCGGCGGTGACCGCGGACCAGTTGAGGACGGCTGATCTCAAGACCCTCGCTTGACCCCTCTGGATGCTATGAAAGGTCCTTTCCTTGCAAAATTTGCGAGGAAAGGACCTTTCATTGCAGCCTTTTTCGTCCTGGGGGGCCAGAGGTGTGGGTGTCGTGAGTGGTCAGTGTCGTTCTGGCCAGGGGGCTTCAGGTACCTGCGTGGGTGGGTTCGTAGCGGCTGCGCGTGAAGGCCCCCTTCCCTCGGCTGAGCCGAGGGAAGGGGGCCTTCACGCGCTCCCCAAGCCAGCAGGTCCGCAGGCCACAGGTGCGCGCTACGAGAGCTAAACCTCCTGGGGAACCAAAGCCCGCGAAGACCGCGTCATGGTCCCGAAGGCCAGCAGCGCGAGAACGCCGAACGCCGCCATCGTGATCCCCATCGGGACCGCGGTGCCCGCGCCGCCCAGTCCGACCAGCGGCGTCGCCAGCCCGCCGACGACGAACTGCAGCACACCCAGCAACGCCGACGCCGAACCGGCGGACCGTGCCTGTTCGGCGAGTGCCAGCGAACTCGCGTTCGGCGCCACCATGCCGATGCTCGACACCAGGACGAACAGCGGGATCAGGAGCCCGATGAGGCTCAGGTCCAGCGCGACCGCGGCCAGCACGCCGAAACCGGCGACCGCCGCGATGACGAGGCCGACGGTCAGCAGCGTCCGTTCCGGGAAGCGTCCGACGATTCGCCCGTTCAGTTGGCCGACGAGCACGATGCCGATGCCGTTGAGGCCGAAGACCAGGCTGTACGCCTGCGGGCTCAGGCCGTAGACGCCCTGGAGCGCGAAGGACGACCCGGAGATGTAGGCGAACAGGCTGCCGAACATCAGCCCGGAGGCCAGCGCGTAACCGAGGAAACCGCGATCGCGCAGCAGACCGGCGTAAGTCCGCATCACCGAGCCGAACCGGGCGGGCGTACGCCGTTCCTCGGGGAGGGGTTCCGGCAGCAGGAAGAACACGACGGTGAGCAGGATCGCGCCGAACAAGGTCAGGCAGACGAACACCCCGCGCCACGAGGTCCAGTTCAGGATCTGGCCGCCGATGATCGGCGCCAGGATCGGCGCGAGCCCGTTGACGAGCATGAGCAGCGAGAAGAACTTCGTCATCGCGGTGCCGGAGTAGAGGTCGCGCACGGTCGCCCTGGCGATGACGATGCCCGCCGCGGCGCCGAAGGCCTGGACGGCGCGGGCGGCGATGAGCAGGTCGGCGCTCGGGGCGAAGGCGCACAGCAGCGATCCGACGATGTAGAGCGCGAGGCCGGCCACGAGCGGTTTGCGACGGCCGATCGCGTCGGACAGCGGTCCGAGGATCAGCTGGCCGAGGGCGAGACCGATGATGAACGCGCTCAGCGTGAGCTGGACGGTCGCGTCCGCCGCGTGCAGTTCGCCCGCCATCTGCGGCAGCGCGGGCAGGTACATGTCGATGGACAGGGGCCCGAAGGCGGACAGGCCGCCGAGGATCAGGACGAACCGGGCGCGTCCGGTCGGTATCGGTCGCGCGACGGGTTCCGCCATTCGCTCGGGCGCGATGGTCATGCTCTTCCCTTCCCCAGTGATGGTTCCGCGAGGAACAACTTGCTTAGAGTAGGTAACTATTCCAGGTGTGACCCATGGCACTTTCGCGCCCCGAGACTGATCCGATCACTTTTCTGGACAAATCCGGATGGCCTCTAGATCTCGCCGGAGGTCGTCGGGTATACATCGGATGTCTGTTTGTTGCTGTTGGAGCCGTTGATTCTTGGCGGTTCGGCCGGAAGGGAAAATCCGTGCAGCTGTTGCGTCTCGGGGAGCCGGGAAGTGAGCGTCCGTTCGTACGTGCCGGGGATGGCACGCTGCGCGACCTCGCGGGTCTGACCGCCGACATCGATGGCACCTTCTTCGCGAGCGACGGCGTCGCCAGGGTCGCGGCCGCGCTCGCCGCCGGTGAGGTGCCGGAAGCCGGTGAGGCAGCGGCGCGCGCCAGGGTCGGCGCGCCGATCGCGCGGCCCGGCAAGGTCGTCTGCGTCGGCCTCAACTACCGGCAGCACGCCGAGGAGTCCGGTGCCGCCGTACCAGACGAGCCGGTCGTCTTCATGAAGGCCTCCGACGTCGTCGTCGGCCCGGAAGACGACGTGCTCGTGCCGCGGAAGTCGACCAAGACCGACTGGGAGGTCGAGCTCGGCGTCGTCATCGGCAAGACCGCGCGCTACCTCGACAGCGTCGAAGAGGCTCTTGAGTACGTCGCCGGGTACACCGTCTCGAACGACGTGTCCGAGCGCGAGTTCCAGCTCGAACGCGGCGGCACGTGGGACAAGGGCAAGTCGTGCGAGAACTTCAACCCGCTCGGCCCGTGGCTGGTCACCGCCGACGAGGTGCCCGATCCGCAGGCGCTCGGCCTGCGGCTGTGGGTCAACGGCGAGAAGAAACAGGACTCGTCCACCAAGGACATGATCTTCTCGGTCGCCGAGATCGTGCACTATCTGAGCCAGTTCATGGTGCTGCGCCCCGGCGACCTCATCAACACCGGCACCCCGCAGGGCGTCGCGCTCGGTCAGCCGGACCCCAAGCCGTACCTGCGCGAGGGTGACGTCGTCGAGCTCGAAATCGACGGTCTCGGCCGTCAGCGCCAGAACGTGAGGCAGGCGTGATGGCGAAGATCGTCGGCATGGAGGTGCTCGACGTCCGTTTCCCCACCTCGCGGGAGCTGGACGGCTCGGACGCCATGAACCCGGACCCGGACTACTCGGCCGCGTACGTCGTGTTGCACACCGACGGCGGTCCTGACGGGTACGGCCTCGCCTTTACCATCGGTCGCGGCAACGACGTCCAGGCCGCGGCGATCCGCGCGCTGGAACCCCACGTCGTCGGCCGCGAAGTACCCACCGGCGCCGCCGGGCTCGGCGAGCTGTCCCGCGCCTTGATCGGTGATTCGCAACTGCGGTGGCTCGGCCCGGAGAAGGGGGTCGCGCATATGGCGATCGGCGCGGTGGTCAACGCCGCCTGGGATCTCGCCGCGCGCGTCGCCGGGCTCCCGGTCTGGCGGTTCGCCGCCGAGATGTCGCCGGAGGAGCTGGTCTCCCTCGTCGACTTCCGCTACCTGTCCGACGCCTTGACCGAGGAAGAGGCTCTGAAGCTGCTGCGTGCCGCCGAACCCGGCCGCGCCGAGCGGATCGCCCGGATCGAGCGCGACGGATACCGCGCGTACAGCACGTCCCCCGGCTGGCTCGGTTACTCGGACACGAAGCTCGTCCGGCTCGCCGAGCAGGCGGTCGCCGACGGTTTCGAGATGATCAAACTGAAGGTCGGCGGCAATCTGGAGGACGACGTCCGCCGGCTGAAACTCGCCCGCGAGACGGTCGGCCCGGACATCCGGGTCGCGGTCGACGCGAACCAGCGCTGGGACGTCGGTACCGCCGTCACCTGGATGACCGCGCTCGCGCCGTACGACCCGTACTGGATCGAGGAGCCGACCTCGCCGGACGACGTGCTCGGGCACGCCGCGATCGCCAAGGCGCTCGCCCCGATCCGCGTGGCGACCGGTGAGCACGTCCAGAACCGTGTGGTGTTCAAGCAGCTCCTGCAGGCGGGCGCGATCTCGGTACTGCAACTGGACGCCGCCAGGGTCGGCGGGTTCAACGAGAACCTGGCGATCCTGTTGCTGGCGGCCAAGTTCGGCGTCCCGGTGTGCCCGCACGCCGGCGGGGTCGGGCTGTGCGAACTCGTGCGGCATCTGTCGATGTTCGACTTCGTGGCGGTGTCCGGCTCGGACACCGACCGGTCGATCGAGTGGGTCGATCACCTCCACGAGCACTTCACCGACCCGGCCGTCGTCGCGCGCGGACGGTACCTCGCCCCGTCCGCGCCGGGCTTCTCCGCGCGGATGCACGACGCGACGTTGCGCCGGTTCACCTTCCCCGACGGTCCAGAATGGACGGAGACTGCCAGTGAGTGAGTTCGAAGGCCTCGTCGCCGCCGTCACCGGCGGCGCGTCCGGGATCGGCAGGGCCACCGCGGATCTGCTCGCCTCCCGCGGGGCGACGGTCGCGGTGCTCGACCTGAAACCGGACGACCTCCCCGAGGGGCTCACCGGCTTCCGCTGCGATGTCGGTTCCGACGACGAAGTGCGCTCCGCGATCGACGCGGTGGCCGAGCGGTTCGGCAGGCTGGACATCCTGGTCAACAACGCCGGTATCGGTGCGCAAGGTGACGTCACCGCCAACGACGACGACGAATGGCACCGGGTGCTCGACATCAACGTCGTCGGTATGGTCCGGCTGGCACGGGCGGCGCTGCCCCATTTGAAGGACTCGCCGTCGGCCGCGATCGTCAACACCTGCTCGATCGCCGCGTGGGCGGGGCTGCCCAACCGCGCGCTGTACTCGGCCAGCAAGGGCGCGGTGCTCTCGCTGACCCTGGCGATGGCGACCGACCACCTCGCCGACAAGATCCGGGTCAACTGTGTCTGCCCCGGCACCGCGGACACCCCGTGGGTCGGCAGGCTCCTCGACTCGGCGGGTGACCCGGAGGCCGAACGGGCCGCGCTGGCCGCCCGCCAGCCGATGGGCAGGCTGGTGACCGCGGACGAGGTCGCGAACGCGATCGTGTACCTCGCCAGCCCGCTGTCGGCTTCGACCACCGGCACGGCGCTCGCCGTCGACGGTGGGATGTACGGGTTGCGTCCACGCGGCCCGGTCCAGCAGTAGCTCGATACTCCGGTTCCCGGCTGTCATCAAGGAGGATGCGGTGCGTACGAGGGTGATCAAGGTGGCCGTCGCGGCCACCGCGCTCGGGCTGGCGCTGTCAGCGTGCGGGTCCACAAAGGACAACGTGGCCGCACCGGGAGCCGGTGGGGCCCAAGGCGGCAAGGTCGGCGCGACGATCCCGTTGCTGACCTCGCCGTTCTGGCAGGCCTACAACAACTACGTGCCGGCGAAGGCCAAGGAGCAGGGTGTCGACGCGCTGCCGACGGTCAACGCGGACAGCGACTCGGCGAAGCAGATCACCGACATCAACACCCTGCTCAACCAGGGCGTCAAGGGTCTCGTCGTGACGCCGCTCGACTCCGCCGCCGTCGTGGCGGGCCTGAAGGCCGCGGAGAACAAGGGCGTCCCGGTGGTGGCCGTCGACGTCGCGCCGGAGAGCGGCAAGGTCGCGATGGTGGTGCGCGCGGACAACAAGGCGTACGGCACCAAGGCCTGCGAGGCGATCGGCGCGAAGGTCACTTCGGGCAAGGTCGTGCAGATCATGGGCGACCTCGCCTCGGTCAACGGCCGTGACCGCTCCGAGGCTTTCCGGCAGTGCATGAAGACGAAGTTCCCGGGTGTCCAGGTGCTGGAGATCTCCGCCGAGTGGAAGGCGGACAAGGCTTCGTCCGGGTTGGACAGCCTCCTGACCGCCAACCCGGACATCAAGGCCGTGTACATGCAGGCGGGCGGCGTCTACCTGGCGCCGACGCAGCAGGCCCTCAAGCGCAAGAACCTGTACTTCCCGGTCGGCGACCCGAAGCACGTCGTGCTGGTCAGCAACGACGGCATCCCGCAGGAACTGGCCGCGATCCGCGCGGGTGAACTCGACGCGACCGTCTCCCAGCCCGCCGACGACTACGCCAAGTACGGCATGTACTGGATCAAGAAGGCGATGGCGGGGGAGACCTTCAAGGCAGGGCCGACCGACCACGGCAGCACCGTCGTCGAGGTCCGGCCCGGAATACTGGAAGACCAGCTTCCCGCGCCCGTCGTCACCAAGGACAACGTGGACGACAAGGCCCTCTGGGGGAACAACCTGTGAGCGCGCTGCCCGCCGGCTCCGCCGCCGTACCGGTGGTCAGCGCACAGGGCGTCGGTAAACGCTACGGCCCGACCGTGGCGCTCTCCGACGTCAGCCTCACCGTGCACCCCGGCGAGTCGCACGCGCTCGTCGGCCGCAACGGCGCGGGGAAGTCCACGCTCGTCTCGATCCTCACCGGATTGTCCAAAACGGACACCGGGCGGGTCGAGTTCGGCGGCGTCCCCGCCCCTCCTCTGTCCAAACAGGACGACTGGAAACGCGCGGTCGCCTGTGTCTATCAGCACGCGATGGTCGTCCCGCAGCTGACCGTCGCGGAGAACCTGTTCCTGAACCGCCAGTCGGGGAAGGGGTTCGCGATCGGCTGGCAGCGCCTGCGCCGCCAGGCGAGGGAACTACTCGACTCCTGGGACGTCCACGTCGACGTCGACACCCCGGCCGGTGAGCTCTCGGTCGAAGACCGGCAGTTCGTCGAGATCGCCAGAGCGCTTTCCTACGGTGCCCGCTTCATCGTGCTCGACGAGCCGACGGCGCAGCTGGACAGCCAGGCGATCGAACGGCTTTTCGAGCGGATGCGCCAGATGCAGGCGAACGGGGTGACCTTCCTGTTCATCTCGCATCACCTCCACGAGGTGTACGAGGTGTGCCAGGCGGTCACCGTGCTGCGCGACGCCAAGCACATCCTCACCGCGCCGGTCTCGGAGGTCGGCCGCGCGGAGCTGATCGACGCGATGACCGGGGAACAGGGCGGGCTTTCCGTCCGCGACGCCTCGACGCGGGAGGCGCTGGATTCCGGCGCGGACGAGGTGCTGACCGTCGACGGGCTTTGCGGTGACGGGTTCGCCGACGTGACCTTCCGGATCCATCGCGGCGAGGTGATCGGGCTCGCGGGCAGCAACGCCAGCGGCAAACACCAGGTCGCCGAAACCGTGTACGGACTGCGTGCGGCGTCGTCCGGGACGGTCCGGGTCGAGGGAAAGCCGTTGAAACCCGGCGACATCCCGGCCGCGATCCGCGCCGGGGTCGGCTGTGTGCCGAGGGACCGGCATCAGGAAGGACTGGTCCTCGAACACTCCATCATGGACAACGCCACCCTGTCCATTTTGGACCGGATGGGCAAGGGTGGCATCGCGTCACCGAGTGCCCGGTACGAGCGGGGCTCGAAGGCGCTCGCGGACTACGACATCGTCGCGGCGGGCGCCGATCAGCCGGTGTCCGACCTGTCCGGCGGCAACCAGCAGAAGGTCGTGCTGGCCCGCGCGCTCGCCGGGGACCCGCGGCTGGTCGTGCTGATCAACCCGACCGCCGGCGTGGACGTGAAATCGAAGGAGGCCCTGCTCGCGGTCGTCGACCGGGTGCGGGCCGAGGGCAAGGCGGTGCTGATCGTCAGCGACGAGCTGGACGACCTGCGCCTGAGCGACCGGGTGCTGGTGCTGCGCGCCGGTGCGGTGGTCGCCGAACACCGGGCGGGCTGGTCCGACGGCGACCTGGTGGCCGACATCGAAGGAGTCGAGCGCGGATGACCGAACTGATGACGGATCCGAAAACGGCTTCCTTGGGGCAGCCACCACCGAAGCGCCGGAAGTTCAAATGGCTGCGGGAACTGGCACTGGTACCGGCGCTCATCGTGGTGCTGATCATCGGAGGACTGATCAGTGACACGTTCCTGACCTTCGGCAGCATCGTCGGCATCCTGTCCGCCTCGGCGGCGTTGTCGATGGTGGTGCTCGGCGAATCGCTGGTCCTGCTCACCGGGAAGTTCGACCTGTCGCTGGAATCCACCATGGGGATGGCGCCCGCGCTCGGCGCGATGCTGGTGATCCCGGTGGCCTCTTCCGGCTTCGGCACCGAATTCCCCGGCTTCGCGGGCATTCTCGCCGTGCTGGTGGCCGGTGCCGCCGTCGGCTTCGTGAACGGCTTCCTGATCGTCAAGCTGAAGCTGAACGCCTTCATCGTCACGCTGGCGATGCTGACGGTGCTGCGCGGTACGCAGATCGGGTCCACCCAAGGGAAGACGCTGTTCGACCAGCTGGACGTGTTCACCGCGCTGGCGACGACCACGTTCATCGGGCTGCCGATGTCGGTGTGGCTGGCCGCGGCGCTGTTCGCCGTGTTCGGACTGGGGCTGCGGTATCACCGGATCGGCCGGTCGCTGTACGCCATCGGCGGGAACCGTGAGGCCGCGCGGGCCGCGGGTATCCGCGTCGACCGGATCTCCTGGGGTGTCTTCGTGGTCGCCGGTGTGCTGGCCGCGCTCGGCGGCCTCGCGTACACCGGCTACGTCGGCGCGCTCGGCGCGGATCAGGGCGACGGGCTGATCCTGCAGGTGTTCGCGGCTGCGGTGATCGGCGGTGTCTCACTCGACGGTGGGAAGGGCACTCTGGTCGGGGCGCTCACCGGCGTGCTGCTCCTGCAGACGGTCACCAACCTGCTGCAGGTGGCGCAGGTGCCGCCGGAATGGCTGAAGGCGATCTACGGCGTGATCATCCTGGTCGCGTTGATCATCTCCCGCTATGCCGGCGGGAAGGCCCAGACCTAGCCTCGCCGACGCCATGAAAGGTCCTTTCCTTGCGAAATTTGCAAGGAAAGGACCTTTCATGGCGCGCCGGAGGCCGGTTCGAGGACGTGAGGAGAGGGACTGTGTCAGGAAGCTTCGGCGGCCGCGGTGGGATCGTCGGCGGTGCCGAGGGCGTTGCGGAGCCACTGCTCCACGCCCGCCACGTGCACGGTCGCCCACGAACGCGCCAGTTCGGGTTCGCGGGCGGCGATGGCCTCGTAGATCGCCGTGTGCTGCTCGCGGGTCTTCGCGACGGCGCCCTCCTGCGTGAGCCCGCGCCAGATACGGGCGCGCGCGGTGGGGCCCGACAGGCTGTCCAGGAGCGAACACAGCACCGGATTCCCGGAGCCGTCGGCGATCTTGCGGTGGAACTGCAGGTCGTTCGCGACCAGCGCCTCCACCGTCGGCGAGTCGGCCAGTTCGTCGAGCAGGCGGCCTAGTTCCGCGATGTCCTCGTCGCTCATGTGCATCGCGGCCAGCGCCGTCGCCGCCGGTTCGAGGATCCGGCGGACGGCGAGGAAGTCCAGCACGGTGTCGTCCCGGTGGAAGTCCACCACGAACGTCATCGCGTCGAGCAGGAGATTCGGTTCGAGGCTGGTGACGTATGTCCCGTCGCCCTGGCGGACGTCGAGTACGCGGATCAGGCACAGCGCCTTCACCGCTTCGCGCAGCGAGCTGCGGGACAGGCCGAGCCGCTGGGCCAATTCGGCCTCCTTCGGCAGCCTGTCGCCGGGAGCAAGCTCACCGGAGATGATCATGTCCTTGATCTTGTCGATCGCGACATCGGTGACCGGCATCTTCCACCGCCCTCCCCGAAGACCTCGGATGTTTGTGTGTCAGTTGACAGAGTGCCATGTTTCCCGCTGAGGAGGAGCGTTGACCCACGGTGTCGCACTACAAAGGGTGGCACTCCACACCCGGTTGAAGCCGGGCAAGGAGGCCGAATACGAGTCCGTCCACGCCGTCATCCCGCCCGATCTCGACGCCGCGCTGCGGTCCGCGGGCGTGCGTTCGTGGCGGATCTGGCGGGACGGTCTCGACCTCTTCCACGTGGTGGAGGTCGAGGACTACGCGAAGATGCGCGCGATCCTGCGTGATCATCCGGCCAACATTCCCTGGCAGGCGCGGATGTCGGAACTGCTCGACGTCGAAGACGACTACTCGGGCGGCGATTCGGGTCTCGGCCTGGTCTGGGAGCTTCCGTGAAGATCTCCTTGTCCCCACTCGGGCTCGGCTGCGCGCAGCTGGGCAACCTGTACCACGCCATCACCGACGAAACAGCCGAAGCGACCGTCCGGCAGGCATGGGACGAAGGCATCCGCTATTTCGACACCGCCCCGCACTACGGTCTCGGGCTGTCCGAACGACGGCTGGGCGCGGCGCTTTCGGCGTACCCCCGCGCGGACTACGTGGTGTCGACCAAGGTCGGCCGCGTGCTGGAACCCGACCCCGAGGGCGCTTCACGGACCGACAGCCAGGGTTTCGTCGTGCCCGCGGCCTACAAACGCCGCTGGGACTTCAGCCGAGAAGGGATCTTGCGGTCGCTTGAGGACAGTCTGGAACGGCTCGGCCTCGACCGGATGGACGTCGTCTACGTGCACGATCCGGACGAACATTTCGAAGACACCGTCAACGGCGCGTTCCCCGCGCTGCTCGAGCTGCGGGAGCAGGGTGTCGTCGACGCCATCGGCGCGGGGATGAACCAGGCGCCCATGCTCGCGGAGTTCGTCCGCCGCTTCGACCTCGACGTGATCCTGCTGGCCGGCCGGTACACCCTGCTCAACCAGCCCGCGCTCGACGATCTCCTGCCGCTGTGCGCGGAACGCGGGGTGGACGTGGTGGCCGGGGGAGCGTTCAACGCGGGCATCCTCGCCACGGTGTCGCCGGGCACGATGTACGACTACGCCGAGGCGCCCACCGAGCTGGTCGCGCGGGCGCAGGCCATCGCCGAAGTCTGCGGACGGCACGGCGTCGAACTCCCGCAGGCCGCTTTGGCGCTGCCGGCGGCGCATCCGGCGGTGGTGTCCGTCGTCGTCGGCGCGCACGACCCCGGCCAGGTGCGGCTCAACGCCGAGCGGTTCCGGCGGCCGGTACCGCGCGGGTTGTGGACGGACCTGATCCGTGCGGGACTGTTGCGTGAGGACACCGTGCTGCGACCGGGAGGACAGTCGTGATCGACGCGCACCACCACCTTTGGGATCCCTCGCGGCGGCGGTATCCGTGGCTGGAGGACGCCGCACTCGATCCGATCCGCCGTCCGTACACAGTGGACGATCTCCGCGCGGTGACCGAGGCGGCGGGTGTGCAGGCGACCGTGCTGGTACAGACGATCTCGTCGGACGAGGAGACGCGCGAGTTCCTCGAGACCGCTTCCGCCGAACCCCTGATCGCCGGTGTCGTCGGCTGGGTCGATCTCACCGCTCCCGATGTCGCCGACCGCCTCGCCGCCCTTTCCGGGCCACTGGTGGGAATCCGGCATCAGGTGCAGGACGAACCGGACCCGTCGTGGCTGACGCGGTCCGAGGTCCTGCGCGGTCTCGCCGCCCTCGGCGAGGCCGGGCTGGCGTACGACCTGCTGGTGAAGCCGCCTCAGCTCGCGGCGGCCGTTGCCGCGGCGAAGTCGTTGCCTGATCAGGTTTTCGTCCTCGACCACGCCGCGAAGCCACCGATCATCGCCGGGGAATGGCAGCCGTGGGCGGACGGGATCGCGGCCTTGGGCGCCTTGGAGAACGTGTACTGCAAGCTCTCGGGACTGGTGACCGAGGCGGACTGGGCAGCGTGGAAGGTCGGACATCTGGCGCGCTGGGCCGAGCACGTACTGGAGTGCTTCGGGGCTTCGCGGCTGATGTTCGGCTCCGACTGGCCTGTCTGTGAGCTCGCGGCCGCGTACGAGGTGGTCGTGGACACGGCGTTCTCGCTGACCGGTTCGCTGAGCGACGCCGAGCGGCTGGAGTTCTTCGACGGCACGGCTCGGCGGGCCTATCGGCTCACGTGAGCGGCGGGTCGGGAAAGGGAGAGGCGCGGGGTCCGGGCGCCGGGTAGCCGCCGATCAACGACCTGCGACAGGGGGAAGGAAAGATCAGAATTCCTCGTGGGTGACCATCGTCCGCAGGCGGGCGAGTGCGCGGTGCTGCGTCACGCGCACGTTGCCGGCGGAGATTCCGAGAGCCTCGGCGGTTTCGGCGGCGGAGAGGCCGACGGCGATGCGGAGCGCGAGGATCTCCTGCTGCACTCGCGGCAGGGTGGAGAGCAGACGGTTGAGCCGGGCACCGAGATCCAGGTGCAGGGCGTGTGTTTCGGGCTCGTTGTCGCCGATGGGCCGCTCCGGCAGTTCCGGTACCGGTTCCGACCGGTCACGGGAGACCGCGCGGTAGGCGTCGGCGACCTTGTTGGCGGCGATCGCGTGCACCAGGTAGAGGAACGACCCACCGCGATCCTGATAGCCCGGCAGTGCCTTCAGCACGGCCATGCACACTTCCTGAGCGACGTCGTCCGCCGACAGGTAGGACAGGTCGCGGCCGCCCATCCTGGCGCGGCAGTAGCGGACCACGACGGGGCCGATCATCCGCAGCAGCGCTTGGATGGCGGCGGGATTCCCGTCGCCCGCGTCCTTGACGAGAGGATCGAGATCCTCCTTCGTCAACCGTCCGCCCGGTCGCGGCAGGTTCTCCGGTGTCGTATAGCCGGGGACCGCATCGGTGGTGACGGTTCTGGACGCGCTGGAGATTGCTTGCATGGTCGTCCTCCCCGGCCGACCCTGCGACCGTCGCTGTCGAGGGGTCAACAATCCGTAACGATTGAGGGCGGCAGATGCTCCGTAAGATCAGATTCACCTGCCGCCGTTGCGACGCAGCGTAATCGTAGGCGCCGATCGGACGGCAGTAAAGATTTCAACTAGAGATAGCCCATTCGCCGGAGTCGGCTTAATAGAACCGAGACTCTGTGTCGTGAAAAGGGCGTCCGCGATCGCTCGATGTGCGCGCCGGTTAGCGCACCGCGATCAAAGCGACCGCCGTCGCTACGACGAGTGCCGACACGGTGACAGCCAAGGCAGGGTTAAGAGATTTCGGGGTGACCGCCCTGCGCAGTGCCCGTTCACGAACCGCTCCGACGGCGGTGAGGGTGATCACCATGGCACCGGCGAACACCACCGGGATGACCGCTGTCCCCCAGCCCCGCCGGGCGGCCAGATGCAGCAGCAGGAGTGTGCAGGCAGTAGCCGCGAGCGCCGTCCGGCGCCAGGCCAGTCCCGTCCGTTCCGCTTGCGCTCCGTGATCGCTCACGCGCTCGCCAAGTTCACGAGAAGACCACCAGTGCCGCGGCCGTCAGCGTGATCACGAGGATCCCGGCGGTCAACACGATCAGCATCCCGCTCTTCGGCAGCGGCCGTCCCGCGCGCATCGCGGTCTGCACCTGCCGCCAGCGCGGATACGCGCTCGCCGCGAGTACGGCGGCCAGTACGACACACAGTCCGGCGAGGACGGTGCTCAGCGTGCTCGGGTCCGGCACCAGCTGGTGCACGGCGACGCCGCCGGCGAGCAGGCCCAGCGCCGTCCGGAGCCAGGCGAGGAAGGTCCGTTCGTTGGCGAGCGTGAATCGGTAGTCGGGTTCCGAACCGCCGTCGTGCGGGCCGTTGATCTCTGCCACGTGACGAAGACTAAGCCTTCTGGCGCGGGAAGACCCACCAGCGAAGGACCGCGAAGCGCGCGATGCCGCCCACGACGCTGGCCGCGAGCAAGGCGCCCGTCTGCTCCAGCGCGGTCGGCTCGGAGATCACCGCGTCGAGGGACGCGAGCACGATCGAGCCGTACGCGGCGTAGAAGGCGAAGGTCACCACGTCCTGGAAATGCCGTTTGCCCGCATGACTCTTCCGGGTGGCGAAGGTGACTCGACGGTGGAACTCGGTGTTCCCGACCGTCGTGACCGCGAGCGCGACCAGATTGGCCAGCTGGGGGCCCAATACCGGCTGAAGGACAAGGAAGAGCACCGCTTGGAGGCCGGTGGCGGCGACCCCGGCGACGACGTACCAGGCGGCATGGTGGCCGAGCTCGTGATGCCGTTCCGGCGCGCGCCGGATGATCCGGTGCCCTGGCGCCCACCTGGTGGTGGTCATGAAGACGACGCTACCCCTCGTTTCACAAATTTGTGAAGCTGCTAAAGCCGTTGAGAACTGTGATCCCCCCGACAGCGCCGTCGTTTGGCCTCCGGCGGCATCGGGTAGGCCACAGGGACCGGGTCGAGTACAACACGGCCCGGCGAACGTCCGACGAGGAGGGAACGGCCGATGGACGACCGCGAGACGGCTGAGCCGGAAACCTTGAGCCCCACCGAGGCGCTCGACGAGGACGAACTCCGGGCCGATCCGCTCGAAGAAGGCGTCGAGCCACCCGAGCATTGGAGTGGCGCCGACCGGTTCGGGACGACGCCCGCGGAGATCCGCGAAGGGGAGTCGCACGCCATGCGGCTGGCCGAAGAGGAGCCGGACGTCGGCGAAAAATGATCTTCACTCAGACGGCGGGCCGTGTCGTCACCCCCTAGCGTGGTCCGTCAAGTGCAAGACCGCGACGAAGGAAGGGCAGAGATGCTGACAGTCACCGAAGCCGCCGCCGAGGCGATCACCGCACTGACCGGGCAGGAGGGAACCGAGGACGGCAGCGGATTGCGGTTCGCGATGCACTCCCAGCAAGGAGACAGTCCGCAGCTCGCGGTTTCCGTCGCTCCGCAGCCTGAAAGCGGCGACAAGGTGCTCGGCGCCGATGGGGGCCCGAAGGTTTTCTTGGAGCCGGAGGCGGCCGCGTTGCTCGACGACAAGGTGCTCGACGTCCAGCAGGACGAGACCGGCGAAGTCGCCTTCGCCGTGCTTCCGCAGCCTCAGCCTGGCAGCTGAACCGGGCGCGTGGTGTGGAGTTCGTGCGGGGCGCCGGTCCACCGGTCTTGACCGGCACGACCTTGATCAACGGAGGATCGGGGACGTCGAGTACCCGGATCTTCCGTTGATCAAGGTGTGACCGGGCGAATGCGGGTCCCCAGGGCCTGAAAGTCCCTCGAAGTTCCCCACCCGTCCCGTGAAGGTCCCCTTACTTACCCTCAAGGTAGGGAAGGAGGCCTTCACGGACCAGCAACAGGCACGCTTGACTTACCACTCACTAAGTCCGGGCCCAGGCGCGGACCAGTTCTCCGGCCCGCTCGCGCAGGAGTGCCGCCGCGTGCGCACGTGCGTGGTCGAGCGAAGGCGCGTGATCGATCAGGGCGGCGCTGCCCACGACTCCCAGACCGGCGAGTTGGCCCTCGTCGAGCTGGATCCGTCCGGCGAGCACCATCAGCGGCACCGAGTGCTCGTGCGCGCGGGCCGCGATGCCCGCCGGGGCCTTGCCGTCGAGGCTTTGCTCGTCAAGCGATCCCTCGCCGGTGATGACCAGGTCGGCGCGCTCGATGGCGCCGTCGACACCGGTGAGCCCGGCGATGAGCTGGAAACCGGATTCGACACGACCGCCGAGTCCCGCGATCGCGCCGGCGGCCACCCCGCCGCCCGCCCCGGCTCCGGGGATGTCGGAGACGTCGGGAGTCCCGGCGTTCCGCAGCGCTTGTGCCCAGCGGGCCAGCGACGCGTCCAGTTGCTCGACTTCGCGTGGTCCGGCGCCCTTCTGCGGGCCGAAGATCGCGGCGGCGCCCCGCGGTCCGAGCAGCGGATTCGTCACGTCCGTGGCGACGGCGACCGTCACGGAGCCGAGTCGCTCGCGCACCGGACCGAGTTCGGCCGACGCGACGCGGCCCAGCGTGCCGCCGCCAAGCCCGACCGGCGCCCCGAACGCGTCGAACACCCCGGCGCCCAGTGCCGCCAGCATCCCGGCGCCGCCGTCGGTGCTCGCGGTTCCGCCGACGGTCAGCACCAGCCGCCGCGCGCCGTTGTCGATGGCGTGCGCGAGCAGTTCGCCGACGCCCCAGGTATGTGCGGCCAGCGCCACCTCCGGGCTCGGCTCGACGAACTCGATCCCGCACGCGCGGGCCGATTCGATGTAGGCCGTTCCGTCGAGTGTCACGTAGCGCGCGTCGACGGTGTCGTCGAGTGGTCCGCGAACCGGGAGTTCCACGAGACGGCCACCCGCCGCCACGAGAACGTCGAGCGTTCCCTCGCCGCCGTCCGCGACCGGGCAGGCGGAGATTTCGGCCTCGGGCAGTGCGTCGCGGACGCCGTGGGCGATCGCCTCCGCGGCCTCGACCGCGGTCAGGCTTCCCTTGAACTTGTCGGGCGCGATGACCACACGAGTCATGGACGAACCTCCGTCAGCGGGTTTCCGCCGGTGAGCACCGACGCGACGTTCTCGGCCGCGAGCACGGCCATGGCGGTACGGGTCTCGACCGTCGCCGATCCGAGGTGCGGCGTCAAGACGACATTTTCGCGATTCAGCAGGCGGGGCTCTACCTCGGGTTCGGCCTCGAAGACGTCGAGGCCCGCTCCGGCGATTTCCCCGGTTTCGAGCGCGTCCGCCAGCGCCGCTTCGTGCACGACGGGTCCGCGCGTGGTGTTGATGAGGAAGGCGCCCGGTTTCATCGTCTTCAGCGCGTCCGCGTCGATGAGGTGCCGGGTCTCCGGGGTCAAAGGGCAGTGCAGTGAGACGACGTCGGCGCTCTTCAGCAGTTCGTCGAAGGACACGTACTCCGCGCCCAAGGTCCTCTCGACCTCTTCGGCGGCCCGCGACCGTCCTGAGTAGACGATCCGCATCCCGAAACCGAGCGCCCGCCGCGCGACCGCCTGCCCGATCTGGCCGAGCCCGACGACGCCGAGCGTCTTGTCCTGCAGTCCGGAACCGAGCAGGAAACCCAGGTGGAACGACCAAGGGGTGCGCGAGCGGAGCAGCCGTTCGCCCTCACCGAGCCGTCGCGTGACCGCGAGGATCAGCCCGAACGCCAGATCCGCGGTGGCGTCGGTGAGCACGCCGGGGGTGTTGGTGACCGTGACGCCGCGTTCGGCCAGCGCCGGGACGTCGATGTTGTCGTAGCCGACGGCCACGTTCGCCACGACCTTCAGCGCCGGGCCCGCCGCGTCGGCGACCGTGCCGTCGATCCGGTCGTGCAGCATGCCGACGATCGCGGACACGCCCTGGACGAATTCGCGCAGTTCGTCCGGCGTCAGTGGCCGGTCGGCGCGCGACAGTTTCACCTCCCCGGCTTCGGCGAGCACTTTCAGCGCTTCGTCGGGAATCCACCGGGTCACCGCGATCGTCGAGGTCACGGCCCCAGCCTAGTGGGCGGCAGTTGGTATCCCAAACGCGCGAATCCCCGCTATGAGGGAGGCGCTTCCCCTGCGCGGGGGAGTCGTCACCACCCGTCGTGCCGGGAGGGTCGTAACCGCGGAAAGGTTCCGCGAGCAGGGGATTCCAGGGGTGGAAATGAAACGATCACGAGAACTCGCGGCCATCGGGGCCGCGATGGTCATCGCCACGACCCTCGTCGCGTCGGGCCCGGCGTCGGGGGCGGAAGAGGGCAAGGGGAAGCCGGCCGAACCGAGCCTGACCGGCAGCGCCAAGATGCTGCGCAAGGACGGCCAGGACGTCCGGTTCACCTTCGACGCGCGCGGTCTCTTCCCGGAAAGCAAGGGAACCTTCCGGGTGAGCCATGCGGGTGAGGGGTTCTCCGCCTATTTCCAGGGCAGGGTCGACTGCCTGGTCGTCGGCGGCCCGGTCGCCGTGGTCACCGGCATCGTCGAGGACACGAACGTCCCGGAGCTCAAGGATCGCCGGGTCGGGATGACGGTGTACGACCACGGCGGGCACGACAGGGTCGGCTACAGCTGGGGCCCCGACCCCGACAGCAAGCAGATCGTGCCGCCGTGCCTGAGCAGTGCGCCTTTCGAGCGGGTCGAGACCGGGGACTTCAAGGCCGTCGAATGGTTCCCGCCCGGCAGCGGGATCAGCTGAGCCGTCAGTCCTTTCCGGGACGGCGAAGAAGGTCGGCGACCTTCTTCGCCGTCTCCTTCGCGGATCCCGGGTTCTGACCGGTGACGAGGTTGCCGTCGACCACGGCGTAGGAGACGAAGGGCAGCTTCGCCTTTTCGTAGAGCGCGCCGCGCTTCTTCATCTCTTCTTCGGCGTTGTAGGGCACGAGTTCGTCCACCCGCGCCAAGACTTCCTCCCGCCAGGCGAATCCGGTGACCTTGCGTCCTGCCACGAGATACGAGCCGTCGGACAACTTCGTGTTCAGCAGGCCGCAGTAGCCGTGGCAGACCGAGGAGACGACGCCGCCGCGTTCGAAGATCTCGCGCGTGATCCGCTGGAGCCCTTCGCTGTCGGGGAAGTCGTACATGACCGCGTGGCCACCGGTGAAGTAGATCGCGTCGAAGTCCGCCGAGTCGATCTCGTCGGGGGCCGCGGTGTTCTCCAGCAGCGCCATCCGTTCCGGATCGGCCCGCCAGGCCTTGGCGGTCTTGTCGTAGGCGGGGAACTTCAGCGATCGGGGTTCGAGCGGCGATCGTCCGCCCTGGGGGCTGACGATCGTCTGCTCGAAGCCCCGCTCTGCGAAGACGTCGTAGGCGTGGGTGAGCTCGGAAAGCCACAAACCCGTGGGGTGGGACGGATCGTCGTAGTGACCGACGTTGGTGACGACGTTCAGGACGCGCTTGGTCATTTGCGGGCCTCCAGGTTCCGGACGGAGGTGGGGACGGGCAGGTGGAGTGCGAGCTGCCCCTCGGTCATCACGTCGAAGCGGATCGGTTTGAGGGGATCGAGCGAGCGGACGTCGTCGGAGAGACGGCCTTCGCCGAGCCGGAGTTCGACGCCGCGGGGGAAGGTCGCGCTTCCGGCCGAGAGGACGTTGGTCTGGCTGAGCGTCGAGTGCCAGGCGTCTCCGATGGTGGTGTACGACGTGAGGCTCGCGACCTGCTCGCCGGTCCTGTGCGCGGTCTGGCGGGGTGTCGCCGCCGAAAGGGCGAGGTCGGTCTCGCCGCGGTCGTTCGTCACGCGTGCTTCGGTGCGCTCGGCGTCGATGTCGACGTCGAGGCTCGTCACCCACTTCGGGAACCCGTAGCCGTCGTGGCCGCGGACCTGGGCGATGTCGCTGCTGACCGGCAGGGACAGCACGTACGAGTGGAGGTGCTCGTTCTTGAGTCCGGTCACGAGGTCGAAGAACCCGAGCCGTCCGTGCCGGGCGGGCCGGACGGCGATGCCGACGGCGGCCTCGGTGTAGAAGTCGATGTCGCAGACGTCGTACCGGAACAGCATCACCGACACCAGGCCGAGGCCGGGCGCGATCTCCAACGGCGACAGCTCGCCGGGAAGACGGCGCCGGATCGCCCGGGAGGGCGCGGGGAAGGTCAGCCGGGCCGTCGCGATCCGGTAGTAGAAGTTGGGGGTCAGCGTGGGACCGATCGGCGAGTCGACCCGCACCTTGGGAAGGCGGCGGAAGAAGTCGACGCCGCTCACGCGCGGGTCGGCGGCGACGGTGTCGAGGTCGGTGTCCATGCGGTAGCGGTCGTACAGACCGCCTTTCGGGACGTCGACCGAGCGTCCGCCCAGTTCGACGGTGACCGTGTCCTGAGCCATCGGAACTCCAAATGTTTACGGTGCTTACATCGACGAGCGTAAGACTTGATGTGAGCACTGTCAACACCGGTTAACCCGGTCGTGCCGCCAGGATCGCGGAGAACGCGGCGCGGACGTGATCGGCCACTTCTTCGTCCGACGCCGCCGGGAGCTTGCCGTCCAGGAACAGGTATGCCAGCCCGTGGGCCAGTGCCCAGCCCGCCGAGGCGAGCGCGTCCGAGGCGTCCTCGGAGAACACTCGGGTCATCGCCAGGCGCAGGAGGTCGTGGATCTCCGTCGCCGCCTGGACGCGTTCCTCGCTGCCCGTGTCGCAGGCGTTTCCGAACATCAGGCGGAACAGTGCCGGGCGGCGCAGGGCGAACCCGACGTAGGCGACCGCGAGCTCGGCCAGGTCCGCCGCGGACGCCGGAAGTTCGCGTCCCTTGGTGAGGTCCGCCTTGAGGTCGCGCAACCCTTGCGCGGCCAGGGCCGACTCCAGGGCGTCCCTGTCGGCGAAGTGCCGGTATGGCGCGGTCGCCGAGACTCCCGCCTCCCGGGCGACGGCGCGCAGGGAGAACTGCTCGCCTGCTTCGAGCATGCGCATCGCGGTGGCCAGCAATGACGCTCTCAGGTCGCCGTGATGGTAGCCACTCTTCGTCGATGTTGACACTGCTTACATTCCCTTCCTATGCTCATGTGAGCAATGTAAACATACCGCGTTCGGGAGCAGTCATGTCATCCGCAGTCCGGAAAACCTCGTCGCCGGTGTTCGAACCCTTCACGCTTCCCAATGGCTCGGTGGTGCCGAACCGGTTGGTGAAGGCCGCGATGGAGGAGAACATGGCGAGCCGCGGGCAGGTGCCCGGCAAGCCCTTGTTCGAGCTGTATCGCCGGTGGAGCGAGGGTGGCGCCGGGCTGATCATCACCGGCAACGTCATGGTCCACGCGGAGGCGCTCACCGGCCCGGCCGGCGTCGTCCTCGACACGGAGTCCCCGCTGGAACCGTTCCGGCAGTGGGCGTCGGCCGCGAAGAGTGGCGGTGCGCGGGTGTGGATGCAGATCAACCACCCCGGGCGTCAGGTCCGGGCGGACATGCCCGGCGTCGCCTGGGGGCCGTCGGCCGTCCGCGTCGACGTCGGCAAGAACAGCAAGCGGTTCGCCGAGCCGGTCGAGATGTCCGCGCGGCAGATCGAGGAGACCGTCGCGCGGTTCGCCGAGACCTCCCGCCGCGCCGAAGAGGCCGGATTCGACGGCGTCGAGATCCACGCGGCGCACGGCTACCTGCTTTCACAGTTCCTTTCCCCGCTGGCCAATCGCCGTGAAGACCAATGGGGAGGAAGTCTGGAGAACCGGGCCAGGCTGCTGCTCGACGTCGTGCGCGCGGTCCGCGCCGTCGTGTCGCCCGGATTCGCCGTCGCCGTCAAGCTCAACTCCGCCGACTTCCAGCGCGGCGGCTTCGACGCCGACGACGCCGCCTCGGTCATCGAGATGCTCGCGCCGCTCGGTGTCGACCTGGTCGAACTGTCGGGTGGCAGCTACGAGAGCCCGGCGATGACAGGGCAGTCCGGCGACGACCGCACCCGTGCGCGCGAGGCCTACTTCCTGAACCTCGCCGAACAGCTCGTGCGGACCAGTGCGCTGCCGCTGATGCTGACCGGCGGCGTGGTCCGCCGTCCGGTCGCGGAGGAGGTACTGGCGAGCGGCGTCGAACTCGTCGGCATGGGCACCGCGCTGGCGGTCGACCCCGGGCTGCCCCTCAAATGGCGGCACGACGCGGACGCCAAGGTGGAGCTCGAGCCGGTCCGGATCGGCGACAAGGCCGTCGCGTCCGCCGCGAGCATGGCCCGCGTCCGGCGGCAGCTGCGCCGCCTCGGCGCGGGACGGCGGACCAGGCCGGGTGCCGATCCGAAACTGGCGCTCGTCGTGGAAACGGTGCTGCAGGGACGGGCCCTTCGTCGCTATCGCGCCTGGTTGCGCGACCGCGTCGGCTGAGCTATGTTCATATGAAGAACATGTGTGCGCGATCCGAACAATCCGGGAGTGGGGATGGCGGAGCTGCTGTCGTTGAAGGAGGCCGTGGCACGGCTGGTGCACGACGGGGACACCGTCGCGCTCGAGGGCTTCACGCACCTCATTCCCGTGGCCGCCGGTCACGAGATCATCCGGCAGCGCCGCACCGGGCTGACGCTCGTCCGCATGACCCCGGACATCGTCTACGACCAGCTCATCGGCGCCGGCTGCGCGAGCAAGCTGATCTTCTCGTGGGGTGGCAACCCCGGAGTCGGCTCGCTGCACCGCTTTCGTGACGCGGTCCAGCACGACTGGCCGGTGCCCTTGGAAATAGAGGAACACAGCCACGCGGGGATGGCGAACCGGTACGTCGCCGGTGCCTCGGGCCTCCCGTTCGCCGTGCTGCGCGGCTACACCGGCACCGATCTTCCCGCACAGACCGACACGATCAAGCCCATCACCTGCCCGTTCACCGGCGAGCAACTCGCCGCCGTCCCCGCGCTCAACCCGGACGTGTCGATCGTGCACGCCCAGCGCGCCGACCGGTCCGGCAACGTCCAGATCTGGGGTATCACGGGCGTGCAGAAGGAGGCGGTGCTCGCGGCGAAGCGGTCGCTGGTCACCGTGGAGGAGGTCGTGGACGAGCTGGAGCCCCGGCCTGGCGCGATCGTGCTGCCGTCGTGGGCGGTCACCGCCGTCGCCGAGGTGCCCGGCGGCGCGAGGCCGTCGTACGCGGCGGGGTACTACGAACGGGACAACGACGCCTACCAGGCTTGGGACGCGATCGGGCGGGACAGGGAAAGCTTCACCCGCTGGCTCGACGAGCTGACGGGAGTGAAGGCATGACCGAGTACACCTCCGACGAGATGATGAGTGTCGCCGCCGCTCGCGCGCTCGGCGACGGGATGTCCTGTTTCGTGGGCATCGGCCTGCCGAGCACGGCCGCGAACCTCGCCCGGCGCGGGCACGCGCCGAACCTGACGCTGATCTACGAATCCGGCTGTCTCGGCGCCAAACCGTCCCGGCTGCCGTTGTCCATCGGCGACGGCGAACTCGCCGACACCGCGGACGCCGTGGTCAGCGTTCCCGAGATCTTCAACTACTGGCTCCAGCCCGGCCGGATCGACGTCGGCTTCCTCGGCGCCGCCCAGCTGGACAAGTTCGGCAACATCAACACCACCGTCATCGGCCTGGACTCCGCTGATGGGTTCTCGGCGGGAACGAGTACCTCGAACTACGCCAACCCGAAGGTGCGCCTGCCCGGCGCGGGCGGCGCGCCGGAGATCGCCGCGTCCTGCCGCGAGGTGTTCGTGGTGCTGCGGCAGAGCACCCGCACGTTCGTCGAGAAGGTCGACTTCGTGACGTCGTTCGGCCACGGCACCGGCAAGGGCGACCGCGAGCGGCTCGGCCTCCCCGGCGCCGGGCCGACGCTGGTGGTCACCGACCTCGGCCTGATGCGGCCCGACCCCGAGACCGCCGAGCTCACGCTCACCGAGCTGCATCCCGGGATCGAGGTCGATCAGGTCGTCGAGGCCACCGGGTGGAAACTGAAGGTGGCGGCCGACCTGGGAACCACCCCGGCGCCGACCGAGGCAGAACTCCGCATCCTCCGAGACCTCAAAAGGGCGAGCGCATGACCGACGTCTTCCTGTTCGACGCCATCCGTACCCCGTTCGGCAAGTACGGCGGTGCCCTGTCCGGGGTCCGCCCGGACGACCTCGCCGCCACCGTGCTGCGGGCGCTGGCCGAGCGCAACGATCTCGACCCGGCCTCCGTGGACGAGGTGGTGCTCGGCGACGCCAACGGCGCGGGTGAGGACAACCGGAACGTCGCGCGGATGGCGGCGCTGCTGGCGGGCTGGCCGACGAGCGTTCCCGGTGCCACGGTCAACCGGCTGTGCGGTTCCGGGCTCGACGCGGTCATGCAGGCGAGCCGGTCGGTCCAGGTCGGTGACGCGTCGCTCGCGGTCGCGGGCGGGGTCGAGTCGATGAGCCGTTCGCCGCTGGTCATGCAGAAGCCGGAAAAGGCCTTCCCCGCCGGTAACCAGACGCTGTACTCCACCGCACTCGGCTGGCGCATGGTCAACCCGAAGATGCCCGAGCAGTGGACGGTCTCCCTCGGCGAGTCCACCGAACAGCTCGCCGAGCGCTACGGCATCGGCCGCGACGAACAGGACGCGTTCGCCGTCCGCAGCCATGTCAACGCCGCCCGCGCCTGGGACGAGGGCTTCTACGACGATCACGTCGTGCCCGTCGAGGGTGTCGAACTCACCCGTGACGAAGGCATCCGGCCGGATTCCAGCCCGGAGAAACTCGCGAAACTCAAGCCCGTCTTCCGTCCACAAGGGACGGTCACGGCGGCGAACGCCTCGCCGCTGAACGACGGCGCGTCCGCGTTGCTGCTCGGTGACGAGGCGGCCGGGAAGCGGCTCGGCAAGGCGCCACTGGCCCGGATCGCCGGCCGGGGCGCGGCGGGCGTCGATCCCGACGTCTTCGGCATCGGCCCGGTGCGCGCGGCCGAGATCGCCCTGGAGCGCGCCGGGATCGGCTGGGACGACCTGTCGGCCGTGGAACTGAACGAGGCGTTCGCCGCGCAGTCGCTGGCCTGCCTGCGCGACTGGTCGAAGCTCGATCCGGAGATCCTCAACGTCAACGGCGGCGCGATCGCGATCGGGCATCCGCTGGGCGCTTCCGGCGGCCGGATCCTCGGCACCCTGGCCCATCACCTGCGCCGCACCGGTGGCCGGTGGGGGCTGGCCGCCATCTGCATCGGCGTCGGCCAGGGGCTGGCCGTCGTCCTCGAAGCCCAGTGATCCACTGACCGCGCTGGAGGGAACAGCATGTCCGCACCCGCAGAACTGAGGCTCCCGCGCTACCGGCGCGATCCGGAGGGGACGCATCCGCCGCTGGACTACGCCGGTTACCGGTCGACGGCGCTGCGGCACCCGAAGGAGCCGCTGATCGTGCTCCCGCAGCTGCTGACCGAGGTAACCGGGCCGGCCTTGGGGCCGGGGCGGATCGGCGAGTTCGACAACGACCTCACCAAGGGGCACGCGGGTGAGCCGCAGGGGCAGCGGATCATCGTCACCGGGCGGCTGCTCGACGGCGACGGGCGGCCGATCCGGGATTCGCTCGTGGAGATCTGGCAGGCGAACGCGGGTGGCCGGTACCGGCACACCGGGGACCGGTGGCCGTCGCCGATCGACCCCAACTTCGACGGCGCGGGCCGGACGCTGACAGACGGCGAAGGCCGCTACACCTTCACCACCATCAAGCCGGGCGCGTATCCGTGGAAGAACCACGACAACGCCTGGCGGCCGGCGCATATCCATTTCTCCGTGTTCGGCAGCGCGTTCACCCAGCGGCTGGTCACGCAGATGTACTTCCCGGAAGATCCGCTGTTCTCGCAGGACCCGATCTTCAACTCCATCCCGGACGAGAAGGCGCGGCAGCGGATGATCGCGCGGTTCGACCTCGACCGCACCGAGGCCGAATGGGCGCTGGCCTTCCAGTTCGACATCGTCGTCCGGGGCCGCGAGGCGTCGGTCTTCGAGGACGAGGAGGACGAGCACTGATGCCGGAGACGACGCCTTCCCAGACCGTCGGCCCGTATCTCTCCCTCGGCCTGCCCTGGCCGGACGGGCCCGATGTCGTCCCCGCAGACGAACCGGCCGCGATCCGCATCCACGGCCGGGTCCTCGACGGCGCGGGCGAACCGGTGCCGGACGCGATGATCGAGACCTGGCAGGCCGACGCCGACGGCCGGTTCGATCACCCCGACGACCCGCGGGGAGCGGTCGCGAGCGGGTTCCGGGGCTTCGGGCGCTGCCCGACCGATCCGGGCGGCAACTACGAGATCCGGACGATCAAACCCGGTGCAGTACCCGGTCCGGCGGGCAGCACCCAGGCTCCGCATATCGACGTCTCGGTGCTGGCCCGCGGCCTGCTGCACCGCGTCGTCACCCGGATCTACTTCGAGGACGACGACAACTCCGCGGATCCGGTACTGGCTTCGGTCCCGGAGGCGCGCCGGAGCACGTTGATCGCCGCCAAGACCGGCGACGGCTACCGGTTCGACGTCCGGTTGCAGGGCGAAGGGGAGACGGTGTTCTTCGATGTCTAGGTTTTCGATGTCCAAGCCGGTGAAGGTGCACAGCGTCGCGGAGGGGCCCGCGGACGGTCCCGTCGTGGTGTTCAGCGGATCGCTCGGAAGCGACCACCGCATGTGGGAGCCGCAGGTGAAACCCCTGGTGGACAAAGGGTTCCGGGTGGTCCGCTACGACACCCGCGGGCACGGCGCGTCCCCGGTGCCGCCGGGGCCGTACGCGCTCGAAGATCTCGGTGGTGACGTGCTGGCGCTGCTCGACGAATACGGCGCCGAACGCGCCCACTTCGTCGGGCTTTCGCTTGGCGGGATGACGGGGATGTGGCTCGGTGTGAACGCACCGGACCGGATCGAGAGCCTGGTGCTGTGCTGCACGTCCGCGAAACTCGGGCCGCCGGAGATGTGGGCGGAGCGGGCGAAGACGGTCCGGGAGCACGGCACCGGAGCGGTCGCCGAAGCCGGGGCCGGCCGCTGGGTGACGGCGGGCTACGCCGCCGCCCATCCCGACAGGGCCGCCTACCTGCGCGAGATGATCGCCGCGGTCCCGGCCGAGGGATACGCGGCCTCCTGCCGGGCCATCGAAGAGATGGACCTCGTCGGCGACCTGCTCAAGATCCCGGTGCGGACCCTGGTCATCGCCGGATCCGAGGATCCGGCCACCCCGGTCGAGCACGCCGAGGTGATCGCGGGCGGTATCCCGGGCGCCCGGCTCGAGATCGTCGAAGGTGCCGCGCACCTGGGGAACTTCGAAAAGCCCGAGCGGTTCACCGCGCTGATCCTCGACCATCTGGAGCAGGTCCGATGAGTGACGACGCCTACGAGACCGGGATGCGGGTGCGCCGCGAAGTCCTCGGAGACGCGCACGTCGATCGTGCGGTGGCCCGCACCACCGAGTTCAGCCGCCCGTTCCAGGACTACATCACCCGTGGCGCGTGGGGTTCGGTCTGGTCGCGTGACGGACTCGACCGCAAGACCCGCAGTTGCGTCACCCTGGCCGCGCTCACCGCGCTGCACGCCCACGACGAACTCGCCATGCACGTCCGGGCCGCCGTCCACAATGGACTTACCGCGCAGGAGATCTCCGAGGTTCTGCTGCACACCGCCGTCTACGCGGGCGCCCCCGCCGCCAATGCCGCGTTCGCCGTCGCGCAGCGGGTGCTGGCCGAACTCGGTGAGCCTGCCGCCCAGGAAGAGGGTGGCGGATAGGGTTCTCATATGGACGAAGGCGAGGTGACCGAGCGCGGAGCGCACCATGTCCAGTCGCTGGAGCGCGGACTGGCGGTGATCAAGGCGTTCAACGCGGACGCGGCGGAGCTGACCTTGAGCGACGTCGCCCGTGCCACCGGGCTGACCAGGGCGGCCGCCCGCCGGTTCCTGCTGACCCTCGTCGACCTGGGGTACGTGCGCACGGACGGCAAGTACTTCTCGCTCACGGCGCGGGTGCTCGAACTGGGCTACTCGTACCTGTCGAGTCTGTCACTGCCCGAGGTCGCCCAGCCACATCTGGAGCGGTTGTCCGCCGAGGTGCACGAGTCCAGTTCGGTCTCGGTGCTCGAAGGCCCGGACATCGTCTACGTCGCGCGCGTGGCCGTCTCGCGGATCATGACCGTCAGCATCAACGTCGGCACCCGGTTCCCGGCGCACGCGACCTCGATGGGGCACGTTCTGCTGGCCGGCCTCGACGGCGAGGACCTGCACGGCTACTTCGACGCGGCCAAACTCGAGAAACTGACCGCGCATACGCTGACCAGGCGACAGGATCTGCTCGCCGAGCTGGAGCGGGTGTACCGGCAGGGTTACGCGATGGTCGACCAGGAACTCGAAGAAGGCCTCCGCTCGATCGCCGCGCCGATCCGGAACCGGCGCGGCCGGGTCGTGGCCGCGGTCAACCTGTCCACGCACGCCAGCCGCACGACACGGGAGTCGGTCGAACGCGAACTGCTGCCGCCGTTGCTCGAGGCGGCACGGGCCATCGAAGCCGATCTTGCCTCGGCGCCGCCGAGTAAGGCCGGACATGGCTGAGATCGCCGGGCTGCTGCTCGCGGCGGGGGCCGGGCGCCGGTTCGGCGGGCCGAAGGCGCTGGCCGTCCTCGACGGCGAGCCGTTCGTCGTCCGGGCGCTGCGGGTGCTCACCGACGCGGGCTGCACGCCGGTCCGGGTAGTGCTGGGTGCCTCGGCCGCCGAAGTCCGTGCGCTCCTGCCCGACCCGGAGGCGGCCCTCGTGGCCGACGGCTGGGAGTCCGGGATGGGTGCGTCGCTGCGTGCGGGCCTGAGGGCACTGGAACAGACCGGCGCCGAAGCCGCCGTCGTGCACCTCGTGGATCTGCCCGGTGTCGGCGCCGACGTCGTGCGCCGGGTCGCGGCCGGGGCCGACGCGGAGACCGTCGGCCGGGCGGCCTTTGACGGCGTCCCCGGTCATCCCGTCGTGCTCGGCCGCCGCTGGTGGCCGGAGATCGTGGCGGGTGCGTCCGGGGACAAGGGTGCGCGCGACTGGCTCAAGGGCCGTCCGGATCTGCGGCTCGTCGAATGCGGCGACCTCGGCACCGGCCACGACGTGGACCGCCGCGAGGAGCTTCCAGGCTGATCTCCGGCTTCGCGAGGCCTACGATCGGGGCGTGACCGTCGAATCGCCGGAGGAACTGGCCGAAGCCCTCGAAGCGGTCGGCTACCTCGCCGACGACGGCATCGCCACGGCCGGGTTCCTCGCGTTGCGGCTCGGCCGCCCGCTGTTCTGCGAGGGTGAACCGGGCACCGGCAAGACCTCGCTCGCGCTGGGACTGGCCGAAGCGCTCGACATACCCCTCATCCGGCTCCAATGCCACGAGGGGATCGATGCGGCACAGGCACTGTACGAATGGGACTTCCCCCGGCAGCTGCTGCATTTGCGCGCGCTCGAAGCCTCCGGCGACGGTGGTCTCGACGTCGAGACCGCCGAGCAATCCCTCTACACCGAGCGTTTTCTGCTCTCCCGGCCGCTGCTGAAGGCGTTGCAGACCTCGCCGTGCGTGTTGCTGGTCGACGAGATCGACCGGGCGGACGACGAGTTCGAAGCGTTCCTGCTGCAACTCCTCGACGAGAACGCTGTGACGATCCCCGAGTTCGGCGAAGTGCGGGCCGAGCATCCGCCGCTCGTGGTGCTCACCTCCAACCGGACCCGGGAAGTGCACGACGCGCTGAAGCGCCGCTGCCTCTACCACTGGCTCGAACACCCCGGCCTCGCCCGCGAAATCGAGATCCTGCGCCGCAAGATCCCCGGCCTTGGCGAGGATCTCGCCGCCCAGGTCGCGACGGCGGTGCACCGGCTCCGAGCGATGGAGCTGCTGAAGCCGCCCGGCGTCGCGGAGTCGATCGACTGGGCTCAGGCCCTTCTCGCGCTGGGCAAATCCGAACTGGACGCCGCGGTGACCGCGCGGACGCTCGGCTCGGTCCTCAAGTACAGCGAGGACCTCGACCGGGTCCGGGCCAAGCTGGACAAACTCCTCGCCTGAGCAGGCGTGCGGGTTACCATGGCCAAGCGGAACGCCGATCCGGTAACCGCGAGGTGACGAGGAGCGACGTGGTGAGCAACGGCGAGGGTCGCAGGTCGAAACGGGCGGACGCCCGGCGCAACGAGAAGACCCTGCTCGACGCGGCCGCCGCCGTCTTCGTCACTTCGGGCGTCGAGGCGCCGGTCCGCGACATCGCGGCCAAAGCGGGCGTCGGGATGGGCACGATCTACCGGCACTTCCCGACCAGGGCGGATCTCATCATCGCCGTCTACCGGCACCAGATCGACGCCTGCGCCGAAGCCGGTCCGGAACTGCTGGCGCGGAGCGATTCCCCGTACGAGGCGTTGCGGCGCTGGATCGACCTCTTCGTCGATTTCCTGGTCACCAAACACGGTCTCGCCGCGGTGCTGCAGTCCGACAACGCCGGCTTCGAGACGCTGCACTCCTCTTTCCTCGACACCCTTCTGCCCGTCTGCACCCGGTTGCTCGAAGCGGCGGCCGAAGCGGGCGAGATCCGCGCGGACCTCCAGGCGTACGAGGTCATGCGCGGGATCGGGAACCTCTGCATCGGCGCCGACAGCGATCCCCGCTACGACGCGCGACGACTGGTCGGCGTTCTCATCGCGGGGTTGCGCGTCAGCCGTTGAGCATCTTCAGGAAGCCGTTCTCGTAGGCCACGGGATCAGCGTCGTAGCCGACGTTCTGCGGCGTTCCCTTCGGTGTCACGTAAGTGCGGCCCGCCGCGGCGCCGTCCTGCCGCACGTCGACCTTCGCCGGACGCAGCTTCACCGGGCTCACCGCGTCGAACAACTCGGACGAGGCGAGGGTGTCCCACCAGAACGCCGTCCCGTCTTGGACGTAGGGTGTGAGATCGGGCTGCGTGACGATCGCGTGCACCAGTTTCGCTTCCGCGGTACGGCCTTCCCGGCCCAGTCGCTCCACATAGGACGGTGTGATCGGGACGTCGTTCGTGGCGTCCAGCGGCACGATGTCGACGCGGCGGAGCCGGGCGAAGACCTTGTCCGCCGACGCGGGGTCCAGCCACATGTTGACCTCTTGGGTGCCGTCGAACTTCTCCGCGCCGGGACCGAACAGGTTGCCGGGGACGTCGAAGGCGCCGCCCATCACCGCGAGCCGTGAAATCCGCGGTGCCACCCCGGGAATGTCGAGCGCCTTGGCGACATTCGTGAGGGGGCCGGTCGCGATCACGACGACCGGCTTCGCCGACGTGAGCACCGTCGCGGCGAGCAGCGTCGACGCGCGGACCCGTGACGGACGATCCGGGACCCCCGCGTCGCCGAGCGCGCCGTTGAGGATGCTCTCGGTCCAGGCGCGGCCATCGGCGGGCATCGGGTTCACGCCGGTGTCGGAGCCGTCGGCGACCGGAATGCCGGAGAGACCGCATTTCCCGAGCGCCGTCCGGACATGGGTCAGCGCGCGGCCGGGGGTGCCGGCGCCGTTGTTGGTGACGGTGACCGCGCGCAGGTCGATGCGGCGCTGTTTGTGCGCCTGGCACAGATACGCGAGCGTCGCGATGTCCGCGAAATCGGAATCGCCGTCGTACACGACCGGGACGGGGGAGGACGTCGGCGTCGCCGAGGCGGCTGGGGCGGCGGCAACGCCGAGGGCGCAGGCGAGCAGAGCGGAAAGCACGGCACGAGACGGGAACATGGCGTCACCGTAGCGAGAAACGCGGTTTTCGAGTAGGACCAAGGTCCTCTTCGGTGCCGGATCCATGGCGATGGACGGCCCTGGCGCGCTACAACTCCATTATGGAACGTACACAGTGTTGTGTGGTGGGGGGCGGTCCGGCGGGGATGGTGCTCGGCCTGCTCTTGGCGCGGGCCGGGGTCGAGGTCACGGTCCTGGAAAAACACGTGGACTTCTTCCGCGATTTCCGCGGCGACACGGTACATCCCCCGACCTTGCTGCTGCTCGACGAACTCGGCCTCGGTGAGCGGTTCGCGGAACTCCCGTCGAAACGGCTGGAAAAGATGCGGATGCATATCGGCGACACGACCATCGTCGCCGCCGATTTCAGCCGGATTCCCGGGCCGCACAAGTACATCGCGATGGTCCCGCAATGGGACTTCCTCAACTTGCTCGCCGAAGCCGCCGCCGAGGAACCGACGTTCACCCTGCGCATGGGGGCGGAGGTGACGGGCCTGCGCGAGGGCGGCGGCGTGCGTTACCGCGATTCCGACGGCGTCGAACGGGAACTGGCCGCGTCGCTCGTGGTCGGCTGCGACGGCCGTGATTCCCTCGTACGCGCCGCGGCCGGTCTCGTTCCGGAGGAGTACGAGGTGCCGATGGACGTCTGGTGGGTCCGGGTGCCCAAACTCCGCGACACCGGCAAGGAGGCCCAGGTGTTCGGCCGGTTCGCGGACGGGCTCGCCGGCGTGACCATGGATCGCGGCGACTACTACCAGACGTCGTACCTGATCAGGAAGGGCGAGGACGAGGCGCAGCGGGCCGAGGGGATCGAGAAGTTCCGTGAGCGGATCGGCGGCCTGTTCGGCTGGGGAGACGGCGAACTCGAAGCGATCCGCGACTGGGACGACGTCAAACTGCTGAAGGTCCGGATGACCAAGCTCCCGCGGTGGTACTCCGGCCGGGTGCTGTGCCTCGGCGACGCCGCGCACGCGATGTCGCCGGTCGGCGGGATGGGCGTCAACATCGCGGTACAGGACGCGGTGGCGGCCGCGCGGATCCTCGCCGCACCGCTGTTACGCGGCACGCTGACCGCGCGTGACCTCGCGCGGGTGCAGCGCCGCCGGTCCGTGGCCGTTTCCCTCGCCCAGAAGCAGCAACTGGGGGAACACAAGATCCTCATCGAGCCCGCGCTCGACGGGACGCTGACCGGTGCCACGGTGCCGTTCCCGCTCCGGCTCTCGGATCGATTCCCGCTGCTCACCGGTGTCGCCGCCTTCCTCGGTGGCATCGGCCCCCTGCGGGAGAAAACCCCGGTGTTCGCCCGCCGCTGACGCGCGCACAATGGGAGTGTGAGCGATCCTTTGGCGGGTTTCGTCGGCTTCGCGGAGGCATTGCGCGAAGCGGGCCTGCCGTGCGACGCGCACCGGGTCCAGGCGTACCTCGCGGCCGTCGGCGAGGTCGACCTCGCCGATCCCGAACAGCTGTACTGGGCCGGACGGCTGACGCTGTGCGCCGATCCCGACGACCTCCCACGCTACGACGCCGCCTTCGACGGCTGGTTCACCGAGACGGAAGCCGGACCGCGCCGCCGGGGCAGGGAAGCGGTGCCGAAACGGGCCAAGATCGCCACGCTCGTGCAGGCGCCGGGCCAAGGCGAGTCCGGCGCGGAGCCCGATCGGCTCCGCGTGGCGGCGAGCGACGACGAGCTCCTGCGACACCGAGACCTCGCCGAGTTGACCGTCGCCGAACGCGCTCACCTGCGGGAACTGCTCGCGAAACTGCGGCCCGCCCTCCCACCGCGGTCATCGCCGCGCCGCCGCGCCGCCCGGCGAGGCGCCCTCGATCCGTCACGCACGCTCCGGGCGATGCTGGCAGGCGGCGGCGAGCCCGCGCGGTTGGCGTACCGGCGGAAGGGCGTGAAGCCGCGCCGTCTCGTCCTCCTGATCGACGTCTCCGGCTCGATGGGCCCGTACGCCGACGCCCTGCTGCGGTTCGCGCATGTCGTGTCCCGGAGCGCCCCCGGCCGGGTCGAGGTGTTCACCCTCGGTACCCGGCTCACCCGGGTGTCCCGCCAGCTGCGGCTGCGCGATCCCGAACACGCGATGCTCGCCGCGGCCGCCGCGGTCCCCGATTTCGCGGGCGGGACCAGGCTCGGCGAGACCCTCCGTGCCTTCCTCGACCGCTGGGGGCAACGCGGTGTGGCCAGGCGTTCCGTGGTCACCGTGTTCTCCGACGGCTGGGAACGGGGCGACCCGGGACTGCTCGGCGAGCAGCTCGCCAGGCTGCGCCGGCTCGCGCACGTCGTATTCTGGGTGAATCCCCATGCGGGGCGGGCGGGTTACGCTCCCGTGCAGTCCGGCATCGTGGCCGCGCTCCCGTACCTTGACCGGCTGCTGGCCGGGCACAGCCTGGCCACGTTGGAACGACTGCTTGTGGAGATCGCCGATGCGTGACGTACTGGACGAACTGCACCGCCGCTGGGCCGCCGGTGAGACGGTGGGGGTCGGCACGGTGGTGGCGACGTTCTCGTCGGCGCCGCGGAGCCCCGGCGCGGCGATGCTCGTCGCCCCGGACGGCACGGTCACCGGCAGCGTTTCCGGTGGTTGCGTCGAGGGAGCGGTCTACGAGCTCGCGCAGCAGGTCGTCGCCGAGCGCGCGCCCGTGCTGCAGCGCTACGGCGTCACCGACGACGACGCCTTCGCCGTCGGGCTGACCTGCGGCGGGATCATCGACATCTACGTCCAGCACGTCGACCGCGACTCGATGCCGGAACTCGGTGACGTCGTCGAATCGGTCCACAGTGGACAGCCGGTCGCCGTGGTGACGGTGGTCGAGCACGAAAGTCCCGGACTGGTCGGGGAGCATCTGATCGTCTGGCCGGACCGTGTCGCCGGTTCGCTCGGCTCGTCGCGGATGGACGACGCCGTCGTGGACGACGCGCGTGGCATGCTCGCCGCCGGCCGCACCGGCACCCTGCACTACGGCCCGGACGGGCAGCGCCGCGGCGAGGGGATGACGGTCTTCGTCAACTCCTTCGAGCCGCCCGCGCGCCTGCTGGTCTTCGGCGCGATCGACTTCGCCGCCGCGATGGCGAAGATGGGCGCGTACCTGGGCTATCAGGTCACGGTCTGCGACGCGCGACCGGTGTTCGCGACGAAGAGCCGGTTCCCCGACGCGCACGAGGTCGTCGTCGACTGGCCGCACCGGTACCTCGCGGCCGAGGTGGAAGCTGGCCGGATCGACGGCCGGACCGCGATCGCCGTGCTCACCCACGACCCGAAGTTCGACGTGCCGCTGCTGGAGGTCGCGTTGCGCCTCGACGTCGGCTACGTCGGCGCGATGGGCTCGCGCAAGACCCACGACGACCGGTTCGCGCGGCTGCGCGAGGCCGGGCTGACGGAGGCGGAACTCGAACGGCTGTCCTCGCCGATCGGCCTCGACCTCGGCGCGCGGACGCCGGAGGAGACGGCCGTGTCGATCGCGGCGGAGATCATCGCGCTGCGGTGGAGCGGTTCGGGTTCGAGGCTCGCCGAACTCACCGGCCGGATCCACGGCTGACGCCGGGCACCGGGACGGACTGACTCGACTTGACCACTTCGAAGGCGGGCAAGGTCTCGAAGCGTTTGACGTGCTCCTCGAACAGTTCCCTGGACAGGTAGCGGCTCTCTTTGAGGTCCGGGGTGAGCAGGACGACGACGTAATCCCACTGCCCGACGATGCTGTAGCAGTGCTGGACGCGGGGTTCGGCCAGCATGCGCTCGCGGAAAGCGGTGTGGTGTTTCTCGTCGTCGTCGGTCAGCGCGACCAGGATGACCGACGCCATCCCGGCGCCCAGCGCTTCCGGATCGAGCACGGCGACCTGCGCGCGGATCACGCCCGCGGCGCGTAACCGGGTCAGCCGTCGCTGGACCGCGCTCGGGGAGAGGCCGACGGCGTCACCCAATTCGTGCAGCGGGCGGGCCGCGTCCACCTGGACGAGGTCGAGCAGCAGGTGGTCGATCTCGTCCAGAGGCACGCAAGATTTTTGCACGCGAGCGGGAAAATTTACAATCGGGATGATCGGCTTCCCGCCTAACTTCGACGTCATGACCGACATCGACCTGCAGCTGGACCACGTCGCCGAAGCGGCGAAGGTGATCGATCCCGTTTTCCTGAACACCCCGCAGTACAGCGACGAACAGCTGAACGAGCGTCTCGGCAGACGTGTGCTGGTGAAGATCGAGACGCTGAATCCGTTGCGCAGCTTCAAAGGCCGCGGCGCGGAATACTTCGCGGCCGGACTGGAGCCGGGGACGACCCTGGTGTGCGGGACCAGCGGCAACTTCGGGCAGGCCATCGCGTTCGCCGCCCGCAAGCGCGGCCTGCGAGCGGAGATCTTCGTCCCCGCCGACATCTCGCCGGTGAAACTGCGGCGGATGAAGGCACTGGGCGCGAGGGTGCGCCGGGTCGACGGCGAGGCGAAGCTCGCGGCGGCCGCCTTCGCCGCCGAAGCCCCGGACCGTGTCTTCGCCGTCGACGGCCGTGACCCCGCGATCTCCGAAGGGGCGGGCACGATCGGCCTCGAACTGGCGGCGGAGCGCGGGATCGACACCGTCGTGCTCCCGGTCGGCGACGGCGCGCTGATCGCCGGGGTCGCGCTCTGGCTCAAGGCGCATACGCCGGACGTCCGGATCGTCGGCGTCGGGGCCAAGTCGGCGCGGGCCATGGTGACGAGCTGGCGGGCGGGTGAGCCGATCACCGTCGAGCGCGCCAACTCGTTCGCCGCCGGGATCTCGATCCGGACCCCCGAGCCGGAATCCGTGCGGCGCCTGCGGTCGCTGGTCGACGACTTCGTGCTCGTCGACGACGACGAGTTGCGCGCGGCCATGCGGCTGGGCGCGGAAACCCTCGGCGTCGTCCCCGAACCCGCGGGTGCGGCAGGTCTGGCCGCGCTGACCGTGCACGACATTCCCGGCGACCTGGTCGCCACCGTGGTCACCGGGGCGAACGCCGACCTCTCGGTGCTCGGCATGACGGCCTGAGCCCGGTGACGGCCCCTTCACACCTTCCCCAGTACATGATGGCCCCCTTCCTTGCGCCTAGCGCAAGGAAGGGGGCCATCATGTACCTCACGTCAGCAAGGCCGCAGGACACCCGGTGACTTTGGGGCGGCGGCGCTCACCGTCAAGCGTGGCGCTCATGACCCACTGATGCCGGGCGGCCCGGTAGCGGAATTAGCCGGTCGGCTCAACGAAGTCAGTCGATCAGCCGTCGCCCGTCCCGCGCACCGGCTGGTGTGCTCGGAGCATGCTGCTGAGACGCACCTTGACGGTGTTCGCCGCCATCGGCCTGCTCCTCGCCCCGGTCACGACCCAGACCGCCGCCGCACGAACGACAGCACAGACCGGCGCCGCCCAAGCCGGATCGCTCACCGAATGCTCGGAAGCCGATCACCACGGTGACAAACGGCTCGGCCCGGAGAAACTCCCGGTGCTGGGCGACGTCGGTTTCCAGCTCATCGGCTACCGCCGCACCGGGGCACTGACCGAGCAGCGTTTCCTCGACACCTACTACGACCCGGCGGCCTCCTCGTGGCGCTACCCGCCGAAGAACGGCTACGTCCTGCGCCCCGACGGGACGCCCATCCAGTACGTGATCACGTTGACGCCGGGCAAGCGGATCGACCGGTATGGCAGCGAGTACGGCTCGTTCCTCGCGCCGAAGGGCTCTCCGTACGCTTCGAGGGCGATCCCGCCGCAGAGCCTCGACTCCGCGCCGGCCGCGAGCTGCAACTATCACGCCTACCGGGTGGCGAAGTCCTTCGCGGTCCAGTCCGGTCCGATCGCCGCGTGGTTCGCCCAGCCGGGTGGTGGCCTCCAGTACCAAGTGGACGGTGCGTTGCTGCCCGGTTCACCGCCTTCGGTCACTGTCGGATGGTTGATCGCCAACGGATTCCTCGAGCGCTTGAAGTAAGGCTCACAAGTCCGCGCTTGCGGCGAAAAACCTTGACTGGCAACGCGTCTGCGGTTCCGGCTGGGAGTGACCCCCTGGTGGGGGTTGTCCCGGACGGGCAGAAGTAGCACGCTCGGCTGTGAGTCCGATCACGGTCCGCCCGTGACCGCCGACTGACCGGCCGCTCCCGAACGACCCCGGACCAGCGCGGGGTTTCTCTCGCTTTTGGAGGCCTGATGCGCATCACCGTCACCGTCGACGGCACCAGCTACACAGACGACGTCGAGCCCCGCACCCTCCTCGTGCATCATCTGCGCGAACGGGTCGGGAAGGTAGGCACCGTGGTCGGTTGCGACACCAGCAACTGCGGGGCCTGCACCGTCCACCTCGACGGGCACAGCGTGAAATCCTGTTCGGTACTCGCGGTGCAGGCCGATGGCTGCGAGGTCACCACGATCGAGGGACTGGCCCGCGACGGCGAACTGCATCCGGTGCAGAAGGCCTTCCACGAGAACCACGCGCTCCAGTGCGGTTTCTGCACGCCCGGCATGATCATGCAGTCGATAGACCTGCTCGCCGACAATCCCGATCCGGACGAGAAGGCCGTCCGTGAAGGACTCGAAGGCAACCTGTGCCGCTGCACGGGCTACCAGAACATCGTCCGCGCGGTCCGCGACGCCGCCCACCAGATGCGGCCCGGTGCCGGTCCGGAGGCCGAGCGGCTCGCCTCGGACACCGCTTCCCGCGTCGGCGCGGGTGGTGAGTGATGACCTCCACGATCGAGCCTGAGGTCGGCAAGGCCCGCCGCCGCAAGGAGGACGAGCGGCTCATCACCGGCAGGACACGGTGGACCGACAACCTGACGCTGCCGGGGATGCTGCATCTCGCGGTGCTCCGCAGCCCGTTCGCGCACGCCAAGATCGTGTCGATCGACGTCACCGGGGCGAAGTCCGCGCCAGGGGTCGTCGCGGTGTTCACCGGGAAGGACCTCGACCCGGAAAGCGCCATCGGCATGCCCTGCGCGTGGCCGATCACGCCGGACATGAAATCGCCGAGGCGGCCGATCCTCGCTTCGGACACGGTGAACTTCGCCGGTGAAGGCGTCGCGGTGGTCGTCGCCCGCACGTCGGCCGAAGCGCATGACGCGCTCGAAGCGATCGACGTCGAGTATGACGAACTGCCGGTCGTCCTCGGACTCGAGAACGCGCTCGCCGAGGGTGCTCCGCTGGTGCACGAGGAACTCGGCACCAACCAGAACGCCGTGTGGGTCTTCGATTCCGCCGACGCGGGAACGGGTTCCAGTGTCGAGGACGCGATCTCGAACTCCGAGGTCGTGGTCAAACGGCGGTTCCGCCAGCAGCGGCTGATCCCGGGGTTCATGGAACCGCGGGCGTGTGTCGTCGACCCGACCGGCAGCCAGCTGGTCATGTGGTCGGCCACCCAGGTCCCGCACATCCTCAAGACGATGACCGCGGCCACGCTCGGCCTGCCCGAGCACAAGGTGCGGGTGATCGCGCCGGACGTCGGCGGCGGGTTCGGCGGCAAGATCGCCGTGCTGCCGGAAGAAATGATGTCGACCTTGATCGCCCAGCGGCTGGGCAAACCGGTCAAGTGGACCGAGTCGCGTTCGGAGACGATGGTCGCCGCGCACCACGGCCGCGACCAGATCCAGGACCTCACGATCACCGCGAACCGCGACGGCACGGTGACCGGCCTCAAGGTCGAACTGCTCGCCGACATGGGCGCGTATCTCGGTCTCGTCGGCCCCGGCGTGCCGATCCTCGGCGCGTTCATGTTCAACGCCATCTACAAGTTCCCGGCGTACCACTTCGCCTGCACCAACGTGTTCACCAACACCACGCTCACCGATGCCTATCGCGGCGCCGGGCGGCCGGAGGCCACGTTCGGGATCGAGCGGATGATGGACGAGCTCGCCGTCGAACTGGGCATGGACCCGATGGAGCTGCGGGAGAAGAACTGGATCAAACACGAGGAGTTCCCGTTCACCACGGTGGCCGGGCTGACCTACGACTCGGGTGACTACGAGGCCGCCACCGCCAAGGCCAAGGAGTTGTTCGACTACGACGGCCTCCGCCGCGAACAGAAGGAACGGCGGGAAGCGGGTGACCCGGTCCAGCTCGGCATCGGCATCTCGACGTTCACCGAGATGTGCGGGCTGGCACCGTCGCGGGTGCTCGGTTCGCTGGACTACGCGGCGGGCGGCTGGGAACACGCGGAGATCCGGGTGCTGCCGACCGGCAAGATCGAGGTGATCACCGGCTCCTCCGCGCACGGCCAGGGCCACGAGACGGCGTGGAGCCAGATCGTCGCCGACAAACTCGGCGTCCCGTTCGAGGACATCGAGGTCCTCCACGGTGACACCCAGTCCTCGCACAAGGGGATGGACACCTACGGCTCGCGGTCGCTGGTCGTCGGCGGGATCGCGGTGATCAACGCGGCGGACAAGGTGCTCGCGAAGGCGAAGCCGATAGCCGCGCATCTGATGGAGTGCTCCGAAGACGACCTCGAATTCGAGGCAGGCAAGTTCTCCGTCAAGGGCACGGATTCGTCGACGTCCATCCAGGACATCGCGTGGGCCGTGTTCTCGGCGCACAACCTGCCCGACGGCGTCGAACCCTCGCTGGATTCGGCGGACACGTTCGATCCGGAGAACTTCTCCTTCCCACACGGCACGCATCTGTGCGCGGCCGAGGTCGACACCGAGACCGGACGGGTGCGGTTGCGGTCCTACGTCTGTGTCGACGACGTCGGCGTGGCCGTCAATCCGCTGATCGTCGAAGGCCAGGTGCACGGCGGGCTCGCGCAGGGTATCGCGCAGGCGTTGTTCGAAGAGGCCGTCCACGACGAGGGCGGGACGCTGACCACCGGGACCTTCGCCGACTATCTGCTCCCTTCGGCGGCTGATCTGCCCCACTTCACCACCGACCGCACCGAGACACCGTCGACGACGAACCCGTTGGGCGCCAAGGGAGTCGGTGAGGCGGGCACGATCGCCTCGACGCCCGCCGTGGTCAACGCCGTCATCGACGCCGTCCGGCATTTCGGGGTGAACGACATCGAAATGCCGTTGACCCCGATGCGGGTCTGGCACGCCATCCAGCACGGGGCCGCCTCGGCGGGCGGCCTCGGTTCCGAAGCCGGTGGCGGTCTCGGTTCGATCGACGCCTCCGGAGGTGCCCAGTGATCCCCGCCCCGTTCGACTACGTCGCTCCGTCCACAGTGGACGAAGCGATCAGCGCGCTCGCCGAGGCGGGCGAGGACGCCAAGGTGCTGGCGGGCGGGCAAAGCCTGCTGCCGGTGCTGCGGATGCGGCTCGCCACACCGACCACGCTGATCGACCTCGGGAAGATCGGCGAGCTGCGCGGGATCACCGAAGACGGCGACGCGCTGGTCATCGGCTCGATGACCACGCATTACGACGTCCAGCGGGACGCGCTGGTCGCCGAACACGCCGCGCTGCTCAAGGCCGCCACCGACACGGTGGCCGATCCGCAGATCCGCCACCGCGGCACGTTCGGCGGCGCGATCGCGCACGCCGATCCCGCCGGTGACCTGCTGGCGCCCGTGCTCGCGCTCGGCTGCGAACTCGTCGTCGCCGGACCGGGCGGGCGGCGGACCGTGCCCGCGGCGGACTTCTTCCAGGACATGTTCACCACGGCGCTCGCGGCGGACGAGATCCTGGTCGAGGTCCGCGTCCCGAAGCACACCGGCTGGCGTGCCCACTACGAGAAGTTCAACCGGGTCGCGCAGGCGTGGTCGATGGTCGCCGTCGCGGCCTGTGTCCGCACCGAGGCGGGGACCATCGAGGAGGCGCGGGTCGCGCTCACCAACATGGGCTCCACACCGGTGCGGGCGGCCGGGGTCGAGGCGGCGCTGGTCGGCTGCGCGGCCACCGCCGAGGCGATCCGCGGCGCGGCCGAACACGCGGCCGAAGGGACGAACCCGACGGCCGACGGCGACTCCGACGTCGAATACCGGCAGCATCTCGCGCGGGTCCTGACCGGCAGGGCGGTCCTCGCCGCGGCAGGTTCGTAACCACGAGAAGGGAGGTCGGCCCGTGCGGCTCGACCACGAATTCACCGTCCCGGCCACGGTCGACGAGGTCTGGCAGGCCGTCGTCGACCCGGAACGGGTGGCACCGTGCATGCCGGGCGCCACCATCACCGGGCTCGAAGGCGACACCTTCAAAGGCACGGTGAAGGTCAAGCTCGGGCCGATCTCCCTGCTCTACAAGGGATCCGGCGAGTTCGTCGAGAAGGACGCGGACGCGAAACGGGTGGTGATCAAGGCTTCCGGCAAGGACGCCCGCGGCGCGGGTACGGCCTCGGCGACGGTGACGCTCACCTTGACCGAGAAGGACGGCGTCACCCATGGCGCCGTCGCCACCGACCTGGCGGTCACCGGCAAACCGGCGCAGTTCGGGCGCGGGATGATCTCGGAGGTCGGCGGCAAGATCCTCGACTCGTTCGCGGACTGCCTGTCCGGCAAGCTCGGCACGCCCGAGCCCGAACCCGAGAAACCCAAGGAACGCCCGCCGTTGCAAGCGGTCAAGCCGGTGTCGGAGGGCGAAGCCATCGACCTGATGGAGTACGCGGGCGAATCGGTGGCCAAACGGGTCGCGCCCGTGCTGGTCGTGCTCGCCGGCGTGCTCGTGATCGTCGCGATCGTGCGGGCTGTGACGCGGCGGACACACTGACGGAGAAGGAAATAGCCGGGGCCCGCCACCGTTGAACCCGGTATGAAGGCGGATCACGAAGTCGACGTGGCGGTGATCGGGGCGGGACAGGCCGGCCTGTCGGCGGCGTACCACCTCCGCCGCGCGGGTTTCGCCAACGAAACGGGTTTCGTCGTGCTCGACCACGGCAAACGCCCCGGTGGCGCGTGGCAGTACCGCTGGCCTTCGCTGGTGATGGAGAAGGTCCACGGCGTCTACGACCTGCCAGGGATGGCCTTCGGCGTCCCGGATCCGAAGCTGCCCGCGGCCGAGGTCGTCTCCGAGTACTTCGGCCGCTTCGAACGCACCTACGACCTCCCGGTCCATCGCCCTGTCGACGTCCTGTCGGTGAGTGCTGAGGAAGACCGCCTGATCGTGGCGAGCGCGACGGAGACGTGGGCCGCCCGCGCGGTGATCAGCGCGACCGGCACCTGGGACCGGCCGTTCTGGCCGCATTACCCGGGCCAGGAGACCTTCCGCGGCCGTCAGCTGCACACCGCCGACTACACCGGCGTCGGCGACTTCCGCGGCAAACGCGTCGTAGTGGTCGGCGGCGGTTCGTCGGCCGTCCAGCTGTTGCTGGAGATCGCGCCCTTCGCCCGGTCGACGCGCTGGGTGACCCGGCGTCCGCCGGTCTGGCGCGAAGAGCCGTTCAGCGAGGACTGGGGCCGCGAGGCCGTGGCCAAGGTCGACCGGCGGGTCCGGGAGGGCCTTCCGCCGGAAAGCGTCGTCAGCGTGACCGATCTGGCGGTGACGCCCGAGGTGCGGGCGGGGCTGGACGCGGGAATCCTCGACCGCCGCCCGATGTTCGAGCGGATCACCCCGGACGGCGTGCTGTGGGCGGACGGGACCTTCGAGCCCGCCGACGTCATCCTGTGGGCCACCGGCTTCCGCGCCGCCATCGACCATCTCGCGCCGCTTCGCCTGCGCGCCGCGGGCGGCGGGATCCGGATGGACGGCACCCGGGTCGTCGCCGAACCGCGGCTGCACCTGGTCGGCTACGGGCCGTCCGCCAGCACCGTCGGGGCGAACCGCGCGGGCCGTTCGGCCGTCACCGAGATCCGGCGCCTGCTCGGACACTGAGGTCGTCGAGGATCTCGGCCAGTCCGGCGGGCTTTCGGAGGAAGCCGGCGTGGCTGCTGTCGAATTCGCGGACGTCGAACGGGTTGCCGGGGGTGAGCGCGTCGCCCTCGGCGATGTAGAGGTCCTGTACGGCGAGCGGCATGGAACGGTCCCTGGTCAGTTTGACGAAGGTGCGCGGGATCCGGCCCCAGGACTCCTTGTCGGCGCGGAGGTCCCATCCGGGTCCGGTCAGCCAGAACACCTCGTCCGGCTGGCTCGTGACGACCACCTGGAGGAACTCGTCCTCGGTGAGTTCGCCGGAGATGGCGTCCCGCAGCGCGGCCCGCTGCCCACTGTCGGCGCCCCGCCAGTTGACCCGGATGAAACCCTGTCGCGCCGGGTCACCGATGAGGAGCGGCGCCGTCGCCTTGAACAATTCGGCGGTCGACCATTCGGGCAAGGCGGGATATTCCCCCGGCGCGCGATTCACCGGGCACTGGGCGGCGATGTAGACGATCCGGTCGATCAGCTCGGGGATCGCGTTGGCGGCGCCGGTGACCGGGAGCCCGCCGAAGCTGTGCGCGACCAGGATCACCGGGCCGTGGTGGTGTACTCGACGAACGGCGTCGACGACCTGTCCGACGAAGTCGTCCAAGGTCAGTTCGCTCATCACCGACGGTTCCGCCGCGAAGGTTTCGAGGTCCTGTTCGTGGTAGGCACGGGTGAAACCCGCGCCGCGGCCGGGAAGATCGATCGCGAGCGTCCGGTGCCCGCGCGCCGCCATTTCCCGCTGGGTCGCCGTCCAGCCGTGCGCCGCGCTTCCCGAACCGTGCACGAAGACAAAAGTGGGAATCATGGTTCCGAGTGTCCTGGATTCGCGCGTGCCGTGAGCGTCCTCGCCCCAAAGGGTGGCAAAGAAGGGACGGCTGGGCGCTTTTCGGATTTTCGTTTATCGGCCGGTATCTCGGGAAGACCGCACCACTCCTTTGACCCGGGGAACGAAAACCACGGAATTCGCACTGGGGGATGACCATGACATCGATCGGCAACGCCACACCGCATCATCGCGTCCGTCCCGGCAGCTGCCTCACGGATCTGCTCGGGCACTGGTCGGAAACGCGGCCGGAGGCGGTGGCCGTCGTCGATGGTGACCGCGAAATGACTTTTCGCGGACTCGAAGAAGCGACCACGGAACTCGCCGTTCATCTCGCGCGCCTGGGGATCGGCGCGGACGATCCCGTCGGCCTTTACGTCGAGCCTTCCGCGGACCTGATGGTCGGCGTGTGGGGCATCCTCGCCGCCGGCGCCGCCTATCTGCCGTTGTCTCCCGAGTACCCGGAAGACCGGCTTCGCTACATGCTCGAAGACAGCCGCGCCGGCGTCGTCGTCACGCAGCCGCACCTCGTCGCGCGGCTCACCGGGCTGGTGCCCGCCGGGACGCGGATCGTGTCCGTGGCCGACGTCCGCGGCGAGACCGGGGAGATCCCGCACAAGCCTTGTCCGGACTCGCTCGCCTACGTCATCTACACCTCGGGCAGCACCGGCAAACCGAAGGGCGTGCTGATCGAGCACCGTGGCGTCGTGTCCCAGATGCGCTGGCTGCGGTCCTGCGGTCACCTGGGCCCGGGCGTCACGGTGCTGCAGAAGACGCCGATGAGCTTCGACGCCGCGCAGTGGGAGATCCTGGCGCCCGCCGCGGGCGCCCGTGTGGTGATGAGCGCGCCAGGGGCGTTCCGGGATCCCGAGGCCCTGATCGACACCGTGGTGAAGTACGACGTCACCACGCTGCAGTGCGTCCCGACGCTGCTGCAGGCACTGCTCGACACGGAACGTCTCGGCACCTGCACCACGTTGCGGAAGCTGTTCTCCGGCGGCGAAGCGCTCTCGCGCCAGCTGGCCAGGGAGCTCGTCCGCGAGCTGCCGTCGGCGCGGCTGGTCAACCTCTACGGGCCGACCGAATGCACGATCAACGCGACCGCCCACCTCGTCGACCCGGACACGATCGACGAAGGCGCGGGCACGATTCCGATCGGTGTGCCTGTCGACAACACCCAGTGCTTCGTGCTCGACGCCGATCTCGCGCCGGTCGACATCGGGGAGACGGGTGAGCTGTACATCGGCGGGATCCAGCTGGCCCGCGGGTATCTGAACCGGCCGGAGCAGACGAGCGAACGGTTCGTGCCGAACCCGATCGCGGCGACCGAGCGGCTGTACCGCACCGGCGACCTCGCCTACTGGAACCCGGACGGCACCATCCAGTTCGCCGGCCGCGCCGACAACCAGGTCAAACTGCGTGGCTACCGCGTCGAACTGGACGAAATCACCGTGGCGATCGAGGAACACACCTGGGTGCGCCGGGCCGCGGCGGTGGTGACCGACGACGCGCGGACCGGCTCGAAGGCACTCGTCGCCTGCGTGGAACTGAATCCGAGGGAAGCCGCGGTGATGGATCAGGGCAACCACGGCGGGCACCATCAGTCCAAGGCCAGCAAGCTGCAGGTCAAGGCGCAGCTGTCCAACCCGGGGGTGCGTGACACGGGGGATCGCCCGGTCACCGTGCTGCCGGGCAAGCAGGAGACCGGCCGTCAGCGGCGGGAGGTGTTCGCCCGCAAGACCTACCGGTACTACGAAGGCGGCGCGGTCACCCGCGACGACCTCGCCGCGCTCCTGACGCCGGGCCCGGTCGGCACGTACTCCCGCGAACCCGGCGAGCTTTCGTTCGCCGAACTGGGTGAGCTGCTGCGATGGTTCGGCAGATTCACCAGCGACGAGCGTCTGCTGCCGAAGTACTCCTACGCCTCGCCGGGCGCGCTGTACGCGACGCAGTTGTACCTGGAGACCAGCGGTCTCGACGGGCTCGGCGCCGGGATCTACTACTACCACCCGATCGACCACACGCTGGTCCTGATCGCCGAGAACGCGGGCACTGGGCACTCGGTGCACTTCATCGGCCGCACCGGAGCCATCGAACCGGTCTACCGGAACAACATCCGTGAGGTACTCGAATTCGAGGCAGGCCACATGGTCGGCGTATTCGAGGAGATCCTGCCCGGGTACGGCCTCACGATCAGCCCGGCGGCGTTCGACACCCGGGTGGCCGACCGCGTCGGTGCCGCCGCCGACGACCACTATCTCGGCACTTTTTCCTGGCACGCCAACGACGGCACGCCGCGACCGGAGGACACCGAACTGTTCGTCCAGGCCCATCCGGACCGGGTCGAAGGGCTGCCCGCCGGTACCTACCGGTGGCGAGACGGGGATTTCGAGCGGCTCTCCGGCAAGCTGATCGAGCGCAAGCACGTGATCGCGATCAACCAGCAGGTGTACGAGCGCGCGGCCTTCGGTATCACCGCCGTCAGCCGCGCGAACGAGGACCGGCTCGAGTACCTCGGCCTCGGCAGGAAACTGCATCACCTGCAGCGCAACGGTTCGGCGCTGGGCTTCATGTCGTCGGGTTACAGCTCGAAGAGCGGAAACCCGCTGCCCGCCGCCCGGCGGATCGACGACATCCTCGCCGGACAAGGGATCGCGCCCGGGCCCTCGTACTTCTTCGTCGGCGGCAAGGTGAGTCAGGAGCAGATACGCGACGAGGGTATGCGCGAAGACGCGGTGCACATGAAGGGGCCGGCGGAGATCATCCGCGACGAACTGGCCCGGATCTTGCCGGACTACATGATCCCCAACCGGGTGCTGGTACTGGACGAGTTGCCGTTGACCGCCAACGGAAAGGTCGACGCCAGGAAGCTGGCGGAGAGCGGCGCCGTCCGTTCCGCGAGCGGTGACACGCCCTATGTCGCACCTTCGACGGTCCACGAGCGGTGGCTGGCCGAAGTGTGGGGCAAGGCGCTGAAGTACGACGACGTCTCGGTACTGGACGACTTCTTCGCCGCCGGCGGCGACTCGCTGACCGCGGTCTCGCTGGTGAACCGGATCAATTGTGAGTACGGCACCCGGTTGCCGCTGCAGGTCGTCTTCGAATGCCCGACGCTGGCCGAGCTGGCCGCCCGCATCGGTGAGGATTCCGCCGAACCGCCGTCGCGGCTGGTCCCGCTGGCGACCGGTGGCGGCAGCCCGGTGTTCTGCTGGCCGGGACTCGGCGGCTATCCGATGAACCTGCGGCCACTGGCCGCGCGAAACGGTCTGGGGCGGTCGTTCTACGGCGTGCAGGCATATGGCGTCAACGAGGGTGAGACGCCCTACGCGACCGTCGAAGAGATGGCGAAGGCCGACGTCGCCGAGATCCGGCGCCTCCAGCCGGAGGGCCCGTACACACTGTGGGGTTACTCGTTCGGCGCGCGGGTCGCCTTCGAAACGGCGTGGCAGCTGGAACAGCAGGGGCAGCGGGTGGCCGACCTGCTGCTGATCTGCCCCGGCAACCCCGAGCTCGGGGACGGCGGTGAGCGGGTGGCGAGTTACCTGGATCCGGCCTACCTGACGATCCTGCTGTCGGTCTTCCTCGGCTCGATCTCCGGGCCGGAACCGCTGGCCTGCCGGGAAACCGTCCGGGACGAGGAAGGTTTCGTGGCCTTCGTGGCGAACCTGCTGCCCGCCCTTGACGAACGGCTGATCCGGCGGATCATCCGTATCGTCGAGGAGACCTACGAGTTCGACTACACCTTCCGCGAACTGGCGCGGCGGCGGATCGCGGCTCCGGTGACCCTCTTCAAGGCCGACGGCGACGACTACTCGTTCGTCGAGAACAGCTCCGGGTATTCGGCCACGCCGCCGGAGGTGGTCACGCTCCAAGGCGATCACTACAGCGTCCTCAAGGAGGACGGGGTCGGCGAACTGGTGTCGGCGATCCGCGCACGGATCAGGAAATCCGCCTAGACGAAGGAGAACCAGCTGTGCCCGACTCCCTCGGTCCCCGCCTCAAGGTCGGTGTCGTCGTTCCGTCCACCAACACCTCGGCCCAGCCGGAACTGGACGCGATGCGCCCCGACGGCGTCACCAACCACATCGGCCGGATGATCATCGACGACGACTCCATGGTCGACCAGCCCGGATTCGAGCACGTCATGCACGGCATCCGGAAGTCGACACATCCGGCGATCCGGGGTGTCGTCAGCTGCGATCCCGGCTGCGTGATCATCGGGGTCTCCCCGGAAAGCCATGGGGAGGGACCGGAATCGCACGCCCGCGTCCTCGGCTCGATGCGGGAGGCAGCGGGCGGGCGCCCGGTGACGATGAGCCCGGACGCGATCAACGCGGCACTCGCGGTCCTCGAAGCCCGGCGGATCGCGGTCATCACGCCGTACCCGCCGGTCGGCGACGACCCGGTGAGCCGCTTCTTCACCGGCAGCGGCTACGACCTGCTGGGCGTCCACGGCCTCGGCGCGCCGAGCCCGGTCAAGATCGCCCACGTCTCCGAAACCGACCTCCGGGACGCGGTCAAGGAGATCGACGGCACCGACGTCGAAGCGATCGTCCAGGTCGGCACCAACGTCGCCATGGCGCGCCTCGCCGCGGCCGCCGAGTTCTGGCTGGGCAAGCCGGTGATCTCGAACAACGTCGCCCTGTACTGGCACGCGCTGCGCCAGAACGGCATCGACGACCGGGTGCGTGGCTTCGGCTCCCTGCTGGCTGAGCACTGACCGGGGGTGGGGGGGGGGGGGGGGGGGGGTGGGGGGGGGTGGGGCGGGAAGGCCCGGCCCAGATAGGACCGGCGCCCCCCCGGGCTGTAGTCACAGGACGACGAAGCGGCCGG
>NZ_JBVIRO010000011.1:58293-86811 GCF_055575975.1 Amycolatopsis sp. NPDC033938
CGCGGGGGTGGGTGGTGTCGGCCCCGTGGTGGCTTCCCACTTGGGGGGGGGGGTTTGGGGTTTTGGGGTTTAAACCCACAAACCCCAAAACACGACCACCTGTACCGACGCCCGCCAGCCGGTATTTGACCGAGCGTTACAGAACGTGCCATGCTGGGCTCATGCCACGTCCGAAGGGATTCGATCCCATCGAAGTACTCGACGCGGCCGTCGACACGTTTTGGCGCAAGGGGTACGCGGCCACCTCGGCCCAGGATCTGGTGGACGGCACCGGTCTGGGCCGGGGAAGCCTGTACCACGCGTTCACGAGCAAGCAGCGCCTGTTCCAGGAGGCGCTGCGCCGTTACGAGGACACGTCCGCCACGCGGGTGGAGGAGATGCTGGTCGCGCCGGGCACGATCCGGGAGCGGATCCGGCGGGTGCTGATGGACGTCGTCGACGACGAGACGGCGGAGCCGTCCGAGCATCGTGGCTGCCTCGCCGTCAACGCCGCCCTCGAACTCGGCGGGATCGACGAGGAGGTCACCGCGCGCGTCCGCCACAACTTCCAGCGGGTCGAGGACGCGTTCCACGTCGAGTACGCCGCCGCGCGGCAGGAGGGCGAGATCGGCGCGAGCCGGGATCCGCGGGCGCTGGCGCAGTTCACCCTCGCCGCGATGTACGGCCTGCGGGTGCTGGGCAAGACAGCGGACCGGCAGGTGCTCACCCAGGTCGTCGAAACCACCATTCAGGCGTTGTGATGTTCCAGGTTTCGTAGCGAATCCCCTCAGTCCACGCGTGGTTTCGCCCGCGCGTGTTCTTTAACGAGCGTTCCACAAGGAGTGAAGGCAAGTCATGACGGAATCCGTCGCGGTGCTCGGCACCGGAATCATCGGTGCCGCGGTGGCCCGCAATCTGAGCAAGGCGGGCTTCGCGGTCCGCGCTTGGAACCGCACCCCGGCCAAGGCCGAAGCACTGACCGGGGACGGGGTCCAGGCGTTCGCGAGTGCCGCGGACGCGGTTGAAGGCGCGCAGGTCGTGATCACGGTCCTCACGGACGGCCAGACGGTGCTCGAAGCGATCCGCGCGGCCGCCCCCGCCGCCGGCACGATCTGGGTGCAGCTCAGCACCGTCGGCGACGCCGTCGACGAACTCGTCGCCTTCGCCGATGAGCAGGGTCTCGTCTTCGTCGACGCGCCGGTGCAGGGCACCCGCCAGCCCGCCGAACAGGGTCAGTTGATCGTGCTGGCGGCGGGCGTGCCCGAGGCGCGCGAGACGGTCCAGCCGCTGTTCGACACGATCGGCAAGCGCACGCTGTGGGTGGGCGACGACGGCCGCTCCGGCGCGGCGAGCCGCCTCAAACTGGTGCTGAACACCTGGGTGATCGCGCTGACCCACGGCGTCGGCGAGGCACTCGCGCTGGCCGAAGGCCTCGGTGTCGACCCGAAGCACTTTGTCGACGTCGTCACCGGCGGCCCGATGGACAACGGCTACTTCCAGGCCAAATCCGCCGCGATCCTCACCAGCGACTACACCACCGCCTTCTCGGTCGACAACGCCGAGAAGGACTCCCGGCTGGTGCTCGATGCCGCGGCTCGCGCGGGTGTCCGGATGGACGTCGTCGAGGCGGGCCGGGCCCGCTTCGCCCGCGCGTCCGAGGCCGGGCACGGCGATGAGGACATGGCGGCCGGCTACTTCGCCAGCTTTGAGAGCCGCATTTAGTACTCTAAATGTGGCCCTTCAGGTATCTGACCTGCGCGGCTTTGCTCTCCTCGAAGTCTCCCCGGCCAGGAAGATGCTCCGGAACGCCGACCTCCCACCAGGCGCCCGCCTCGGTCCAGGAGTTCGGCTGGGTCCGGACCACGACCACCGCCGGCCGGTTTTCGCTCACCGCCGCTTCTCGCGCCTTCGCGTAGGCCGCCCGCACATCGTCCAAAGAGGACGCGGTGAAGGCCGCGCAGCCCAGCGATTCGGCATGGCGTGCGAAGTCGACTCGCGGCGGTGACGCGTGTGCTGTGCGGCAGTCGGCGAGGAAGTTGTTGTACGGTTTGCCGCCTTGGCCCTCCTGCAGCCGGGCGATGACCGCGTAGCCGTCGTTGTCGCAGACCACCGCCACGAACGGGTGCCCGGCGAAGGCGGCCGAGAACAGTTCCGAGTTCAGCATCAGGTACGAGCCGTCGCCGAGCATCGTGGTCACCAGGCCATCGGTATGGGCCATCGCCGCACCCCAGGCACCCGCGAGTTCGTATCCCATGCACGAGAACCCGTACTCGACGTCCATGCTGATCGACCCCGAGCCACGCCAGCCGCCGATCAGTTCTCCCGGCATCCCGCCGGAGGCGGTCATCACGTAGTCGTGCGGTTCGGAGAGGTCGTTGACCACGCCGACGACCTGGGCGTAGGTCGGGATCTCGCCGGAAGCGGCGCGCAGGGAGTCGACATGCGCGTCCCACCGGCCGCGTTCCGCCGCGGCGCGTGCTGTCCACAAAGGATCGGCCTGCCAGCTTTCCAGCTGAGCGGCCAGATCAGAGAGACCGGCGTCGGCGTCGGCCACGACGGCCAGCGCGCCGTGCTTGACCGCGTCGAACCGCGCGGCGTTCAGGGTGATCAGCCGGACGTCGGGGGAGAACACCGTCCACGACGCGGTGGTGAAGTCCTGCAAGCGGGTGCCGACGGCCAGGACGACATCCGCTTCGGCGGCCAGAACGTTCGCGGACGCCGAGCCGGTGACCCCCAGCGGGCCCGCGTGCAGCGGATGCCCGTGGGGGACCAGGGTCCGCCCGGCGGTGGTCTCGGTGACCGGGACGCCGTGGTGTTCGGCGAAGGCCAGCGCGCGCCGACCGGCACCGGAGTACCGGACGCCGCCCCCGAGGACCAGCAACGGTTTCCGGGCCGCCCGCAGCACCCCCGCCGCCTCGGTGAGGGCCCGCCGATCGGGCCGGGGGCGCGGCGGACGATGGGTCACCGGTTCGAACAGCGCGTCCGGGAAGTCGTAGGTCTCCACCTGGACGTCCTGAGGCAGTGCGAGGGTCACCGGACCCGCGTCCGCCGGATCGGTCAGCACCCTGGCGACCTGCGGCAGCGTCGAAAGCAACTGCTCCGGCCGGGTGATCCGGTCGAAATACCGGCTCACCGCGCGGAACGCGTCGTTGACCGTCGCTGTCGGATCACCGAAATGCTCCACCTGCTGCAGCACGGGATCCGGCGCGCGGCTGGTGAAGGTGTCGCCGGGAAGCAGCAGCACCGGCAGCCGGTTGGCGTGCGCGACCCCGGCCGCGGTGACCATGTTCAACGCGCCGGGCCCGATCGACGACGTCACCACGCCGACCTGGCGCCGCTGTGTCGCCTTGGCGTAGCCGACGGCCGCGAGCGCCATGCCCTGTTCGGTCTGGCCACGCCACAGCGGGAGCTCCTCGCGGTGTTCCTCCAGCGCGGTGCCGAGACCCAGGACGTTGCCGTGCCCGAAGATCGCGAACACGCCGGGGAACAGCGGGACCTCCCGGCCGTCCATGGCCTCCGACCGCTGCGCGAGCAGCCAGCGCACCAGCGCCTGTGCGGTGGTCAGCTTCATGACACCCGTCCTTCGTGGCTCGTGACCGGGCAGCGCGGATCGAGTTCCTGGTCGTTCCAGGTCTCGCGGACCCAGCCGTGCGCGGGGTCGTCGCAGAAGGCCATCGACCGCTCCTCGGCAGGCCCGGCCAAGACGTTCAGGTAGTACATCGGGTAGCCCGGCGCGGCGACACAAGGGCCGTGATAGCCGCGCGGGATCAGGAAGACGTCACCGTCCCGGACCGCGACGTCCTCGTCGAGTTCGCCGTCCGAGGTATACGTCCGGTGCAGGCCGAAGCCTTCGCGTGAAGGTGTCACGCCGTCGCGGCCTGCGACGCGGAAGTAGTAGATCTCCTCGTTGACGACCTCACATCCGGACGCCTCGTCGTGCTTGTGCGGCGGATAGGACGACCAGTTGCCGCCGGGGGTGATCAGCTCGCACGCGTTCAGCTTGTCCGCGTGGTCCCAGACACCGGGCACGCCGAAGTTGGTGACCTGCCTCGTCGCCTGACCCGCACCGCGCACTTCCACCGGGACGTTCTCGGCCGGCCCGTAGCGCGGTTCGAGACGGCGGGTGCAGCGCGCCATCGGCAGCGCCACCTCTATGCCGTCCACCGTCGACAATTCGACTTCGGCATCGCGTGGCACGTAGGCGAAATCGGTGACCCGGGTGAACACCGAGTCGCGTCCGGCGAGGTCGAAGACCTGCCCGTCGACGCGGACCGCGCACGCGCCGGACAGCGGCAGGACGAATGCCTCGTACTCGCCGGTGCGCACGACCCGCTTCTCGCCCGCGCGCAGTGCGAGCACCCGAAGCCCGCTGTAGGTCCAGCCCGCTGAATCCGGAGTGAGCCGGACCGGGTCCCGCTCGTCCGAAAGTGTCCCGAGTGGACGGTGCAGCTTGCTCACAGCAACTCCTCGATCTCGTCGGCGGTGGGCATGGCGTCGGCGCAGGCCAGCCGGGACGCGACGAGCGCGCCCGCCGCGTTGGCGTAGGTGGCGATGCGCACCGGATCCCAGCCGGACAGCAGCCCGTGGATCAGCGCGCCACCGAAGCCGTCACCGGCGCCGAGCCCGCATACGACCTCGATCCGCTGCGGCGGCACCGTCCAGCGCCCCTCGGCGGTGGCCACCAGAACGCCCTCGCCCCCCTTCTTGATCACCGCCAGTTCGACACCCCTGGCCAGCATCCGGGACGCGGCCTCGTCGGGATCCGCCGTGCCGACGGCGACCTCCGCCTCGGTGCGGTTGCCGACCGCCACCGTGACGTGGTCGAGCATCCAGCCGATCTCTTCGCGCGCTGTCTCGATGCCGGGCCAGAACATCGGCCGGAAGTCGAGATCGAGCACGGTATGCGACCGTCGTCCGCGCCGCCGGAGCATCTCGCGCTGGGTCCCGCGTGCCGGTTCGACGGACACACCGGTCCCGGTGACCCACAGCAGCGGCACCGTTTCCACGATGTCCCAGGGCACGTCGGCTTCGTCGAGCGTCAGATCCGGCGCGACCGGGGACCGGTAGAACAGCAGGGGCGGATCCGCGGGCGGGTTCAGTTCGCAGAACACCACCGGTGTCTGCAGCCCCGCCGAGGTCCCGACGTGGTCGGGTGACACACCGAACTCCCGCAGCGCCTGCCGGACGTAGTCACCGAACCCGTCCGGGCCGACCTTCGTCAGCACCGACGTCGAGCGGCCGAGCCGCGCGGCGGCGACCGCGACGTTGGTCGCGGTGCCGCCGAGCGATTTGGCGAAGGTACTGACCCCGGCCAGCGGCACGCCGCTCTGCTCGGGGTAGAGGTCCACCCCGACCCGGCCCACGGTCAGTGCTTCGAGAGTGGTCATGAAGGGGACTCCACGGCTCGCAATTCGTGTTCGAGGGCTTCCAGTTCCGCGCCGCCCGCCATCTGCCGGGTCAGTTCGGCGAGGTCGATCCCGGACTTCTCGTAGGAGCCGAGCGGAGCGCCCCGTTTGAGCAGCAGGAACCGATCGGCCACGGGATAGGCGTGATGCGGGTTGTGCGTGATCAGCACGACGCCGAGCCCGCGATCACGGGCCTGCGCGACGTACTTGAGGACGACACCGGCCTGTTTCACACCCAGCGCCGCTGTCGGCTCGTCGAGGATCAGCACCTTCGCCCCGAAGTGGACAGCCCGCGCGATGGCGACGCACTGCCGCTCGCCACCGGACAGCGTGCCGACCGGCTGCTCGACGTCGCGCAGGTCGATGCCCATGTCGGACAACGCCTTCTTGGTCGTCTCGCGTCCCTTCTTCCGGTCCAGCGCCCGGAACGGGCCGAAGCCGACCGTCGGTTCTGAGCCGAGGAAGAAGTTCCGCCATACGCTCATCAGCGGGACGACCGCCAGATCCTGGTACACCGTCGCGATACCGCGATCGAGCGCCTCGCGCGGGGACGCGAACTTGACCGGCTCGCCCTCGACGAGGAACTCGCCCTCGTCGTGCTGGTGGACCCCGGCGAGGATCTTGATCAGGGTGGACTTGCCCGCGCCGTTGTCGCCGAGTACGCAGGTGACCTCGCCCGCGTTGACGACGGTGGACACGTCCCGCAAGGCGATCACGCTGCCGTAGGTCTTGCCGACCGCCTTGACCTCGAGAAGATGGTTCATCGCCGTACCCTTTCCGCGCGCCGCCGGAAGGCGTTGTTGACCAGGACCGCCGACAGCAGCATGACCCCGAGGAACAGCATGAACCAGTCGCTGTCCCAGCGGGCGAACACGATGCCCTGCCGTGCCATACCGAAGATCAGCGCGCCGATCGCGGCACCGATCGCCGAACCGAAACCGCCGGTCAGCAGGCAACCGCCGATCACGGCCGCGATGATGTACTGGAATTCCAGCCCGATGCCCTGATTCGCCTGGACACTCGCGAACCGCAGGATGTTGATCGACCCGACCAGCCACGCGGCGAGCGCGGTGGTCATGAACAGCATGATCTTGGTGCGCATCACCGGAACGCCGACCGCGCGCGCACTCGGCGCGGAGCCGCCGACGGCGAAGACCCAGTTGCCGAACCGGGTCCGGACCAGCAGCCAGGCCGCCAGCGCGGCGAACCCGATCCACCAGGCGATCGAGATCTGGAACGCGGTCCCGCCGATGTCCACTGTGGACGCGAAGACGAAACCGGCGGATTCGTAACCGTCGGTCGAGCGCATTCCGGAGACCTGGACGGTGCCGGTGACCAAGCGAGTGACGCCGAGGTTGAGCCCTTGCAGTGCGAGGAACGTGCCCAGGGTGACGATGAAACTGGGCAGGCCCGTGCGCAGCACCAGCCAGCCGTTGAACGCGCCGACCGCGAGCGCGAAGACCAGCGAGGCGAGCAACGCGAGCCAGACGTTCCAGCCCGCCTGCGTCGCCAGTGTCGCGGTGACGAGGGCGGTGGACGCGGTCATCACGCCTGCCGAGAGGTCGAACTCGCCGCCGATCATCAGCAGGGAGACGGCGACCGCCATGATGCCGAGGGTCGAGGCGTCGTCCAGCCAGGTCGCCACCCCGCTGCCGCTGAAGAACTGGTCGGTGACGACGGTGAAGAACAGGAAGACGACGACGGCGCCGAGCAGCGCGCCGATCTCGGGGCGGACGACCAGCCTGTCGAGCAGCCGGGGTTTCGCGATCCGTTCGTCGAGGGCGGTGGTTGTCATCGCGTACCCCTTCGCACGTACTGACCGACGGTGTCCACAGTGGATTTGTCGACCAGATCAGGACCGGTGAGCACCGGCTTCCCACCGCCGACGACGTTCGCGTTGTCCCGGTAGAGCTTGAGGAACTGCACCGGGAGGTAGCCTTGTTCGTACTGCTGCTGATCGACCGCGAAAACCACGTCGCCCGCCTTGATCGCGCCGACCACGTCGGTGTTCAGGTCGAAGGTGCCGACCTGGGCCTTCGAGCCGACCGCCTTGATCGCGCTGACCGCCCGCGCGGCGACCTGCGAGTTCAGCGTCAGCACCGCGTCGAGCGAGGAATCGGTCTGCACCGCGCCCCGGATCCGGGATTCCGCGTCGGTCGGGTTGCTGATGTCGACCTGCAGGGTCTGCACGTCGCCCGCGAACCCGGCCTTGGCGCCGTCGCAGCGCTGGGCCTGCCCGATGTTGCCCGCTTCGTGGATCACGCAGAGCAGTTTCTTCTTGCCGAGTTCCCTGAACTTCTTCCCGGCCTCCTCACCGGCGATGGACTCGTTCTGCCCGACATGGGTGAGCGCGCCGTACTCCGCGCTCTTGTCCTCCCCGGAGTTGATGGTGATGACCGGGATCCCGGCGCGCACCGCGTTCTCGATCGAGGTCTTGAGCGCCTCCGGGTTCGCCATCGACACCACCAGCCCGCCGACCCGCTGGGCGACCGCGTTGTCGATCAGCTTGGCCTGGTTGCCGGGGTCTCCGTCGGAGTTGTACTCGACCTGGACGTCGAGCTGCCTGCCCGCCTCCTCGGCGCCGTTCTTGACCACGTTCCAGAACGCGTCACCCGCCGTGCCGTGCGAGATGACCGCGACCCGCAGCGGCCCGCTGGCCTGTGTCGTCGCCGGACCGCCGCCCTCGGCGGGTTTCTCCTCGGCCTTCGGCCCGGTGCACGCGGACAGGAGCACCAGCCCCGCCGCGGCCACCAACGCCGCCTTAAAGCGATGGGACATCGTCGTCTCTCCTCGCTTCTTCCTACTTGGCAGCCGGGAGCCGGCTGACGATTTCCTCGAGATGCGCCAGGCTCCTGGCCACATCCCGCTTCGGCAGGTCTTCCGGGCTTCGCTCGCTCAACGCGGTGTCCTGTTCGAGCACGTACCACCCGTCATAGCCCGCTTCGTGGACGGACTTGACCATCGCTTCGATGTCGACGTCCCCGTCACCGAGCGGGACGTACAAACCTTGGCCCACCGCTTCGGCGTAGGGAAGCCTGCCGGCGCGGACGTCTTCGGCGAGTGCGCCACGTACGTCCTTGAGGTGCAGGTGTCCGACCCGATCCGGGTGGCGTTCGGCCAGCGCGACCGGATCGGTGCCGCCGATCAGGAGATGTCCGGTGTCCAGGCACAGCGGGAGAGTGGAATCGGCGAGGAAGCGCTCGACCTCCTCCTCGGTCTCCACCTGCGTCCCGGCGTGCGGATGCAGCACGGTGCGAAGACCGTGTCGCGCGGCGATTTCCCCGATCTCGCCCGAGGTTTCGATCAGTGTCGCCCATTCGGCGCCGGTCAGCTCGGGTTTGTCGTCGTAGCCGTCGAGTCCCGTCGCGGCGGCGAGCACGAGCATGTCGCCACCGCAGGCGGCGAACAGGGCCGCCGACTCTTCCGCCTCGGCCAGCGCGGCTTCGGGGTCCTTGTGCAGCACGACGGCGAGAAAGCCGCCCACCAGGTCGAGCCGGTACCCGCCGAGCAGTTCACGCAGCGCGGCCGGGTCGCGCGGGAGGTACCCCGGAGGACCGAGTTCGGTGGCGCGCACCCCCAGTTCCGCCATTTCGCCCAGTACCGTCCCCGTGTCGAGCACACGGCCCCAGCCGGGGACTTCGCACACACCCCAGGAGATCGGGGCGGCGGCGATTCGGATCCGGGATGTCATCGGCGACCTCCGGTAGGGGAGCGGATTAGAGCGCTCTATTGATTAGAGCGCTCTAATCATGTAGCGTCCGTCACAGCAAAGTCAAGGGCCGAGTTATCAGGCAGGGGGAGAGCGGGACATGGCACGACCGACGATGGAGGACGTCGCCGCGAAAGCGGGGGTTTCCCGTGCGCTCGTGTCCCTCGTGATGCGCAACGCGCCGAACGTCTCCGACGAACGGCGGACGCGGGTGCTGTGCGCGGCGCACGAACTCGGCTACGAACCGCACGCCATGGCCAGATCGCTGGCCAGCCGGACCTCCACCGTCCTCGGCGTGATGGTGTCCGATCTGCGTAACGCCTTCTTCGCCGATGTCGTCGAAGGGCTCGACGCGGCGGCCGAGGCCGCCGGTTTCAACCTGATCCTCAATACCGGTGGCCGCAGTCCCGCCCGCGAACGCGCCGCGCTGCGGAACCTGCTCTCCTTCCGGCCGGCCGGGGTGATCCTGCTGTCGCCGGTGCTGCCCGCGACGGCGATCGAGGAAGCGGCCGCGCAATGTCCGGTCGTCCTCGTCTCGCGGACCTCGCGCGTACGGGACGTGGACACGGTGAACGACGACGGCGAGGCGGGTTCCGCGCTGGCCGTCGAGCATCTCGTCTCGTTGGGTCACCGGCGGATCGCTCATCTGGACGGCGGCGTCGCGGCCGGTGCGGCCGCCCGGCGCCGGGGATATCAGCAGGCGATGCGGCGGCACCGCCTGCACCCGATCATCGTGCACAGTGAACACACCGACACCGCCGGGGAGAAGGCCGTCCACGAACTCCTCGGTGATTACGCGCACGCGGAGCTGCCGACGGCTTTGGTGGCCGGAAACGACTTCAACGCCGTCGGCGCGATCTCCGCGCTGGAGGAGGCCGGCCTACGGGTGCCGGAAGACGTTTCCGTCGTCGGTTACGACAACACCTCGCTCGCCGCGTTGCGACATCTCTCACTGACCACAGTGGACCAGCCGCGCACCGAGATGGGGCGGCTGGCCGTCGAGGCACTGCTCGAACGGGTCCGGGGCGAACGCACCGAACCGGTCCGGCATCTGCTGCATCCGTCGCTGGTGGTCCGCTCGACCACCGCCGCGCTCTAGAAAGGGCAAGAGAATGAGGTTGGGACTTGCCGGCACCGGCCGGATCGGCACTTCGCACGCCGAAACCTTGAAGGGCTTCGACGAGGTTTCGTCCGTGGTCGTCGCCGACGTCGACGCCGGACGGGCCCAGGCGGCCGCGGCCAAACTCGGCGTCGAAGCGGCGGCGGACCTCTCCGCGCTCTTCGCGTCCTCTTTGGACGGACTGGTGATCACGGCTGCGACGGACGCGCATCCGGAACTGATCCTCCGGGCCGTGGACGCGGGCATCCCGGTGTTCTGCGAGAAGCCCGTCGCCGCCGACATCCCCGGCACGCTCGCGGTGATCGACAAGATCTCCGGCTCGGCCGTCCCGGTGCAGATCGGCTTCCAGCGCCGGTTCGACGAGGGCTACGCGGCCGCCCGCGCCGCGGTGGCCTCGGGTGAGCTCGGCTGGCTGCACACCCTGCGCGCCACCACCCTGGATCCGGCGCCGCCGCCCGCGGAGTACGTCGCGCATTCCGGTGGTCTGTTCCGCGACTGCGGGGTGCACGACTTCGACGTCGTCCGGTTCGTCAGCGGCCGTGAGGTCGTCGAGGTCTACGCCGTCGGGGCGAACAAGGGTGAGCAATTCTTCGTCGACGCCGGTGACGTCGACACCGCGGCCGCGACCCTGACACTGGACGACGGCACGCTGGCCGTGGTCTCGCTGACCCGCTACAACGGCGCGGGCTACGACGTCCGGCTGGAGGTCCTCGGTTCGGCCGGGAACGCGGTCGTGGGCCTGGACGAGCGAACGCCGCTGACCTCGGTGGAGCCCGGTGTCCAGCCCCCGCCCGGTCCGGCCTATCCCGGGTTCATGGAGCGGTTCCGCCCGGCGTACGTCAGCGAACTGAAGGCGTTCCTGGAGGTCGTGGCCGGTCGCGCGCCGAGCCCCTGCGGTGCGGCCGACGCGCTGGAGGCCTTCTACATCGCCGAAGCCTGCGAGGTCTCCCGGCGCGAACGCCGACCGGTCCGCGTGGACGAGGTACGCGCCTGAAGACGAGACAGCTTGCTGCCATCGGCGGCCGCCCTCGGTGACCCCTCGCTACAGTGACCGCGGACCATGACGGGCGGCGGGTTTCGTGTCGCCGGAACGCGCGAGGAGTGCGATGCAGCCGAATCCGCCCCAGCACGGGTTACCTCAGTACGGGGCGCCTCAGCATGGATTACCTCAGTACGGTCAGCGGCCCAAGTCGAGGGCGAACACCGCGGCCGCGGTGACAGCCGGGATCCTGGCGCTGCTCATCACGGGCGTACTCGTCTGGTTCGTGCTCTACAACGTCGTCTACGCCAGTAAGCCGGAGGGTGGCTGGTCCGGCCCGGTGGTGCAGAACGTGGTCGGTGGCGTCATCGCCGCCGTGGTGATGACGGTCGCGGCGGGATTCACGTTTGCCCGCAGGATTCCCGGTGTGTGGACGTTGTGCGGGTTTTGCGTGTTCTATCTGGTGGCGATCCTCGTGGTGACGCCGGTGGTGTGGGGCACGCCCTTCAGTACCCACCTAGAGTGGATCTTCGGCTTCCACAAGAGCAATGGTGTCGCGATCGCGCTGGTGGTCATTCTCGGGATCCTGACGGCGATCACGGCGGCGATCGCGGGCAGCGTGAAGTCACGCGGCTGAGCGGGGTCGTGAGTGGTAAGTGTTGTTGGTACCAAGGGCTCCCCAGTACATGATGGCCCCCTTCCTTGCGCTGGACGCAAGGAAGGGGGCCATCATGTACTTCACTACCCTAAGAGAGGGCTCGCAGCTGCAGCTTGTCGAGGATCAGCTTCGCCCGCTCTTCGGCGAGCCGGTACCCCGAGCGTGCGGCGAGTTCGAGTGCCAGCTCGCCGTGTGTCCGGGCTTCGTCGAGTTTCCCGAGTTCCAGCAGGGCTTCCGCTAGCCCGGTCCGCGCGGCGGCCTCGCACCAGAAGAAGCTCGTCGTGCGCGCGATCGACAACGCGAGCCGCTGGTGCTCGGCGGCCTCCTCGGGCAGGCCGAGGCGCAGGCAGACCTCGCCGAGTCCGGCGAGGGTCCAGGCCTCGGTGCCCCGGTCGCCGATCTTGCGGGTGAGCTCGACGGCTTCGAGCGCGTCTTTGCGGTTCTGCTCGCTCGGGTCGAGCCTGCTTTCGAGGACGGCCCTGCCGGAAAGGGCCGTGGCCTCGCCGTAGGTGTAGCCGAGTTCGCGGTTGGCGGCGAGCGCTCGGGTGTAGAAGTCGTAGGCCTCGTCGGTCAGGCCCAGATCACGGTGCACGTTGCCGAGGTCGACCAGCAGCACCGCGACGCTGAACCGGGCGCCGTCCCGTTCGGAGACCGCGAGCGCGCGGGTGAAGTTGGCGAGCGCCGCGTCGAGCTGGCCGGTCTGCCAGTACGGGAAACCGAGGTTCGCGAGCGCCATCGAGACACCCGGCATGTTCAGTTCTTCGCACAGCCGCAGGGATTCCAGCCCGCAGCGGATCGCCTCCTGCGGGTCGCCGAGGCGCTGGTGCACGGCGCTCAGGTTGTTGAGCACGGCCGCGCGGCCCGCGTCCCAGCCTTCGAGGAGGTCTCCGCGCAAGGCGCTGGTGAGGTGTTCGCGCGCCTCGTCGTAGCGGCCGCTGTTGACGCAGGCGAGCGCGATGCTCAGGTGCATCGCCGCCTGTGCCTGTCCGGCGCCGCTGCGCCGGGCGGCCTTGAGGGCGGTCGACGCGGTGTCGATCCATTCCGCGTGATGGCCGCGCTGATGGAAGAAGGCGCGCAGCGCGTCGGCCAGATGCCAGGAGAACTCGGGCGGGCCGTGTTCGGCGCTGTGCTCGACGGCGGCGGCGAGGTTCGGCCACTCCGCGTCCAGCCAGGCCAGCGCCTCGTCCGTGTCGGCGAAGGGCGTGTCCTCCGGCTCTTCGCGCGGCAGCCGCAAGAAGTGGGGGATGAGGACGCGGCCGGCGGCGTCGGCGGTGGTCAGGTAGCTCTCGAAGAGCCGCCTCTCCGCGGTGTCGCGTTCGGGCTTCGCGTCCTCGGACAGCGTGCGGCCCGCCGCGAAACTGCGGAGAAGGTCGTGGAACCGATAGCGGCCAGGGGTGTAGCGCTCGACCAGATGTGCCGCCGCGAGCGCTTTGAGCTGCTGGTTCGCCCGGGAAAGCGGGGCACCGGTCAGCGCCTGCGCGGCGGGAGCGGTGAACGTCTGGCCGGGGACGAGCGCGAGCCTGCGGAACAGCAGACGGTGTTCCTCGGGCAGTGCCCGGTAGGAGACGCCGAACGCGGTCGTCACGGCGCTTTCCTCGGCACCGTCGACGGTCAGCTCCGCCAGCGGGTCGCCACTGGCGAGCTCACGGGCGAGTTCGGCGATCTCGGGTTCGCCGCTCGCGCCGAGGTTGGCCGCCGCGATCCGGAGGGCGAGCGGGAGATGCCCGCACAGCCGGGCCAGCTCCGCCGCCGCGCCCGCCTCGGCAGCGACGAGTTCGCTGCCGAGCACGGCTTCCAGCAGATGCCGCGCGTCTTCGGCAGGCAGTACGGACAGCGGGAGCGCCCGGGCGCCCGTGCGGGCGATGAGGTCGCCGAGCCGCTGGCGGCTGGTCACCAGGACGGTGCCCGACGGCGGCAGCAGCGGCGTCACCTGACCGGAGTCGCGCACGTTGTCGAGGACCAGGAGGACCCGTTTGTCGGCGAGAAGGGAACGCAGGAGCGCGGCCCGTGCGTCGGTGTCCGGCGGGATGGCCTTCGGCGCGGTGCCGAGCGCCTGCAGCAGCTGCGTGAGCGCGACCGCCGGGGTGAGCGGTTCGTGGTCGGGGTCGAAGCCCCGCAGGTCGAGGTAGAGCTGCCCGTCGGGGAACGCGTCGCGGACGCGGTGGGCCCAGCGGACGGCGAGCGCGGTCTTGCCGACGCCGGCGGTCCCGCTGATCACCCAGATGTCGGTGCCCTCGCCCGTCGGCCGGGTCGCCTCGTCGAGCCGTTCCAATTCGGTCGCCCGGCCGGCGAATCCCCGGACGTCGTGGGGCAGCTGCGCCGGGCGGACCGGCTCGGGTTTGACCGTGCCTGCCGCCGGTTCGAGAGCGGGGTCCGCCGCCAGGATGGCGGCTTCGAGTTTGCGCAGCTCCGGGGACGGGTCGAGGCCCAGCTCGCCATTAAGCCTGTCCCTCAGCGCACGGAAGGCTTCGAGCGCGTCGTCGGTGCGGCCTTCACGGTGCAGCGCGAGCATGAGCTGCCCGACGAACCGCTGGCGCAGCGGATGCGCGGCGACCAGTCCGGTCAGCTCCGCGAGCACCTCCCGGCCGCGGCCGAGCCGCAACTGGGCCTCCGCGCGATCCTCCAGCGCGGTCCAGCGCGCCTCGTTCAAGCCGCCGCACAGTCGCTGGGCGACTTCGCCGCTCACTACGTCGGACAACGCCTCGCCGCGCCACAACCCGAGCGCCTCGTCCAGGAGTTCCACGGCGGTCTCGTCGTCGGCCTTGCGCGCTCGCGCGGTCAGTTCGGTGAACCGGTGCAGGTCGACCTGGCCCGGATCGACCTTCAGCAGGTAACGGGTTCCCTCGGAAACGATCTCCGGCCCGCCCGCGCCGCGGAACACCGCCCGCAGCCGGGACACCAGCGCTTGCACGGTGTTCCGGGCGCTCACCGGCGGTTCTTCCGGCCAGAGCAGGTCGATGATCCGGTCGCGCGGGACCGGCTTGCCCGCCTCCAGCAGCAGAACCGCCAGCACGAGCCGCTGTTTGGGCGAGCCGAGCTCGACCGGGCCGCCGTCGGCCCACCCCTCGACGGCGCCGAGGACGCGGAACTCCACCCGGCCACCTCCGCCCACACCTCGTCAGAGCCTGCAAGCGTAGTGCAAGCGCCCTGCATCCGGCCCCGGTGATCCTTGGGGCTGTGTCCACCGAGGACCCGTCGCCGGAACCGTGCCCAACCAACAAGACGGGCAGGACCCCCCATTCGGTTCCGGTACGACGGTGGACACCTTCAACTTGCACAGGCACCGCCATCTGACGGCGGTGGGGGTTGGGGGTAGTGCCAGCTCGACGTCTTCCCCCGTGTCGTCGAACTGGCGCTCTTCGTGACTGGGGCTGGGGTTTTTCTCGTCGCCGTCTCTCGGCGACGTCCTGGGGAGGGTCGGGCGGGCCGGATGCGGCTCGCCCCCTCCAGGACTCTCCGCGTGCAAAAGAACCGCGTTTAGAGGGCTGATCGCGTCCATCGTCTTGACAAGCACACGCACCTGCCTGCACCCTTTCACTACTTAATTAGTGAAAGGGTGTTGCCAGTGGTCACCTTCCACCTGGACAAGGGCTCGGGTGTCGCCACCTACGTCCAGCTCGTCCAGCAGGTCAAACACGCCCTCCGGCTGGGGCTCCTGGAGCCGGGCGACCGGCTGCCGACGGCGAAGGAAGTGGTCGCCGAGCTGGCGATCAACCCGAACACCGTCCTTAAGGCCTACCGCGAGCTGGAGCGCGAAGGGCTCGTCGAGGGAAAGCCGGGCTTGGGCACCTTCGTGCAGAAGACGCTCGGCGGCGCTTCGTTCACCGAGCACGCGCGGCTGCGGAAGAGCCTGGGGGTCTGGGTGCGCGACGCCCGCGAATCGGGACTGGATCAGGAAGACGTCGAGGCGTTGTTCACCTCTGTGGTGGTCGACGGCTTTCGAGGGGAGCGAACCGCGTGAATGAGAAACCCGTCATCGAAGCCACCGGTCTCGGCAAGCGATACCACCGCAAGTGGGCGCTGCGCGACTGTTCCCTCTCCGTCCCGAAAGGACGAGTCGTGGCACTGGTCGGACCCAACGGCGCGGGCAAGACGACCTTCCTGCACCTCGCCGTCGGGCTGCTCGACGCGACCCTCGGCTCGGTCTCGATTCGAGGAACCGCCGCGTTCCTGGCGCAGGACAAGCCGTTGTACCCCGGCTTCAGCATCGCCGAGATGCTGAAATTCGGCAGACGGCTGAACCCCGGCTGGGACGACGAGTTCGCGCTCAAGCGCATCGATTCGCTGCGGCTTCCCTTGAAACACAAGGTGGGCAAGCTTTCCGGCGGTCAGCGCGCGCAGGTCGCGCTCACCCTCGCGCTCGCGAAACGCCCGGATCTGCTGGTGCTCGACGAGCCGCTCGCGAACCTCGATCCGCTGGCCCGGCACGAGGTCATGCGCGGGCTGATGGAGGCGGTCGCCGAAACCGGCATGACCGTGCTGCTCTCCTCTCACGTCGTTTCCGACCTGGAGAACACCTGCGACTGGCTGATCGTCCTCAACGGCGGCCGCGTGCAGGTCAGCGGGGACATCGACGAACTCGTCGCCGGGCACCGGATCCTTTCCGGACCGGCGGAGGAGGCCGACGCGCTGGCGAAACGTGTCGCGTTCGTGGACGAGGCCAGGGCGGGCAGGCAGGCGACCGTCTTCGCCCGCACCGAGCCGGTCCCCTTGGGTCCACAGTGGACCGAACGTCCGGCGAACCTGGAGGAGCTGGTGCTCGCCTACCTGAGACGACCCGACTCCGCGAGTCTGCCTCGTCCGACACTGGCTTCGGCGTAAGGGGGAACGATGTTCTGGCTCACCTATCGTCAGCACCGGTCACAGCTGCTGATCACCGCGGGCGCCCTCGTCGTGGTCGGGATCCTGTTGCTGATCAACGGAAACGCCGCGGCGGACAGCGCGAATCCGGTGGATCACTTCGAGAGTCTCTACACCTATCTCTCCTGGCTGCAGGTGGCTCCGGTGGCGATCGGCGTTTTCTGGGGAGCGCCGCTGCTCGCCGCCGAATACGAGCGCGGCACCACGAAACTCGCCTGGACACAGTCGATCTCGCGGTTCCGGTGGCTCGGTGTGAAACTGGGGTTCCTCGCCCTCCTGGTCACGCTGGCCGGGCTGGCCTTCGGCCTGATGATGCAGCGCTGGCTGGAGGTCTTCCCGACCGATCGCGGGGACACGAACTTCACCAGTCACTTCGACAATCCGGTCCTGTTCTCGATGACCGGAGTGGCGCCCGGCGCATGGTGGCTCTTCGGGTTCGTCATGGGCACGGCGGCGGGCGCGATCATCCGCAAAACGCTCCCCGCCATCGCCGCCACCATCGCGGTGACCGTGGGATTGATGATCGGCGTGACCAACGTCCGCGACTTCTACGCCGAACCAAGGCTCGTCGTCCTGAGCGCGGCGGGGCCGACCGGGCATGATCCCGGCGGCCGGGTCGTCGACATGGTCATGGACGCCGCCGGTCAGGTCACCGCGCTGAAGATCCTGCCGCAGGACTTCTACTGGCGCTTCCAGTGGACCGAAGCCGCGATCCTGGCGGGTGTCTCGCTTCTCCTCGCCATCACCGCGACCTTCGCCATCCGGCGACGCTCCTAGAAAGGGAAACGTTCTTGCTCTGGCTCACCTGGCGGCAGCATCGCGCTCAGCTGCTCGTCACCCTGGGGTTCCTGGCCGTGCTCGGCGGAGTCCTGCTCCTGTCCGGCCGGCTCGCCCTCGACGCGGCGAACGGTCAGATCTCTTCCTACTGTTACGGAGGCGGCGTCCCGTGCCGCGAACGTGACGCGGGACTGGAAGACCTCTATCAGAAGATCTACCCGCTGGTGGTGATGCTGCCGTTCGTACCGTTGCTGGCCGGCGTCTTCTGGGGTGCGCCGCTGCTCGCCAGGGAGTACGAACGCAACACCCATCAGCTGGCCTGGACGCAGTCGGTGAGCCGCGGCCGCTGGCTGGGCGTCAAGTTCGGTGTCCTCGCCTTGTGCGCGGCGCTGGCCGGGCTCGCTTCGGGGCAGATGTTCGGCCGGTGGCTGGAGATCTTCCCCGGCAAGGCGGAGACGCTCGCCGAAACCGCGTACTTCGGTGCCGTCGGCATCGCACCCGCGGCCTGGTGGCTGTTCGCCTTCACCCTCGGCGCCGCGGCCGGGGTGCTGGTGCGCAAGACGTTGCCCGCCATCGCGATCACGGTCGCGGTGTTCGTCGCCGCTTCGATCGCCCTGCTGCTCCTGCGGCCCCATTACGCCGAACCGGTGCGCACGATCGGCGCGGATCCCTCCGCCAAGGACGCCCTGATCGTCCACGCGGGCAGGCTCGCCCCAGACGGGCGTGAGCTGCGCTTGACCGACGAGGTGCCCGAATGTCCTCGCGGCAGGGGGATGAACGCCTGCGTCGAAGCCGCGGGCTACCGCGACTTCACCGTGTACCAGCCGTCCAGCCGGTTCTGGCGCTTCCAATGGACCGAGGCGGGCATCCTGCTCGCCGCGACCGCGGTGCTCGGGGGCGTCGCGGTAGGGGGAACGGTCCGCCGCCGTCGCTGAGCAGGCGGCGGACCGTCCGGCCGGCGCTGGAGAAACTCAGTCGAGCCGCAGCTCCGGGGAGTACAGGTCGAACCAGTGGTAGAGGTCCAGCGCCCGGTCGATGCCGGTGCGCTGGGCCGAGGACATCGTCACCGGGTCCACTTCGGACACCCGGTGCAGCCAGTCGCGGTCCACCAGTGAGAACACCGGGTTGTCTCGTTCCGCCAGTGCCTCCTTGGCCTGCTGCTGCAGTGCCGCCGCGTAGCCGGGGTCCTGAGTGGACGGATACGGGCTCTTGACCCGGTCACGCACCGAAGCGGGCAGCACATGCTTCGTGGCGTGCCGCAGCAGGCTCTTCTCCCTGCCGTCGAAGGTCTTCAGCGACCACGGCGTGTTGTAGACGTACTCGACGAGCCGGTGGTCGCAGAACGGCACCCGCACCTCGAGTCCGACGGCCATCGACGCCCGGTCCTTGCGGTCCAGCAGCATCCGCACGAACCGGGTGAGGTGGAGGTTGCAGACCGTCCGCATCTTGCGGTCCTGCTCGCTCTCACCGTCGAGATGCTCGACCTGGGCCACGGCGGAGCTGTACTGGTCGGCGACGTAGCCGGGCAGGTCCAGCTTCTGCCGGACGTCTTCGCGCAGCAGGGTTTCCCGCTCGCTGGTGAGGCCCATGCGGAACGCGAGCCAGGGGAACGTCCCCGAGTTCACCGACGCCTCGTCGTGGAACCAGCGGTAGCCGCCGAACACCTCATCGGCCGACTCGCCGGACAGCGCGACCGTGGATTCCGCGCGGATCGCCTTGAACAGCAGGTACAGCGAGGTGTCCATGTCGCCGAGCCCGGCCGGGATGTCCCGCGCGGTCAGCACCTTGCGGCGGACCTCCGGATCGCTGAGGTCGGCCGGGTTGAGCATGACGTCCTTGTGGTCGGAACCGACCAGTTCCGCGACGTCGCGGATGTAGGGCGAGTCCGGGGTGTCCCGCACCTCGTCCGGTTTGAAGTTCTCTTCCTGGCCGAGGAAATCGACCGAGAACGTGCGCAGCCGTTCGCCCTCTTCGGCCAGCCGTGCCGCGGCGAGACCGGTGACGGCGCTGGAGTCGAGCCCGCCCGACAGCAGGACGCAGCGGGGGACGTCGGCGATCAGCTGGCGGTGCACGATGTCGGTCATCAGCTCGCGCACCCGCTCGACCGTGGTCTCCTGGTCGTCGGTGTGCTGCTTCGCGTCGAGCTTCCAGTAGGTCCGCGTGCGGATCCCGGAGCGGTCGACGGTGACGATGGTGCCCGGCCCGACCTCGTGCATGCCCTTCCACAGCGACCAGCCGGGAGTCTTGGTCATGGCCATCAGCTCACGCAGACCGTCGGTGTCGACCACCTTGCGCGCCAAGGGGTTCGCGAGGATCGCCTTCGGCTCGGAACCGAAGAGCACGCCGTCCGGGGTCGGGTAGTAGTAGAACGGCTTGATGCCCATGCGGTCGCGGATCATCACGAGCTTCTCGTCGCGCTCGTCCCAGATCGCGAAGGCGTACATCCCGTTGAGGTGATCGACGACCGCGTCGCCCCACTCCAGGTAGCCGTGCAGCACGACCTCGGTGTCACTGTCGGTCTCGAATTTGTGGCCCCGCTTGGAGAGTTCCTCGCGCAACTCGGTGAAGTTGTACGCCTCACCGCTGTAGACCATGGCCGCCAGCCCGGCTTCGGCCATCGGCTGCCTGCCGCCCGGCAGATCGATGATCGCCAGCCGCCGGTGGCCCAGCGCCACGTTCGGCCGGACCCAGGTGCCCGAGTCGTCAGGGCCGCGGCAGGCCATGGTGGCGGTCATCGCGTCGACGACCTCCCGGCGCTGCGTGAGGTCCGTGCCGAAGGAGACCCACCCTGCGATTCCGCACATCGCCAACCTCCTATTGCTTAGCACATACAACTATCTGTAACACTGGTGTAACACGCTTTGTGCCGGTTGTCTGCCCGAATTGCACGCTCCGTCCGCAGTCCGTCACGGGCTGTGGGGCACATCACTGGGCATCAAGAAGCCGTAAAGGCACCCGATCGGGGCATCAAGACACCATCAGTCCCCGGTCCCGATGGTCTGTACCAAGCGCACTGTTGCGGGGTCCTGGTCACCGATGGGGTGACCTGTCCTGAGAGGTGCCTAGTGGCCGACTTGCTCTACGCCGTGCTCCTGATCGGCGTATTCGTGGTTCTCGCCCTGACCCTGCGTGGTCTGGAGAAGCTGTGACCGGCACGGGAGCCGTGGCCAACGTCGTCGGCGGACTGCTGGCGCTGGGGCTGATCGTCTATTTGTTCATCGCACTGGTCAGGCCGGAGAAATTCTGATGTCAGACGTCATGGCCGGCCTCTTGCAGGCCGGCCTCCTCCTCGTCGCGCTCGCCGTGGTCTACCGGCCACTGGGCGATTACATGGCGCGCGTCTTCACTGTGTCCTCTATCGAGACGCACACCAAGGCCGAACGAGGCCTGTACCGCCTGTTCCGGGTGAACCCCGGATCGGAACAGCACTGGAAGACCTACGCGTCCGCCGTGATCGGCTTCTCGTTCGTCTCCGTCGTCTTCCTGTACCTGCTTCAGCGGCTCCAGTCGATCCTGCCGTGGAGCCTCGGCAAGGAACCGGTCTCGCCGGCGGTCGCCTTCAACACCGCCGTCAGCTTCGTGACCAACACGAACTGGCAGTCCTACAGCCCCGAAGCGACCATGGGCCACTTCGTGCAGATGGCCGGGCTGACCGTGCAGAACTTCCTGTCCGCCGCCGTCGGGCTCGCGGTCGCCGTCGCGGTGGTGCGCGGATTCGTCCGCTCGAAGACCGACCGCCTCGGCAACTTCTGGGTGGACCTGACCCGCGGCACGATCCGGATCCTGCTGCCGATGGCGTTCGTGGCGGCGATCCTGCTGATCGCGCTCGGTGTCGTCCAGAGCCTCAAGAGCGGCGTCGACGTCCTCAACCCGGACGGGAGCACGAGCAAGATCGCGCTCGCCCCGGCCGCGAGCCAGGAGGCGATCAAGGAGCTCGGCACCAACGGCGGCGGGATCTTCAACGCCAACTCCTCGCATCCGTTCGAGAATCCGAACGCCTGGACCAACCTGATCGAGATCTTCCTGATCCTGGTCATCCCGGTCTCGCTCACCCGGACCTTCGGCAAACTCGTCGGCAACACCAAACAGGGTTACGTCCTGCTGTCGGTGATGGCCGGGCTGTTCACCGCGATGCTCGCGGTCACCTGGCTCGCCGAAGCCCACGCGGGCGGGCCCGCGCCGCTGGCCGCCGGGGCGAACCTGGAGGGCAAGGAACAGCGGTTCGGCATCGGCCTGAGTTCGCTGTTCGCCAACGCCACCACCGGCACGTCCACCGGCGCGGTCAACAGCATGCACGACAGCTACAGCGGACTCGGCGGCGGCGGAGCGCTGCTCAACATGCTGCTGGGCGAGATCTCGCCGGGCGGGGTGGGCACCGGTCTCTACGGCATCCTCGTGATGGCCGTGATCGCGATGTTCCTCGCCGGGCTGATGGTCGGCCGGACACCGGAGTACCTGGGGAAGAAACTCGGCAAACGCGAGGTCACCTGCGCGGCGGTCTCGATGCTCGCCATGCCGACGGTGGTGCTGCTCGGCGCGGGGGTCGCGCTGATGAACTCCGGCAACCTCGCCGCGTTGAACAACCCGGGCGCCCATGGGCTTTCCGAGGTGCTCTACGCCTACGCGTCGGCGGGCAACAACAACGGCAGCGCGTTCGGCGGGATCACCGTCACCAACGACTGGTTCCAGTCCTCGCTCGGGGTCGCGATGCTGCTCGGCCGGTTCATCCCGATCCTCGCCGTGCTGTGCCTGGCCGGATCCCTTGCCGCGCAACGGAAGGTCCCGGAGACCGCCGGCACGCTGCCCACCACCGGACCGCTTTTCGGCACGATGCTCGCGGGCACGATCGTGCTCGTCGCGGCCCTCACCTTCATCCCGGCGCTCGCGCTCGGGCCCATCGCAGAGGCACTCGCATGACCATGACTCAAGAACGCACCCCGGAGGAGATCTCCCAGCACCACGTGGAGAACACCGGCCGCGTCGGTGCGGGGATCTTCAGTCCCCGCCAGCTGCTGACCTCGTTGCCGGAGGCGCTGCGCAAGCTCAACCCCCGCCACCAGCTCGCCAACCCGGTCATGTTCGTGGTGTGGATCGGCTCCGCGTTGACCACGGTCTTCGCGATCACCGACCCGAGCGTGTTCACCATCCTCATCACCATCTGGCTGTGGTTCACCGTCCTGTTCGCGAACCTGGCCGAGGCGGTCGCGGAGGGCCGGGGCAAGGCGCAGGCGGAAACCCTGCGCCGCAGCAAGAAGGAGACCATCGCGCGCCGTCTCACCGAGGACGGCGACGAGGAGAGCGTGCCGGGCGCGGACCTGCGCGTCGGTGATCTCGTGGTCGTCGAAGCCGGGCAGGTCATCCCCGGTGACGGCGACGTCGTCGAAGGTATCGCGACCGTCGACGAATCGGCCATCACCGGCGAATCCGCCCCGGTCATCCGGGAATCGGGCGGCGACCGGTGCGCGGTCACCGGCGGCACCACGGTGCTTTCGGACCGCGTCGTCGTGAAGATCACCACCAAACCCGGCGAGTCCTTTGTGGACCGCATGATCGCCCTGGTGGAAGGCGCTTCCCGGCAGAAGACGCCGAACGAGATCGCGCTGACGATCCTGCTGTCGACGCTCACCATCATCTTCCTGCTCGCCGTCGTGGCCCTGCAGCCGATGGCGGGTTACTCGGGCAGTCAGCAGTCCGTGATCGTGCTGACCGCGTTGCTGGTCTGCCTGATCCCGACGACGATCGGCGCGCTGCTGTCCGCGATCGGCATCGCCGGGATGGACCGGCTGGTGCAGCGCAACGTGCTCGCGACCAGCGGCCGCGCGGTGGAGGCCGCGGGCGACGTCTCGACCCTGCTGCTGGACAAGACGGGCACGATCACCTTCGGCAACCGCAAGGCCACCGAGCTGATCCCGGTCGGTGCGTCCACTATGGACGACATCGCCAAGGCGGCGCGGTTGTCCAGCCTCGCCGACGGCACCCCGGAAGGCCGCAGCATCGTCGAACTCGTCGCCAGGGAACACGGGCTGCCCGGATCGGCGTCCGACGACGAGAAGCTCGCGGAGTTCGTCGCGTTCACCGCGCAGACCCGGATGAGCGGCATCGACATCGGCGAGCGCCAGGTCCGCAAGGGCGCCACCGCCGCCGTCCGCGAATGGGTCCGTGACCGCGGTGGCGACATGCCGGACGAGACCGAACGCGTCGTCGACGAGATCAGCCAGCAGGGCGGGACCCCGCTGGTGGTCGCGGAGTACGACGGCGGGAAAGCCTTCGTACGCGGCGTGATCCGGCTGTCCGATGTGGTCAAACCGGGGATGCGGGAGCGGTTCGTCCAGCTTCGCGCGATGGGCATCAAGACCGTCATGATCACCGGGGACAACCCGCTGACGGCCAAGGCCATCGCCGAGGACGCGGGTGTCGACGACTACCTCGCCGAGGCCAAACCCGAAGACAAGATGGCGCTGATCCGCAAGGAGCAGGAGGGCGGGCGCCTGGTCGCGATGACCGGCGACGGCACCAACGACGCTCCCGCGCTGGCGCAGTCCGACGTCGGCGTCGCGATGAACACCGGGACCTCCGCCGCCAAGGAGGCGGGGAACATGGTGGACCTCGACTCCGATCCGACGAAGCTGATCGAGATCGTGGAGATCGGCAAGCAGCTGCTGATCACCCGCGGCGCGCTGACCACCTTCAGCGTGGCCAACGACCTCGCGAAGTACTTCGCCATCCTGCCCGCGATGTTCACCGGCATCTTCGCCCAGCTCGGCGCGCTCAACATCATGCACCTGGCCACGCCGAAGTCGGCGATCCTGTCGGCGGTCATCTTCAACGCCCTGATCATCGTCGGGCTGATCCCGCTCGCCCTGCGCGGCGTCCGGTACAAGCCGTCGTCGGCCTCGGCGCTGCTGCGCCGGAACCTGCTGGTCTACGGCCTCGGCGGCATCGTCAGCCCGTTCCTCGGGATCTGGCTGATCGACCTGCTCGTCCGTCTCATCCCTGGAATCGGGTAACCATGAACGCACTGCTGAAGCAGACCCTCGCCGGGCTTCGCGTCCTGCTCGTCTTCACCGTCCTGCTGGGTGTCGTCTATCCGCTGGGCGTCTGGGCGATCTCCCGGATCCCCGGCCTCGAAGGCAACGCCGAGGGCTCGATCATCACCCAGAACGGGCAAGCCGTCGGTTCGTCACTGATCGGGATCGACCCGGTCGCCGCGGACCCGGCCAAGGACCCGTGGTTCCACAACCGCCCGTCCGCGGGGTCGAAGGATGTGCTCGGCCCCGGCGACCCGTCGTCGTCCGGCGCGTCGAACAAGGGCCCGTACAACGAGGACCTGGTCGCCGCCATCGGTGAGCGCAAGAAGCTGATCGCCGCGCGCGAAGGCGTCCAGGAGTCGCAGGTGCCCGCCGACGCGGTGACCGCGTCGAGCTCCGGGATGGACCCGGCGATCAGCGCCGCCTACGCCGGCCTCCAGATCCCGCGGGTGGCCAGGAACACCGGCCTGTCCGAGGAGAAGATCCGGCAGCTCGTCGCCGACAACACGAGCGGCACCGGGATCGGTGTGCCGGGCGTCAATGTGCTGAAGGTCAACTTGGCCGTGCGCGACGCGGCCGGAGGAGCACACTGACAGACGTGGACGACAACACGACCAAGCCGCGCCGGGGCGAGCTGAGGATCTACCTCGGCGCGGCCCCGGGCGTCGGCAAGACCTACGCGATGCTCGGCGAGGCGCGACGCCGCCTCGACCGGGGCACCGACGTGGTCATCGGCCTGGTCGAGACGCACGGACGGAAGAAGACCGCGGAGCTCGTCGAGGGCCTCGAGATCGTGCCGCGCCGCCGGTCCGCGCACCGCGACCGCGAATTCGAGGAGATGGACCTCGACGCGCTGCTCGCCCGCGCGCCCGAGGTCGCCGTCGTCGACGAACTCGCGCACACCAACGTGCCGGGGTCACGCAACGAGAAGCGCTGGCAGGACATCGACGAGCTGCTCGACGCCGGGATCGACGTCCTCTCCACGGTCAACGTGCAGCATCTGCAGAGCCTCAACGACGTCGTCGAGCGGATCACCGGCGTCACCCAGCAGGAGACCGTGCCGGACGAGGTCGTGCGGCGGGCCGAGCAGCTGGAGCTGGTCGACATCACCCCGGAGGCGCTGCGCAGGCGGCTGGCGCACGGCAACGTCTACCCGGCCGAGCGGATCGACGCCGCGCTGGGCAACTACTTCCGGCCGGGCAACCTCACCGCGCTGCGGGAACTCGCGCTGCTGTGGGTCGCCGACCAGGTCGACGTCGCCCTGCAGCGGTACCGGGCCGAGCAGAAGATCACCGACACCTGGGAAGCACGCGAACGGGTGGTCGTGTCCATCACCGGCGGCCCGGAGAGCGAGACGCTGATCCGCCGCGCGAGCCGTATCGCGAACCGCGCGGGCGCCGAACTGCAGGTGCTGCACATCCTGCGTGGCGACGGGCTGGCCGGGATGGGGCCGACGGCGGTCGGGAAGTACCGGAAGCTGGCCGAGGAGGTCGGCGCGACCTTCCACACCGTCGTCGGCGACGACGTCCCGACGGCGTTGCTCGACTTCGCGCGGGGCGTGAACGCGACCCAGCTGGTGGTCGGGACCTCACGACGGTCACGGGTCGCGCGGCTGTTCGACGAGGGCATCGGCGCGGCCGTGGTCCAGCGGTCCGGTCCGATCGACGTCCACATGGTCACGCACGCCCAGGCGGGCGGGCGGCTGCGCGCCCGGTTCAACCGGAGCCCACTGCCGTCCTCGCGGCGGCTGGCGGGCTGGGCGCTCTCCCTGTTCTTGCCGGCGCTGGCGACGCTGATCGGTGTCCTGCTGAAGGATCAGCTCGACTTCTCCACCGACGTGGTCGACTACGTGCTCGCCACGGTGCTGGTCGCGCTCGTCGGCGGACTCGGGCCGGCGCTGGTGGCGGCGGTGTTCTCGGCGGGGCTGCTGAACTTCTTCTTCACCCCGCCGCTGTACACCCTGACCGTCCACGAGCCGCGGAACGTGATCACCCTGGTCGCGATGGTGCTGGTGGCGGTCCTCGTCGCGGCCGTGGTCGACACCGCCGCGCGGCGCGCCACCCAGGCCGCGCGGGCACGAACGGAAGCGGCGCTGCTCGCCTCCTACGCGCGGACCGTGCTCGCGCACACCAACCCGATCGAGCGACTGCTGGAGAAGGTCCGCGAGAACTTCGGGATGACTTCGGTGACCCTGCTGGAAAAGCGGGACGGGAAGTGGAAACGGGTGGCGAACGCGGGGACTGATCCCTGCGCCGATCCGGATCAGGCCGACGCCGACATCGCGGTGACCGCCGACGTCCACCTCACCTTGCGCGGCCGTACCCTGCCCGCGTCCGACCGCGGGGTGCTGGAAGCCGTCGCCGGGCAGGCACTGCTTTCCCTCCGGCAGCAACGGACGGCGAAGGCGGCCGTCCGCGCCGAACGCAAGGCCGAAGCGACCGAGCTGCGCACCGCCCTGCTTTCGGCCGTGGGACACGACCTTCGCACACCGCTGACGTCGATCAAGGCGTCCATCGGCAGCCTCCGCGCGACCGACATCTCACTGTCCGAAGAGGACACCGACGAACTGCTCGAAGCGATCGAGGAGTCGGCGGACCGGCTCGCCGGGCTGATCGACAACCTGCTCGACTCCTCCCGGCTGGCGACCGGCGCCGTCCGCCCGCATCTGCGCCCGGTCGGCTACGACGAGGTCGTCTCGCATGCCCTGTCCAATGTGGACAACTCGGATTCGGTCGTGGTCGCGATCGACTCCCGGCTGCCCTCGGTCTGCGCCGATCCCGGCCTGCTGGAACGGGTCGTGGCGAACGTGATCGACAACGCCCTGCGGCACGGGAAATCCGGCGAGCCGGTCTCGGCCCGCGCCAGCACCCATTCCGACCACGTCGAACTGCGGATCGTCGACCACGGGCGCGGGCTGAAGAAGGGCACCGCGGACTCGGCGTTCGCGCCGTTCCAGCGGCTGGGCGGAGACCGGGACACCGTGCCAGGCGTCGGACTGGGGCTTTCGGTCGCCAAGGGATTCACCGAGGCGATGGGCGGGCGGATCCGGGCGGAGGACACGCCGGGCGGCGGGCTCACCGTCGTCATCTCGCTGCCCGCGTATGTCGGTCAAGACCCGGAAAAGAACCTCCTCGCTTTCGACGACGAGGGCTTTGAACACGAAGAGGAGGAGCGAGTGCGATGAGTGCCGAAACCGTGTCGGCGACCGTACTGGTCGTCGACGACGAACCGCAGATCGTGCGAGCCCTGCGGATCAACCTGTCCGCCCGCGGCTACAAGGTGATCACCGCGCACGACGGGACGGCCGCGCTGAAGGCCGTCGCCGAGACCAAACCCGACGTCGTCGTCCTCGACCTCGGCCTGCCCGATCTCGACGGCACCGAGGTGATCGCCGGGCTGCGCGGCTGGACGACGGTGCCGATCATCGTGCTGTCCGCGCGCGGCGACTCCGCCGACAAGGTGCAGGCACTCGACGCCGGCGCCGACGACTACGTCACCAAACCGTTCGGCATGGACGAACTGCTGGCCCGGTTGCGGGCGGCGGTGCGGCGATCGGCGACGTCCAGTGTGGACGGTGTGGACGCGGTGGTGGACACGGGCTCGTTCCGCATCGACCTGGCGGCGAAGAAGGTGCGCCGCGACGGCAAGGAAGTGCACCTCACCAAGACCGAATGGGGTGTCCTGGAGCTGTTGGTGCGCAACCGGGGACGGCTGGTGGCGCAGAAGCAGCTGCTGCACGAGGTGTGGGGGCCGACGTATGAGACCGAGTCGCACTACCTGCGCGTGTATCTGGCGCAGCTGCGGCGGAAACTGGAACCGGAACCCTCGCGGCCGCGGCACCTGCTGACGGAACCGGGAATGGGGTACCGCTTCGAAATGTAGAGCCACCGACCCGGTCACCAGCGCCGAACACTCCTGCGTCGTGACTTGCGCAAATCGGTTGAACCCCCAAAGACACCCAACAAACACCCAACCCCACAAACCAAGAAACCAAAAAACAACA
>NZ_JBVIRO010000011.1:86821-226819 GCF_055575975.1 Amycolatopsis sp. NPDC033938
CCGGCTCACCGCGCGCCAAGACTGGAACGCGCGCTATGAAAGGTCCTTTCCTTGCAAAATTTGCAAGGAAAGGACCTTTCATAGCGCGCTAGGGAGGCCTACTGGGCGCTGCTCGTGCTCGTGTCGGTGCCCGAGGTGCTGGACCGGCCGGGCGAGGAGTCGGGCGCGCCGCTGGAGCTGGAGCCGCCGCCCGTAGTGGTCGTAGTGGTAGCCGGCGGATTGCCGGTCGAAGTCTCCGGTGGGTTGCTGGTCGTAGGCTTCTCCGACGGCGGCTTAGACGAGGACGGCGGCTTCGACGACGAAGGGGGGTTCGGTCCGGGGCCGGGACCCGGTCCGGGGTTAGGGATCGGGATCGGAATCGGCGGCGGGGTGACGATGCTCGTCGTCTCCTTGCCGTCCGCGCCGACCGACGTCACCGTGGTCGGCGGCGGCGTGGAGCTGGTGGGCGCGCCGGGGGTCGGCTCGCCGCTGACGGTCATCGGGCCGCCGGGGACGGCGTTGCCGGGGACCAGCTGGACGCCGGCGGGGGAGGTGTTCTGTCCGCCGGGGATGCCGGTGCCGCCCGCGGTGGCCGAGACGCCGGGGCCCGCCAGTTCGGCGATCGCGGCGAAGGCCGTCGCCACCACGAGGCCACTGACGCCGAGTACGGCGTAGCCGCTGCGGTTGAGCTTGCCGGTGGCGCCGCGCGGGGGCGCCACGGACACGCGTGCGCTCGGATCAGACCCGTCGGGACGGGACATGTGCTGGCTCCTCGGATGGGGGACTTCGGGGAGTTCGAGACAGCAGGCGAGTATGCCAAGCCGTCTCCGGCTACCCGGGCGAGGTAGCCCAAGTGGGGACCCGGCGCGGAGATTATCACCGCCACTTCACCCTCCGCGAACGACGGCGGACCGGGTGTTCACTCTCCGCGTTCGTCCGCATGGTGCACGATAGGGGTCGTGAGTGAGGAAGAAACACACATCAGGCTGACGGCGTGGGTGCACGGCCGGGTACAGGGAGTCGGTTTCCGCTGGTGGACCCGTAGCCGTGCGCTGGAGCTGGGGTTGGTCGGGAGCGCGGCCAATCTGGCGGACGGGCGTGTCGAGGTGATAGCGGAGGGTGTTCGTGAACACTGTGAGCGGCTTTTGGCGGCTCTGCGCTCGGGAGAATCACCCGGTAGTGTGGATCGCGTCGTCGAGCGCTGGTCACCCGCGAAAGGCGGGCTCCGCGGGTTCGTGGAACGCTGAACCGGCGCCTACGTACCCGCGTCCCACGATCGCACCGGGCACACAGGTAGCCTGGGCCGATTGAACGAGGAGTTCCCGCGGCAAGAGGGGTCAGCACGACGTGCACCTGAAGAGCCTGACGCTCAAGGGCTTCAAGTCCTTCGCCTCGGCGACGACGTTGCGTTTCGAGCCGGGCATCACCTGCGTGGTCGGACCGAACGGCTCTGGCAAGTCGAACGTCCTCGACGCGCTCCGCTGGGTCATGGGCACCCAGGGCGCGAAGGACCTGCGCGGCGGCAAGATGGAGGACGTCATCTTCGCCGGGACCGCCGGCCGCGCCCCGCTCGGGCGCGCCGAGGTCACCCTCACCATCGACAACGCCGACGGCGCGCTGCCCATCGAGTACTCCGAGGTCTCGATCACCCGCCGGATGTTCCGCGACGGCGCGAGCGAGTACGAGATCAACGGTGACCGCTGCCGTCTGATGGACGTGCAGGAACTGCTGTCGGACTCCGGTATCGGCCGCGAGATGCACGTCATCGTCGGGCAGGGCCAGCTGTCGGCGATCCTCGAATCCAAACCCGAGGAGCGCCGCGCCTTCATCGAAGAGGCCGCCGGTGTCCTCAAGCACCGCAAGCGCAAGGAACAGACCCTGCGCAAGCTCGCGAACATGCAGGGCAACCTCGACCGGCTCGGCGACCTCACCACCGAGCTGCGCCGCCAGCTCAAACCGCTGGGCAAACAGGCCGAGATCGCCCGCAAGGCGCAGTGGGTGCAGTCCGAACTGCGTGACGCCCGGCTGCGGCTGTTCGCCCACGACCTGGTCACGCAGCGCGAAGGCCTCGCCAAAGAAGAGGCGGACGAGCGCGTCGCCCGTCAGCGCCGCGCAGAGGTCGAGCAGGCGCTGGAGATCGTCTCCGCCGAGGAAGCCGAACTCGAAGCCTCGCTCGCCGAGGACGCGCCGAAGCTCGCCGCGGCCCAGGAGACCTGGTACAAGCTTTCCGCGCTGACGGAACGGTTGCGCGGCACCGTGCGGCTCGCGCTGGAGCGTCAACGGCATCTGTCGTCCGACGTGCAGCAGGCGAGCACCGGCCGTGACCCCGACGAGCTGCTCGCCGAGGCCGAGCAGGTCGCCGAGCGGGAGCAGGAGCTCAACGAGGCCGTCGCCGAGGCGCGGATGATGCTCTCGGAGACCGTCCAGCGTCGTGAGCAGCTCGAACACCTCGTCCAGGCGGCCGAGCGCGCGCATATGGCCGCCGTCCGCGCGATCGCCGATCGCCGGGAAGGGCTGGCGAAGCTCTCCGGGCAGGTCGAGGCGCTGCGAAGTAAGAACGGTGCCACCTCCGACGAGATCGACAGGCTCACCGTGTCGCTCGAAGAGGCCGCCGAGCGTGCGGAGATCGCCGTCGAGGAGCTCGAAGAGGCCAAGGCCGCGGGCGGTGTCGAGGAGTCCGACGACTCCGAACTGCAGGCCCACCACGACCGCGCGGTGGAGGCCAACAACGCCGCCAAGGCGCGGGTCGAGGAGCTGGTCAAGGCCGAGCGGGCGGCTGAACGCGAGATCGCTTCGGAGAAGGCGCGCGTCGAGGCGCTGTCGATGGGCTTGCGCCGCAAGGACGGCGCCGGTGCGCTGCTCGGCGCGCAGCACGAACTCCCCGGTCTGCTCGGCTCGGTGGCCGCGCTGCTCACCGTCGAACCCGGCCACGAGGTCGCGCTGGCCGCGGCGCTCGGCCCGGTGGCCGACGCGGTCGCGGTCAACGGTGGCGCCGACGCGCTCGCCGCGCTGAAGTTCTTGAAGGACAACGACTCCGGTCGTGCGGGCATCCTGCTCGGTGGCCTGGAATCCACTGTGGACACCAGTGCCTGGCCGTCGCTGCCCGAGGGCGCGCGCTGGGCCCGCGAAGTGGTCACGGCGCCGTCCGCGCTGCGCTCCGCCGTCGAGCACGCGCTCGACCGGGTGGCCATTGTGGACGGTCTGGACTCCGCGCGCCGTCTGGTCGAGGTGTACCCCGAGGTCAGTACGGTCACGCCGGAGGGCGACGTCTTCGGTGCCCGCTGGGCGGTCGGTGGTTCGGCCCGCAGCGAGAGCGTGATCGAGGTACAGGCCGCCGTCGACGAGGCCGGAGACCGGCTGCGGGCCGCCGAGCGCGCGCTGGAACGCACCGCCGCGGAACTCGAAGGTGCCCGTGCCAGCCAGCAGGCCCGCCGTGAAGAGGTCGGCAGGGCAAAGGACGCGCTCGGGGACGCGAAGGTCCGCAAGGCCCGTTCGTCCGAGCGGCTGAACCGGATGCAGCAGGCCGCGCGCGCCGCCCAGGCCGAGATGGACCGGCTGAGCAATCAGCGTGCCAAGGTCGAGCAGAGTCGTGAAGAGGCACTGCGGCAGCTCGCGGAACTCGAAGAGCGGCTGGCCGCCGTCGCCGACCAAGAGGTCGACGAGGATCCGGACACCGCCGAACGCGACCAGGCCGCCGAAGACCTCGGCACGGTCCGCCAGGAGGAGATGGAGTCCCGGCTCGCGCTGCGCACCGCCGAGGAGCGCGCGCGGAGCATCCAGGGCAAGGCCGAATCGCTCCGCCGGGCCGCGCACGCGGAACGGCAGGCCCGTGAACGCGCCGAAAAGTCCAGGGCAGCGCGGAAACGCGGCGCCGAGATCGCCAACGCGGTGGTCAACGGCGGCGAGATCGCGCTGGAGCGCATCGAGGTCTCCGTGCAGCGCGCCGCCCACGAACGGGACGAGGTGCAGGCGCGGCGGCAGTCGAGGGAGACCGCGCTGACGCAGGTCCGCGGCAAGGTCCGCGAGCTGACCGGTGAACTGGAGAAGCTCACCGACGCCGTCCACCGCGACGAGGTCCTGCGGGCCGAGCAGCGGCTGCGGCTGGAACAGCTCGAAACCAAGATCGCCGAAGACTTCGGGATCGGTCTCGAAGATCTCGTCTCCGAATACGGCCCGGACGTCCCCGTGCCGCCGAGCGCGGGGGAGATGGCCGAGTACGAAGCGGCCAAGGAACGCGGCGAAGACGTCACCCCTCCGCCGCCCATGCCGTTCGACCGCGACACCCAGGCCCGCCGGGCGAAGCGCGCGGAGAAGGACCTGAGCCTGCTGGGCAAGGTCAACCCGCTGGCGCTGGAGGAGTTCGCGGCGCTGGAGGAGCGGTACAAGTTCCTCTCGACCCAGCTCGAAGACCTCAAGGACACCCGCAAGGACCTCGAAGCCGTCATCAAACAGGTCGACGAGAAGATCCTCGAGGTCTTCGCGTCGGCGTACGAGGACGTCGCGCGCGAATTCGAGACCGTGTTCAGCGTGCTGTTCCCCGGCGGCGAGGGGCGCATGGTGCTCACTCAGCCCAACGACCTGCTTTCCACCGGCGTCGACGTCGAAGCGCGCCCGCCGGGCAAGAAGGTCAAGCGGCTCTCGCTGCTCTCCGGTGGCGAGAAGTCGCTCGTCGCCGTCGGCATGCTGGTGGCGATCTTCCGTGCCCGGCCTTCGCCCTTCTACGTCATGGACGAGGTCGAGGCCGCGCTCGACGACACCAACATGCGACGGCTCATCGGGCTGCTGGAGCAGCTGCGCGATTCTTCGCAGCTGATCATCATCACCCACCAGAAGCCGACCATGGAGATCGCCGACGCCCTGTACGGCGTTTCGATGCAGGGTGACGGCATCACGAAGGTCATCTCGCAGCGGCTGCGGACTGCCGAAGACGACCCGGTTTCCGCCTAGCGCGCGCCATGAAAGGTCCTTTCCTTGCAAAATTTGCAAGGAAAGGACCTTTCATGGCGTCTTTTCCCACCTGGTTGCGGCTCGGGGGCTGAAGGGCGCTTTCCCTCCCGTCGCATGCGGGGAAAGCGCCCTTCGCCGCGTGAGATGCGGGGAAGGGCCCCTTCAGCCCCTTCCTTGCACGCCGCCGGCGCTACTTGGCCGCCCAGAACGCGTAGTCCGCGGAGTACCGGCTCGCCGTCTGCGCGCCGGCCGTGCAGGTGCCCGCCGGAGCGAGCCCGCCGCGCGTGTCGAGCCGCTGGACGTAGGTGATCTTGCCGAAGACCCCGTCGCCACTGTTCAGGTTCGCCTTCAGCAGCAGTTCCGGTACCGCGTTCGGCCGGGGGCTGGAGGCGCCGGGCACCACCGCCGCGCCGACCGTGCTGCCGTCCACAGTGGACGTCCACACCGGACCCTTGCTGTGCAGGGCGATCGCCCGTCCGTGGTGGCTCAGTGTCGCGGCGGGCTGGATCAGGGTCCACGCCCCGTTGGCGCAGCCGTAGATCTGCACGCCCTCGCCTCGGTAGGTGGCGACCCGGGTGTTCCCGTCCGGAACCTTGACGGATTCCGGTACTGGACGTTGATTTCCGCCTGCCTGGACATCGGCCGGGTTGTTCGCGGCATACGCGCTCGCGCCGCTCCCGAGCAACAGGGCGCCGATCGCGATGGTGACAGTCGCACGCTTCATCGTCTCTACCTCTCCTCGCCCGCCGTCTTCAGGCAGGTCCCGCAGCCGACACGGAGGAGAGGTAGAGAACGTTCAAAGATGTGACTCAGCTCACACTGACTCGGCTTCTTTCACGTCCGGCTCCGCGAGCGGGTCCACGCTCCCGTGCCGCAGCGAAAGAAGTCCGCCCACCACGAGCGTGATCACCACGCCGCACAACGTGTACCAAGGCCACGCCAGCGCCACCTTGGTCCCGGCGGCCCGGCCGAAGTCGATGCCGATCAGGCTGCCGTCCGGTTTGTTGAACTTGACGCCGAGGATGAGGAAAGCCATCACGATCACCGTCGACACGAACGCGACGATCGCGTCCGACTGCCTCGCCCGCTTGAACAGCAGCCCCAGCAGGAACGCGCCGAGCAGCGCGCCGTAGGTGTAGCCGGTGATACCGAGGGCCTGCACCACGATCGGATCGGCCGACGTCTTGTTCGAAGAGGCGAAGAAGCCCGCGCACAGGATCAGCGCGCCCGCCCAGATGATCGTCCAGATCCGGCCGTGCTTGAGCCGGTCGGCTTCCGGCAGCTGCCTGCCGATCACCCGTTCGTAGACGTCGGTCACCGTGGACGACGCCAGCGCGCCGAGTGACGAACTCAGTGCGGCGGCGAGGATCCCGGCGATCACGAAACCGGACAGACCGCTCGGCAGGTCGTTCACGATGAAGTTCGCGAACAGTTCGTCCTTGTTGGCGAGCCCGAGGCCTTCCGGCTTCGGTTTGGTCGGGTTCAGGCCGTTGTACAGCGCCCACAGCAGTACGCCGATGAACAGGAACAGCGCGAACTGCAGGAAGACCACGAAACCGCTGGCGACCAGGGCCTTCCGCGCGGCGCGCAGGTCGTTGGTGGCCTGCAGGCGCTGCACGATCAGCTGGTCGGAACCGTGCGACGCCATCGAGAGCACCGCGCCGCCGATCACGGCGGTGAAGAACGCGTACTGCCCGGTGAGCATGTTCGAGGAGAAGTCGAAGAGCTGGAACTTGTTGGCGTCGACGGCCTTGCCGAACCAGCCGTCCGGGAGCCGCCCGGCGATAACCCAGATGACCACGACCGCGCCGAGGATGTACCAGAGCATCTGGATCGCGTCGACCCAGACGACCGCGCGCACCCCGCCGAAGAAGCTGTAGATCACCATCGCGATGCCGAGCCCGACCACGATGGTCCAGTACGAGACTGTCAGGCCGTACGCGGCGAGCACCACCTTGATCGGGATGGCGGTGGCGAACAGCCGGATGCCGTCGGCCAGCGTGCGGGTGAGCAGGAAGGTCACCGACGCGGTGCCCTGCAACCCGTTGCCGAACCGCTTGCCCAGGAAGGCGTACGCGGTGACCAGGTTGCCCGCCACATAGCGGGGCAACAGCACCATCGACACCACGATCCGGCCGGCGATGTAGCCGATCGCCAGCGCCAGGTAGGTCATCCCGCCTTCGCCCGGGGTGGCGATGTAGGCCACCGTCGGTACGGAGAGCACGGTGAGGGTGGACGTCTCCGCGGAGACCACCGACAGGCAGGCCACCCACCAGGAGATCTTGCCTTCGCCGACGAAGTAGTCGGAGCCGGATTTCTGTTTGCCGCCGATCCAGATGCCCAGCAGGGGCATGCCGACCAGAAAAAGCCCGATGATCGCGAGGTCAAGTGCGCGCATCCGTATCTCCTATCGCTCGCCGGTCGTCGCCGCTACCCGTAGCCGGGTCACGGTTGAGGCATGAGGCACGGGAAGCCGCAGGGGCCCCGCGCCCGGGGTGATGTTGCCGAGCAGCCGGTCGCCGCGGGCGCCGGTCGCCGACGGGAGGTTTCCCGGGACGCCGGACCAGGTCAGCCAGCCGAGCAGAATGGTCAGGTATGCCTCTTTGCCCGCACGTGGCAACCCGTGGTCGTCGCTGGTCTTCAGCGCCGTATCGGGCAGATTTCGGGCGAGTGCGGCCATCAGCGCCGGGTTGTCGGCGCCGCCGCCGGAGACGATCAGCGTCGTGATCGCGTGCCGACGGCATTCCGCGGCGATCGTCACGGCGGTGAGTTCGGTCAGCGTCGCCAGTAGGTCTTCCGCGCCGACGGGCGGGAGACCTTCGAGCGCGGTGTCGAGGTACGCGCCGTGGAACAGTTCCTTGCCGGTCGACTTCGGCGGCGCGGCCGCGTAATACGGATCGAGCAGGAGTTTCGCGAGCAGATCGGTCCGGACGCTCCCGCGCAGGGCGAGCGCTCCGTCGATGTCGGCACGCCGTCCGGTGGCGCGATGCGCGGCGATGTCCATCAGGGCGTTGCCCGGCCCGGTGTCGTAGGCCAGAACGGCACCGCCGTCCGCGGGGACCACGGTGATGTTCGCGATGCCGCCGATGTTCAAGGCGGCGACCGGGCCGGAATCGGCCATTTCCCGGAGCCACAACGCGTCCAGCGTGCCGGCGAGCGGTGCGCCGTGCCCGCCGGCGGCGACGTCGCGCACGCGCAGGTCGGCCACCACGGGCAGCCCGGTGCGCTCGGCGATCCACGCCGGATTCCCCAGTTGCAGGGTGCCGCGCGCGGTGCCGTCCTCGATCCAGTGGAACACCGTCTGGCCCAGTGAAGCGACGACGTCGGCTTTGCCGCCCGCCAGTTCCTCGATGCCGCGAGCGGCGGCCACGCCGAAGGCCTGGCCTACCAGGGTGTCGAGTTTCGTGAGCTGTTCGGCGCTGCAGGGATTCGGCGGCAGTGCGCCGAGCAAGGCTTCGCGGAGCGGTTCGGGATAAGGGACTTCGAGCTGACCGAGCGGGGAAAGCTCCACGGTGTCACCGTGGGCGCGCAGTTCGGCGGCCGCCACGTCGATCCCGTCGATCGACGTGCCGGAGATGAGTCCGATCACCCGGACCCCAGTGCCGGAGAAAACCGTCATTTGGAGTGGTCTAGCCCTCGTTCCGGAGGCCGCGCAAGCAGGACTGTTTCTTCTTGTCCGAAATGAGTCCTATCCAGTGGGTGTCTGACAAGATCCGCTACCTCGCAGTGGGGCGCCTGAGCCGGGCCGGGTGCGGATGCGAAGATGGCGCCGTGTCGAGCTCCCCCTGGTTCTGGATCGTTGTCGTTGCCGTCGTGGTACTGGTCGCCGTGTTGGTGGCCGGGCTGTTCATCGCGCGCCGCCGCCGGATCAGCCTGGACGAATCCAAGGCTGCCGAGGCCGTCGAGCGCGCGAAGCCGAAGGGCGGCGGATATGCCGCGACCGGCGGGATCGCGCTCGCTCCGGGTGGTGAGAAGACCGACGAGGCCGAGGAGCCCGTCGAGCCGGAGCATCCGGTCGAGGATCGTCCCGAGACCGACGGCCAGCCCGCGGTCGGGGACGACGCGGCGGTGCCGAGGGATTCCGCGCAGCGCACGGTGCGCGACGTCGAACTCCCCGAACCCGCCGGGCCCGTCGAGGAGCCCGCTCCCGCTCGCGAGGAGATCGCCCCGGCGACCGGGCGGATCGAGCGGCTGCGCGGCCGGCTTTCGAAGTCGCGTTCGGTGTTCGGGCAGAGCCTGCTGGGCCTGCTGGGTGCCGGTGACCTGGACGAGGACTCCTGGCAGGACGTCGAAGACACGCTGCTCATGGCCGACTTGGGCGCCGCGACGACCACCGAGATCGTCGAACGCCTGCGTGAAGAGCTCAAGCGCCGCGCCGTACGGACGTCCGAGGAGGCGCGCACGGTCCTGCAGGAGGTCCTCACCGCCGCTCTGTCGACCGACGCCGTCCGTGCCGTCCGTGCGCTGCCGCACGTCGTCGACGGCGTGAAGCAGCCCGCTGTCGTGCTGGTCGCCGGGGTCAACGGCACCGGCAAGACCACCACCACCGGCAAGCTCGCCCGGGTGCTCGTCGCGCAGGGGAGCTCCGTCGTGCTCGGCGCGGCCGACACCTTCCGGGCCGCCGCGGCGGACCAGTTGCAGACCTGGGCCAAGCGCGTTGGCGCGGAGGTCGTGCGCGGCAAGGAAGGCGCGGACCCGGCGGCGGTCGCCTTCGACGCCGTCAAACGCGGCACCGAGGCAGGGGTGGACGCGGTCCTGATCGACACCGCCGGCCGTCTGCACACCAAGACCGGCCTGATGGACGAGCTGGGCAAGGTCAAACGAGTCGTCGAGAAGCAGGCGAAGGTCGACGAGGTGCTGCTCGTGCTCGACGCCACCACCGGGCAGAACGGGCTGATGCAGGCCCGGGTGTTCTCGGAGGTCATCGACGTCACCGGCATCGTGCTCACCAAGCTGGACGGCACGGCCAAGGGCGGCATCGTCTTCCAGGTGCAGCGTGAACTCGGCGTGCCGGTGAAGCTGGTCGGTCTCGGTGAGGGGCCGGACGACCTGGCGCCCTTCGAGCCGGGCGCGTTCGTCGAGGCCCTGCTCAGCAGCTAGGACCCGGACGGCCGCCCGACCCGCCAGCCGCCGGCGGGCGGGTCGGGCGGAGACGCCTGGGCTGTGGAGGGCTTGCGTGACGGCTTGGATGCGCCCGGTTTGGCTCCGCTTCGTTTGGGCTCGAGTCGTCGGGGTGCCTGGACGAGCACCGGCGCCGGGCGCAGCCGTGCCTTCCTGGTGCGGTTGTGGCCGAGCCAGAGCCGTTGCCATCCGACGGCGTGCAGGGTTTCCGTCTGGCCGTGCAGGGGCGAGAGCTGAACGACCCACGCCGTGATCTCGTAGGTGCCCCGTCTCAGTCTCACGCGGAGGGTTTCCCCGAGCACCATGGGCAGGCTCAGGGTCTCGGGGTAGCCGTCGACCTTCCGCAAGATCAGCCGGACCGGTGCTTTCGCGCCTCGCCAGTACGGCAGGGTGTACTTCACGGTGATGTCGAGGTCGCTGGTCGCTTCGGCGCCTTGGACGCTGAGATCGTGCCGCCGCGGCTTCCGGCCGTCCGTGGCCATCGCCCGGTCGAGCGCCTTCTCCGCGAGTTTCCGCCCCACCCAGGCGATCACCGGTTCGACCATCGGACATCCCCTCGCTCGGCCCCTTTCGAGGTTACGGCGAAGGCCCCTCTCCCGGCTCAGCCGAAAGAGGGGCCTTCGCGGACTTCGCGGTCAGACGGAGACCGGAGCGCCGTCCTCGATTGCCGCGGTCTTCTTGTCCCGCATCACCAGGAACGCGACCACCGCCGCGGCCAGCACACCGACCGCGCTCACCAGGAACGTCGTCGACATCGCCGAGGTGAACGCCTCACGGGCCGCGGTGATCAGCCCGCCGTCACCGGTGGCGAAGGCGTCGCTGATCGAAAGCCGCGCTCGCGCCGGGGCGGACGCGGGCATCTGCGAGGTGAACAGACCGGACACGACGCTGCCCAGGATCGCGATGCCGAGTGCGGCGCCCAGCTGCTGGATGGTGTCGTTGAGCGCGGAGCCGACCCCGGCCTGCTCCTCCGGGACCTCGCCCATCAACGCCGCGATCGCCGCCGGCATCGCCAGCCCGCCACCGGCACCGAGGACGAACAGCGCGACGGCGGGCAGCAGGAAACCGTCGTCCGTCGACAGGGTCGCGAGCAGGCCGAACCCGGCGGCCATCACCGTCATCCCGGCCGTGGCCAGCGCGCGGTTGCCGATCTTCTGGCCCAGCGTGGCACCGAGGGTGTTGCAGAGCAGCGACGCGATGGCCATCGGGATGAAGGCCAGCCCCGCCTCGGTCGGGGTGTAGCCGAGGACGAACTGCAGGTACTGGGTCAGGAGCAGCAGCAGTCCGCCGTTGCCGATCTGCACCAGCGTGAGCGACAGGCTGCCGCCGCTGAAGTTGCGCTTGCGGAACAGCTTGAGCGGGACCATCGGCGACGGCGTGTGCCGCTCCCAGAGCACGAAGCCGATCAGGCTCACCGCCGCGATCGCCAGCGGGATCAGGGTCCCGGCCTGGGTGATGCCGTGCTTGGGCAGTTCGATGATCGTCCAGACCAGCGCGACCATGCCGGTCGCGGACAGGATCGCGCCGAGCGGGTCCGGCTTCTGCCACGGGCCCTTGGACTCGGGCATCAGCGTGAGCGCGGCGAGCACCGCGACGACGACGATCGGCACGTTGATCAGGAACACCGCACCCCACCAGAACCACGCGATCAGCACGCCGCCCAGCACCGGGCCGCCGATCAGGCCGAGCATCGCGACCGCGCTCCACGCCGCCATCGCCTTGCGGCGTTCCTCGTCGTCGAAGACGGTGATCAGGATCGACAGCGTGCTCGGCATGATCAGCGCGCCGCCGACCCCCATCACCGCGCGGGCCACGATCAGTTCCAGCGGGTTCGCGGCGAACGCGGCGACGAGTGAGGCCGCCCCGAAGAGGGCGAGGCCGAGGATCATCACCTTCCGGCGGCCGAAGCGGTCGCCGAGACTTCCCGAGGTGAGCAGCAGCCCGGCGAACACCAGGATGTAGGAGTCGAGGATCCACTGCGTGTCCTGGGCGCTCGCCCCGAGGTCTTCGGCGAGCGGCGGCACGGCGACGGTCAGCACCATGTTGTCCACGACCAGCACGAGCGTGCTCAGGCACAGCACGATCAGGATCCACCAGCGGCGCGGATCGCGCCCTTCGATCGCCTTCATCGGGAAACCCCCAGAGGTAGTTGCGTACGTTGTTCCGTTGATGCGCACACTGTACGCAGAAGGCGAGAGCGTTCGCAAGGGGGTACGTCGTACGCTAGGGTGGCGGCATGCCAACTGACGAGAAGCCGATCCAGTCGGTGTGGACCCGTCCGCGCCGGAAGCGGGATCAACCCGCGTTGAGCCAGGCGCAGATCGTCGCCGAGGCGGTCCGGCTCCTCGACGTCGAAGGCGTCGACGCGCTGAGCATGCGCAGGCTCGGCACCGCGCTCAACGCGGGCGCCACCTCGCTGTACCGGCACGTGGCCAACCGCGACGAGCTGATCGAGCTGGTCGTCGACGAGGTCTACGGCGAGATCACCGTGCCGGATGGGGATGCCGGGTGGCGCGAAGCGGCCGTGGTGGGGGCGCAAAGCGTGCGCGCGATGATCCTGCGGCACCCCTGGATCGCGTCATTGCTCGGCTCGGTCGGCCTGTCGTATCTGGGGCCGAACGTCATGCGGCTCAACGAGCGGCTGCTGGCCGTCTTCGTGGCCGCGGGCTTCCCGGACGACGAGGCGGATCAGGCGATCAGCGCGGTGATCTCGTATGTCATCGGCATGGGGACCACCGAGGCGGCATGGCTCACGACGGTCGCGAAGAGCGGTCGGAGCGAGCGTGAATGGGCGGCGCATCTCCGCCCCGCCGTCGAGGAGGCGGCACGGGAGTACCCGCACCAGCGGGACCGGCTCGTCCGCGACGACGTCGAAACCGACCCGGAGCGGCTCCGCGACGAGAAGTTCCGCTACGGGCTGGAGCGGATGCTCGACGGCCTGGAGACCCGCCTCAAACGGTGACCCCGTCACGCGAAAGGGTCGAACCGAGCGCGGTCGCGATCCGCTGGACGGCGGGCGCGATCCGCTCGACGGCCTCCATCGTGAGCCGTCCCGAAGGTCCGGACACCGAGACCGCGGCCGGCACCGGCGCGCCCGGGACCGCGACGGCCACGCAGCGGACGCCGAGTTCCTGCTCGGCCTCGTCGAGCGCGTAACCCTGCTGGGCGATTTTCGCCAACTCGCGCAGAAGCGCGTCCTGGTCGGTGAAGGTGTGCTCGGTGTAGGAGGGCATGCCGGTCCGCGAGAGCAGTGCCGTGACGTCCTTGGACGGCAGATGCGCGAGCATCGCTTTCCCCACGCCGGTGCCGTGCGGCAGGAGCCGCCGTCCGACCTCGGTGAACATGCGCATCGAGTGCTTCGACGGCACCTGGGCGACGTAGACGACCTCGTCCCGCTCCAGTACCGCGAGGTTCGCGGTCTCGCCGACCTCGTCGACCAGTTCCGCGAGCAGTGGCCGCGCCCACGAACCGAACTGCATGCTGGCGTTCTCACCCAGCCGGATGAGCCGGGCGCCCAGCGCGTACCGGCGGTTGGTGTTCTGCCGGACGTAACCCAGGTCCACCAGCGTCCTGATCAGCCGATGGATGGTCGGCATCGGCAGCCCGGACAGGGTGGCCAGCTCCGAAAGACTGGCCTCGCCGCCCGTGTCCGCGAGATGCTCGAGGAGCTCGAAGGCCCGCTGAAGGGACTGGACGCCGCCGTCGCGCCCGTTCTTCTCCGCTGCCACCGTGGTACTCCTTACGTCCGCGTTGATGTTCCGCTATGCAGAAACTATAGTCCGTCATGTAAAACCGTAGGGACGTTATCTTTCCGAACTCGGGGTGTTACTCATGTCTGAAGCTCAGGTGCTCGGCGATCCGGTCGAGCGCGGGGAAGAGATCCTCACGCCGGAGGCCCTTGCCTTCCTCGCCGGTCTGCACGAGGCCTTCGCCGCCCGCCGCGACGAGCTGCTGCAGGCCAGGAGCAAGCGCCGCGAGGAGGCCAGGACCACCGGCAAACTCGACTTCCTGCCCGAGACCAAGGAGATCCGCGAGGGCGACTGGAAGGTGGCCGAGGCCCCGCCCGCCCTGCGTGACCGCCGCGTCGAGATCACCGGCCCGACCGACCGCAAGATGACCATCAACGCGCTGAACTCCGGCGCCAAGGTCTGGCTCGCCGATCTCGAAGACGCCAACACGCCGCACTGGGCGAACGTCATCTCCGGCCAGGTCAACCTGTACGACGCCGTCCGCGAGACCATCACGCTGGAGAGCGGCGGCAAGAGCTACGCGCTGAAGGACGACGTCGAGCACGCGACCATCGTCGTCCGCCCGCGCGGCTGGCACCTCGACGAGCGCGGCCTGTCCTTCGGCGGGCGCCAGGCCGTCGGCGCGCTGGTCGACTTCGGCCTGTACTTCTTCCACAACGCCCAGGAGCTGCTGAACCGCGGCAAGGGCCCGTACTTCTACCTGCCGAAGATGGAGAGCCACCTCGAAGCCCGGCTCTGGAACGACGTCTTCACCCACGCGGAGAAGACCCTCGGCATCGACCACGGCACCGTCCGCGCGACCGTGCTGATCGAGACCATCCCGGCCGCGTTCGAGATGGAGGAGATCCTCTACGAACTGCGCGAGCACGCTTCCGGTCTCAACGCCGGCCGCTGGGACTACCTGTTCAGCGTGATCAAGTACTTCCGCGACGCGGGCGAGAAATTCGTGCTGCCGGACCGCAACTCGGTCACCATGACCGCGCCGTTCATGCGCGCCTACACCGAACTGCTGGTGCGCACCTGCCACAAGCGCGGCGCGTTCGCGATCGGCGGTATGGCCGCGTTCATCCCGAACCGCAAGGACCCGGAAGTCACCGCCGCGGCGCTCGACAAGGTCCGCGCCGACAAGAGCCGTGAGGCCGGCGACGGCTTCGACGGTTCCTGGGTCGCGCACCCGGGCATGGTCGACATCTGCCGCGAGGAGTTCGACAAGGTCCTCGGCGACAAGCCGAACCAGCTCGACCGGACCCGCGACGAGGTGTCGGTGACCGCCGACCAGCTGCTCGACGCGGCTTCGACGCCGGGTGGCGCCACCGCGGCCGGTCTGCGGGCCGCGGTCGACGTCGGTATCCGCTACATCGCCTCTTGGCTGAGCGGAAACGGCGCGGCGGCGATCCACAACCTGATGGAGGACGCGGCCACCGCGGAGATCTCGCGTTCGCAGGTGTGGCAGTGGGTGCGCAACGGCACGCAGCTCGACACGGGCGACAAGGTCACCGAGGAACTGGTGCGAGGTGTGCTGGCCGAGGTCCGCGGCGAACTGGCCGCCGAGATCAAGCCGGAGCTGCTGGAACCCGCCGTCGAACTGTTCGAGCAGGTCGCGCTCGCCGACGAGTTCCCGGACTTCCTGACGCTGCCCGCCTACGAACGGATCAAGTAGACAGATGGGGAACGGGCGGCTCACCGAGGACGTCTACACCGCCGCCGACGCGCGCCTCGCCGAGGCCGACGCGCGCGTCGCGGCCAACTACCCTGGTGAGCCGCCCGGCCGCCAGCCCGTCCACACCGTGTACGTGCCCGCGTCGCGGTACAAGACGCGGCTGGTGGCGGATTGGGGAAAGCAGGCCCTGCGGGTCTTCGGCGAGCACGCCGACCAGCTGGGCCTGGACGCTGACGTCGCCGACCGCGTCCGGACCAAACTGCTCACCGAGCCGATCGAGGATCTGCGGATCGATTTCGAGGACGGCTACGGCAAACCCGGCGACGCGGAGGAGGACGCCACCGCGCTCGCCGCGGGGCGGACGCTGGCCATCACCGGCGGCACACCGTTCGTCGGCATCCGGTTCAAGAGCTTCGAGCAGGCCACCCGGCGTCGCGGTATCCGCACCCTGGACCTGTTTTTGGCGGGGTTGCTGGAAAGCGGGCCGCTGCCGGAAGGATTCGTCGTCACGCTGCCGAAGGTGACCGCCGTCGAGCAGGTCGAGGTGGCGGCGGATGTCCTGGAGCGCCTCGAATCCGCGTACGGCCTGCCCAGCGGTGCCCTGCGGTTCGAAGTCCAGATCGAGACTGCTCAGTCCATTGTGGACGTCGATGGGGCGGTCGCGGTGCCGCGGATCATCGAAGCCGCGCGCGGCCGGTGTTCGGGGCTGCACTACGGGACTTACGACTACAGCGCGGGGCTCGGGATCAGCGCCGAGTACCAGAGCATGGAACACCCGGCCGCCGACTTCGCCAAGCAGCTCATGCAGGTTTCGGCCGCCGGTACCGGTGTCCGGCTTTCCGACGGCTCGACGAACAAGCTGCCCGTCGGCGACGCGATCCTCCCGGCCTGGCGCGAACATCTGCGCCTGGTGCGGCGTTCCCTGGAGCGCGGCTTCTATCAGGGCTGGGATCTGCATCCGCATCAGCTGCCGACCCGGTTCGCCGCGACGTACGCATTCTTCCGCGAGGGCTTCCCGGCGGCTTTGGGACGGCTGCGGGACTACGCGGACCAGACCGGTCGTGGAGTGCTTGACGAGCCCGCGACGGCGCAGGCGCTGGCGGGTTTCCTGCTGCGAGGACTGGATTGCGGCGCGGTGGACGAAGGGGAGCTTTCGTTCTCGCGGTCCGAATTGGACGGTTACGTACGCAGAACTCCGTGATATTCGGCGAGAACCTCGTCGAGCGAGCCGTGTGCGCGAATCCGGCCTTCGTCCATCCAGAGTGCGGTGGTGCACAGTTCGCGCAGCAGCTCGTCGGCGTGTGAAGCGAACACCAGCACGCCCGAGCGGCGGGCGAGGTCGACCAGCCGCTCGCGCGCCTTGGCGAGGAACGCGGCGTCGATCGCGCCGAGGCCCTCGTCGAGGATGAGGATCTCGGGGTCGATGGTGGTCACCACGCCGAGCGCGAGCCGCACGCGCATGCCGGCGGAGTAGGTGCGCAGGGGCATGCGCAGATAGTCGCCGAGTTCGGTGAACTCCGCGATGTCGTCGACCCGCTTCTCCATCTGCCTGCGGCTCATGCCGAGGAACAGGCCCCGGATCAGGATGTTCTCGTAGCCGGAGACCTCCGGGTCCAGTCCCACGCCGAGATCGAAGACCGGCGCGATCCGGCCGACGACCCGCGAGGTGCCCCGCGTCGGCTCGTAGATGCCGGACAGCAGCCGCAGGAGAGTGGACTTCCCGGCACCGTTGTGCCCGACCAAGCCGACTCGGTCGCCGTCGCTCAGTGACAGGGTGATGTTCCTGAGCGCCTCGACGATGGGGATCTTCGCTCCGGTGCCGATCTTGCCGCCGACCTTGCCGAGCACTTCCTTCTTGAGGGACCTGGTCTTGGCGTCGAAGATCGGGAAATCGACGTACGCGCCCTGCACCTCGATGCTCACCATCGTGCCGCCCTCCGTGCTGCTCGGTCTCGCCAGATGCGAACGGAAGTTATCATTCGCATTTGGTCGAGTTTCGGCCTCCCGTCGACGGGAGGTAACGTGCGCCCGGTGAGCCAGCGATCCGTCGAACAGGGTTTTCGCCCGCCGCAACAAGCCCGCAGCCGGGAGTCCCTGCACAAGGTGCTGGCCGCCGCCGAGCATGTCCTGGCCGAACAGGGCATCGAGGAGTTCACCGTCGCGGCGGTCGCCGAGCGGGCGGGCATGTCGGTGGGCGCGATCTATCGCCGGTTCGTGGGCAAGAACCAGCTGCTGTACGCCGTGAAGGACCAGTTGCTCGGCCAACTGGAAAGTGGTGTCAGCGAAGCGCTTCGGGCGGCGCCTCCCGGACTGGCCGGGATCGTCGGCGCGTTCACCCAGGCTCTGGCGGACACCTTCGCCCGTCACGACCGGATCTTCCCGGAGCTGCTCGACGGTCAGCGCGCCGACGGACGCGAACGCGGGCTCCAGGCCTTGGCCGCGATCCAGACCGCCTTCGTCGAAGCCGCGCGGCCTTGGTTCGAGGAGATCCGCCGGACGGATCGCGAGCAGGCCATCGGCATGCTGACGCGGACCGTCATCGGTTCCTGCGTGCACCGCGCGGCCACCGGTCGTCACTGGCCCGACGGCCTGAGCTGGGAGGTTTGGGCGAGCGAAATGACCGAGATGACTTTGGCTTACCTGGGGCCGGGTGGTCGTGAGTGGTAAGTGTCGTTCTGGCCAAGGGTGTTCCGTGCCCGAGAGCCGCACGCTGTGTGGCGGTGGCTCGTCGATGAAGGAATTGGGACACTCAACGTCCCAATTCCGTCATCGACGAGGTGGTTGCACCGCCACGCGCCACCCGCAGGTCAGGCGTAGGCACCTAAGTGAGGGTTCGTTCTAACGACACTTACCACTCACGGCCACCCCGACACAGTGCGTTCCGGGACCGCGTTTAGCCGGCTAAACGCGGTTCGCGAGCGCCCTTACGCGAGCGCCTTCACATAACGCCGACAGGGAACCAAAACCGGCCCCTCCGGCCCGGCGACCCGATTCTCGAACTCGCCGTCGTCCACCCACCCGCACCGCTCATAGAACCGCCGCGCCCGCGCGTTCCCCGGCGCCACGGCGAGCCAGGCGCGGGAATGCCCGCCTTCGCTCACAAGCCGCTCCGCCTCCGAAAGCAGTGTCCCGGCGACCCCGCTCCCGCGATGAGCCGAGGAAACGTAGACCTGCTCGACCTCGTCGCCGACGACCATCACGAACCCCGCCACCTCGCCGCGAGCCACGGCGACGGTCGTGTCGCCGACGCGTTCCCCGGCGCGTTTCCAGAAGGATTCGCGAGTGCGGATGCGCACGAGCGCGTCGGGCACGTTGCCGAGATGGCCGTCTTTCCAGCCGTGGTACCAGATTTCCGCGACGGCGTCGGAGTCCGCGGTGGTCGCCCGCCGGAGCGCGAGGGGAGTGGACATGGCCTGGAGTCTAGTGATGGCCGCGGTCGAGGGTGGTTCCTCTCACAGCGCGGCGTAACACGCGCGGAACATCCGACCCTTAGGTTCCGCCCATGTCGAAGTCCGGTGGGCGTTGGTACACATCATTGTTCGTGCAATTGCTGGTCGCCGTGGTGGCCGGTGTCCTGATCGGACATTTCTGGCCGTCGCTGGGTGCGCAGCTGAAACCGGTCGGTGACGGGTTCATCCGGCTGATCAAGATGATCATCGCGCCGCTGATCTTCTGTGTCGTGGTGACCGGGATCGCGGCGGTCGGTGACATCAAGGCGGTCGGCCGGATCGGGTTCAAGGCGATCCTGTACTTCGAGATCGTCACGACCTTCGCGCTGGTCTTCGGTCTCCTGATCGCCAACGTGTTCCGGCCGGGCAGTGGGCTCGACATCGATCCGGCGACGCTCGACCCGGCCGCGGTGGACAAGAAGACCAACGGCGGACACTTGCCGTCCATCGGCGACTTCCTCCTCCACACCATCCCGGACAGTGTCGTCAACGCGTTCGCGGAGAACCAGTTGTTGCAGGTGCTGGTGTTCGCGGTGTTCTTCGGCGTCGCGCTGGCGGCCATCGGTCGGGAACGGGCGCCGCTCGTGCTCGGGTTCGTCGATCAGGTGCAGCAGATCATCTTCAAGGTGATGGGCTGGATCATGCGCGTCGCGCCGCTGGGCGCGTTCGGCGCGATGGCGTTCATCATCGGCCAGTACGGGATTTCCACGCTCGGCACGTACGCGAAACTGATCGCCGCCTGCTATGGCGCGGGTGTGCTGTTCGTCCTGATTCTCGCCTTGATTTCCCGGTTCTACGCCGGGGTTTCGATCTGGCGGTTCCTCCGGTACGCCCGCGAAGAGTTCCTGCTGGCCCTCGGCACGGCGTCGACCGAATCCGTGATGCCGCGGATCATGACGAAGCTGACCGACGCCGGCTGTTCGCGTGCGGCGACCGGACTCGTGGTGCCGACCGGGTATTCGTTCAACCTCGACGGCGCGACGATCTACCTGTCGATCTGCACGGTGTTCCTGGCGCAGGCGTTCGGAGTCGACATGTCGATCGGTCAGCAGTTGCTCGCGGTCGGGATCCTGATGCTCACGTCGAAGGGGATGGCGGGCGTTCCGGGCTCGTCGTTCCTCGCGCTGTCGGCGACGGCCGCCGCGATCGGCGCGTTCCCGGTCGCCGGGGTCGCGTTGCTGCTCGGCGCGGACCGGCTGATGGACTCGATGCGCGTTTTCGTGAACCTGCTGGGAAACTGCGTCGCGACTTTCGTGGTGGCGAAGTCGGAGAAGCAACTGGATCGCGAGAAGATGCTGGCGGCACTGGAAAAGCCGGTCAAAGCCGAGTGACCCTAGCGGAGCCGGGGAAGAGCGTCGCGGGCGAAATGGCTCAGTGTCCGCAGGTCCTGCGTGAACTGTTCGCGGTGGTCGGCGGGCAACGGGTCGAGGAAGAACCGCTGGATGTTCTCGACGTGCACCCGCGCGGCCCGCACGGTCGTCTCCTCGCCCGCTTCGGTCAGCCGGACGAGTTGCACTCGGCGGTCGTCGGGATCGGCGGTGCGGACCACCAGGCCGAGCGTCGTCATCCGGTCGACCAGCCGGGTCGCGCCGCCGGTGGTCAGCACCTGCTCCTGCGCGATCGCGCGCATGCTCCTCCCGGCCGCACCCGACCGTCCCACGATCAGCAGGACCTCGAACATCAGATGCGAGATCCCGCATTCGGTCTCCAGCGCGCGGCCGAGGAGGTATTCGAGCCGGTTCGCCGCGCCCATCATCCGCCCGAACGCGACCACCCGCGGGTCGTAGGCGGCTTCCTTCGCCGTGGTGATGCGCATTTCAGCTCCCTGCCGACAAAGCCAGATAGACGTCCAGTTGCTCGGTGAACTCGCTCAGATCGACGCCGAGCAGTTCACTCGCCCGCCCGATCCGGTACCGCAAGGTGTTGACGTGGACGTGCAGTGCCCGCGCCGCTCGCGTCGGCGAGCCGGAGCATTCGAGGAAGACGCGCAGGGTGTGCACCAGATCGGTGCCCTGCTCGGCGTCGTATCCGAGCAGCGGGCCCAGTACCCGCTGCCGCAACGCCGCCCGCAGGTCGTCGGACGCGCCAGCCAGCAGCAGCCGGTGCATGCCGATCTCGCCGCCGGGGACGACCTCGACCGCGCCCGCCCGCTCCGCCGCCACGGCCAGCGCGTAGCGCGCGACCTCTTTCGCGCCCCGCAGCGCGGAAACCGGGGAACGGTCGCTGATCCCGATCAGCACCCGACGGCACGGCAACAGCGATTCCACCCTGGCCAAGGCCTCCGCCACGGTGGCGGGCCAGTCCTCCGGCCACTCGCCGTCGTCCTCGGCCACCGCCCAGGTCGTTTCGCCGCCCATGCCGACGAGGGCGCCCGGAGGCAGCAACTCGGTCAAGATCCCGCGCGCCGCTTCGGATCCCTCGGCACGGGCGACGACGACACGCAGATCGCCGCGCAGTCCGGTCGCGGTCAGTGCCGCGTGCGGATCGCTTCCCTCGTCGAGAGCGGCCAGCAGCGGTTCGACCACCCGGTCGGTGACCGCGCGGACCTCGTCCGCCCGGGTCCGCGCGAGCCCGATCAGCCCGGCGAGTTCTTCGGCGATCTCCGCCTGCGCCGCGGTGAGCCTGCCGCCGATCGCGAGCAGCCACGGCACCGCGTGCCTTCCGCCCACCGGCCGGATGGAGACGTCGTCCGCTTCGAGGGAACGCCCGCCCGCGGCGACGAACCGGCGCACCAGTTCGTTCGGCGCGGTCGCGGGTACCACCCAGCAGGGGAGGCCGAGCTCCGCGCGGGCCCGGTCCAGCAGCGTCTCCATCGGCACGTCTTCGGTCGCCGCTGAAAGCAAACGTTTGCGGGCGCCTTCCGCGGCCCCGGCCAACGCCAGGACGACCCGCTCGGTGACGACGGAGAACGACAGATCCGCCGGTACCTCCAGCAACGGGATCCGGTGTCGCGTACAGGCTTCGACGAGGTCTTCCGGAATGCCGTCGGAATCCGCGCCGGAAGCCGCCAGCGCCGCCGCCCCGGCCTTCGCCAACGCGGCGACGAACGCCTCGGAGTCGCCGGGACCGCGCCACCACAGCAACCCGCTCAGCACGAGTTCGCCCGCCGACACGTACCGGCCGGGATCGGGCAGTTCGGTGACGTAGATCCGGGACACGGGACGGTCGAGAAGGGCGGTCCCGGCGCGTACGCGCAAGCGCAACCCGGGCAGCGCGAGCAGAGTTTTCACGGTCGTCATCAGGTTTGTAGGAAACCACAAATCGACCGGCGTGTGCTGGGGAGATTTCATGCTTCGGCACCGTTGCCGCCGTACGGGCGGAGGGCGTCTACTGAGTCAGCCGTCACAGCCCGCCGCCGAACCGAGGAGCCCGAGAGTGGATTTCCTGCGCCCCAGCTCGCTGACCGAGGCGCTCGCCGTCAAGGCCGAGCGGCCCGACGCGGTGCCCATCGCGGGCGGCACGGACGTCATGGTGGAGCTCAATTTCGACCACCGCCGCCCGGGCGCGCTGCTCGATCTCAACCGCGTCACCGAACTCGCCGAGTGGACCGAGACCGACGGCAGGATCCGGCTCGGCGCCTCGGTGCCCTACGTCCGGGTGATCGCTGAGCTGGGTGAAGTTCTCCCCGCGCTGGCGATGGCCTCGCGCACCGTCGGCTCGCCGCAGATCCGCAACCGCGGCACCGTCGGCGGCAACCTCGGCGCCGCGTCGCCCGCCGGCGACACCCACCCCGTGCTGCTCGTGCTCGGCGCCGAAGTCGAGGTCGCTTCCGTGCGCGGAACCCGGCTGATCCCGGCCGAGGAGTTCTACCTCGGCGTCAAGCGCAACGCCCTCGAACCCGACGAGCTGATCACCGCCGTCCACCTGCCCGCCGGCGTCGGGCCGCAGCAGTTCGCCAAGGTGGGGACGCGCAACGCGATGGTCATCGCGGTCTGCTCGTTCGCGCTGGCGCTGCACCTGGACACCCGCGAGATCCGCGCGGCGGTCGGCTCGGCGGCGCCGACCCCACGCCGGGCGACCGCCGCCGAAGAGTTCCTTTCCGCGGAACTTCCCTGGTCCACCAAGGCGTCCGTCGCGGATTCGGTCAAACGCCGGTTCGGCGAGCTGGTCTCCCAGGCGTCGTCGCCGATCGACGACGTCCGCGGCAGCGCCGACTACCGCAAACACGCGTTGTCCGTCCTGGCGCGGCGGACGCTGACCTGGGCGTGGAACGACTTCCAGAAGGGTGAACGCGAGTGCGCGTGAACGTGACGATCAACGGCGAAGCCCGCCAGGCCGACGACGTCTGGGAAGGCGAGAGCCTGCTCTACGTGCTCCGCGAGCGGCTCGGTCTCCCGGGCTCCAAGAACGCCTGTGAGCAGGGCGAATGCGGTTCCTGCACGGTGTACCTCGACGAGGTCCCGGTGTGCTCGTGCCTGGTCGCGGCCGGTCAGGTCGAGGGCCGCGAGGTCCGCACCGTGGAAGGGCTCGCCGACGGCGACGAGCTCGACCCGGTCCAGCAGTCCTTTGTGGACGCGGGTGCCGTCCAATGTGGCTTCTGCACCCCCGGCCTCGTCGTGGCCGCGCACGATCTGCTCAACCGCGTCGAAAAGCCGAGCGACGAGGAGATTCGCGAGGCGCTGGCGGGGAACCTGTGCCGGTGTACCGGATACGAGAAGATCCTCGACGCCGTCCGGTTGGCCGCGACCAGGGGAGCGAGCACGTGAAAACCGTCATCGAGAACGCCGCGATAGCCACTGTCGATGGAGCGGGCACCGAGCACGCCTCGGGCCATGTCGTCATCGAAAACGACCGCATCGCGGCCGTCGGCGACGGCAGGGCACCCGAGGACGAGTACGACGAACGGATCGACGGCTCCGGGTACCTGGTGACGCCGGGCCTGATCAACACCCACCACCACCTCTACCAGTGGGCCACGCGCGGTCTCGCCGCCGACCACACGCTGTTCGAGTGGCTCGTCGCGCTCTACCCGGTCTGGGGCAGGCTCGACGCCGACATCACGCACGCGGCGGCCACGGCGGGGCTCACCCGGCTCGCCACCACCGGCTGCACCACCGTCGCCGACCACCACTACGTCTTCCCGCGTGACGGTGGCGACCAGGTCGAAGCCCTCGCCGCCGCCCGGATCCGCGTCGGCGTGCGGCTGCACGTGGTCCGCGGCTCGATGGACCGCGGTGAGTCGCAGGGCGGGCTCCCGCCGGACAACCTCGTCGAGGAGACCGAGGCCGCGCTGCTCGGTACCGAGGCCGCGATCAACCGGTTCCACGACGACTCGGCGGGCGCGCATCTGCAGATCGCGGCCGGGCCGTGCTCGCCGTTCTCGGTGAGCGAGCGGCTGATGACCGGTGCGGCGGAACTCGCGCGGCGCAAGGGAGTCCGGTTGCACACGCATCTCGCCGAGACGATCGACGAAGAGAAGCAGTGCCTCGCGGAGGTGGGCTGCACACCCGCCGAGTACGCCGACAAGCTCGGCTGGCTCGGCGACGACGTCTGGCTCGCGCACTCGATCCACCTCGCCCCGGAAGCCATCCGGCGGATGGGCGCCACGGGCACCGGAGCGGCGCACTGCCCGACGTCCAACGGGCGGATCGGCGCCGGGATCGCGCCGGTCCGGCAGCTGCTCGACGCCGGGGTGCCGGTCGGGCTGGGCGCCGACGGCGCCGCGTCCAACGAATCCGGTGGGCTGGGCGAGGAACTGCACCAGTCGCTGCTGCAGGCGCGGCAGCGCGGCGGGCCGCGGGCGCTGACCACGCGCGAGGCGTTGTGGATGGGCACGATGGGCGGCGCGCGCTGCCTCGGCCGGGCCAAGGATCTGGGCTCGATCGAGGTCGGCAAGCTCGCCGACCTCGCCGTGTGGAACCTCAACGGCCTGAACTACGCCGGGATCACCGATCCGGTCGCAGCCTTGGTACTCGGCGCGACCCCGCCGATCGCGCGGCTGTTCGTCGGCGGCGCGACCGTGGTGACCGACGGGACGCTACGCGAGGAATCCGAAGACGAGATCGCCCGCGAGCTGGCCGTGGCCGGCGCCCGGCTGAGGGAGACGGTATGACCTCGACTGAGACGGCCAACCAGACCACCGCCGGCAACGGGGTGGGGACGAGTCCGCGGCGCCCGGACGGCACGGTCAAGGTGCGCGGTGAGTTCGCCTACTCCTCGGACCTGTGGCACGAGGACATGTTGTGGGGCGCGACCTTGCGCAGCCCGCATCCCTACGCGCGGATCACCGGCATCGACATCGCCGAAGCCCTCGCGGTGCAAGGGGTTTACGCGGTGCTGACGCACGAAGACGTGCCCGGGGTGAACAAGTACGGCCTGGAACACTCCGACCAGCCGGTGCTCGCCGTCGACGTCGTGCGCTACCAGGGCGAGCCGGTGGCGCTCGTCGCGGCGGATCATCCCGAGACCGCGCGCCGCGCGATGAAGCGGATCAAGGTCTCCTACGAGGTCCTCGAACCGGTGACGGATTCCGAGAAGGCCGCCGCGGGCGAAGGCGCGGAGCTGCACCCAGGCGGGAACGTCGTGCGGCACGCCAAGATCCGCCATGGCGACCAGTCGGTCAAGGCCGACGTCGTGGTGTCCGGGGTCTACGAGGTCGGCATGCAGGACCAGGCGTTCCTCGGCCCCGAGTCGGGGATGGCGATCCCGGACACCGAGGGCGGCGTCGACCTTTACGTGGCCACGCAATGGCTTCACGTCGACCAGCAGCAGATCGTCGCGGCGCTGGGCCTGCCCAAGGACAAGGTGCGGCTGACGCTGGGCGGCGTCGGCGGCGCGTTCGGTGGCCGCGAGGATCTCTCGATCCAGGTCCACGCTTGTCTGCTCGCGTTGCACACCGGCAAGCCGGTCAAGATGGTCTACAACCGCGAGGAATCCTTCTACGGTCACGTGCACCGCCACCCCGCGAAGATGTACTACGAGCACGGCGCGGACAAGGACGGCCGGCTCGTCTATGTGAAGGCGAAGCTGTACCTGGACGGGGGCGCGTACGCCTCGTCCACCGGCGCGGTGGTCGCGAACGCCGCCACCCTCGGCGTCGGTCCGTACAATGTGGACAGTGCCTCGGTCGACTGCTGGGGCGTGTACACCAACAACCCGCCCTGTGGCGCGATGCGCGGGTTCGGCGCGGTGCAGGCGGCGTTCGCCTACGAGTCGCAAATGGACAAACTCGCCGAGGCCTGTGGCATCGACCCGGTCGACCTCCGGATCCGCAACGCGATGGCCGAGGGCAGTGTCATGCCGACCGGTCAGGTGGTCGACTCGGCCGCGCCCGTCGCCGAACTGCTGGAACGCCTGCGCGCCAAACCGCTTCCGGTCAAGGACAAGGCGCTCGACCTGCGCCGGATGCCCGGCGGCGTCTCCAACACCACGCACGGCGAAGGCGTCGTCCGCGGGGTCGGTTACGCGGTCGGGATCAAGAACATCTGCTTCTCCGAAGGCTTCGACGACTATTCGACGGCCCGCGTGCGGTTGCAACTCGTCGGCGGCGAACCCGCGGCGACCGTGCACACCGCGGCCTGCGAGGTCGGCCAGGGGCTGGTGACGATCATGCAGCAGATCGTACGGACCGAACTCGGCATCGAGCAGGTGACGATCCTGCCGATGGACACCACCATCGGCAACGGTGGCTCGACTTCGGCCTCACGGCAGAGCTACGTCACCGGCGGCGCCGTCCAGGCCGCGTGCGTGGCGGTGCGTTCGGGGCTGCACAAGCATCTGGCGGGCAAACTCGCCGCGGACGGGAAGCTGAACGTCGTCGGGAACAAGGTCGTCTCGGCGGACGGCAGCGTGCTGGCGGACCTCGCCGACGTCCTCGGCGACGAGGTCTTCGACGAGACCGTCGAGTGGCGGCACCGCCCGACCGTGCCCATCGATCCGGAGACGGGACAGGGCGACGCGCATGTCCAATACGGTTTCGCGGCACACCGCGCGGTCGTGGACGTCGATACCGAACTCGGGCTGATCAAGGTCGTGGCGCTCGATTGCGCGCAGGACGTCGGAAAAGCGCTCAACCCGCAGGCGGTGCTCGGCCAGATCCAGGGCGGGTCGGCGCAGGGCCTCGGGCTCGCGGTGATGGAGGAGATCCAGACCGTCGACGGGAAGATCCGCAACCCGTCGTTCACCGACTACCTGATCCCGACCGTGCTGGACATGCCGCCGATGGACATCGACGTCCTGGAACGCCCGGACCCCAACGCGCCGTATGGTCTGCGCGGGGTCGGTGAACCGCCGACGATCTCGTCCACCCCGGCGATCGTCGCGGCCATCCGCGCGGCCACCGGGCTCGCGCTCACCCGGGTCCCGGTGCGCCCCGAACACCTCACCGGCACCTGAGAGAACCGTACTTTTCGAGCTAGGAGCACAACTGTGGGTACCCGTCTGTCCATTTCGGAGTCCGACGAGCGGAAATGGCTCACCGAGGCCGTCGGCCTGGCCACCGCGAACGTCGAAAGCGGCGGTGGCCCGTTCGGCGCGATGATCGTGCGGGACGGTTCGGTGCTGGCCACCGGGACCAACCAGGTGACGCCGACCCTGGACCCGACAGCGCACGCCGAGGTGGTCGCGATCCGCGCCGCCTGCCAGGCTATCGGCGACTACAAACTCGACGGCTGCGTCCTCGTGACCTCGTGTGAGCCTTGTCCGCTCTGTCTCTCCGCCGCGCTCTGGGCGCGTGTCGGCAAGGTGATCTACGCCGCCGACCGCCACGACGCGGCCGAGGCGGGCTTCGACGACCGCGAGTTCTACGAGCTCTTTTCCCGCCCGCGTGAGACCTGGTCGCTACCCGTCGGCCAACTGTCCCTTTCGGACTCTTTCGCGCCTTTCCAGGCCTGGCTGTCGAAACCCGACAAGAAGGCTTACTGATTTTCTTCCCGCCCCACAACGTTGTGGAGTAGGCATGACCCAATTAGGTACAGAGCGTCCCCACCTGCCCTCGCCCGAGCCGAGGCGGCTGTCCGGGCTCGACCGCTGGTTCAAGATCTCCCACCGCGGCAGCACGATCGGCCGCGAAGTGCGCGGCGGGATCACCACTTTCGTCGCGATGTGTTACATCGTGCTGCTCAACCCGCTCATCCTCGGCGCGTCGGCCGACATCACCGGCGCGCGGCTGAGCACCGAGGCGATCACCACCGCGACCGCGCTGGCGGCGGGGGTCACCACCATCCTGATGGGCCTCGTGGGCAACGCGCCGCTGGCGCTCGCGGCGGGCCTCGGCGTCAACGGCGTCGTCGCCTTCCAGATGGCACCCACCATGACGTGGGCGCAGGCCTTCGGACTCGTCGTCCTCGAAGGCGTCTGCATCGTGTTCATGGCCGTTTCCGGGATCCGGGAACGGATCATCAACGCCATCCCGATGCCGCTGAAGGTCGCGATCACCGTCGGCATCGGGCTCTACATCGCGCTGGTCGGCCTGGTCAGCGCCGGATTCGTGACGCGGACACCGGACGCCGCGCAGTCGACGGTGCCGGTGCGGATGGGGATCGCCGGTCATCTGGAGGGCTGGCCGATCGCGATCTTCTGCCTCGGCCTGCTGCTGATGATCGTGCTCGTGAGCCGCGGCGTGCCGGGCGCGGTGCTGATCAGCATCGCGGTCGCGACCGGGCTCGCGGTGCTCGTCAACAGCGTGTTCCACGTCGAAGGCTGGGGACTGGTCGAACCCAAGGTGCCCGACCAGGTCGTGGCGCATCCCGATTTCAGCCTGCTGGGGGACATCGATCTCTTCGGCGGCTTCGGGTCTGCGGGCGCGGTGACCGCGGCGGTGTTCCTGTTCACCCTGGTGCTTTCCGGGTTCTTCGACGCGATGGGCACGATCACCAGCGTCTCGGAGGAAGCGGGGCTGACCAAGGACGGCAAGGTCGAGGGAATGGGCCGGATCCTGCTGGTCGACGGCGCCGGCGCGCTCGCGGGCGGCGTCACCGGATCGGCCCCGAACACGGTCTTCCTGGAGTCGGCGGCCGGTGTCGGCGAAGGCGCGCGGACCGGGCTGGCGAGTATCGTCACCGGCGGCCTGTTCACCGCGACGCTGTTCCTGACCCCGATCGCGGCGGTCGTCCCGGCGCAGGCCGCGGCGCCCGCGCTGGTGGTCATCGGCGGGATGATGATGGCGCAGTGCGCGCGGATTCCCTGGCGGGACCTGGATTTCGCGATCCCGGTGTTCCTCACCATCGCGCTGATCCCGTTCACCTACTCGATCACCAACGGGATCGGCGCCGGGCTGGTCGCCTACGTGCTGATCAAGATCTGCAAGGGCAAGATCCGCGAGATCGGCTGGATCCTCGGGATCCTGGCCGCGGTGTTCGGGGTGTACTTCGGGATCGAAGGGATCATGTCGTGGTTCTGATGTTCCTCAACGGCGGTGGGATGCGCGGCGGACCGCTGCACGAACAATTGCAGGGCGCGCCGCTGTGCTGCGTGGCGCGTTCGGCGCCGAAGTACCGGTATTTCTCGGTGGGCGACCGGTTCCCGGCGATGTACGAGGGCGGTTCCGGATCCGTGGTCGGGGAGGTCTACGACCTGCCGCTCGCGGTCCTGCGGGACCACCTCGTCCCGGCGGAGCCGCCGGAACTGGAGCTGGGCGTCGTCGAACTGGAGGACGGCGCGGCCTGCCTCGCGACCGTCCTGCGTCCGTCCTTTGTGGACTCGCCTGAGCTGACGGACATCACCGAAGTCGGAGACTGGCGGGCGTATCTCACGACCCTCTGACCTAGCGCCGGGGGGCTGAAGGGGCCCTTCGCCTCATCTCACGCGGCGAAGGGCGCTTTCCCCGCATGCGATGCGGGGAAAGCGCCCTTCAGCCCCCGAGTCACAACCAGGATGAAAAGGCTCACTTTGCCGGAGGCCTACCCTCAGCGTAGGGAAGGAGGCCTTCACGGGAGCAGGGTGCGGGCCAGGGCGACGGTCGAGAGCCCGGCGACGTCGAGCGCCTCGGTGTTCCGCAGTGACCGGCTCAGTACGAACGCCCCTTCGAGGCTGTTCACCAGCCCGATCGTGAGTTGTCGCGCGGCCGCGGGTTCGAGGCCGTACTTCCCCAGCTTCTCGGTGCCCGCGTCGATCCACGCCGTGAAGACGTCGGCGGTGGCGACCCGCAGTTTTTCGTTGGTGCTCGCGACCTCGAGGGCGACCGTCGCGATGGGGCAGGCGTCGGCGTAGTCGGTCGCGCGGAGCGTTTCGGCCGCGCTGGCGAAGCAAGCCTCGATCCCGTGGATCAGATCCGGCTCGTCGGCGAAAAAGATGTCGAACAGCGCGAGGTACATCATCCCGGAGGTGCGGATGACCTCTTCGCCGAGTTGCTCCTTGCCGCCGGGGAAGAAGTGGTACAGCGAGCCGAAAGGCGCCTTCGCCGCCTCGACGATCTGCTTCACTCCGGTGCCGGTGTACCCGTTCCGCCGGAGCAGTTCGGCGCCGGCGTTGACGATACGTTCCCTGGTCCCTGTCACTTCGTCATGATAGAGCGTTCTATCAACCGCCGTCTCACCCCTGAAACGTGAAAGATGCTCACTTCTATTGTGGACGGCGGTGTGATCTTGTCAGGATCGGCGAGGAATCCAACGACGGATCACGAGGTCGCCATGCGCCGTACCGCCCGCTTCGCCATCGCCGCCCTGCTGGCAGTCATCTCCCTAGCGAGTTTCGGGACGCCGGCGAGCGCCGCCGGGACACCGTCCTTCCGCAAGTACGTCGCACTCGGCGACTCGTACACCGCGGGCCCGCTGATCCCGTGGCAGCAGGCGAGCTGGTGCTTCCGGTCGAACAACAACTACCCGGCGTGGCTCGCCACGAAGCTCGGGCTCTACTACCGGGCCGGCGCCTTCACCGACGTCAGCTGCTCGTCGGCGGACACCACGAACATGACCAGCCCGCAGACGGTGCCCTCGCCGAGCCTCGCGCTCGGCAGCGTGCCCCCGCAGTTCGAGGCACTGACCCTGGACACCGATCTGGTGACCATCGGCATCGGCGGCAACGACTACGGCGTCTTCGGCGGCTTGGTCTACACCTGCCCCGGCCTGCGCGACGCGGACCCGACGGGCTCGCCGTGCAAGGACCACTTCACGATCAACGGGACCGACACGCTGCTGGCGGCGATCAAGAACACCCAGCGGAACCTCGAACGGGTCGTCAAGGGAGTCCGCGAGCGCTCTCCCGCCGCCACCATCATGCTGGTCGGCTACCCGCGCATCGTGCCGCCGAAGGGTTATTGCCCCGGCGTCGTCCCGTTCGCCGACGGTGACTACGCCTGGGCCGACGAGGTCGAGCGCGCTCTCAACAAGGCCGTCTCCACCGCCGCTCGCAAGCAGGGTGCCCGCTACGTCGACACCTACGGCCCCAGCCTCGGTCACGACGCTTGCGCCGGCGACGCGGCTTGGGTGAGCGGCAAGGACACCGACCTCTTCCGCGCGGTGGCCTACCACCCGTACGCGGCCGGGATGAAGGCCGAAGCCGACCTGATCTTCAAGGCCCTCGGCGGAACGACCGCGGCCTCGCCGAAGGCGCCGGACGCGCGGAACGCGAGCACTCCGGACGAACTCCGGCACAAGGCCGCGGCGGCGGGACTCGTGCCGAAGTCCTAGTCCCCCTCAACCCTTGGTTCACCATCCGGCGCCACCCGCGGTCGATGTCCGCGGGCGGTGCCCGGCCCTAGCGTCGGGAACCGTTGGGAACCAAGGAAAGAACGGGGAATCGGATGAAACGGCTACTGATCGCCGGGATGCTCCCGGTGATCGTGAGCGGGTTGCTCGCCGGAGCCACACCGGTTTCGGCGGGCGTCCCGCCGCACTACGCCGGCCAGAAGCCGGCCTGGCATCCCTGCGCGGAGGAGGAGCTGATCTCGTTGCCGCCGGGCACCGACATCGGCGGCCTCGAGTGCGCGACCTATCGCACGCCTCGCGATTGGGATCGGCCGGACGAGCGCCAGGACCTGACGATCGCGATCAGCAGGCTGAAGTCGACCGGTCCGTCGACGGCTTCACTGCTCACCAACCCGGGTGGGCCGGGCGGGGCGGGCCGGTGGCAGCCGACCATGTTCCGCGGTCAGGAGAAGCTGCGAGAACATCAGGACATCATCGGCATCGACGTACGCGGGACCGGCAAGAGCACCAACGTCACCTGCCGGGGAGCCGTCGACGCCATCCGGCAGCTGGACCCGCGTGATCGCGATCCGCGCAACCTGAACCAGATCCTGGCCAACGCCGAGCACGCGGCCAAGAGCTGTCAGAACGCCGGCGGCGAACTCGGGCCGCTGATCACCACGTATCAGACGATCAGGGACTTCGATCTGCTCCGGGTGCTGCTCGGCCGGGAGAAGATCAACTGGGTCGGCTACTCGGGAGGCACCTGGCTGGGGGCGCACTACGCGCAGCAGTTCCCGCAGCGGACGGGGCGGTTCGTGCTGGACTCCTCGACGGAGTTCACCACGGACTGGCAGAAGACGTTCGACCGGCAACCGGTCGGCTTCGAACGACGCTGGCGGCAGGACTTCCTGCCGTGGATGGCGCGCTACGACGCCAAGTATCACTTCGGCACCAGCGGCGAGGACGTCCGGCAGACCTACGAGCGTGTGCGTTATGCCTTGTCCCGCAACCCGATCGACGGGAAGGGGCCGATGGAACTCGACACCGCCATCATCTACATGCTGTACAAGAAGGCTTCCTTCCCGGCACTGGCCGATCTGCTGGTCAAGGTCCAGGCCGCGACGGCGAACCCGCGGGCCAAGGCCGCGGGTGACTTCCCCGACGCGCAGGACGCCACCTTCTGGAACACCGTCTGCGGCGAAGGCCGCTTCAAGGGCACCCGTGAGTCGCTCATCCGCGATTCGCAGCGGAACCTCGACCACGGCCTGCTCCTCGCGGGCGGCGGCACGCTGAACGCCTCGGTGTGCCTGTTCTGGGACAAGGAACCGAGGCCGTTGCCGAAGCTGGACGGCAAAGGTGTCCCGCCGGTGCTGATCGTCCACTCCGAACACGACCCGGCAACGGCGATCGAGGGCGCCAGGCGGGCACACGCCGCGTTCGCGAACTCGCGCATGCTGACCGTGACCGGTGAGGGTGACCACGGGCTCTACGCGGACGGGAACCCCGCGGTGGACGAGATCGTGAACGCCTTCCTGGTCGACGGGGTCGTCCCCGCCGACCAGAGCGTCCCCGGGATGCCGTTGCCCGTGCCTTAAAACGCGGCGAGGGTGTGCCAGGCCAGACCGGCGTCCTCGGCGTCGTCGCGGAGGACCACACCTTCGATCAGACCGTAAGGACGGTCGGCGGCGTAGAAGACCTCGTTGTCGTTCTTCAGTCCGAACGGCGACAGGTCCACCAGGAAGTGGTGTTTGTTCGGCAGGGACAGCCGGACTTCGGCGACCTCTTCGCGCTCCTTGAGCACAGCCTCTCCCATCGCGTACAGCGTCTGCTGCAGGGAGAGGCTGTGCTTGTCCGCGAAGGTCTCCAGCAGGATCCGCCGGACCTCGGCGTGACTCGTGGCCCAGTCGATCCCGTCACCCTGGTAGCGCCAGCGCGCGGTCACCGCGGTCGCGAGGATCCGGTCGTTCGTCTCGGCCAGCGTCGTGTACTTGTCGCGTGGGAAACCGTGGAACTCCGAGCCGGTCGACTTGAGCACCACGAGATCGTCCAAACCGGACACCACCCACGCTTGACCGTCCTGAACGGTCACCGCGGTGGTGCGCTTTTCGCTACCGGCCTGGGAGAACGCGTGCTCGTGGCCGGAGATGCGGTTCCAGCCGTGCTCGTCGATAAGGATGCGGGCGCCGGAGATGTGGTCGAACGAGTCGACGAAATGCCGCCCGAGACGCAGGGCGAAGTCCTCGATCTCGCCGACCGGGGCCTCCTTGGCGAAGGCGTAGACGGTGTTCTTCTGGGTGTCGGTCGCGACGACGTCGGCGTTGTCGCCGGTGAGGTGGGTGGCCGCGAGGTCGCCGCGCAGCGACGTCGAAACGGTGAGGTCCTTGAGGTGGTGGACACTGCCCTCGCGCCGGACGGTGACGAGCCGGACTTCGGCCTTGCCGTACTGGTTGGGGCCCAGGGTGATGGCCACGGGCGATCAGCTCCCTCGATAGGTGGAATACGCGAACGGGCTCAGCAGCAACGGCACGTGGTGGTGCTCGGTCCCGTCGGCGATGCGGAAGGTCAGGGTGATCTCGGGGAAGAACGCGTCCGGGCCGAGGTGGGCACCGGTGTCGAAGACCAGCCGGTACACCCCGGGTGCCAGGGTCTCCGGGCCGAGGTCGCGGATCCGGCCGTCGGCGTCGGTCCGCCCGTCGGCGACGGGTTCGCCCGCGCCGGTTTCGAGCCGGACCCCGACGCCCGCCGCCGGTCGTCCCGCGGCGGTGTCGAGAATGTGTGTGGTCACGAGGCTCATGCCATCACCGCCTTCTCCAGCCGCAACGCGGCGATCTCGGCCAGCTCGCGGCCGGCGACTTCGAGTTCCTGGTCAGGGTCGTTCGACAGCCGTGACCGGAGGTTCTCCAGCAGTTCGGCGCCGCTCCGGCCGCTCGCGCACACCAGGAAGACGTGCCCGAACGCGGCTTCGTACTCCGCGTTGGCCGCGGCGAACTCGCGCGCGGCGTCACCGTCCACACCGGACTGTTCCGACCGCGACCAGCCCGCCTCGGTGCTCTCGCCGCCCGCTTTCTCCCCGATCCGGGGATGGGCGGCCATCGCCTGCCGGATCTCCTCCGGGCGAAGCGGGGTGAGCGCCTCGGCCGTGGCGAGCAAGGCGGTCAGATCGGCGTAGGGGCGCCTGGCCAGCAGGGTTTCCACCCAGCGCGGGACGTCGAGGCAGGCGGTCAGCACCGGCCGGACGTCCTGTGCGGGCGCCTGGTTGAACTCTCGGATGGTCAGCGGCACGGGAATGGACGGTACGGCGACGGATCCACCGTCGTCAACATTTTGTTGAAATCGCTCTTCAGTCTTGGTCGCGGTTGAGGTAGTTGTAGACCGTGAACCTCGTGACCCCCAGTGCCTCGGCGACGGTCGACACCGATTTGCGGAGGCCGAACGCGCCGCGTTCCTTGAGCAGCCGTACCGCGCGTTGCTTGGCGGCGCGGTCGAGGGTGTCGAGCTTGCCGCCGAGTTCGCGTTCGACGTCGCCGATGAGGCGGGCGAGTGCGTTATGCAGTTCGAGGGCATTGCGCGATTCGGCGGCGGGTTCGGCCGTCTCGTCGTCGCCGATCTGGCGGAGCTGGAGGGTCACGCGGGTCGCGCCGCCGTCCAGTGCCGCCCTGGCGATGGCGGGCAGCGCGTCGAGCAGGATGTCGGCGTCACCGCGGACGAGGGTGCCGAGCGGGCCGAAGTCGGTGGACAGGCCCGCGTCCTCCGCCTTGTCGCGTGCTTTGACGGCATGCTCGGGTGGCGGGCCCTCGCCGTGGAAAGGTTCGCTGGTGAACTCGGCTTCTAACTGCACCAGGCGAAGGTAGCGCCGCCCGGGCTCATTGACGAGCACAGTGGCCAGAGTTAATGTCGGAGTGTGAAACCTCGATTCCACTCAGTGGAAGTTGGAGGCTTTAATGGACTTGGTGATCAAGGCCGCCAGGGCGATAACCGCCGCCGGTGAGGTGCCCGCGACGGTCGGTGTCGAAGGCGGCCGCATCGTCGCGGTGGAACCGGCGGGTGCCGCGCTGGACGGCGACCGGGTGCTCGAACTCGGTGAGGACGTGGTCCTTCTCCCGGGTCTCGTGGACACCCACGTGCACGTCAACGACCCGGGCCGCACCGAGTGGGAGGGGTTCGCTTCGGCGACGCGCGCGGCCGCGGCCGGCGGGGTCACCACGATCGTGGACATGCCGCTGAACAGCCTGCCGCCGACGGTCGACGTCGCGGCGCTGGAGGTGAAGCGCAAGACCGCCGAGGGGCGCGTGCACGTCGACGTCGGCTTCTGGGGCGGGGCGATCCCGGGCAATCTCGCGGAGCTGCGCGGGCTGCATGAGGCCGGGGTGTTCGGCTTCAAGTCCTTCCTGCTGCATTCCGGCGTCGACGAGTTCCCGCCGCTGGACGCGCGCGGGCTCGAAGAGGCGATGACCGAGCTGCGGACCTTCGACGGCATGATCATCGTGCACGCGGAGGACTCCGAGGCGATCGATCACGCACCCGACCCGCACGGCGAGAAATACGACGACTTCCTGCGTTCGCGCCCGCGTGGCGCGGAGAACGTGGCGATCGCCCAGGTCATCGAACTCGCCAGGAAAACCGGCGTGCGCGCGCACATCCTGCATCTGTCCTCTTCGGACGCGCTGCCGATGGTCGAGAGCGCGCGGCGCGACGGCGTCCGGCTGACCGCCGAGACCTGTCCGCACTACCTGAGTTTCACCGCGGAGGAGATCGGCGACGGCGCCACGCAGTTCAAGTGCTGCCCGCCGATCCGCGAGGCGGGCAACCGCGAACTGCTGTGGCGCGGGCTCGCGGACGGCGTCATCGACTGTGTGGTGACCGACCATTCGCCGTGCACACCCGAGCTGAAACGCTTCGACAGCGGTGACTTCGGGCTCGCCTGGGGCGGGATCGCCGGACTGCAGCTCGGACTGCCCGCCGTCTGGACGCAGGCGCGGCAGCGCGGCTTCGCGCTCACCGACGTCGTCCGCTGGATGGCCGAACATCCGGCCAAACAGGCGGGAATGCGCCGCAAGGGGCACCTCGCGCCCGGCTACGACGCCGACTTCAGCGTGTTCGCGCCCGACGAGGCGTTCGTCGTCGACGTCGCGAAACTGAAGCATCGCAATCCGGTCAGCGCCTATCACGGGCGTCCGCTCGCCGGTGTCGTCCGGAGTACGTGGTTGCGTGGCGAGGAGATCACCGGTGAAGACCCGGCGGGCGTCCTGCTGACCCGGGGAGAATGCTGAGATGGGAGAGACCGTGAACGACCGTCCTGAGTGGACAGCACTGCCCGACCTGGCCTCGCGCAAGTTCGGCGGGACCGTGATGTGGGCGACGGACGAGTTGTTCGCCGAGAAGGAGAACCTGGTCAACCCCTGGACGCCCGCGCACCGGGCGGAGACCTTCGGGCCCAAAGGGCAGGTCTACGACGGCTGGGAGACCCGGCGGCATCGTGAACCCGGCGACGACCAGGCCATCGTCCGGCTCGGGCTGGCGGGCGCGATCACCGGCGTCATCGTCGACACCGCCTTCTTCAAGGGGAACTACCCGCCGTTCGTCTCGGTCGAGGCGTGCGCGGCCGAGGGCTACCCCAGCGCCGCCGAACTGTCCGAAAGGGACTGGGACGTCCTGGTGAAACGCGGCGCGGCCGCGGGGCACACGGAGAACTTCTTCGAGATCGGCGGGAGCAAGCGCTACACGCACGTCCGGCTGACCATGCATCCCGACGGCGGGGTCGCCCGCCTGCGGGTGCACGGCACGCCGATCCCGGATCCGCGCCTGCTGGACCTGGGCGCGCTCGACCTCGCTGCGCTGGAGAACGGCGCGGTGGTCACCGGATGCAGCAACATGTTCTATTCCTCGCCCAACAACCTGTTCTCGCCGGGGCTGGCGGCGCATCAGGCCGAAGGCTGGGAGACGGCGCGGCGCCGGGACGACGGGAACGACTGGGTCACCGTCCGGCTCGCCGGCGCGGGAATCGTCCGGTTCGCCGAGCTGGACAACAGCAACCTCAAGGGCAACGCGCCGGGCTGGGCGGCGTTGAGCGGGCGGGACGGCGACGACGAGTGGGTCGAGCTGCTGCCGAAGACGCGCCTGCAGCCGGACACCCGGCACCGGTTCGCGCTCGCCGAGGGGCCTGAGGTGACCGAGGTGCGGCTCGACATCTATCCCGATGGCGGCATGGCGCGCCTGCGCCTCTTCGGTGCCCTGACCGATCGGGGCCGCGCAGACGTCGCTTCGCGCTTCGAGGCCTCGCGCTCCTGACGAAACGCGGGGTCAGGGGCGCGCGCCCGGCCGGTTCAGGTACGCGGAGAACGCCGAGAGGACGATACCCACCGAGAAGATCGCGGTGAGCCACCACGCGCCGCCGATGGACAGGTTCCACACCAGGGCAGCGGCCATGAGCAGTGCCATGACGATGTTCCTGAGCTGCAGCGGCGTCGGTTTGGCCATGGGGCCACCCTCTCACGCGGCCGGATTTTTTCGAGCGGCGGGCAACCCCACGGGTGTGACATGCGTAAGCGACATGTCAACTTCACCCACTTTCCTGGGGAGATCGAAGTGCAGACCCGAACTCGAAGAATCCCGCGGCGGGGCCTCGTGCTGTTCGCCGCGTGTCTGGCCGGGAGCGCCGTGTTCGCCGCTCCCGCGCAGGCGACGTCGCCCGAATCCGAGGCGCGCTCGCAGAACAAACCGGTGGAGATGCTCTCGGAACGCACCGAGAACTCGTCCACCTTCGCCAATCCCGACGGCTCCCGCACCACCCAGGTGCACGGCGGTCCGGTCCACGTCCGCCGCGGCGGTGACTGGGTTCCGGTCGACCTCACCCTGGTGAAGAGCGCTGACGGCTTGATCCGGTCGAAGGCGCATCCCCGTGATCTCGTGCTGGCCGGCGCGACCGGCAAGGGCGGGGATCTCGCCGCTGTACAGAGCAGGGACGGCAAGGTCGCCCTGCAGTATCCGGGCGCGCTGCCCGAGCCGGTCCTGACCGGTGAGGTCGCCACCTATCCGGAGGTTCAGCCCGGCGTCGACCTGCAGGTCAAGGCCACCCGGACCGGCTTCGAGCAGTTCTTCGTCGTGAAGCGGCGGCCCGACCGCGCGCTGACGTTCACCCTGCCGCTGCGAGCCACGGGGCTCACCACCCGCACCGACGCCGACGGGAACACACAACTGGTCACCGCGTCCGGCGCGGTGGCCGGCAGCGTGCCGGCCGCCGAGATGTGGGACTCGCGGATCGACCAGCGCAGCGGTGACCCCGCCGCGAAGGTCAAGGTCGGGAAGGTGATGGCCGCCAAGGAACGGGGCACCCTCGGCCTCGACGTGACACCGGACGCGGGGTATTTCGCCGACCCGGCGCGGGCCTATCCGGTCATCGTCGATCCCGGTGTCTCGGTGTGGACGAACTTCGACACCTTCACGCAGTCGAACATCGCGACCACCGACCAGTCGGGTGCCACCGAGCTCCGCATCGGCACCTTCGACGGCGGAGCCACGAAGGCCCGGTCGTATCTCCACTTCGACGTGTCGCGGTTCCGCGGCGCAGAGATCGAATCGGCCACGTTGTCGTTGTGGGCCAACCATTCCTACTCGTGCTCCCCGCGCAACTGGGAGATCTGGGACACCGAACAGGTCAACTCGGGTACCCGGTGGGCGAACCAGCCGGCGCCCTACAACCGGTGGGCGACGACGAACGCGACCCGCGGCTACAGCTCGGCCTGCGCGGCGGATTGGGTCCGGACCCCGATCGGGAACCTGGTCGGCGCCTGGGCGGGCGCGGGTACCGCGACCGGTTCGATGGTGCTGAAGGCGGAGGACGAGTCGGATTCGTTCGGCTGGAAGAAGTTCTCGTCCAGCGAGGGTGGCAAGTCGCCGTACATCGAGGTGACGTACCGGAACCAGCGGCCGAACCCGGCCGCCGGGCACGACATCTCGGACCGGGTCGACTCCGGCGGCGTCACCTACACGAAGTCCCTCACCCCGACGTTGCGTTTCACGCCGACGGACCCTGACGGTGGCAACGTCACCGCGGTCTTCTACGTCTATGAAGGCGAAACGATGATCGCGGACTACTGGGCGTGGGACGTCCCCTCCGGTACCGCCGCGACCTGGACGGTGCCGCCGGGATTGCTGCAGGAGAACCACAGCTACCGGTTCCGGGCCACCACGTTCGATCCTGGTGGTGAGTTCGGCGACGACGCCTGGGTCTCGCTGCAAGCGGTGTCGAGCGGGCTCTACGCCGACGTCGCCGCGTGCGGCTGGAACAACGGGACCAAGGTGCAGCAGTGGCCGTCGAACGGCGCGGACTGCCAGAAGTTCTTCCCGTGGGGCACCGGTGACGGCTTCTACCAGTTCCGTGCCAAGCATTCCGGGCAGGTACTGGACAACACCGGCTGCAGTACGGCCAGCGGGAACCCGGTGACCACCTACGACCGGGTGGCGGGCGCGTGCCAGAAGTGGACGATCGAACCGCAGACCGTCGGCACGGGGGTGTATCGGTTCGCCGTCCAGAACGCGGGCAAGCTGCTGGACCAGGGCTGCACCGGGACCCAAGGGGCGCCGCTGTTCATCTGGGACCGGATTCCCGGACGCGGCTGCCAGAACTGGCGGATGCCGGTTTCCCCGGCGAACGGCGTCACGGTGCAGTGGCTGCCGTTCACGGTGAACACCGCGGCCGAGTAGCGCCTCAGGGAGCGGACTGACGTCGTGAGCTGATCACGCCGGTGTTGAAACCGGCGAGGTGGAGCCCACCGGCGAACCGGGCGTGCTCGATCTTCACGCAGCGGTTCATCACGACGTCCAGTCCGGCTTCCATGGCCTGGTCGGCGACCGGTTCGTGCCACAGGCCCAGCTGCAGCCAGAGCGTGCGCGCTCCGGCCTTGACGACCTCCTCGGCGACGCCGGGGAGGTCGTCGTGCTTGCGGAACACGCTGACCAGGTCGACCTCGCCGGGCACGTCGGCCAACGAGGGGTACACCGGCTGCCCGAGGAGTTCCTCCAGCCGCGGGTTCACGAAGTTCACCTGGTACTTGCTGGACGAGAGCAGGTACGTCGCGACGAAGAAGCTCGGCCGCGCCGGATTGTTCGAGGCGCCGACGATGGTCACCGATTTCGTCCGCGAAAGGATGCGGCGGCGCTCGACGGCGCCGACGTCGTAACTCATCCCGCCACCGCCTTGCCGAGTGCCTGATCGAGGTCCCACAGGATGTCGTCGACGTCCTCCAGCCCGATCGACAGGCGGATCAGGTCCGGGCCGACACCCGCCGCGCGCAACTGGTCTTGAGAAAGCTGCTGATGGGTGGTGGACGCCGGATGGATGACCAGCGTCCGCGCGTCGCCGACGTTCGCCAGATGCGACAGCAGTTCCACGGAGTTCACGAACGTCTCGCCCGCCCCACGACCGCCGTCGACGCCGAAGGAGAACACCGCGCCCGGCCCGGCGGGGAGGTACTTCTTCGCGCGGTCGTGATGCGGATGATCGGGCAGTCCCGCGTAGTTGACCCACGCCACCCGCGGATCCGCCGCGAGGTACTCGGCGACGGCTCGCGCGTTGGCGACGTGGGCGTCCATCCGCTGCGGCAGGGTCTCGACCCCTTGCAGCAGCAGGAAGGCCGAATGCGGGGAGAGGACGGCGCCGATATCGCGCAACTGCTCGGCACGGAGCCGGGTGCAGAAGGCGTACTCGCCGAAGTTCTCCCAGTACTTGAGGCCGCCGTAGCTCTCGACGGTCTCGGTCATCCGCGGGAACTTCCCGTTGCCCCAGTCGAACTTCCCGGATTCGACGACGACCCCGCCCAGCGTGGTCCCGTGCCCGCCGAGGAACTTCGTCGCCGAATGCAGCACGATGTCCGCGCCGTGTTCGATGGGGCGGCACAGGTACGGCGTCGCGAGGGTGGCGTCGACGACCAGCGGGATGTCGTGTGAGTGCGCGAGTTCCGCCAGCGCGGCGATGTCGGCGATCCCACCGCCCGGATTGCCGATGATCTCGGTGAAGACCAGTTTCGTCCGGTCGGTGATCGCGGCCGCGTAGTCCTCGATGCGGTCTCCGTTGACGAAGGTGGTCTCGATGCCGAAGCGGCGCAGCGTCCCGGTGAGCTGGGTGACCGTCCCGCCGTAGAGTCCCCCGGCGGAGACGATGTGGTCGCCTGCCTCGGCGAGCGCGGAGAAGGTCAAGAACTCGGCCGCCTGGCCGCTGCTGGTGGCGACCCCGCCGATCGCGCCTTCGAGGCTGGCCAAGCGTTCCTCGAAGGCCGCGACCGTCGGGTTGCCGATACGGCTGTAGACGTTGCCGTACTTCTGCAGCGCGAACAGGTTCGCCGCGTCGGCCGCGTCTTCGAACACGAAGCTCGTGGTCTGGTAGATGGGCACGGCGCGGGCGCCGGTCGCGGGATCGGGCGTCCCGCCCGCGTGCAGGGCGCGGGTGCGGAAGCCCCAGGTGCGTTCACTCATCGCGTCCGACGCTACCTCGCGTCCCACCCCGTGACCATCGTTCCCAGCACGTGGCCGAGCCCGCTACTTGCGGTCCAGGGTGATCACGCTGCCCGGACGGTGCCCGTTCCGGCGCGGGGTCACCGGCCGTGGTTCGGTACGGGACACCGCGACCCCGGCGGGCCGCTGCCGGTCGGCGGGAAGCACCTCCCGCGAGTTCGTCCGATCGGCCAGCCGCAGGGACTGTGCCGAGGTCAGCCACTCTTCGGCGGGCTCCGCGATTTCGAGCAGCAGCGCCTCGAACTCCGACCGGGTGGTCTCGAGGATGTGCGGTGCCGCCAGCCAGCGCAGCACCTGGCGTCCGGTGACGGCCATCCGCTGACGAGGCGAGGACACCAGCCGCTGGTCGAAGTAGCGGATCAGCACCTCGTCCACGGTGTCCCAGGCGTTGGACGCGCCGAAGAGATCCAGCACGTCCTCGGAGCCGAGGATCTTGAACGCCTCCGTCAGCAGCTGCATGACCTCGACCCGCAACACGTTCAGGTGACCGTATGAGGTGAACTTCAGGTTGTTCCGCAGGTCGAGCCCGCTTCGCCGGACCACCGCGACACTGCCGAAGCTCGGGTCGTACGCGCGTTCCCGTACGACGTCGGAGATCCGCTTGTCCCGCCAGAACAACGCGACCTGGTTGCTGAACTGCGTGAACAGCTGGTGGAAATCGGTGTTCGGCCGCGAGTTCGCCGAGCCGAGTCCCTTGCCGTAGCCGAGCACGCGCCGGTACGCGCTGACGCGGTCCCGCCGGGTGTAGCGCAGGACGTCACGCCGGTCGAACCGGTACAGGCCGAAGGCGCCGGGCCCGTCCGAAAGCCGGATGGCGCCGCCCTGGAACAGCTCCTGCAGTTTCTGCACCACGCGGAACACGCCGATCCGTTCGTGCTGGTACAGGTAGTACAGATCGCCGACCGCGATGACCCGTTCCGAGGCGACCGTCTCGTCGTAGGCGTCGACACCCGGCGGCATCGCCGTCGCCCCGAGGTCCGCGGCCGAACCGTCGCCGAGACCGACGAGCTGCGCGATCCCGCCGTCCGCGGGCCCCGGTTTGCCCCGCTGTTCGGCCTCGACCGCGGTGAGCATGTCGTCCAGCTGTTTGAGGACCGCGTCGCCGAGTTTCGGATCACTGCCCAGTTCGTTGGCGAGCTTCCCGGCGACTTGACCGCGCAGGGCCGCGACCCGGTCGAAGAGTTCCCGGTATTCCTTTTCCGTGCCCATCGTCTTCCTCCCGTACGGGTCCGGCTACTGCCCGGTCCGCTTGCGCGTGGTCCGGGGTTTCGGCGGCTCCTCCGCCTCGGGTGGTGTCTGCTCCTGGTGCCCGCCGGCCCCCTCACGGAGTTCGGCGACCGACGGCACCGCCGGAGTCCGCCCGGACGGCGGCGGCGGAGGTGCCGGGGGTGTCGGCTCCGGCATGAGCTGCGGTGTGGGCGGCGCCGGTGGATTCGGATCGAACGAAGACGGTGAACCGTCCCGGCCGATCGGCCCGGCGATCCGGACGACCTCCTGCAGGTGGTCGTCGAGTTCGTCGATGGCCCGCTGGACACGCGAGCTGAAGAAGCCCGGAGGCAGCGACGCGCGGAAGTTGCCCGGCACGTCCCCGTTCGGGCCGCCGGTGTTCTGCCGGGGAAGGTTCGTCACGATCCGCTGCAATCGCCTCGCGATCTGGATGAACGACGTGCCGACGCCTTCCTTGCCCGCCGACTCGATCAGCTTGCCGCCCTCGAAGGTGGCGAACTCCCGGACCCAGCGCAGCAGCCCGCCGAGCGACATGGTCCCGCCGTCCGGATCGGGGACGCGGAGCACTTCGAGGTCCTCCTGCTGGATGAACACCGACCGCAGCATCGCGACGACTTCGTCGACCTGGGACGCAGTCGCGGCCAGCAGCTGGGAGAGCGCGACCACCGCGGGGCCGAAGAACGGCTGACCGCCGGCAGGCTGCGAGAACGGGTCGATCTTGTCGCGTGCGTCCTGCCAGCCCCGGAACAACGAGACCACCCAATCCACCAGTGTGATGAAGGAGGTCTGGATCCGTTCCTCCTCGATCGTGTTGACCTTGCCCGAGACCAGGCCGAACTCGTCCCGCAGTCGGCCGAGGTGCCCTTCCGTCCGGTCCCCGCCGCCGACGGCGAGACCACCGTTCCCGAGCAGCAGCAGGAAGAGCTGATCGACCCGGGCCACGCGGATCAGCCGGCTCTCCAGCTCCTGCCGGATCTGTTCGAGATCGTGCCGGACCAGCGCCCGGAAGCTCTCGGCGTTCTCCGGATCCGCGTCCGTCCTCAGTGGACGGAGCGAGCCGAGCAGCGCCAGCGCGTCCTTGACCGCGCTCCGTGCCCTCGCCGCGAGGGAAGCCTGCCCGCCGGTGACGTCGCCGAGATCGGCTTGGATCGCGTAGCCGCGCGGGGTCCACCGGGCCTCGGTGTGCCCTTGGACCTCTTTCAGTTCGAAGCTGCCGGTCAGCGCCGCCACGAACCCCTTCGTGTCACCCTCGCGCCACTTCCAGCCGAGCATGTCGCTGATCGTCTGTTCGGCGAGTGCGCCGGGTGCCGCCGCCTGAGGTGGGTGCTGCCCGGTCGACAGCGGATACGCGCTGTCGATGTCCTGTGCGCGCGGCAAGGTCGCGCCGCGGTCGTCGTTGATCGTCATCGGGTCGCCCCACATCCCTTGAATTCGGCCAGTTCCACTGCTTCACGCCAGCACCGCACCATCACGTCCTCCGCCGAGGACAAGGCAGCGGCGCAGTGGTCCACGCCGGCGTGGAAGCTCTTCGCCCAGCCCCGCCATTCCTGTTCTCGTCCGTGCACCGCGCGCAGCAGCCCGGAAACCGCGTGATGCGAACGGCACTGTCCGTCCACCCGCCGCCGCAGCTTCAGCAGCGACGACGCCGTGGTGTGCAACGCCTCGGCGCTCACGGGCCCCTGCGTCGCGCGCGTCGCCGCTTCGACCTCGCCGGTGCCATCGAGGACGACTTCGGCGAGGTGATCCGCCGCGGCGAGTCCGACGCCGACGGGTCTGTCCTCGGCGACGCTGATCTCCAGTGCCCGCCAGCACGCCGCCACCAGGTTCACTTCCTTGCCCAGCTGGGAGAATTCGGTGCGGAGGGTCATCTCGACCTCCTGCCTAGCTCTTCCATGAAGAAGCCGAACAGCCGCTTCGGCGGAGCCATCCGCTCTTCGAGCGCGAACCGGACCGCGCCGATCAGGAACCGCTCCGGCACCACACCCGGGGACACGCCGTCGGCCAGTCTTTCCGCGGCTTCCTCGATCATCGCCTGTTCCTTGGTCTCGAACCGCAGCACCTTCGCCAGAGCGCGATGACCCAACGAGGGGTACGAGGTGAAGCACATCGCGTCCACCACCACCGGGATCGCCTTGTCCGCGGTCTTCAGCAACGACGGCGGCGCGTTGACCAGCTTCGCCCTCGGGTACAGCTTCCGCCACATCGCCGCATACGACTCCGCGTGCCGGGTGAAACCCATGCGGCGCAACAACTCCACCGATATCCTGGCGCGGAGGTACGGCACCGGGTGCACCGCGCGCGGTGAGAACCCCGTCGTTTCGAGTCCGGTACGCCCGATGACGTCGAACAGCGAACCGACCACCGCCGGACCGCCCAGCAACAGCGCGGACAGATCGGCGAAGGTCTCCCGGTTCCACCTGACCCAGATACCGGTCACCTCTCGCGGCACCCCCGCCTCGACGAGTCTCGCCGCCACCTGCAACGGGATCGCCCTGGCGAGGCCGAGGTCGTTCTGCAGGTTGTGGCTCACCTCGTGCAGCACCGCGCCGAGCGTCCACGGGTTCACCAGCCGGTGGTACGGAAGCTGGATCAGCGGGAACGGATTGAGCCGGTTTCCCAGTCGTCGCAACGGAATCCCGCGACGCGAGGTAGCCGGGCCGGAGCCGGTGCGCAGGTAGCAGAACGGCGGCGGGGTCGGGATCGACCGCCAGTGCCCGACCCCGAGGTAGGCGTACTGGTAGCAGTCGAGCGCCACCCTGTCGCAGGCCACCAGCCACGGGGCGAACGCGCCCTGCCGCTGGTTGAACAGGTCGAGATAGAAGTCCCAGACCTGTTCGGTGGTCTTGACCCAGCGCTGTGCCCGCGACTTCGCCCGCAACAGCCGGGCGAGTTCGGGCTGTCCCGGTCTTGCGGCCGCCTCTTCGGCCGCCCGGCGAGCCGAGCGGGTGGCGGTGAACAACGGCCCACGCAAGGTCGCCATCATCCGGTTGACCGCCGCGAGGTGGGCCCGGCTCGGGCCGGTCGCCGGGTCGCCGAACTCCGACCACCGAAACGGCCTCAGCGCGTCCAGATGCCGCTCCACGTTGGTGGCCTGGGAAAGGAGCCAAGCCGTCAGCTCGCCGTCTCCGGATGGCCTCGCCCGCCGGGATCCGGTGGACGAGGCCGCTTCACCGGATGCCGCGGGCGGTGCCTCAGCGGCGGCGCGCACGGCCGCGCGCCTTGCCACGCCTGGCGGCACCCGCCCGGGACCGCGACTGTGCCCGGCGCCCGCCACGGGCGGCCGGACGGTGGCGGCGCTGCTGGGGACGACCGCGGCGGCGCTGCTGGTTCCGGCGGTTCGCGGGTGCGTTCTGCACACTGTCCACGGTGTGGCCGACCAGCCTGCGCGTGACATAGCGGGCGTTGATCGGGCGGCCGTCGGCGTACCGGCGGCCGACGTCGCGCGCGGTGCGCCCGATGATCTTCGGGATATGCCGGACGGCGCGCCGGGTCGCCGGGTTCCGCCACAGCTTGCGGCCGAGGTTGACCGCGCCGCGGATCAGCTGCGGACCGTGCTTGATGATCTTCGGCACCGCCCACTTCGCCGCCTGGAACGCCAGCGGGGCGAGCGCGCCGAGAAAGGCCTCCGCTTCGTCTTCGGTCTCCGCGTTCTCGGCCTGGAAAGCCAGCTGCGCCATCATCTCGGCGTCGCTGTAGTACCGCCGGGCCGGATGCGCGAAGTCCTCGCCTTCGGACTCCAGTTCGAACTCGTCCTCGAGTTCCCGCACGACGGCCTCGAACTCGGACTCGAATTCGTCCTCGTCCTCGTACTCGCCGTAGACCTCGTCCTCCAGCTCGTCTTCGAGCTCCTGGGCCAGCCCGCCGAGCTCGTCTTCGAACTCGTCCTCGTCTTCGAATTCGCCTGCCAGTTCGTCCTCGAGTTCGTTTGCGAACTCGGCTTCGAGTTCACGGCTCAGCTCGTCTTCCAGCTCGCCGTCCACTGCCGCATAGCCACGGCTCATAACCGTTCTCCTCTGCTCCGGTGAAAATCCGCGATCGCCGGCGCGGTGCGTCGGTGAGCACGGAACCGACACTGCCCGCGCACCGGGGGACACCGGTAGTCACACGTTCTTGTGTGACATGAATGAACTAGTTCGTCCTTGTCACACAAACCGACGATGCGCTTTTCCTGTCGGAGGGGTTTGCTAGAGAGGGAGGGAAACCAAGAGGGGGGAGGCCGGTCTATGTCCACGAGCCCGGCGGTGGGATTTCCTGCGGTACCGATACGCGATCTCGCGCGGCAGCGGATGAAGGTCGTTTCGGACGACGAAACCGTGCGAAGCCTGGCGAGATCACTCGTCCGGCGGGTCACGGAACTGTGTGACGGCGACGCCGCGATGCGGAGACCGTTGCTCGATCTCACCGAGCACGGTGTCAGATGCCTGCTCGTACCGGTGACACCGGAAGCGCACGACCTGCTCAGCCCGCGCGAGCACGAAGTGGCGCGCATGGTGAGCCGGGGTTACACGAACAAGCAGATCGCCGGCGTACTGGAAATCAGCCTGAACACGGTTTCCGCGCATATGCGGCGGATCTTCACCAAATTGGGGGTCGGTTCCCGCGCGGCGATGGTGGCCGCGCTGACCAAGGAGAACCTCGCCGCCGTCTGAGCGGGCTGGGTTGGTCGTAAGTGGCGATTCGTGTTCTGGCCAAGGGTGTTTCAGGTATCTACGGTGGAGGGCCCGGCCGCCCGTCACGAGCCTCGGCAGCAGCACCTGTCACACCGGCTGCGCGTGAAGGTCCCCTTCCCTCGGCTCAGCCGAGGGAAGGAGTCCTTCACGCGCCACGATTGTGACTGGTGGTGTCGTTGATGCTGGTGGTGATGAGTCGAGCGTGTCCATGAAGGAATCGGGACGCTGACTGTCCCAATTCCTTCATGGACACAAGGGGATCGCGCCGGTTCCGTAGTTGATCAAGGGCACGTCACTCAGGTCCGCCTGAGGTGACTGTTGTGGCCTGCTGCCTTGTTCACGTACCGAGGGAAGGGGGCCTTCACGCGCGAAACGCGGCCGGTCAGCCGAGCGCGGCGCGTAGGCGCCGCTCCCGCTCGTCCGGGGTCTGCCGGGGGCAGCTGGTGCACTTCGGGTTCCCCGCCTCGTAGATCAGGCAGCAGGACGCACGGCGCACCACGGTGTTCCGCCCGACTCGCGAGAACCGTGGCTCCGGCATCCCGAGTCCGATCGCGGCCACGAGCGGCGCCGCCAGCTCGATCGCCCGTGCGGTGTCGCCGGTCCAGAGCAGGCGGTTGCCGATCGAATCCGTCGCGATCGCGCCCAGCGCGCGCGGATTCGCCCCGGTGACCGCCGAGATGGTGCCGATCGCCGCGCCCAGCGTTCCGGCGAACGCCTCGCCGAGTTCGGCGAGACCGCCGGAAAGGACCCGTGACGAACGAGCCCCGGTGAAGCGGCCGTCCGGCACGAGGTCGATGGTCACGGCGTCGAGCGAAGGATCCAGCGGCTCACCACGCACGAGAGACTCGACGGAAGGAGCGACGAGGACCGAGGACAGCGAGTACCACCAGATCGTGCCGAGGACCTCGGGCCGCGAGCAGCCGTAGAGTTTCGCGGCGCCGCCGATGCGGGCGCTGACCCAGGCGGCGTCGGCGAGCAGGGTCGCGGGTGCCTCCATCAGCGCACCGGCCGGTACAGCGTGACGCTGAACGAGGTGGTGACATCCACCGGCTCGGTGATCGCGTCGAGCCGTTCGCGGCGGCCGTCGCGGTGGAGGTGATGCGCGCTCGGGCCCATCTCGACGACCTGCCGGAGCTGGGCGGGCGACAACGTCACCCGCTGGGTGACTTCGCGTCGGTCGACTCTGCCGAAACGGTCGCCGAGGGTTTCTTCCAGTCGCGCGTCCTTGCCGCCGTCGACGGAGATCACCAGGTCGCCCAGCTCACGGAGATGCCCGGGGTTCGGCGTGGCGACGACCAACAGCCCGTCCGAGGTCAAGACGCGGTGGAACTGCTCCGCGTTGCGGGGCGCGAAGACGTTGAGGATCAGTGACGCGCTCGAGTCGGCCACCGGCCAGGGCTCCCACAGATTCCACACGGCCGCGCCCGCGCGCGCGTGCGCGCGAGCGGCCCGGCGCAGCGCGACGGCGGAGACGTCCAGCGCCAGTCCGTACGCGGCGGGGACGGCGTCGAGCACGTGCGCGAGGTAGTAGCCCGTGCCCGCGCCGGCGTCGATGATCAGCCCGCTCTCGACGTGCTCCGCGGCGGCCTTCGCGAGGGCCTCGGCGAGGGGGAGATAGGCGCCCGAAGAGAGGAGGTCGACGCGAGCCGCGACCATCGGGGCAGTGTCCGCCGTGCCAGCCGGGATACGCGCGTGCAGAAGGTTGACGTAACCCTGCTTCGCCACGTCGAACGAGTGACCGCGCCCACAACGCACCGTGCGACCGGTTACCCCGACCGGGTCACCGCAGACCGAGCACAGCAGCGACCGGACGATCTCTGGTGGCAGTGGGTCATTGCCGGGGTCGTGGGTGCTCATGGGGATATTCGACCATGAGGTTTCGCAACCGGACAGAACGCACCAGGTCTCCGGAAACCTGGACGTAACAACGCCGCGCCGACAGTTCACGCGGGTGAAACACCAATCGCCGCCCGAGGAAACACCGCGGACCAAAAATTCCTGCGCAGTACACCCCAGGCACGGGAGGAAGATTGTGCTGAACGCAGGAGATACGGCATGGGTATTGATCAGCGCCGCGCTGGTCATGCTCATGACACCAGGACTCGCGTTCTTCTATGGCGGTATGGTCCGCGCGAAGAGCGTCCTGAACATGCTGATGATGAACTTCATCGCGCTGGCCGTGGTCGGTGTCCTCTGGACGCTGTACGGCTTCACGATGGCGTTCGGCAACGACGTGGGCGGCGGTCTGCTCGGTAACTTCGACTTCGCCGGTCTCTCGAACATCTCCGGCAAGCTCGCCGGGTTCGCCACGGCCGCGACCAGCACCGCGCCCGAGGTCGCCTGGCCCGGCGCGGACGCGCTGCCGCTGTTCGCCTTCGTGATGTTCCAGCTGATGTTCGCGATCATCACGCCCGCACTGATCTCCGGTGCCATCGCCGACCGCGCCAAGTTCTGGGGCTGGACGCTGTTCGTCGCGATCTGGGTGACCATCGTGTACTTCCCGGTCGCGCACTGGGTGTTCTCGTTCAACGGTTTCGTCGGTGCCGACGCGGTCGGCGGCTGGATCGCCAACCAGCTCAAGGCGCTCGACTTCGCGGGCGGTACGGCGGTCCACATCAACGCCGGTGCGGCGGGCCTCGCGCTCGCGATCGTGCTCGGGAAGCGCAAGGGCTGGCCCAAGGGCACGGGACGTCCGCACAATGTGCCCTTCGTCCTGCTGGGTGCTTCGCTCCTGTGGTTCGGCTGGTACGGCTTCAACGCCGGTTCGTCGCTGGCCGCCAACGACCTCGCCGCCGTCGCGTTCACCAACACCACCGTCGCGACCGCGGCCGCGGTGCTCGGCTGGCTGATCGTCGAGCAGATCAAGGTCGGCAAGCCGACCACCCTCGGCGCCGCCTCCGGTGCCGTCGCGGGTCTCGTCGCGATCACCCCGGCGGCCGGGTTCGTCAGCCCGCTGGGTGCCATCGCGATCGGCGTCATCGCCGGTGCCCTGTGCGCCCTCGCGATCAGCCTCAAGTTCCGCTTCGGTTTCGACGACTCCCTCGACGTCGTCGGCGTCCACCTCGTCGGTGGTCTCGTCGGTACGCTGCTCATCGGCTTCTTCGGCACCACCAGCGTCAACTCGCTCGGCGTCGACGGCCTCTTCTACGGCGGCGGGCTCGGCCAGCTGGGCAAGCAGGCCGCGGCGGCGGGAGCGGTCCTCGTGTACTCGTTCGTGCTCACCTTCATCATCGGCTGGGTGATCAAGAAGCTCGGCGGGTTCCGCGTCAGCGCGGAGGACGAGGTCAGTGGTATCGATGAGGCGCAGCACGCGGAGAGCGCGTACGACTTCACCGGTTCGGGCGGCGGCCTCGGCCAGCCGAGCTCCATCCCGGTCAAGTCGTCCACCGGCAACGCGGCCACGAAACTCGAGGAGAGCAAGGCATGAAGCTGATCACCGCGATCGTCAAGCCGTTCACGCTCGACGACGTCCGTTCCGCGCTGGAACAGCTGGGTGTGCTCGGCATGACGGTCAGCGAGGTCCAGGGCTACGGCAGGCAGAAGGGCCACACCGAGGTCTACCGGGGTGCGGAGTACTCCGTGGACTTCGTGGCGAAGCTGCGTTTGGAGGTCGTCACCGACGACTCCAACGTGGAGAAGGTCCTCGAAGCGATCACCACCGCCGCCCACACCGGCAAGATCGGCGACGGGAAGATCTGGGTGACGCCGGTCGAGACGGTCATCCGGGTACGGACCGGCGAACGCGGCTCGGACGCCCTTTGACGCTCGGCGTGCCGCGGAGTCTTGGAATTGACCAGAACGGCGCTTCGCCCGAAGGGCTCGCTAACGCGAGGCGGGTCGCCGTACAGCTGAAGGTGAGGGTTACATGCCAACGAGCGACCCGGCTACGCGTTCGCGATCGCGCCATCCGATGAACGCAGCTCTATAGGCGTCACGGATGGCCGACGGGGGTGAACTGGTCAAGGCCACCGAGCGATTGCTCGAGGGCAGGCACGGGAGGCTAGGGGCGGCCGCGTTGCGGGCGGCCCTGGTCGACCTCTACGAATTCTGGTTGGGCAAGGGCGCCGCGGCGGCCGGCGTCGACACCGCTGATCCCGGTGTCGCGCTGGCCGCCGTTGGCGGCCTCGGGCGCAGTGAGCTGGTGCCCTTCTCCGACCTCGACCTGCTGTTGCTGCACAACGGCAACGGTGAGGTCGGCAAGATCGCCGACGCGATCTGGTACCCGTTGTGGGACGCCAAGATCGGCCTCGACCACTCGGTCCGCACGCCGGGTGAGGCGCTGAAGGTGGCGTCCGAGGATCTGCGGACCGCGATGGGGCTGCTCGACATCCGGCATATCGCCGGGGACGCCGAGATCACCGCCAGACTGGCGGCCGCGGCAAGGGATCAGTGGCGGCGGACGGCGAGGAAACGGGTCGGCGAACTGTCGGACTCGGTGCATCAGCGCTGGGCCCGCAGTGGCGAGATCGCGCAGTCCGCCGAACCTGATCTCAAGCACGGCCGAGGCGGGCTTCGCGACTTCGCCGTCCTGGAGGCGATGGCCGCGGCGCAGCTGACCGCGAGGCCCGGTGAGGAACTGCTCGCGGCCAAGGGGCTCCTGCTCGACGTCCGGACGGAGTTACGCCGGGAATTGCGCCGGGAGCGGGACATCCTCAGCGCGCCGGAAGCCGAGACGGTGGCGGGTGAACTCGGGTTCGGTGACCGGTTCACCTTGGCGCGCAAGCTTTCCGGCGTGGGGCGGACGATCGCCTACGCGGTCGACGTGGCGCTTCGGTCCACTGTGGAACCGCCAAAGGCGCGGTTCGGGCGGCGACCGTCACGGACACCGCTCGACGAAGGCGTTGTCCTGCACGGAAACGAGGTCGCGCTGGCGCGGGACGCGGTGCCAGCCAAGGATCCGGCGCTGCTGCTGCGGGTCGCCGCGGCGTCGGCCCGGATCCGCAAGCCCATCGCGCACGGCACCCTGCGTGCGCTCGCCGAGACGGCGCCGGAACTGCGCGCGCCGTGGCCGGCCGACGCCCTCAAGGCGCTGGTGGAGATGCTCGGCGCGGGCGAAGGCCTGATCGACGCCGTCGAGGCGCTCGACCGGACAGGACTGTGGGCGCGGCTGTTCCCCGAATGGGGGTCGGTGCGGGATCTCCCGCCGAGGTCGCCGGTGCACGCGTGGACCGTCGACCGGCATCTCGTCCGGGCCGCGGTGGAAGCGTCGAAACTGACGACCACCGTTTCGCGGCCGGACCTGCTGCTGATCGGCGCGCTGCTGCACGACATCGGCAAGGGCCGCGACGCGGACCACTCCGAACTCGGCGCGAAGATCAGTGCGCAGGTGGCGGCCCGGCTCGGGCTCTCGGAAGCGGATGCCGCGCTGGTCTCGGCGATGGTGCGGCATCACCTGCTGCTGCCGCACACCGCGACGCGGCGGGACATCAGCGATCCGGCCACGATCCAGCGGGTGACGAAGACGCTCGACGACAACCTGGTCCTGCTGGAGTTGCTGCACGCGCTGACGACGGCCGATTCGCTGGCCACCGGACCGGGCGTGTGGACCGACTGGAAGGCCCGGTTGCTCGCCGAACTCGTGTCCGGTTGCGAAGAGGCGTTGCACGGCAAGGGTTTCGTACCGCCGGAGCCGATGGGCGCCGAGCAGCGGGAACTCGTCGCCGAGGCCGTCGCTTCCGGCCGCGGCGAGGTGCGGATCACCGCCGCGGGCAAGGTCGTGACCGTGGTGCTCGCGGTCCCGGCCCGTGCGGAACTGCTGGCGCCCGCCGCCGGAGTGCTCGCGCTGAACTCCCTGGAGGTGCACGCGGCGGTGCTGCGCGGGCACGACGGGGGCCGGGCGGGCGTGTTCACGGCGTCGCCGAAGTTCGGCTCGCTGCCCGACGTCACGTTGCTGCGGGAGCAGTTCGCGCGGGCGGTGGCCGGGACGCTGCCGCTCACCCAGCGGCTCGCGGCCAAGGAACGGGACTACGGCGGTGGTGAGACGCCGCCGGCCGGAGCGAAGGTGATCTGGTTCGACGACGAGACCAGCGGACAGGACACGGTCGTGGTCGAACTGCGGGCCGCGAACCGGATCGGGCTGCTGTACCGGGTCGCGGGCGCGCTGCGGCGGTGCGAGGCCGAGGTGCGCTGGGCGAAGGTGGCCACGCTCGGTGGCGCGGTGGTCGACTCGTTCGCCGTCGCGCCCAGGACCGGCCGGGTCGACCAGGCCTGGCGGTCGAAGATCGAGGCGGCGTTGCTGTCGGCCGCTTCCTGACCCAGAAGCGCGTGAAGGCCCCCTTCCCTCGGCTCAGCCGAGGAAAGGGGGCCTTCACGCGCTGGATCGGGGTGTCGCGCGGGTGGCGGACGGTAGCGGTGGCAGGATGTTCGCGGTCGGGACCCGAAGGATCCGGAGGGGCGGTGAGCGCGTGCTGGGGCACGAGCAGAACGCACCCGGACCGCAGCGGCTCACGCTGCCGCCGACGGTCGTCGCCTCTCACCTCCGTGGCTGCGCGGACGACCTGGCCGCTTCCTTGACCGCGTCGGGCACCGCCGCGACCGTGCCCGAACTGCTCCAGGTGGTCGAGCACCTCGTCGCCGGGCAACAGGCCTTGGCCACCGCGCTCGAAGGTATGGCCGTCCGGGTCGAAGGGGGCGGTGAGGGCGCGTTGGCCGCCGCTCCCCAGGTGGACGTCGAGGTGGTCGCGGAAGTACTCCGAGCGGCCGCCACCGCTGTCGGCTGTTCGGCCGACGCGCTCGCCGAAGCACGTCCGTCATTCGAATGTGTGAGCGAATCAGTAGCCCCTGACACCCGTTTGTAGCTGTCCCGCCGCTTCGGGCCCTGGATACGCTGACCAGGCGGAGGTGGGCCATGCGGGCGGTGTGGAAAGGCACGATCGGCTTCGGGACGTACGCCATTCCGGTGAAGGCGTACAGCGCGACCGAGGAGCACAACCTCCCCCTCCACCAGGTGCACGAGCCTGACGGCGGCCGGGTGCGGGTGAAGTGGGTCTGCGAGGTGGACGGCGCCGAGGTCCCGCCGAACGAAATCGGCAAAGGCCACCCCGTCCCCGGTGGTGACGTGGTTCTGCTGACCAGCGCCGACTTCGCCTCCTTGATCGCGCCGACCACTCAATCGATGGACGTCGTCGGTTTCACGCCCGCCGAGCAGGTCGACCCGACGTACTTCGCGCGCAGTTACTACCTCGAACCGGAGCCGGCGGGCACCAAGCCGTACGTGCTGCTGAGCGAGGCGTTGCAGCAGTCCGGCCGGATCGCGATCGTGAAGGTGACCCTGCGGCAGCGCGAGACGCTGGGCGCGCTGCGCGTACGGGACCAGGTGATCGTGCTCGAGACGATGCTGTGGCCGGACGAGATCCGGCGGCCCGACTTCCCGTTCCTGCACGAGGACGTCGACCTGCGGCGCGGGGAACTGCGGAACGCGGTCTCGCTCATCGAGGACCTCACGCAGGACTTCGAGCCCGGCCGGTACACCGACCGATACCGGGAAGCGCTGGAAGCGCTCATCCAAGCCAAACTCGACGGTGACGACGTCCTCCAGCCCACCGCCGCCGAGCAGGCGGAAGGCGTGACGCGGCTGCTGGCGGCGCTGCAGCGAAGCGCTGTCGAAGCCGACAGTGATCCGGTCGGGAAAGCCAAGGAAGCGTCGGGCAAGGCGCACGAAGCGCGGACGCGCGCGAAGAAGGCTTCGGCCAAGACCAAATCGCGCGCCAAGACCAGTTGAGTAGTTCTACCCAGGGACAGTTGAGGGTCTTCACGCTGCCGTGACCCCACGGTGACCGGGCATGGTTATGCCATCGCGCGGCGACCGCGCGGGGATACGAATCGCCTGGTACTGGGGGTCCGGCGAGCCGATTTCCCGCGAACCTCGCCAAGTGTGCTTACGGTCGGCTCGCGGGGAGGCGAGCCTTCCGTAGGGGCTCCGATACCGGCTTGCGAGGGGCGGCCGGTCTCGGAGCCCTTCTTTTGCCGGAAGCCTGCTTCAGAGTCGTTTGGCGGCGCGGAACGCCTTGGCGTAGGTGCCTTCGCCGTCGATCAGCGACACACCACCGGCGTCACCGAACGTCGGCCCGTTGGCGACCTTGCGGCTGGACAGCACCCGCCGCCTCCCGTCGCCGTCGATGCCGAGGTAGATCCCGGTGTGCGACACCTGCGGCCCGAGGTTCGGCTCCAGATTGAAGAAGAGGATGTCGCCGGGCTGCAGCGCCGAGTAGTCCGTGGCCTGTTTCTTGGTGTCCGCGATGACCTGCGTCCCGGGACCGAGTTCGGACATCGCCCAGGCGCGTCGAGGTAGTCCCGGCCCCTTCGTGTTGCTGCCGAGCATCGGGTAGCCCGCGCGGTAGCCGTAGACCATCCGCACGAAACCGGAGCAGTCGAGCGAACCGAACCGTGCCGGTTCCGCTTTCTCGTGCTTGTCGGGGAAATCCCAGTCGACGCCGAGGTAGTCGTAGAAGTCCGACTTCTCAAGCCGTCCTTCGGCGCTGTCGGGACCGAAGCTGGCGTCGCCCCCTATCCGGAGCTTCTTGGCCATCTGAGGCGCCGAGCCGTCGGTGTACTGGAGCGCGATGGCGAGGAGGTCCGGAGAGGTGTCGCCGACGGCCTTGGGCAGCCAGTCGCGGAACCACGGTTCCTTCTCCGCGCCCTCTTTCCAGGCCTGCGGCGCGAACCGGATCCAGGCCGACGAGGTGACCGTGACCGTGGTGAACCTCGGTTCGGTGAAGGTCCGGCTCCGGCCGGTCAGCATGACCGTGCGCGAGCCGTCGGTGAACGACGCCAGCTGGGTGCCGGCGGAATCGCGGACGATGGTCCGGCCGGGGGCGGCGAGCCGCTCGTACGAATATTCGCCGGTCGCCGCGGCACCCGGCGTGACCAAGGACGCCGACATGGCGGTGATGTCCTGCTTTTCCTGCGTCGCGACGTAGACCGCGGCGGTCCCGGACACGCCGATGACCGCGGCCAGTACGCCGATCCGGATCGCCCTGCGCATCGCTGCCCTCACACCTCGGGGACCAGGCCGACCAGCACTCCGCTGATCAGGATCGCGTAACAGCCGAGGCTCACCCCTCCGGTGGCGAGGACGGTCGCCGCCGGCGGCTGCCGGACCAGCTGGTAGGCCACCAGGCCGGGCACCACGAAACCCAGGGTCTGGTGCACGAACAACAGCGGGAAGTCGGCCTGGAGGAACAGCAGCAAGGTCGTCTGCAGCACGACCCCGAGCAGCACGACCGCGGCGAACAGTCTTTTGCCGTACAGGATCACCACGCGCTGCAGGACTTTCGTGCCCGCGTAGGTCAGCGCGGTCATCAGCACGATGATCGCCGCCCGCCGGAAGTCCTCGACGATGGTCAAGGCGATCCAGCCGGGGGTGATCATGCCGCCGGGCGACAGGTTCGTGGTCAGGTAGCAGACCAGTGACAACAGCAGCCCGATGGCGAGGCCGATGGTGGCGACCTCGGGGGAGAGGGACGTGGTGAGCATCAGGAGGCGACCGCTTCCAGTTTGGCGAGTTCGTCGATGAGGAGTTCGCCTTGACCGTGGATGTTGCCGATGGCGACCAGCGACGCCTGCCGGTCGATACCGCCGACGATCTTGCGCAGCAGCTCCTCGGGCGGCCGTGAGCCACCGAGGTCGAGGACCCGGTCCTGCCATTCGCTCGGGATCGCGTTCCGCGCGCTGCGCGTCGGGTCGCCGATCAGCACCACCCGTTCCGGCGCGATCCGCGGGATCAGCGCGCCCATCTGGCCGTTGCGCTCGACCCGGTCTGGGCGGCAGTTGATGATCACGTGGAGCGGATCGGCGATCGCGCCCTGCGCGCGGAGCTGGTCGATGTTCATCAGTGTCGATTCGGGGTCGTTCGCGGCGAAGACGTTCGCGAAGCGGAGCCTCCGCCGTCCCGCGCGGTAGTGGTGGACCTGGAGGACGCCGGGGTCGGGCGGTGCGGCCCACATGCCTTCGAGCGCCAGCCGCCGGTTGACCTTGAGCAGGTCGGCGACGGCCAGCGCGATGGCGACGTTCTCCTTGAACGTGATCCAGCTGAACCCGCGCATCTCCTCGTCGGTGACCGTTTCGGGGTCGACGGCGATCAGACGGCAGTTCCGCTTGTCCGCCTCTTCCTGGAGGATCGCCAGCCGGTCCTTCTCCGCGGTGAGGCAGATCCCGCCGATCGGCATCGAGCGGCTCAGCGAGCGCGCCACGTCGTCCAGCGTCGGGCCCATCTCGGCGAGGTGGTCCTCGCGGACGTTGCAGAGCACGCCGATGGTGGACCGGATCAGCTTGCTCTGGTTGATCTCCTGGAGATCCGGCATCACGGCCATGCATTCGATCACCAGCGCGTCCGGCCGGTACGCGGCGGCGCGGCGCACGATGCCGATCTGCTCGACGACGTTGGCGATGCCGAACTTGCGGTAGACCGGCTCTTCGCTGCCGTCGGGGTGGATGAACCGGGCCGCGGTGCCGGTGGTCTTCGCGGTCGTCACCAGCCCGCCGCCGCGGAGCGCGCCCGCGCAGAGCCGGGTGATCGACGACTTCCCGCGGATGCCGTTGACCAGCACCCGCGTCGGGATGCTGTGCAGGTTCCGGTAGTGATTGCGTTGCTCGGCGATCCCGGCGGCCAGCATCGCCGCCGACGCGGTGAGCAGCACGAGGTAAAGAAACGTCACTTCGGGCTCCGGCCCCGTTCGGCCAGGTGTGGTTGCCGGCCTTCGCCCGGCCCCCGCTGCCGCCGTGGCGCCCGGGGCTGTTCCGGCCGGGGTTCGTCGCGGGCGACCCGGGGGAGGTCGCGGCGCGGTCGCGCCGGACGACGGGGCGCGACCCGGGGTTCCGGCCGCCGTTCGGTCTCGGGCGCGTCCTTCACCCGCTGGAGCAGCGCGGTCTCGTCGGTCGCCGCGCCGGCCGGACGGCGGACCTCGCCGAGGCGTGCCTTGCCCTCGGTCAAGGCCTGGCGGCAGATCTCGACGCAGGAGGCGATACTGCCGATCTCGTCCTGGCGCTGCGGATAGACCACGGCACCCATCCCGACGCCCTTGGCGATCGGCACGGCGGATTCCGCGACGCGGCGCAGCGGCCGGATGACGACCAGCAGATGCCAGGCGAACAACATCAGCGCGACGACGGCGGTGAGGAGCGCGGCCACGCGGGCACCCGCCCGCACGGTGTTGTCCGCGACGCCGAGCGAGCCGATCGGCTGCTCGGCGACGACGACCCACTTCAGCTCGGCCACGCTGCCCTCGTCGGCGAGGCGCTCCGCCGCGACCAGGGTCGTCGGCGTCGTCTCACGGGCGTCCTCACCGGTCTGCGCGGTGGTGACGTTCTTGACCAAGACGGGATCGGTGAGCTGAGAGAAGGCGAAGTAGCCCTCGGTGTCGGCGATGGTGCGCTTGCCCTCGTCGACCACGCGGACCCGCCCGCCCGCCGAGCCGAGCATCGAAGCCATCCGGGGCACGTCGTATTCGCCGACCAGGACCTGTGCCGAATCCGGCAGACGCGTGAAGGCGTAGACCACGGGCACCCGGCCACTGGTGTTGTGCTGGCGCAGGCCCGCGCCGTCGGGCAGCTTGCCCGGATCGCGCAGTGCCTCACGCCCGGCGGACTGGAGCACCCCGCCGTCGGCGTCGGTCAGGTAGACGCTGCGGAACCGGCTTTCGTTCATGGCGAGCTGCTCGAGCATGCCGCGCAGCTGATCCGGTTGTTTGCCAGCGCTGAGCCTCGCGACGGCCCGCAGGTCGCCGAGGCCCTGGGAGAGGCTTCGGCGGAGAGTGTCGGCGGAGTGCGTGACGCGGCCGTGGTACTCGCTCAGCACGGTGGGCGAGACGGCGGCGTTCTGGCGGCCGAGGGTCGCGGCGACGGTGACCGACCAGCCGAGCAGCGCCAAGGAAACGAGCGCGACGACGGCCTGTGCGGAGATGAACGGCTTGACCTTGGCGCCGATCTTGCGCCGCCTGAGCTTCGACCGGTATCGCTCGACGGCACGGGTCAGCCGGTTCACCTCATGGACGCGGGATTGGCGGACCGGCCGGTCGAGCACCCCCGCCGCGACGGCGAGCGCGTCGGCGCGCAGGCGCAGGATCGGCGCGACGACCGTGCGCCGCAGCAGCACGAAACCGCCGATGGCGAGAACCAGCAGCGCGGCCGCCGGGATCAGGCCCGGCCAGCGCGCGGGTACCGGTTCGACCGGGTAGCGGCTGATGGTGACGGCGGTCAGCCCGAGACTGCCTGCGGTGCCGTCGGAGGTGATGGGGGCGAAGGACACGACCGGCGCGATCCGCCGGTCGGGTTTGGCAGGCTCGGCCGCGGCGTCACCGGTGAAGACGCCCGACTCCCCGGCCGCCCCGGCGGAGGTGGCGCGGGTGAGGAGTTCCTGTGCCGTCCGGTCGGTCTCGGGTACTTCGGCGCCGTAGGAATACAGCAGCGCACCGTCCGGGGTGACCAGCCGGATCTGCTGTTTGGCGTCCTTGTCGAGCTCCGGCTGGACTCCGCGCAGCGCGGTCGAGACGACGAGGAGCTTGCCGGCGCGGGCACCGGAGAGCGGGAGCGCCGTGAGGACGAGCGGGGAGTCGCCGGGCCGGGCGATCGGGCGGACCGTGAGGTTCGAGACGGCGACGTCGCGGAGGTTCTCGACGGCCACCGGTTCGCCGTGCGTGGCCAGGACCTTCCGGGCGGCGGGGTCGAAGACGACGATGCCGCGCCAGTCCGGGTAGGTCTCGCCGAGCCGGTTGAGGACGGCGTCGTCATCGGCGTTGTCGAACACCCCGGAACCGGTACTGACCTGCAGGTCGCTGGCGGCGGTGGTGGCGGAGGTGGCCAGGGCTTGCGCGAGGGCGACGGTCGCGCGCCGCTGGCCCTCGGTGACCTCGTCCGGGACGAGGTCACCGGATTTCCCGCCGATCGCCGAAAGCGGACCGGAGGTGGACAGATAAAGGGCGGTGAAGGCGGTGATCAGCAACAGCAGGACGAAACCCGTGGCGGACGCCACTCCCACGCCACGCGGAAAGCCCGCCTCGGGGATCTGATCGCGAAGCCGCGTCACCGGGTCGAGCTGGTCCTTCTGCCGATTCACCTGGCCCCCAGGCCTTTCAGTTCGAAGATCGGGGGTGATCGCGGCCCTGGTCGGCCACTAGCGCAACCCGCACCCAATCGGGTTACACGCGGATATCAAATTTGCCCTCAGTGACGTTACAACTCACCTCAAAGGGGCCAAAGCGCGGATAAGGCTACCTATTCGGGTGAGCCAGTAGGCTTCGGGTGGTGATCAGCCGAAAACGGATGTTGCTGAGTGTGACCGGTATCGCCGTCGCACTGGCCTTGGTGTTGACCTTCGTGCTGATCCTTGGTGACGACGAGTCACCCAAGCCCGTTCCGGCGCCGGACGGCAGCCTGCGTTCCCTGGTCGCCGGATTCACCTCGCAGCTGTCCGCCGAGCAGGATTACCGTTCGCCGAAAGCCGACGAACGTCGGGAAGCGGCGGCCGGTTTCACCACCCTGCTGGACGCCGGGCACACGACGCCGTCCGATCTCGAGAAGCTCGGGTTTTCGGTGCGGGACGGGGTGGACGCGGACACCGGGCGGCCGTACACGATCGCGACGAACGAGTCCGGCACCGAGCGGGCGTGGGGGATGTACCTGATCGACCGCTCCGCGCCGCCGTCACTGGTCATCGAGGTTCCGCATCCGGCGTCGGACCTGCGGACGGAGTTGTTCGGCCTCGACTACTTCCAGCGGGTGCCGGGCGCGGTCCTGCTGATCGCGGGCGCGCACCGGAAGGCCGACGACGGCCACGCCGACGTCGCGCATGAAGTGGACTCCGTGTTCCACGTCGTGGCGGCGTCCCTCGCCGGACGCGGGATGACACAGGTACAGCTGCACGGCTTCGACGACCAGAACATGCCGGACGACGACATCGTGCTGTCGCCGGGCATGTCGGCGGCCGGGGATCCCGTCCGGCGCGCCGCGGACCGGCTCGCCGGCGGCGGGTTCTCCGTTTGCCGGGCGTGGGTTTCGTCGTGCGGCGCGCTGGAAGGGATGAAGAACGTCCAGGGCAAGGCCGCGGCCGAGGAAGGCACGGCCTTCTTGCACGTGGAGATGAGCCGTACCGTCCGCGAGTCCGGCACCGCCCGCGCCGACGTGATCCGGGCCCTCACCGAAGCCGACCTTCGCAAGCCCTGAGCCGCGGGCGGCCGCAACCGCGTCAAACGCCTGCCCCGCACACCGACTACCCTGGAAAGCCGCCGGTCCGTACCGGCTCGCCACAAACGACCCAGCTGGAGCGTGCACACCCGTGTTCGACACCCTCTCCGATCGGCTCACGTCCGCCCTGCAGACCCTGTCGCGCAAGGGCAGGCTCTCCGACGCCGACATCGACGCCACCGCGCGTGAGATCCGGATCGCGCTGCTCGAAGCGGATGTCGCGCTGTCGGTGGTCAAGGACTTCATCGCCCGCATCAAGGAGCGCGCCAAGGGCGCCGAGGTGCACGGCGCGCTGAACCCGGCGCAGCAGGTCATCAAGATCGTCAACGAGGAACTCGTCACCATCCTCGGCGGCGAGACCAGGCGGCTCACGTTCGCGAAGAACCCGCCGACGGTCATCATGCTCGCGGGTCTGCAGGGTGCCGGTAAGACGACGCTCGCGGGCAAGCTCGCGCTGTGGCTGAAGAAGCAGGGACACGCGCCGATGCTGGTCGCCTGTGACCTCCAGCGCCCCAACGCGGTCACGCAGCTGCAGGTCGTCGGCGAGCGGGCCGGGGTCACCACGTTCGCGCCCGAGCCCGGCAACGGCGTCGGCGACCCGGTCGACGTCGCCCGCCGCGCCATCGACGAGGCCAAACGCGCCCAGCACGACATCGTCCTCGTTGACACCGCCGGCCGTCTCGGTGTCGACGAAGAGCTGATGAAGCAGGCCGCGGACATCCGCGACGCCGTGTCGCCGGACGAGACGCTGTTCGTCGTCGACGCGATGATCGGTCAGGACGCGGTCACCACGGCCGAAGCGTTCCGCGACGGCGTCGGGTTCAGCGGCGTCGTGCTCACCAAGCTCGACGGTGACGCCCGCGGTGGTGCCGCGCTCTCGGTCCGCCAGGTCACCGGCCAGCCGATCCTGTTCGCGTCGAACGGTGAGAAGCTGGAGGACTTCGACCTCTTCCACCCGGACCGGATGGCCAGCCGGATCCTCGGCATGGGCGACGTGCTCAGCCTCATCGAGCAGGCCGAGCAGCACTTCGACCAGGAGAAGGCCGAGCAGACCGCGGCCAAGCTCGGCAGCGGCCAGCTCACCCTGGAGGACTTCCTCGAGCAGATGCTCGCGGTCCGCAAGATGGGCCCGATCGGCAACCTGCTCGGCATGCTGCCCGGCGCCGGGCAGATGAAGGACCAGCTCGCGCAGGTCGACGACAAGCATCTCGACAAGCTGCAGGCGATCATCCGCGGGATGACCCCCGCCGAACGCGACGACCCGAAGATGATCAACGCTTCGCGCCGTCTGCGGATCGCGAAGGGTTCCGGCGTCGCCGTCCGCGACGTCAACGAACTGGTCAACCGGTTCTTCGAGGCGCGCAAGATGATGGCGCAGATGGCGGGCCGCTTCGGCTTCGGCGGTGGAGGCGGCAGCAAGAACCGCAAGGGCAAGAAGGGGAAGAAGGGCAAGGGGCGCGGTCCGACGCAGCCCAAGGTCCGTGGCGGCTTCCCCGGTGGCATGCCGATGCTGCCCCCGGGCGGCATGCCCGGCGGTCCCGGTGGCGGGATGCCCGACCTTTCCCAGCTCGGCGGGATGAACGACGTACCGGGCTTCGACCCCAAGAAGTTCAAGTTCCCGAAGGACAAATAGGCCGTGGAGGCGCTGCACCTGGCGGGCGTCGTCCTGCCGGACGGCGACCACCGCGAGCTGTGGATCACCGGCGGCCGGCTCACGAGTGAACCGGTCGCCGGAGCGGAAACCGTTGTCCGGGAAGGCTTTCTCGTACCCGGGCTGGTCGACGCGCATTGCCATCCCGGGATCGGGGTCGGCGGCGCGACCACGCTCGAAGAGGCCACCGAGCAGGCGATCACCGATCGCGACGCCGGAACCCTGCTGATCCGCGACTGTGGGCTGCCGATCGACGTCCGGCCGTTGCAGGAACGCGCGGACCTGCCGCGGATCATCCGCGCCGGACGGCATCTGGCCCTGCGCAAGCGCTACATCCCCGGTCTCGGCATCGAACTCGATGACCCTTCGGAACTGCCGAGGGCGGTCGCCGAGCAGGCCCGCGACGGAGACGGCTGGGTCAAGCTCGTCGGCGACTGGATCGACCGCGGTGCCGGCGATCTCGCCCCGCTCTGGCCCGACGACGTCCTCGCCGAGGCCATCGCCGTCGCGCACGCCGAGGGCGCCAAGGTGACGGCGCACGTATTCGGCCAGGCCGCGTTGCCCGGCTTGATCGACGCGGGCATCGACTGTCTGGAGCACGGCACCGAGCTTTCGGCGGACCAGCTGGGTGTCCTCGCCGAACGCGGTATCGCGCTCGTACCGACGCTGATCAACATCGAGAACTTCCCCGGAATCGCCGACATGGCCGGCAAATACCCGGTGTACGCCGACCACATGCGGGCACTGCACGCCGGCGTGGGGGAGATGGTGTCGACGGCGATCGAGGCGGGCGTGCGGGTGTACGCCGGAAGCGACGCGGGCGGCATGGTCGAACACGGCAGGCTCGTCGACGAGATCGAGGCACTCCACAAGGCGGGCATGTCCACCGAACAGGCGCTGGCTTCGGCTTCGTGGGCGGCCCGCGAATGGCTTGGCGTGCCAGGGATCGTCGACGGCGCTTCGGCCGATCTGCTGGTCTACCCGTCCGATCCGCGTGAGGATCTCGCGGTGCTGCGGCATCCGAGCCACATCGTCCTGCGTGGCAAGATCTACGCGTAGCTGAAGGGGACTTTCCCCGCATCTCACGAGGTGAAGGACGCTCTACCCCCATCGCATGCGGGGAAAGCGTCCTTCAGCTCCCTGACCCGACTCCACCCGTGACCGGAGCGGCACTTAGCGTGGAGGCGTGGTGGACGACGACGGTCAGGCTCGCGAGCGTCTGGTACTCGGAGCGCACTGGGGATTCGTAGCGTTCTTCGCGGGCATCGCCGGATACCACCTCGTCACCCTCGTCATGAGCTTCCTGATGTCGGGCCGCTTCGGCGGCTACGACCCCCTCGAACTCCGTGACGTCGGCCCGCTGCTGATCCTCGCGTTCCTGCCCACCCTCGTGCTCGGCCTCGGTCCCGTCGCCGGTTCCCGGGTCTGGGGACAGGGATTCCGCGCGGACTTCGGGCTCAAACCCACTTGGCGTGACGTCCGGATCGGGCTCGCCTGCGGGGCGGCCGCGCTCGCCGCCGGCTACCTCCTCAACCTGCTCCTGCTCGCCGTCTACGGGACCGACAGCACCGACAGGACCATTTCCGACGTCTCACCCAGCCCGATCACCGAACTGTCCGGCACCACCGGAGGCGACACCGTCTGGCTGGTGGTGGCCGCGGCCATCGTCGTCTTCGCCGCCCCGGTCACCGAAGAACTGCTCTTCCGCGGCACGCTCTGGAACGCGATGGGCTTCCACCGGTTGCCCTCGTGGGTGATCCTGCTGGTCACCGCGCTGATGTTCGCCCAGCTGCACGGGGAGGCCGCGCGCACGATCGCGCTGTTCGGCCAGGGCATCGCCATCGGCCTCGCCCGCTACCTTTCCGGCCGGGTGAGCGCGGCCGTCATCGCGCACGCGGCCAACAACCTCCCACCGGCGGTATTGCTCTTCAGCGGAGGAGTGATCGCCCCTCCGGGCGGCTAGAGTCTGTGAGTAACCGAACGATCACCGGAGGATCGGCGTGACCGTATCTCAGCCAAGGGAGCCGATCCCCGAGGCAGCGCCGCCGGACGAGCTGACTGCCGGAGGTGAGGTGGCCGCGCCCGACACGCCACCGCCGCATCGTTGGGGGTTCGGGGCCTTTCTCCTGGTGGAGGCCGTCCTGCTCGCTTCGGCGGCGTTCATCAGCGTCCTGCTCGGCGACGTCCAGCCCGGCCAGCCGCTGCCGATGCGCATGGTGCTGCTGGGCACCATGCTGCCGACGATGATCGCCGCCGGGGTCGCGCTGCTGATCACCCGCCTCCGCGGCAACGGCCCGTTCCTCGATCTGCGGATCGGCTGGAGCTGGGCCGACGTGAAGATCGGGCTCAAACTCGGCGTGCTCGGACTCGGGTTCACCTCGCTCGCCGCCTACGTCTGGACGCAGATCGTCGGCGACGCGAACGCGACCTCGGCGATCAGCGCGCTCGTCGAAGACCGGCGGATGTCGGTGTCGGCAGCCGTCGTCATGTTCATCTACCTGTGGCTGGTCGGGCCGATCTGCGAGGAGATCATCTATCGCGGTCTGCTCTGGGGCGCCGTCGAACGACTGCAGTGGCGCACCGAGCGCTGGGGGCGGATCGCGGCGTTCCTGGTCTCGACGGCCGTTTTCGCGGCGAGTCATCTCGAACCGCTGCGCACCACGCTGCTACTGGTGATCGCGATCCCGATCGGGCTGGCGAGGGTGTTCACCGGACGGCTGCTCGGCAGCGTGGTCGCCCACCAGGTGAACAACTTCCTCCCGGCCGTGACGATCCTGCTCGCCTCACTCGGGATAGCCGCGTTCTGACCGCCGGTCGGCGTCTGGCAGAATGTACGCTTGCCTGCTTTGGCCGGACCCTCTCACCGCGCCTGAGCTTCGGACCTTCGGGTGCGCGCGGCCGTTCCCCACACGGCTGGCGTGCGCCTTCCACCTGCATCAGAGAGAACTGAGGAGTACCCACACCCGTGGCCGTCAAGATCAAGCTGCAGCGTCTCGGCAAGATCCGTGCGCCGTACTACCGCATCATCGTCGCCGACGCGCGCACTCGCCGTGATGGCAAGGCCATCGAGACGATCGGCAAGTACCACCCGAAGGAAGAGCCGAGCTTCATCGAGGTGGACACCGAGCGTGCCCAGCACTGGCTGTCCGTCGGCGCCCAGCCGACCGAGCCGGTCCAGCGCATCCTCGAGATCACCGGTGACTGGCAGAAGTTCAAGGGCCTCCCGGGCGCCGAAGGCACCCTGAAGGTCGCCGAGCCGAAGCCGTCGAAGCAGGACCTCTTCAACGCCGCGCTCGCCGCCGCCGGTGACGCTCCCTCCACCGAGGCCACCACGCCGAAGAAGAAGTCCGCCCCGAAGAAGGCCGAAGCCGACAAGGCGGAGGCCGCCGAGGGTGACAAGGCCGAGGCGTGAGCTTCCTCGCTGACTCCCTCGAACACCTGGTGCGCGGGATCGTCGACAACCCGGACGAGGTCCGGGTCGAGCTGCTGACCACGCGTCGTGGCCGCACGCTCGAGGTGCATGTGCACCCCGACGATCTCGGCAAGGTGATCGGCCGGGGCGGTCGCACGGCGACCGCCTTGCGCACCGTCATGGGCGGCATCGGTGGCCGCGGCGTCCGCGTGGACGTCGTCGACACCGATCGCTGACCGGGGAACCAACGGGATGGACGTCGTAGTCGGCCGGATCGCCAAGGCGCACGGAATCCGCGGTGAACTCGCGGTGGACGTGCGCACGGACTCGCCGGAACAGCGGTTCGCGGTCGGTTCGGTCGTCACGACGAAGCTGCGTGACGGCAGCAGCAGAGACCTCACCATCGCAGCCGCCCGCGAACACAGCGGGCGGCTGCTGGTGCGTTTCGAAGAGGTGCTGACCAGGGATGTCGCGGAGACCCTCCGCGGCGCCCTGCTGATCGCCGACACCTCGACGCTGCCGCCGACCGAAGACCCCGACGAGTTCTACGACCACGAACTCGAAGGCCTGCGGGCCGAACTCGCCGACGGCACGGTCATCGGCAAGGTGCTCGAAGTCGTGCACTCGCCGGCCGGGGAACTGCTGTCGATCGAACACGACGGACGTGAGGTGCTCGTGCCGTTCGTGAAGGCGATCGTCCCGGCGGTCGACGTCGCGGGCGGCCGTGTGGTCCTCGACCCGCCGGAAGGCCTGCTGGACGCCTGATGCGCCTCGACGTCGTCACGATCTTCCCCGAATACCTCGATCCGCTCCGCGCCGCGCTGCTCGGGCGCGCGATCGACCGCGGCCTCATCGAGGTCGGCGTCCACGACCTGCGGGACTGGACGCACGACGTCCACCGCGCGGTCGACGACGCACCGTACGGCGGCGGGCCCGGCATGGTGATGAAACCGCAGATCTGGGGCCCCGCCCTGGACGACGTCTGCGGCGAGAACACCCGCCTCGTGGTCCCCACCCCCGCCGGACGGCCGTTCACGCAGGCCATGGCGCACCAGTACGCCGCGGAAGAGCACCTGGTGTTCGCGTGCGGCCGTTACGAGGGCATCGACCAGCGGGTGATCGACGACGCCGCGCGGCGGATGCCCGTCGACGAGGTCTCGATCGGCGACTACGTACTGGTCGGCGGCGAGGCCGCGGTGCTGGTGATGGTCGAGGCCGTCGTCCGGCTGCTGCCCGGAGTGCTCGGGAACGCCCGCTCCGCCGAGGAGGACTCGTTCTCCGACGGCCTCCTCGAAGGCCCCAGCTACACGCGGCCGGAGGTCTGGCGGGACCTGGCCGTACCGGACGTCCTGCGTTCCGGCAACCACGCGCTGATCGACCGCTGGCGCCGTGACCAGGCGCTGGAGCGGACCGTGCGGCGCAGGCCGGAACTCATCGGCCAGTTGCCGGAAGGTAGTCTCGACAAGCACGATCTCAAGGTCCTCGAACGGTTGGACGAGGACACCGGCCAGGCCGGGTCAAGCACCTGAGTCCCGGTCTGCAATACTTGACAGGTTGGCGTGAGCAGACGCGCGAATTTTTACACCGGCCAGTGTCCGTTGTAAAAGCCGCGAGGTCCGCCGGAACGCCATCAGCCCCCGGGTAGGTCGCAGTGCCCGACACTGCGCGCCCAAGCTGCACGTAAGCCATACGAAGACGAGGACGGACCACCGATGAACACCCTGGACGCGCTGGACGCGCAGTCACTGCGTTCCGACATCCCGGACTTCCGACCGGGCGACACGCTCAAGGTTCACGTCCGCGTCATCGAGGGCAACCGCGAGCGTAACCAGATCTTCCAGGGCGTCGTGCTGCGTCGCCAGGGCGGCGGCATCCGCGAGACCTTCACGGTCCGCAAGGTGTCGTTCGGTATCGGCGTGGAGCGCACCTTCCCGGTGCACTCGCCGAACATCGCCGAGGTCGAGGTCTTCAAGCGCGGCGATGTCCGCCGGGCGAAGCTCTACTACCTCCGCGAGCTGCGCGGCAAGGCCGCCAAGATCAAGGAACGCCGCGAAAACCGCGAGACGACCTCCGCCAAGTAGGTAGTCACACGGTTACAGGTAACCTGGCGTCGTGGTCGAACCCGTGTCCCAGAACACCTCCGAAGACGAGCCCGATCGCCCCGAAGAGGAGCGCCCTACCCGGGCCTCCCGCCGGGGCCGATCCGGAGCCAAGAAATTCGGCAAGGTCAACAAAAAGCGGTCGTTCTGGAAGGAACTGCCGATCCTGATCGTCGTCGCACTCGTGCTGACGATCTTGATCCAGCAGTTCCTCGCCAAGGTCTACATGATCCCCTCGGGATCCATGGAGACCACCCTGCACGGCTGCTCGGGATGCACGGGCGACCGGATCCTGGTCGACCGGATCACTTACGACTTCACCGATCCCGGCCCGGGTGACGTGGTGGTCTTCAAGGGACCGCCGGCCTGGGCGGGCGAGATCGAGACGCCGGAGTCCAGCAACATCTTCGTCAGCGGTTTCCGCGCACTGGGATCCCTGATCGGCTTCGCGCCGCCGGACGAGCGTGACTTCGTCAAGCGGATCATCGCGGTCGGCGGTCAGACGGTGCAGTGCTGCGACAACAACCGCGTCGTCGTGGACGGCAAGGCGTTGGACGAGCCGTACATCCACTGGGAAGAGGGCATGCCCCCCACCCAAAAGACGTTCGACCCGGTCAAGGTGCCCGCCGGCTACGTCTGGGTGATGGGCGACAACCGCAACAACTCGAGCGACTCCCGGTTCCAGGGCGGCGGTGGCGTGAACGGCGCCGTCCCGGTCGACAACATCATCGGCAAGGCGCGCGTCATCGTGCTCCCGCCCGGCCGCTGGGGTGGCGTTTCGGACCACAACCCGCAGGCGACCGCTCAGCCGGTGGCACTCGGTGCGCCGGCGTGGCAGCAGGGGCTTCCCCTGGGTGTCGGCGTCGCCGCGGCGTGGCCCGTGGTCTTCCTCGGCAGGCGGATGTCGTCCGGAGTGCGCAAGGCGGTCGACCGGAGGCGGTAAGGCCTTGAGAGTTCCTGTACCGCTCACACCGGCCGAGCCGCTTCGGCCGCCGAGAGCAGTGGTGCGTGGCGACCTCTTCTGGGGGTTGCAGAGTGCGCTGGACCGGCGCGGGCTCGGACCCGTCGCCGGAGTCGACGAGGCAGGGCGCGGTGCTTGCGCCGGCCCGCTCGTCGTCGCCGCGTGCGTCCTGCGTTCCGGAGACGCCGCCCGGCTGCCCGAGCTCACCGATTCGAAGGTGCTCACGGCCAAAGCCCGCGACCGGGTCTACGACAGGGTCGTCCAGCGCGCGCTCGACTATTCGGTCATCGTCATCCCGGCGGCCGAGGTCGACCTCTTCGGTATCCACGTCATGAACCTCGAAGGCATGCGGCGCGCTGTTTCGGCGTTGCGAAGCACGCCGGGCTACGTCTTGACCGACGGATTCCGCGTCTCCGGGCTTCCCGCCCCGAGCGTGCCGGTGATCAAGGGGGACAAGGCCGTCGCGTGCGTGGCGGCGGCCTCCGTGCTGGCCAAGGTCACGCGGGACCGGATCATGGGCGATCTGCACGACGTCCACCCGCACTACGGCTTCGACGTGCACAAGGGCTACAGCACCACGGAGCACAGCGCGGCGCTGAACACGCACGGCCCGAGCCCGGTCCATCGCTGGTCGTACGCGAATGTGGCCACCGCGGCCGCCGCGCACCGGGCGCGGCCGCCTCACCCGGTCGTGCTGACCGTCGCGGCGCTGGAAAACCCGAGCGTGCCGATACGTGCCCTCAGCCCCTACGTGGGTAACAATGAACGCTCCGCCGCTGGAGTAGCAGCAGAATCGCGAGGAGGGGCGCGGATTTCATGAGCGCAGAGGATCTCGAGAAGTACGAGACCGAGATGGAGCTCTCGCTTTACCGCGAGTATCGCGACATCGTCGGCCAGTTCTCGTACGTGGTGGAGACCGAGCGGCGGTTCTATCTGGCCAACGCCGTCGACGTGCAGGTGCGCGACGGTGGCGGTGAGGTGTACTTCGAGGTCCGCATGTCCGACGCGTGGGTCTGGGACATGTACCGGCCAGCCAGGTTCGTCAAGCACGTCCGGGTCATCACGTTCAAGGACGTCAACGTCGAAGAGCTCGACAAGCCGGATCTCCGCCTGCCGGAAGACGGTCCGTTCTCCGGCTGAGCCGTCTTCTCCCAACTACGTGAAGGCCCCCTTCACTGCGTCTAGCGCAGTGAAGGGGGCCTTCACGCGCGAGTTACGGCTCTGGGCACGTGAGTGCGGTGTGCCAAGCCGCCCAGGCCACCGTCTCGCCCGGACACGCCACCTTCGCCTTACCCCTCCAGAGAACCGTCATCAACACTCACGACGGACAGCTTCCCCGTGAAAAGCGGCCTTTGGGATGGTCGTGAAAGGCGTCAGGCCGCTGTGGCGAGGCCCCTAGCACGAGACTCCGACGGATCGTGGTCGCCGGAGCCCGGTCGCGGTCGAATCATCCACAACACCCCGGTTATCCACAGGCGGGCGAATCGAGCCTGGTCGGCGCCCGATCACCCTGGCAGCGTTAATCGCACACGCACCGTGACGATCGCTGAGGGGGATCGAGATGATGGACACGACCGAAAAGCCGTCCACCGGCGCACCGCACATCGAGCTGGGGCGGTGGGGAGAAGACCTCGCGGCCCGGCATCTGGAGAAGGCGGGCTATGTCGTCCTGAGCCGTAACTGGCGCTGTCGCGACGGGGAGCTGGACCTCGTCGCGACCGACAAGAAGCGTCTCGTCTTCTGCGAGGTGAAGACCCGGACCGGCCTCGGCTTCGGCACACCGGCCGAGGCCGTGACCCCGGACAAGGCGGACCGCATCCGCCGTCTCGCGCATCAGTGGCAGCGCGCGTTCATGCTCCGCTGGTGCCCGGTCCGCTACGACATCATCGCGATCGTCGCCCGGCCCGGCGCCCGGCCGCAGGTTCGGCATATCAAGGCGGCGTTCTGAGTGGCACTGGCGAAAGCGTGGTCCGTCGCGCTGCTCGGCGTCGACGGCAAGATGATCGAGATCGAGGCCGATATCGGCGGTGGCTCGCCGAGGGTGACGATGGTCGGCCTGCCCGACGCGGGATTGAAGGAGGCCAAGGACAGGGTCCGTTCGGCCGTCCGCAATTCGAGGCAGACCTGGCCCGACGAACGCGTGATCCTCGGGCTGTCCCCGGCGAACCTGCCGAAGGTGGGCTCCGGCTACGACCTGGGCATCGCGGCGGCGGTCCTGGCCGCGACGGGGTCGGTTCCGGCCACGAAGCTGCTCCACACCGTGCTGCTCGGCGAACTGGCCCTCGACGGCCGGGTACGGGCCGTCCGAGGGGTCCTGCCAGGACTGCTGGCCGCGCGAAACGCCGGATACCGGCGGGCAGTCGTCCCCGCCGAGTCGTTGTTCGAAGCCGCTCTCGTGGACGGCCTGGAAGTCGGCGGGGTCGCCCGGCTGAGCGACTTCGTGGACTGGCTCAAAGGTGAAGGCGAACTCGCCCGGCCGGAGCCGTCCGTGGTCCAGGAGCCGGCGAAGGTGCCTGATCTCGCCGACGTCGTGGGACAGCCGGAAGCGCGGTGGGCGCTGGAGGTGGCCGCGGCGGGCGGGCATCACCTGCTCATGACCGGGCCTCCAGGGGTCGGCAAGACGATGCTCGCGAAACGGCTGCCAGGCCTCCTCCCGCGCCTGACCGCGGAAGAATCGTTGCAGGTCACCGCGATCCATTCGATCGACGGTTCACTGTCCAGGTCCGCGCCGCTGGTCACCGTGCCGCCGTTCGTCGCACCACATCATTCGATCAGCGTGCCCGCCCTGATCGGTGGCGGCAGCGGCCTGGCCGTACCCGGCGCCATCAGCCGGGCGCACCGGGGCATTTTGTTCCTCGACGAAGTTTGTGAATTCGGACCGGAACGGCTGGAATCGCTGCGCACGGTGCTCGAAGAGGGCGAAGTGCGGATCGCGAGGGTCAAGGGCGCCGTCTGCTACCCGGCCCGCTTCCAACTGATCCTCGCGACGAACCCTTGCCCTTGCGCGCCGACGAAAGACGCCGATTGCACGTGTTCGGCGGCCGCGCGGAGACGGTACCTGGGGCGATTGTCCGGACCGTTACTCGATCGGGTGGATCTGCGGGTTCGGCTCCGGCCCCTTTCCGCGCTGAGCGCACACCTGAGCGAGGTGCCCGAGGCGTCGGCGGCCGTCCGGGAACGGGTGCTGGAAGCTCGCGAACGAGCCGGGAAACGCTGGGCGGACCATGGCTGGCCGACGAACGCGGAGGTGCCGGGTCCGGCTTTGCGTCGCGAATTCGCGCTTCCCGCGCAGGTCACGGCGTTGCTGGACCGGGCGCTGGAGCGGGGCGCGATCACCGCGCGCGGCGCGGACCGCTGTCTTCGTATCGCATGGACGCTGGCCGATCTGAAGGGCGCCGAAAGACCCGAGACCGACGAGGTCGCGGCGGCCCTGAACTTCCGGGAGAGGTCATCCTGATGGGTGAATTCGAGGCTGAACGGATCGCCCGGTCGTATCTGGTGCGGGTGGCCGAGCCGCCGGCGCCCGCTTTGACCGACTTCGTCGGCGAACACGGACCGGTCGTCGCCGCGGAACGGGTGCGCCGAGCCGATTGCCCGCCGAAGGTGCGCGATGAGACGGCCGCGCGGCGGGCGCATGACTACGCCGAGCGGGATCTGGAGCGCGCGGCGGAAAGCGAGACCCGGCTCGTCATCCCGGAAGACAGTGAATGGCCAGCTTGGCCGTTGCTTTCGCTGGCCGTCGCCCGAGGCAGGGGCGTCTCCGGAGTGGCATCACCGCTGGCGCTGTGGGTGCGCGGGCCGGTCAGGCTCGACGAGGCGGTGGACCAGGCGATCGCGATCGTCGGCGCCCGCGCGGCGACCGAGTACGGCGAGCACCACGCGGCCGAGGTGGGCTATCACCTCGCGAGCCGGGGGATCCCGGTGTTCTCGGGGGCGGCGTACGGCATCGACGGCGCGGCCCACCGGGGTGCGCTGAGCGCGTCCGGCACGACGGTCGCCCTGCTCGGCTGCGGGATCGACGCCGGGTACCCGGCCCAGCACACGACCTTGTTGCGCACCATCGGGAAGACAGGCGCGGTGGTCAGCGAGTATCCGCCAGGAACCCCGCCCGCGAGGCATCGCTTCCTCGTCCGGAACAGGCTCATCGCGGCACTCACCGAAGGGACCGTCGTGATCGAGGCGGGCAGGCGCAGCGGTGCGCGGAACACCGCGGGTACGGCCGGAGCACTGGGCAAGGTCGTGATGGCGATGCCGGGACCGGTTTCGTCGGGGATGTCCGCCGGCTGCCACGCGCTGATCCGCGAAGGTGAGGCCACGCTGGTGACCTCGGTGGACGAGATCCTCGAGACCGCCGGACGGCTCGGGCAGCAGGGCGAGGAGCCGCGGAAACCGAGCCGCCGCACCGACCGGCTCGGCCCGGAGGCACTGCGCGTGCACGACGCGCTGTCCGAACGATCGGCGAAACCGGAGGAACGGATCGCGGTCGAGTCCGGCGTTCCGGTGGAGCGGATCCGCTCATTGCTGCCCGAGCTGGAACTCGACGGCTTCGCGGAAAGAGGTGACTCAGGGTGGCGAAGACGGATAGCCAAGACCTGACTGGCCTACACCTGAGACGCCATCCCGGCACGATCCGACCACGGACACCGCAACAGGGTGCGGCGATACTTGACCATCCGCCGTACATCGCGCAGCGTGATCGGCATGCCGTCGACCGAAGGTCCCCACGGCACGGGAAAACGCGCCCGCAGGCCCGATCTGCGCGCCGCCCGTGCCGCGCTGCCGGAACCTGTCCGGAAGCTGATCGACGACTACGAGCGGCACCTTTCCCTGGAACGCGGGCTGTCCGCGCATACGGTGCGCGCCTATGTCGGCGACGTGGTGTCGCTGATGGGCTTCGTGGACGGGAACGGTGGCCGGTTCGCCGACCTCGACATCGCGACGCTGCGCGGCTGGCTGGCCCGGCAACGCGAGGAAGGGGCCAGCCGGACGACGCTGGCCAGACGAGCGGCGGCGGCCCGCACGTTCACCGCATGGGCGCACCGCGGCGGGGCGCTCGCGACCGATCCCGGCGGGCGGCTGGTGGCGCCGCGCGCGCATCGCAAGCTCCCCGGGGTCCTCCGGGCGGAGCAGGCGAGTGAGGTCATGCGGGCCTCAGCCGCCGGTGCCGAACAGCGGGACCCGGTGGCGTTGCGGGACAGTGCCATCGTGGAACTGCTCTACGCGACCGGTGTGCGGGTCTCCGAACTGTGCGGGCTGGACTTGGACGATGTCGATTTCTCGCGCCGGGTCGTGCTCGTGCTGGGCAAAGGCGGCAAGGAACGCGTCGTGCCCTTCGGCGTCCCGGCCGAAGCCGCGCTGCGTGCCTGGCTGGACGAGGGCAGGGGCAAGCTCGCCGTCGAAGCGAAGGGCAGGGTGGAAGCCGCGCTCTTCCTGGGGGCGCGAGGCGGCAGGCTCGATCCGCGGGCGGCCCGCCGGGTGGTCCACGACGCCGTCGGCTCGGTGCCGGGCGCGAGCGACATGGGACCGCACGGCCTGAGGCATTCGGCGGCCACCCATCTGCTCGAAGGCGGCGCCGATCTTCGGAGCGTTCAGGAACTGCTTGGTCACGCTACGCTGGCTACGACGCAGCTCTACACTCATGTGACCGTCGATCGGCTGAAGGCGATCCACGACCGCGCGCACCCCCGGGCCCGATGATGCCGGGGAAGACTCGGCAGGTGACCCGGCGGCCCGAACCGACGGCGCACGCGCATCCGCACGAGCACGGAGACCATCCTGAGTCGCATGCTGAGAACGGCGGTCCGATGACCGCCGACCCACATGTCACCGAAGCCGCCGGGAAACACCGTTCCGGCGGGGACGGTCCTGCCGTCGCGCCCGAAGCGCGGACGAGTTACGAGGTGGACGCCGGGATCCAGGCGTTGTGGCGTGAGTTCACCGAGTCCCCGGACCAGGTCGTGCGCGACAGGCTCGTGCTGCACTACGCCCCGCTGGTCAAGTACGTCGCCGGCCGGGTCGGCACCGGCCTGCCGACCCACGTCGACGTCGGCGACCTGATCCAGTCCGGGATCTTCGGCCTCGTCGACGCCATCGAGAAGTTCGAGCCTGCCAGGGGCCTGCGCTTCGAGACCTACGCGATGCAGCGCATCCGCGGCGCGATCCTCGACGACCTCCGCTCCCAGGACTGGGTCCCGAGGGCGGTGCGCAGCAAGGCCCGTGAGGCCGAACGCGCGCTGGAACGCCTCGGCGCCCGGCTCAACCGCACGCCGACCGACGCCGAACTGGCGGCCGAGCTCGAAATCAGCGTCGACGACCTGCGCGAGTTCTACGGACAGCTGCAGCTCACCAGCGTCATCGCGCTGGAGGACCTCGTCGCCGCGGGCAAGGACAGCGGTTCGCTGGTCGACACCCTGCCCGACGACGGCGCCGTCGACCCGGTGGCCGTCCTGGTCGACCAGGACAACCGCCGCCAGCTGGCACAGGCGATCGCCCAGCTCACCGAACGCGACCGGATCGTGGTCGGCCTCTACTACTTCGAGAGCCTGACGCTGGCCGAGATCGGCAAGGTCCTCGGCGTCACCGAGTCGCGGGTCAGCCAGTTGCACACCCGCGCCGTCATGCGGCTGCGCGCGAAGCTGGTCGAGCAGGCCTGAAAAGCTAGCCTCCCTCCCACGGTTTGAGGCGGATCTCCGACGGTTCACCGATCAGTGCGAGCGGATCGACGTATTCGTCCCCTTTCCGGACGCCGAAGTGCAGGCATGCCGTCTCCGGACAGCCCGGATGTCCCGGCGCGAGCGTCCCGAGTACCTGACCCCGGTACACCTGGTCACCCGCGGTGACCGTCGGCGCGAGGGGTTGGTAGGTCGTGTGCAGACCGCCTTCGTGATCGATCGAAACCACCCCGCGGCCCGCCACCTGCCCGGCGAACATCACCACTCCTTCGGCGGCGGCGAGCACGTTCGTGCCCGGTGCGGCGACGAGGTCGACACCGCGATGCCCGGGGCCGTACGGCGTCGCCGGCGGCTCGAAGTACCTGGTGACGCTGGGTGTCGGTGAGAGCGGCCAAGAAAGGCGCCCCTGCGGGAAAAAGGCGGCCCGTGCGGTGCCCGGCGCGGCGAACGACGCCACGAGCGCGAACGTGGCCGCGAGGATCGCGACGCGGGGCAGGCGCCTCGGCCGTCCGGGACGGCGATGCCTGCCGCCGGTGCGGTCGATCGCGAAGGAATGCCTGGTGACAGGGCGGGAACAGCTCGTCATGGTCATGCGTTCCAGCCTGGGCGACCGGCGTGGCGCGTGGGACGCGCCGGGGGAATCTGTGGATAACCGAGGCGGTTGTGGACAACCGCTCTCATCAGGGGCTGCCGGTGCGGTAGGCGGCGGCGACAGGGAGTAGACTCTTTTGCGCGGTCCGCGGCAGCGGGCTGACTTCGCGTGCACGTGCGCGCTTCCGATGGCCGATCTCCTCACGGAGGGTCAGGACAACCGGGGGCACACGGTCCGGCGGTCCTTGGGGTCACTTCGCCTCCGGGTCCGGGCCCGAGCATCTGCACCAGGGCGATCGGCCACCCGGCCGAGAGCGACGAACCGAGCAAGCGCGTCCCGGCGGAGCCGGGCGCGCACGACACAGAAGAGGTTGATTCCGGCAATGGCCGTCGTCACCATGAAGCAGCTGCTCGACAGCGGCGTGCACTTCGGGCACCAGACCCGTCGGTGGAACCCGAAGATGAAGCGCTACATCTTCACCGAGCGCAATGGCATCTACATCATCGACCTGCAGCAGACGCTGACCTACATCGACCGTGCGTTCGAGTTCATCAAGGAAACCGTCGCGCACGGCGGCACCATCATGTTCGTCGGCACGAAGAAGCAGGCTCAGGAAGCCATCGCCTCCGAGGCCGCGCGCGTGGGCATGCCCTACGTGAACCAGCGTTGGCTCGGCGGCATGCTGACCAACTTCCAGACGGTGCACAAGCGTCTTCTCCGCCTGAAGGAGCTCGAGTCGCAGGAGCAGACCGGCGGTTTCGCCGGCCTGACCAAGCGCGAAATCCTCACGCTCACCCGTGAGAAGGACAAGCTCGAGAAGACCCTCGGCGGTATCCGCGACATGGCCAAGGTGCCGAGCATCGTGTGGATCGTCGACACGAAGAAGGAGCACATCGCCGTCGGCGAGGCTCGCAAGCTGAACATCCCGGTCGTCGCGATCCTGGACACCAACTGCGACCCGGACGAGGTCGACTACCCGATCCCGGGTAACGACGACGCGATCCGTTCGGCCGCGCTGCTGACCAAGGTCGTGGCCGAGGCCGCCGCCGCCGGTCTGATGGCCCGCTCCAGCCGCAACGGTTCCTCCGCCGACGCCAAGCCCGAGGCGGGCGTCGCCACGGACGAGCCGCTGGCCGAGTGGGAGAAGGAGCTGCTCGCCGGCTCCGAGACCGCCGCCGCGGACGCCAAGGAAGCCGCCGCCGCGACCGAGAGCGCCACCGAGGCGCCTGCCGAGGCCCAGGCCGAGCAGGCCACCGCCTCCTCCTGATGCACCCCGCCCGTGGGGCCGCCTCCTGGCGGCCCCACGGGTAACTTCCCCAAAGACTTTTCTCGTACCTGAAAAAGGACGGACACACCCACGATGGCGAACTACACCGCCGCAGACGTGAAGCGTCTCCGCGAGCTGACCGGCTCCGGCATGATGAACTGCAAGAAGGCGCTGGAAGAGACCGGCGGCGACTTCGACAAGGCCGTCGAGTTCCTGCGCATCAAGGGCGCCAAGGACGTCGGCAAGCGCGCCGAGCGCGCCACCGCCGAGGGCCTCGTCGCCGGTGACGGCGGCGTGCTGATCGAGCTCGACTCCGAGACCGACTTCGTCGCGAAGAACAAGGACTTCCAGGAGCTCGCCGCGAAGATCGTCGAGGTCGCGAAGGCCGAGAAGACCAGCGACGTCGAGAAGCTGAAGGCCGCCTCGCTCGACGGCAAGACCGTCGACGAGACCGTCCAGGAGATGGCCGCCCGTATCGGCGAGAAGCTCGAGCTGCGCCGCGTCGCCGTCTTCGAGGGCACCACCACCACCTACCTGCACCGTCGCGGTGCGGACCTCCCGCCCGCCGTCGGCGTGCTCATCGAGTACACCGGTGAGGGCGAGGCCGCCGCCGAGGCCGCCCGTGGCGCCGCCATGCAGGTCGCCGCGCTGAAGGCCAAGTTCCTCACGCGTGAAGAGGTCCCGGCCGACGTCGTCGAGAACGAGCGTCGCGTCGCCGAGGCCACCGCCCGCGAAGAGGGCAAGCCGGAGCAGGCCATGCCGAAGATCATCGAGGGCAAGGTCAACGCCTACTACAAGGACAACGTCCTGCTCGAGCAGCCGTCGGTCAAGGACAACAAGAAGACCGTCAAGGCCCTGCTCGACGAGGCCGGCGTGACCGTGAGCCGGTTCGCCCGGTTCGAGGTCGGCCAGGCCTGATCCAGGCCGCGGAACACAAGAGTCACCACTGTGCCCCGTCTCCGTCCATCGGGGACGGGGCACAGTCGGGTCCAGAGCATTAGGGAGGGCGACATGGGTGTCCGGGTCGAAGGCGGATACCGGCGGGTGCTGCTGAAGCTGGGCGGCGAGATGTTCGGCGGCGGTTCCATCGGGGTTGATCCGGATGTGGTGCACTCGGTCGCTCAGCAGATCGCCGACGTCGCCAGGACAGGCGTGCAGATCGCCGTCGTGATCGGCGGCGGCAACTACTTCCGCGGCGCGGAACTGTCGCAACGCGGTATGGACCGCGATCGCGCGGACTACATGGCGATGCTCGGCACCGTCATGAACTGCCTGGCACTGCAGGACTTCCTGGAGAAGGAGGGCCTGCCCACCCGCGTGCAGACCGCCATCACCATGGGACAGGTCGCCGAGCCGTACATCCCGCGCCGCGCCGAGCGTCACCTGGAGAAGGGGCGCGTCGTCATCTTCGGTGCCGGGGTCGGCATGCCGTACTTCTCCACCGACACCGCCGCGGCGCAGCGCGCGCTCGAACTCGGCTGCGAAGCCGTCTTGATGGCGAAGGCCGTCGACGGCGTCTACACCGCGGATCCGAAGAGCGACCCGACCGCGGAGATGTTCCACGAGATCAGCCACCGCGAGGTGCTGGAACGGGACCTCAAGGTCGCCGACGCCACCGCGTTCAGCCTGTGCATGGACAACAACATGCCGATCATCGTGTTCAATCTGCTCACCGAGGGGAACATCGCTCGTGCGGTCAGTGGTGAGAGGATCGGCACCCTGGTCGACACCCCCGCCGACGGGGTGCCCGCGTAGTCCTGCTCTGCTCTTCGCAACCGGTACGAATACACAACAACGGGAGTTGCCGTGATCGACGAGACCCTCCTCGACGCCGAGGAGAAGATGGAAAAAGCGGTGTCCGTCGCCAAGGAGGACCTGTCGTCGGTGCGCACCGGCCGGGCCCACCCGGGGATGTTCTCGCGCATTGTCGTCGAGTACTACGGCGCGCCGACCCCGCTGAACCAGATGGCGAGCGTCAACGTGCCCGAGGCCCGGATGGCGTTGATCAAGCCTTACGACCAGACCTCGCTCAACGCCATCGAGAAGGCGATCCGCGAGTCGGACCTCGGTGTGAACCCGAGCAACGACGGCAACGTGATCCGCATCGTCATCCCGCAGCTCACCGAAGAGCGCCGCAAGGAAATGGTGAAGGTCGCCAAGGCCAAGGGTGAGGACGCCCGCGTCTCGATCCGCAGCGTCCGCCGCAAGGCCAAGGAAGAGCTCGACCGGATCAAGAAGGACGGCGAGGCAGGCGAGGACGAGGTCGTCCACGCCGAGAAGGAACTCCAGAACCTCACCGACACCTACACGCACAAGGTCGACGAGCTGGTGAAACACAAGGAAGCCGAGCTACTCGAGGTCTGATGAGCCAGGTGAGCGAGGAACGCGAGGACCGGGTGGAGCACCCGGAACCGGTTCCGGCCACGGTGCCGGATCCAGAGACCGTGCCGGAACCGGCGCGGAAGGTTTCCCGCGCCGGCCGCAACCTGCCCGCCGCGATCGGGGTCGGGCTGCTGCTGGGGGCGGCGATCATCACGTCCCTGCTCACCGTCCGGTTTCTTTTCATCGGCATCATCGCGATCGCCATCGCGGTCGGCACGATCGAGCTGGCCGGGGCGCTGAAGCGTGCGGCGGACATCCGGATCGCGCTGGTCCCGGTGCTCGTCGGCGGTCAGGCGATGATCTGGCTGGCGTGGCCGTTCGGTCGTGAGGGCGCGCTGACGGCGTTCGTGCTGACGGTGCTGGTCTGCCTGCTGTGGCGGTTGCCCGGCGGGGCGGAAGGGTATCTGCGGGACATCAGCGCGTCGGTCTTCGCCGCCGCGTACATCCCGCTTTTCGGTGCCTTCGCCGCGATGCTGGTGCCGCCCGAAGACGGGGTCGGCCGCGTCCTCGCCTTCATGATCGGGGTCGTCGCCTCGGACACCGGCGGCTACATCGCCGGTGTGCTGGGCGGCAAGCACCCGATGGCGCCCAGCATCAGCCCGAAGAAGACTTGGGAAGGCTTCGCCGGTTCGCTCGTGGCAGGTGTGGTCGCCGGAGCCTTGACGCTGAGCCTCCTGCTCGACGGCCACGCCTGGCAGGGTGTGCTGTTCGGGGCGGCGATCGTCTTGACCGCGACACTGGGCGATCTCGTCGAGTCGCTGATCAAGCGCGATCTCGGCGTCAAGGACATGGGGAACATGCTGCCGGGGCATGGTGGCCTGATGGACCGGCTCGATTCGTTGCTCCCCTCCGCCGTCGTCTCCTGGCTGCTGCTCTCCGCCTTCGTCCCTGTTTAGACAGCGGCGAAAGCCATGTGACAAGCCTTCGCCGTTGGGCCAAGGTCGGAGTATGCGAACTCAAAGGATGAGTAAGCGGCTTCTGACCCTGGCGCTGAGCGTCCTGACGCTCGGTGCCCTGACGACATCCGTGGCGGAGGCGGGCGAAAGCCCGGTCGTCCGCACTGATTCCGGCCCCGTTCGCGGGGTGAGCACCAGCGAATACCGGAGTTTCCAAGGCATTCCGTTCGCCGCGCCACCCGTCGGCGAACTGCGCTGGGCGCCACCGCGGAGACCTGAACCGTGGACCGCCGTGCGGGACGCGAGCAAACCCGGGCCGCGGTGCGCGCAGGGGGCGGGTATCGGCTCAGCCCCGAGCGTCGACGAGGATTGCCTGTATCTCAACGTGATCAGCCCGGCCGAACCGGCGCCCGAACCGCGCCCGGTGATGGTCTGGGTCCACGGCGGCGGTTTCACTTCCGGCGCCGGCAGTGACTACGACTTCAAACGTCTCGCTCTCGGTGGGGATGTCGTCGTGGTGACCGTGAATTACCGGCTGGGTGTGTTCGGTTTCTTCGGTCATCCCGAACTCGGGAAAAACTCCGGCGTCTTCGGCCTCCAGGACCAGCAAGCCGCCCTTCGCTGGGTTCAGCGCAACGCCCGCGCCTTCGGGGGAGATCCGGGGAACGTCACGTTGTTCGGTGAGTCCGCGGGCGCGATGAGCACCTGCGCCCAGCTGACCTCGCCCTCGGTGGCGGGCCTGGTCACCCGCGCGATCATCCAGAGCGGCCCCTGCACGATCGACTGGCCTGCCAACGGGATCTTCCCCGGTGCTTCCGAGGGGAAGCTCTTCCAACACCGCTCGGACGTCGAGGCGTTCGGCCGCGCCGAGGGGCAGAAGCTCGGCTGTGCCGACGTGGAGTGCCTGCGCCGCTTGCCTGCCGGCACGTTGCTGCCGTTGCCGTTCAACGCCCCGGCCTTCGACACCGGCCTCCTGCCGACCGATCCGGCGGAGGCGTTCCGGGCGGGCCGGTTCGCGAAGGTGCCGGTGATGACCGGGACCACGCGTGACGAGGGCAGGTTGTTCGCGGCGCTCTTCCCGGACCAGCCGATCACCGAAGCGCGCTATCAGCAGCTGCTGCGTGAAGCCTTCGGAGACAAGGCATCCACCGTCGCGGCCAAGTATCCGTCGGCCGCGCACGGTAGTCCGGGCAACGCCTTCGCCGACGTCATGACCGATCGGGTGTGGGCGTGCTCGGAGGTCGAGGCTCAGCGTCACCTCGCCGCCAGGACACGGACGTTCGCTTACGAATTCGCCGACCGCGGCGCTCCGCCGCTGTTCCCCTTCCCGCCTGGGATCGACCCGGGGGCTTCCCACGGTTCAGAGTTGGTGTACTTGTCTGATTTGGCCGGTTCTCCGGCGAAGTTGACGCCCGCGCAGAAGAAACTCGCGGCGCGGATGATTCAGTACTGGACCCGGTTCGCCAGGACCGGCGATCCGAACGGCGAAGCGCTGCCGAAGTGGCGCCCGGCGCCGAAGGTGCAGTCGCTGGCACCGGACAGGATCGGTCTGGTCGGCTACGCCGCCGAGCACAACTGCGGTTTCTGGGCAGGTCTCTGACGAAAAGGGCCGGGGTGACGGACCTCCTCACCCCGGCTCAGTCGTCGTAAGGATCGTCGACTTCGGCGGTACCCCAGCCTTCGACGACCCGGGAGTGGTCGATCACGGCGAACACGGAACCGTCGGGGTCGGCGAGGATCGCCACGCGCCCGTACGGGGTGTCGTAGGGCTGGACCACGACGGCGCCACCGAGCATCAACGCCTGTCCCGCGGCGGCGTCCGTGCCGCGGGCGGGATCCAGTGCGAGATAGACCATCCAGTGCGGGGGAGTGTCCGGCCGGTATTCCGTGCCCATCACGTACCGGTACAGCACGGGTTCGTGCTCGATGAGCCATTCGGCGTAGTCGAGCGAGGTGCCGTCACCGATCTGGTGGCTGGTGTAGTTGAAGAGGCGGCAGTAGAAGTGGTCCGCCGCCGCGCCGTCGTGGGTGTTGAGATCCGCGCCGCTGAAGGTGTTGGGGATACCGGTCGCGAACTCCCAGGTGACCGGCGGTTCCCAGAAGACGACGTGCGCCCCGCAAGCGTCGATGGCGTGGATGATGGTGCCGCGCTGGGGAATCGCCACCGGCCCGAGGGTGACCCGCCCACCGAGGCTGTCGACCCATTCGGCCGCCGCGGCCGCCGAATGGGTCGACAGGTGGACGCTCCATCCGCTCGGCCCGCCGGTGCCCGAGCGGTACAGACCACCGACCGGGGCACCGTTCAATGTCGCGATCGAGTACCGTCCGGTCGGCGTCGCGGGATCACGTTGGACGGTGAACTCCCAGTCGAAAAGCCCGCTGTAGAAGGCTTGTGCGGCCGCTTCGTCTCTGCAGGCGAGTTCGATCCAGCACGGGATTCCTGAAGGGATGACGGAAGTGTGAGCGGCCGAGCCAAGCGACATGCGGTTCTCCCTTACCGGTGGGGGTAAAGTCTAGTCGCTTTCCGCATTGTTTCCGTTAAAGATTTGGACCCGGTGATCAGGAACCCGGCCCGGTGTCCCGTCGTTGGAGTTTCCGTGCGCTGGTTTCCCCGATCCGTCTCCTCCTTCCGCCGCGGTGGCGAGGAAGTGCTGCCGAGCCCGAACATTTGGTACTACCAAAAGGCCTACGAGATCGAGAACCGCGCGCAAGACGCCGACGACGAGATCTGGCGGGTCCTCGCCGGGTATCGCGACTGGTCCGGGGCGGACGTGCTCGACATCGGCTGCGGTGACGGTTTCCACTTGCCCCGCTTCGCCGCGACGGCGCGGTCGGTGCTCGGGGTCGAACCCCATGAGCCGCTCGTCCGTGACGCGCGGCACCGCGTCGGGGAACTGGGCAACGTCGAGGTGCGGCAAGGCCGTGCGCAGCGGCTTCCGGTGCCGGACGCGGCTTTCGACGTCGTCCACGCGCGGACGGCGTACTTCTTCGGCCCCGGCTGCGAACCCGGCCTCCGTGAGGCGGAGCGGGTGCTGCGACCCGGCGGGACGTTGATGATCGTGGATCTCGATGTGACGAGTGAGCCCTACGGACGCTGGATGCGAGAGGACCTGCCGCACTACGACCCGCCCGGCGTCGAGAAGTTCTTCGCCCGTCAGGGATTCGGCTGCCGCAAGGTGATGACGCGGTGGCTGTTCGACGACGCCGCCGTGATGGAAGCGGTGCTGAAGATCGAGTTCAGCGCTCCGGTCGCGGCGAAGGCGATCGCGGAGGTCCGGCGCCTCAACGAGGTTTCGTCAGGAGCCGGGGAGAAGCGGATGACGTTGCCGGTGGGCTATCGCGTGCATACGCGCACCAAGCCCACCGGCCTCGTCGTACCAGGTCACTCCGCGTCCCCGGGGGACGCCTCGTCCGGAGCGGTGTCGTCGTCGGCCTCGCCGAGGATGCCGTAGATCGTCCGGCGTGCCTCGTTGAGCACGTCGACGGCGCGGGACTGCTGTGCCTCGCTGCCGGCGTGCATGACCTGCATGACCGCGGCCGCCAGGGTCGCCCCCGCCTTGCGCAGGTTCACCTCGACCGGGTCGACGTCGTGGGCGATCTGCTCCCACGGCGGGACGGCGTCCTGTTGCTCGGCCGCGGCGCGACCGGATTCGGTGAGCTCGAACAGCTTCTTGCCGCCCTCGTCCTTGCTGGTCACCAGGCCTTCGTCGGCCAGCATCTGCAGCGTCGGGTAGACCGAGCCGGGGCTCGGCTTCCAGAAGCCGCCGCTGCGCTCGCCGATCTCGCGGATGATCTCGTAACCGTGCCTCGGCTGCTCGGAAAGCAGCGCGAGGATCGCGGCGCGGACGTCACCGCGCTTACCGCGACGGCCACCGGGGCCACCGCGACGGCCGTGCCGATGCCGGTGCCCGGGTCCGCCGGGTCCCCAGCCGGGCGGCGGGGGGAATTCGCCGAAGCCGCCGCGTGCCCATGGCCCGAAGGCGGGTCGGCCGTGTTCTGGAGGAAAAGGTCGTCCTCGCATGATGTGAATCCTCTCTACGTAATGTTCCGACACGTTCACGATATATCGGAACCAGTCGTACGGCAACCGAATCTTCGTGACGTAGGTCTCAGCTCAGGTCGAGAGCGAACGTAGAAGGTCGCTTCGTCACGCAGCCATTCCGGCAGAACCGCGGGCGCCACGCCACAGCCCGGCGTCGCCTCCCTCAGGCGCGGGGCAGAGGGAAGGCGTTGAGGTCCCGCTCGGCGAGCGGTTCGTCGCGCCAGCCGAGCGCGACGGCGGCGTCGGAGATCCTTCCGTTGCCCCACAACGGAAATCCGGCGGGGGAACCCGCAACGAGCCCCGGTACCAGTGTGTGGGCGACGTGGAATCCGGCGGCCGCGACGTCGCAGGTGGTGAGGTCGACGCTGATCACCTCGAACCCGCGCGCTTCGACCCGGTCCCGGTAGGCCTTCAGTCCTCGCTCACCGAGTGAAGGGAGGACGGCCCAGCTGCCCTCCGGGAGGTCGCGGACCCACGGGGTCACCCGCTTCGCGGCCCGGGGATCGAGGTAGATCTGTTGCCGGCACGGGAAATCCGTGACGTCGGCGAAGTCGTCGCGGTAGGAGCCGAGGTAGCGCCGGTCGGCTCGATACGGCTTGAGAACGCCGCACTCCTGTCGCAGGGCGGCCAGTTCGCGCTCGTTGTCGAGGGCGCGGCAGGTGCGCTGCAGCGTGAACCCTTCGGCGAGCGCCTTCTTGGCTGCTTCGAGTGCGTCCGGACGGGTGGCGAAACCGAGGGACAGCCAGCGCGTCACCCGGTCGAGCACCGCCGCCGCGATCACCGGGACCTCGAATTCGTTGTCCAGATGGATGAGCGTGACCTCGTAGCCGTCCACGGTGTCGGCGATGAGCGAGCGGATCTCCTCGGGGATCGGGAGTCGAGCGAGTCGAGGTGTGTTCGCCCACCACAGCATGGTGGTGTCGCCTTCGAGAACCGCTTCGAGGCCTGAGGTGACTGCGTGCTCTTCGGAGATTCCCGCGGCGCGGCCCGTGCTCGGCGGATCGGCGAAGCGGGCTTCCCCCGCTTGTCGTTCGTGCGACACCAGGAAGGCCGGAATCCAGAGGGAATCCTTGGTGGTGTGGGAAAAGCCCTCGACCCACGAGCAGTCCGTCCCCGTGGTCAGCGGCTCGAAGGGGAAGCCGGAGGACCGGTACTGGCCGGCCGAGTAGAGGTTCAGCCGGCGAGGATCGAGTGCCGGGACGCCGTAGCGGGTGAGTTGCTCGTAGCTGCCGAAGCGCACTTCGCGTTCCGGGGCGAGCCAGCTGCCGCAGTAGCGCTCCACGGCCTTTCCGATGGCTGACTGGCGGGCGAGGTCGAAGTCGTGCCACGACGTGCCGAAGGCTTGCCGGTCGTTGGGCCAATTCGTGACGCGCCGCATGTCCGCGACGTCGACCGCGCAGGCGCGCAGCCGGGCGGGCATCCCCGGCGCCGTCGGGATTTCCTCGATTCCGGTCACGATCCCGGTCTGATCGTCGACCAGCCAGGCGGGGTCGGTCAGGGCGGGGACGGGGCGGGCGCGGTCGGGAACGGGGAGGACCGGATGGCGGGTCTCGGTCAGGTCCGCCGGATTCAGGTCGATTTCGCCACCGGTGATGGCGGAGCTTCCGCCGGAGAGCCAGCGTTCGAGATGGGCGGTGAGAGTCGCCAGTACCCAGCGGACGTCGCCAGGCGCGAGCGACGGTCCGTTCCCGGGCACGTAGATCGAATGAGGATCCGAGGCGGCGGAACGCCGGCGGGCGACGACGTCGGCGAAATCGATCCCGCCGGGCGTGAACGCGGGCCCGGCGATCACCCGGTCGTGTTCCCGGCGCATCGGCAGCCAGCGCACCCGGGCCGCGGCGCACCGGGCGTCCAGGTCGATCAGCTCGGCGTAGGCGGGGTGGTCGAAAGCCGCGACCACGACGGTGTTCTCGCTGTCCACTTCGGACAGATCGGGTGCGGACGGGACGGTTTCGACGACGGCGTATCCGCTGACGGCGAGGATTTCGCCGAGCGGCTCGGTGAGCGCCGGGGATCCGGTGAGGAGAACAGCCGTTCCGGGAATGATCTGCCACCACCTCCGCGCCGCCGTGCGTTCACTCGGGCCCTGACGTGGCCAAGTCTCGGACGAGCCGTGACGTGCGGGCGTCTCCTCGTATGCGATCCACCCGCCCTGGGCTGTGCGGAGGTCACGTGACCTGGGGAACAGCGATGGAGGGCGGCCCGGGCGCGTCGGAGGTGGACATGGGAGACTGAGTGGGCTATGACTGCCCTCCCTCTCGTCTTCGACGCGCCCAAGCGCGGCCTCCCGCCGCGCCACCTCGCCGACCTCACCGCCGCCGAGCGGGCCGAGGCCGTCGCCGAGCTGGGTGAGAAGCCGTTCCGCGCGAAGCAGCTGTCGAACCACTACTTCTCGCGGCTCACGGTGAACCCGGAGGAGATGACCGACATCCCGGCCGCGTCGCGGGAGAAGCTCGTCGCCGATCTGATGCCGACGCTGCTCACCGAGATCAAGGCACTCGCCTGCGACGACGGTGCCACCCGCAAGACCCTGTGGCGCGCGCACGACGGGACGCTGCTGGAGAGCGTGCTGATGCGGTACCCGGACCGCGCGACCCTGTGCATCTCGAGCCAGGCGGGCTGCGGTATGGCGTGCCCGTTCTGCGCGACCGGACAGGGCGGCCTCGACCGGAACCTCTCGACCGCCGAGATCGTCGACCAGGTCCGCGCGGCCGCCGCCGTGATGCGCGACGGTGCGATGACCGGCGGCCCCGGTCGTCTCTCGAACATCGTCTTCATGGGCATGGGTGAGCCGCTGGCGAACTACAAGCGGGTGGTGGCGGCGGTGCGGCGGATCACGGATCCTTCGCCGGCGGGTCTCGGTATCGGCCAGCGTTCGGTGACGGTGTCGACAGTCGGTCTCGCCCCCGCGATCCGTAAGCTGGCGGACGAGAAGATGCAGGTCCGGCTCGCGGTGTCGTTGCACACGCCGGACGACGAGCTGCGGGACACGCTCGTGCCGGTGAACGAGCGGTGGTCGGTGGACGAGGTTCTGTCGGCCGCTCGGTACTACGCGGATACCTCCGGCCGCCGCGTGTCGATCGAGTACGCGCTGATCCGGGACATCAATGACCAGCCTTGGCGTGCCGAGCTGCTCGCCAAGCGGCTTCGCAAGCACCTCGGCCAGCTGGTGCACGTGAACGTGATTCCGTTGAACCCGACTCCGGGCAGCAAATGGGACGCGTCGCCGAAGCCGGTGGAGCGGGAGTTCGTCCGCCTGGTCAACGCCGGCGGGGTCGCCTGCACGGTGCGGGACACGCGCGGCCAGGAGATCGCCGCGGCCTGCGGGCAGCTCGCGGCCGAAGAAAACTGATCATTCGCCTGCCCACGGGCGAAGCTTCTCGGGGTTGCGGATCGCCCAGATCCGCGTGATCCGGTCGTCCGCGACGTCGAACGCGTAGACCGACGAGATCGCGCCGTCGAGCTGGATCAGCAGTCCGGGCTGGCCGTTGACGGTCCGCTCCAGGATCGTGAAGTCGCCGGGCACCCGGGTGGCGACGGTGACGATGAACTCGGCGATCCGCTCGCCACCCTCGATCGGGTGCAGCGCGGTGGTGACCAGACCACCACCGTCCGCGGTGAAGGTCGCGGCCGGATCGAGGAGACCGACCAGCGCGGTGATGTCCTTGGCTTCCCAAGCCTGTTTGAAGTCGCGGACCAGATCGGCCTGATGGACGGTCGGCGCCGCCGTCGGCTTGGTCGCGCGGACCCGGCGACGCGCCGAGGAGGCCAGCTCACGGCAGGCGGCCGGGGTGCGGCCGGTGATCTCGGCGATTTCGGCGAACGAGTAATGGAAGACGTCGTGCAGGATGAGCGCGACGCGCTGGGCCGGAGTCATCGCTTCGAGTGTCACGAGGAAGGCCATGCTGACCGACTCGTCCAGGGTGACGCTGTCGGCCGGATCGGCAGTGCGCCCCTCGGTGTGGCCGGGTAGCGGCTCGGGGATCCACTCGCCGACGTAGCGTTCGCGCCGGGCGCGTGCGGAGCCGAGCAGGTCGAGGCAGATGCGGCTGGTCACGGTGGTGAGCCAGGCGCCGGGCGAGGCGATCGCGTCCTGCCGTGGCCGGGTCAGCGCGTACCAACGAGCGTAGGCCTCCTGAACAGCGTCCTCGGCCTCGGCGAGGGAGCCCAGCAGCCGGTAGGCGAGGTTGATCAGGTGGCGGCGCTCGCTGAGGATCGCGTCGGTCATCGGTGCTCCCGTCGGTCCGGTGTCTCCGCTCTGTTCGACGAGACACCGTGTCGCATTGTCAGGGTGGGATGGAGCCTGACGTTTTCCAGGGCTGCGTCGTCGTAGTGCTCGGAAGTGGACACTACGAGTCAAGGAGACCGATGATCAGGATCGGAATCATCCTCGGCAGCACCCGTCCGGGGCGCCGGGGCGAGCAGGTGGCCCGGTGGGTCGAGGAGCGGGCCGGGCTGCGCCAGGACGCGGAGTTCGGGGTGGTCGACCTGCTCGACCACCCGTTGCCGCATCTGGACGAACTGCCTGGCGAGTACAAGAACGAGCACACCCGGGCCTGGGCGGCGAAGATCGCGTCGTTCGACGGGTTCGTGGTCGTGACGCCCGAGTACAACCACTCGGCGCCGGGGGCGCTGAAGAACGCGATCGACTTCCTGCACGCGGAGTGGCGGGACAAGGCGATCGGGTTCGTGTCGTATGGCGGCGTTGGCGGCGCCCGCGCGGTCGAGCAGCTGCGGCTGATGTGCGGGGCGCTGGAGATGGCGGACGTGACCGCACAGGTGACGCTGTCGTTGGTGACCGAGTTCGAGAACTTCGAGGCCTTCCGGCCGGGCGAGTACAACGTCGCTTCGCTGGACAAGATGCTGGACCAGGTCGTCGCCTGGAGCACCGCCCTCGCGCCGCTGCGTGCCGTGACCCCGGTCGCGGTGGCTTGACTCCCTGGAAAGGACTGATGATGCGGGAAATGGACGAAGCCGAGCTCAGGCGGCACATCGGCGAAATCGTCGAAGGAATCAAGGCCAAGGATCTGGATCGTCTCCGGCGGCTCTACTCCGAGGACGTCGTGTCCTTCGACATCGACCCGCCATTGCAGCATGTCGGCATCGACGCGAAGTTGAAGAACTGGGCGAGGGTGTTCGTGTTCTTCCACGACGTGACCTACGAGGTTCGCGATCTGCGGTTGACGGTGGACGAAAGTGTCGCGTTCGGACACTGCTTCGGGCGGCTCAGCGGTGCGACGAACGACGGGACCGCGGTCGGCGGGATGTGGGTCCGGGGGACCTTCGGCTTCCGGAAGATCGACGGGCGCTGGCTGATCGTCCACGATCAGGTTTCGGTCCCGCTCGACATCGCGAGCGGTAAAGGAATGACCGCCCTCGAGCCCTGACCGGCGTTCGGCGTCGTTCTCACCGCACTGGGCCGGATGGCCCAGTCGCGCGGCGGATCCGGCCGTCGGCCGCGACACTCGGAGGATGTCGACGGCGGAGGTGAGCAGGATGTCCGGGACGAAGGCGAGACAGGTCCGCCACAGCGGCACCGTGCAGGTGCTCGGGCGGATCGGGATGGGCTGTTATGGGTTGGTGTACCTGCTGATCGGGTACCTGGCGGTGCGGATCGCCGTCGGCGGCGGCGGTCAGGAGGCCGACGGGCGCGGCGCGATCACCGAGGTCGGCTCGACGCCGCTCGGTGGCGGGCTGTTGTGGGTGCTCGCGGCCGGGCTGGTGGCGTACGCGCTGTGGCAGGCGCTGCTGGCCGCGGTCGGATACACCTGGATCGACAAGGAATGGCGCCGCACCGTCAAGCGGGTGACGTCCGGAGTGCGCTGCGTGGTGGGAATCGGGCTGGGCCTGTACGCGGCGAGGCTGGCCGCGGGGGCGGGGGAGCAGAGCGGTGACCAGAAGCAGCAGGAGTTCACCGCGCGGCTGCTCGCGTTGCCCGCCGGCCCGTTCCTGGTGATCGTGGTGGCCGTCATCGTGTTCGGGGTCGCCGTCGCTTCCGTGGTGAAGGGGGTACGGCGGACCTTCGTGCAGGATCTCGACCTCTCGTCCTTGCCGTCGGGTACCCGGCGCTGGGTCGAGCGGCTGGGGCAGATCGGTTACGTGGCAAGGGGTGTCGTGTTCGGCGTGGTCTCGGTACTCCTCGGTTACGCGGCGCTGACGCATGACCCGTCGCGCTCGGGCGGGCTCGACGCCGCCCTGCGCACCTTGGCCGCTCAGCCGTTCGGCACGGCGCTGCTCTTCGTGGTGGCGGTGGGAGTCGCCGCTTTCGGTGTCTATTGCGGCGGAGCGGCACGGGCACAGCGCGGTTGAGTCCGCTCTGGGGGACAGCACACCCTCCTCCTGAAGTCGACTCCGCCCGGCCCCGCCGGACGATGTGCGCGCAGGAGCGCCGTTCCTAGCCTGACGTCGCAGTGATCTTCCACTGGGCGAAGGGGAACGGCGATGGGGAAAAGACTGGGCAAGGCCGCGACGGCGCTGGCCGTGGCGACGACGATCGTGGTGGCGGGCTCGACGCCCGGAGTGGCGGCGATACCCGATATCGGGGTGCCGGACGTGGTGCAGACCCGTCGGATCAGCGAACTCCGGATCTCTCCGGACGGCCGGTCCGGCGCCGCCGTCGTCACCGAGCCTTCGGTCGCGGACAACACCGTCACCAGCCGGGTTCTCGTGCTGCCGCTGGCGAAACCGGCGGAGGTCAGGACGGTCGCGACGGTGACCGGGACGACCGCCCGGATCACGAACCTGCGCTGGTCGCCGGACGGGACCTCGCTGGCCTACCTCGCGGCCGTCGACGGCGCGGACGAGATCTGGCAGGTGCCGGCGCGAGGCGGGAAACCGGCGAAACCGCTCGATTTCGCCGGTCCCGCCGTCCTGATCGGCGGTAAGCACGAGGCGTTCCGGCTGGCCAACGTGCCGCCGCATCCGGCGAGGATCCTCGCGTTCGAATGGTCACCGGACGGGCGGCGGCTGGCGTTCACCACGCCGCGGCCCGGCGGCAGGCCGACCGCCGACGGTGTCGTCTTCGACGAGCGGACGATGGATCTGCGGACCTTGGAGACGGGGGAGTACGACCTGACCCGGAACGGGCTTTGGCTGCTGGACACCGCGACCGGGAAGCAGCGGCATATCGCCGACTTCGTGATGGGCCCGCTCGCCGTCCCTGGCAAACCGGGAATGGCGTGGTCCCCCGACGGTACCCGGCTCGCGTTCGTGACCAGGGAGAGCCAGCGGCCCACCGACAATCTCGACACGGCGCGGATACTGGACGCGGTAACCGGCCAAGTGACCATTGTGGACACCGCGAAGGCGCGTCCGCTGCCGTCCGCCTGGTCTCCGGACGGACGTTCCCTCCTCGCGTCGAAGGACGACAAGCTGCTGGCCGTCCCCGTCGGCGGCGGGACTCCGGAACCGGTCGCGACCTTGCCCGCCGGAACGCGGATGTCGTCGTCGGGCAGCGCGTGGTGGGCGGCGACGGGCGACCGGGTGTTCGCCATGGCGAGTGACGATCGGCGCGAAACCCTTTACGCGGCAACCCGTCCGGGCACCTTGGCGCCCGTTTCCCCGGCTGACGGTACGTTGTCCGGTTGCTCGTTCGACACGGCCAGGAGTCTCGCTCTCTGCGTCCGGGAGGACGTCGCCTCGCCGCCCCGGCTCGTCGTCGTGGACGCCTCGACCGGGGCCGTGCGCGAAGGTCACGACCCGAACGGCTGGGCCACCCGTGTCCGGCTGACCCGCCCGCAGCGCGCGGAGTGGACCCTGCCTTCCGGGAATCGGGCGACGGGCTATCGCCTCGTTCCCGAGCGTTGTGGCCGGGAGAGCCGCTGCCCGGCCGTCGTGATCACCCATGGCTACGACGCCACCGAGCGGTTCATGGCGGAGGAGAACGAATGGCAGTATCCGTCACAGGTCTTCGCCGCCAAGGGATATGTCGTCCTGCTGGTCAACGAGTCGCGGTCGACGCAGGATCCGGGGGACGCCGTCGCGGCCATGGAAGCCGCGGTCAAGTCCGAAGTGGACGGTGGGACCGCCGATCAGGGCAAGGTCGGCATCATGGGCTACAGCCGGGGCGCTTTCGTCAGTGAGGAGGCGATCGCGCGCTCGACCGTGTTCAAGGCCGCGTCCGCCGGAGAGGGCGGCAGCCCGTCGCTGATCCCTGGCTCCGGGCAGACATCGGAGCGCGTCAACGGCCCGGTGCTGCAGCAGGTGGGACCCGCCGCCGGTTCGCTCACGTTGAGCATCCACCAGTTCGTCAAGGGGAAGAACGTGCCCGCGGAATTCGTGCTCTTCGGCGACGAGACGCATGTCTTCCATCAGCCGCGGCACCGGGCGGCGGCGATGAACCAGAACCTCGTTTGGTTCGACCGCTGGCTGCGGAACTGACGAGGCCCACCGCGTTCAGAGCGCGGACGCCGCGCGATAGTCCCTCGGCGAGGTGCCCAGAAGCCGGGTGAACATGGTGGAGAACGCGGCGGGGCTCTCATAGCCGAGCGAGGCGGCGATCCCGGCGATGGGCCGGCCGTCCGAAAGCAGCGACAGGGAATGCAGGACGCAGGCCCGTTGCCGCCAGCGGGCGAAACTCAGCCCGGTCTCGGCGGTGAAGAGCCGGTTCACCGTCCGCTCGCTCACATGGAGCCGGGAAGCCCAGTCGCCGATCGGATCGTGGATGTCCGGATCGTCCAAAAAGGACTCACATTGGGCTCGTAGCCGTTCGTGCCTCGGCAGCGGGAGATCGAGCTGGATCGGGGCGGATCGGCGGATCTCGTGCAGGGTGAGGCCGATGACCGCGGTGTCCCGGCCGCGCGGGGAGTACAGCGACGGCACGTCGACGGCCTCGTGCAGCAGTTCCCGCAGCAGCGCCGAGACCTCGACGACCTGGCAACGTCGGGGGAACCACGGCACCGCCTTGGGCTCGATGTACAGGCTCCTGGTGCTCACGGTCGTGGTGAAGACCTGATGATCGGTCTCCGGCGGGACGAGCACGGCGCGCCGGGTCGGGATGGTCCAGGTGCCGTCGGCCGTCTCGACCCGCATCGACCCCGTCGCGCTGTAGAGGAACTGTGCCCGCCGGTGCCGGTGGCGGGGAATCCGGTGCCCCGGCGGGTAATCGGTGCGGATCGCCACCACCGCCCGGTCGAGGTGGTCGACCTGGTCGATGGGGATGTCACGCACGTCACCGAGGCTACCCGAGCTTGTCCGATACGCGAAAGAAAGTGGCGTCCCTTCGAATGCCCGCCGCCCTGGGAACGCCTACCGTCGAAGAAGTGCTGATCGAGATCCTGTTGCTGCTCGGGTTCGGTTGCCTGAGCGGCGTCACCACCGTCCTTTTCGGATTCGGCGGTGGCTTCGTCACCGTGCCCGTCGTCTACTCCTTCGCGCTCGCCGGACCGGGAAACGGGTCGGGCGCGATGCACGTGGCGGTGGCCACTTCGACCGCGGTGATGGTGGTCAACGCCGGCAGCGCGACCCTCGCGCAACTGCGGTCGGGGCGGCTTCGCCGCGACTACCTGTGGCCGCTCATCGCCTTCATCGGGCTGGGCGCCGTGCTCGGCTCCTTCGCCGCGACCGTCGCCGACGAAGGTGTCCTGCGCTGGCTTTTCGTCGCCTACCTCGCGTTGACCATCGCCGACAGTGTGCTCCGGAAAGGGTTCGTGAGCAGGGGAGACGACGCGCGACCCCGTGCGCTCGGTGGGTTCACCACCACCGCGGGCGGAACGGGGATCGGCGCCGTCGCGAGTTTTCTCGGGGTCGGCGGCAGCGTGCTCACCGTGCCCCTGATGCGGCGCAAGGGGCTGCCGATGGCCGACGCGGCCGCGCTGGCGAACCCCTTGAGCCTGCCGGTGGCGGTGATCGGCACCGCCGTCTACGCCTTCGCGGCGACGGGCGCTTCTTTGGGCGCCGCTCACCTCGGATACATCGATCTGGTGGCCGCGGCCACGCTGTTGTGCGGGTCCTTGCCGGCGATCGCCGTGACCCGCCGGGTGGTCGGCCGGATCCCGGACCGCGGACACGCGATCGCGTACCTCACCCTGCTCGCCGCCGCGTTGATCGCGATCGTCCTCCGCTAGTGATCCGATGAGTCGGTCTCAAACGTGCTGTCTTGGTGGACAAAAGCGAGCCTCGCGGAAAATAGGTCCGATGAATCCTCTACCCCTTTGCCGCGTCTTGCGCCAAGATTCTCCGCATGAAGCTGAGATCGATCACCAAACGCATGCTCGTTCTCGGGCTGTTGACGGTTCTCGGGACCACCGGGACCACCGGGATCCCGTCCGCGGCCACCGCCGACCCGCTGCCCGGCTCCCCGGAGGTGAACGCGACCGGCCTGCCGCGTGGCGGCTGGGAACCGGTCGGTCCGAACAGCATCGGCGGGCTGCTGGCCGTTTCCCCGGCCGGCCTCCTCATGATGCAGCCCAGCCCGCCGGCGTTGTGGCTCTCCGGCGATCGCGGCGCCTCGTGGACGGCGCGCCGAGGGCTCCCGGCGGAGACCGCCATCCAAGGGTTCTTCGCCGATCCGGTGAACCCCGCCCGGATGCTGGCGGTGGGCAACAAACCCGCGGGTGTGCAGGGCGAGTGGCGCGGCCTGCTGCTGAGCACCACCGACGGCGGCCAGACCTGGGAGACCCTGCGCGAGTGGTATCCCGACGGCGCGTTCGGCATGGCGACGGACCCGACCGGTCGCGTCGTCGTGGTGCAGAACCTCGACTCGCTGAGCGTCAGCACCGACGGCGGTGTGAACTGGAACGACGTACCGAGGACGTGGCCACGCGAAGGCCTCGCCGCCCCGGTCGGCGCGCTCAAGCTCACCATGGTCGGCGACGACGCGTACTTCACGACGGTCTACCCGGAGTACTCGCTGTGGGTGGTCCGCGGAGTAAGCGGCAAGGAGCCGAAGGCCGAACTCGTCTACCGCGTCAACGGCGAGATCGGGCAGGTCGCTTCGGACGGCAAGCGGTTCGTGGTCACGGTCGGCCCCGAACTCCACGGTTCCACCGACGGCGGGAAGACCTGGACGGTCCTGCGCCGCGATCCCGGCGGGCAGCCGCTGCGCGAACCGCACTTCGTCGGCGGCCGCCTGTACGTCGCGACGTATGACGACATAGACGTCAGCTCGGACGGCGGTCGTACCTGGACCCGGAAGCCGGTGCCCGCGCCGGGCGAAGGGGTCAGCGACATGGCCGAACTCCCGGCCGTGGCGGGCAAACCCGCCACCACCCTGATCTCCTCGGTCTACCGAGGGGTGTACGCCGACGGCGGCAGGAACGGCTACCAGCAGATCGGCGTGCCCGGTGAGTCCATCCGCGACCTCGTGACCACCGGGAACCTTCTTCGCGAGCACGTCGTGGCCGCTGGGGTGCAGGAGATCTACAACACCCCGCTGCCGCGCGGCAAGGTCACCGCGACGACCAGGAACTGGCAGTCGCACCCCACCGACCGGCTGCACGAAGACGCGCGCCTGTCCGTCTCGCCGAGCCGTCCGGACGTCGTCTGGCAGGTCACCCGGAACGGTTTCGCGCTCGACGTGCTGCGCAGCGGCGACGGCGGCCGCACCTGGCAATTCGCGGCGAAGGCGAAGGAAGGCCTCCCCAGGACGATCTTCGCCCACCCGGCGGCCCCGGACAGGCTGCTCGTCTCGGCTTTCGCCCCCAGCGGCTACGTCCTGTACCGCAGCGACGATGCCGGGAAGACCTGGGAAAAGCTTCCCACCGACAACGGCTTCATCGCCTTCGCCGGGGACCCGTGGAACGCGGATCGCGTCTGGGGCGGGGACTCCGGTGGCCTGTCCCGGTCCGACGACGGCGGCAGGACCTGGACCCACGTGTCCGACGAGCCGGTCAGTTCGATCTCGGTGAGCCGCTGGGGCGGCGGCCGCGTTCTCGTCGGTGGGGCGGGCCTGCTGCTCAGTGAGGACAACGGCCGGACGTTCCGCCGGGTCCGCGACGGTGACGATCCGCGCGAGATCAGCCGGATCCTGCCGCATCCGTTCGATTTCCGGGTGTGGTTCGCCGGCAGCTCCACCGGGGAAGGCGTGCTGCGCAGCACGGACTCCGGCCGCACCTGGTCGCCGATGCCCGGCGCCCTTCCCGACGCCAGGGTGCTCTCCCTGACGTCCAGTTCGGACGGCCGGTACCTGTTCGCCGGCACCGCGCAGTCCGGCGCGTACCGCCTGACGCTGTACTGAGCCGAGGCGCTTCGTGGCCGGAGAAGGTTCCGGCCACGAAGCGTTTGCTCGGTCCACCACCGGATGTCAGAGTCGAGGACATGGCCATCGACGTCGCCGCTCTCCGGACCCACTTCCCGTCTCTCGCCACCGGAACCGCCTTCTTCGACGGACCCGCGGGCACACAGACCCCGCGGCAAGTCGGCGACGCCATCGCCGCGACGCTGACCGGTCCGCTGTCGAACCGTGGCACGGTCAGCCCGTCCGAACTCAACGCCGAGAACGTGGTCGCGGGCTTCCGCGCCGCATACGCCGACTTCCTCGGCGTTCCGGCCGAGGGGATCGTCCACGGCCGCAGCGCCACCCAGCTGATCTACGACTTTTCGCGGCACCTGGCCAAAACCTGGCGGGAGGGCGACGAGATCGTGGTCAGCCGCCTCGACCACGACGCCAACGTCCGGCCCTGGATCCAGGCCGCCGAACGGGCCGGGGTGACCGTCCGCTGGATCGAGGTCGATCCCGAAACCACCGGTCTCGACCTCGATTCCCTCGTCCTCACGGAGCGGACGCGGCTGGTCGCGGTCACGGCCGCCTCGAACGTCCTCGGCACCAAACCGCCGATCCGCCGGATCGCCGATCTCGCCCACGACGTCGGGGCGCTGGTGTTCGTCGACGGCGTGCACTACGCCGCACACGATCAGGTGGATGTTCCCGCGCTGGGAGCGGACTTCTTAGTCTGCTCGCCGTACAAGTTCCTCGGCCCGCACTGCGGAGTGCTCGGCGCGTCGCCCGCGATACTCGAAACCGTCGAACCGGACAAGCTCGTACCGGCGCCCACCACCGTGCCCGAACGGTTCGAATTCGGCACCCTGCCCTACGAGATCCTCGCGGGCGCCACCGCCGCGGTGGACTTCCTCGCCGCCGTCGACCCGGGAGCGGGCGGATCGCGGCGGGACCGGCTGACGAGTTCGCTGAACTCCTTGCACGACCACGAACTCTCGCTCCGCACCAGGCTGGAGAAGGGACTGGGAGGCGCCATCACCGTCCACTGCAAGGCGCACGACCGGACCCCGACCATCCTGATGAGCCTCGGCGGACGGGAACGCGAGGCCCAACGGCGGCTCGCCGAACGGAACGTCGTCGCCCCGGTGGGATCCTTCTACGCCCACGAACTCTTCGCGGCCTTGAAACTGGAGGACCCGGCACTCCGGGTCGGGCTCGCGCCGTACACCAGCGCCGAGGACGTCGACAGGTTGCTCGACGGGCTGGCGGTGTTCAGCTGAGGGACCGGATCTCCTCGACCGCGCCCAGTACGTGTTCGGCGTGCGTGCGGTGACTGAGCACGCAAAGCCTGATGAAGAACCGCCCGCGAATCCTGGTACTGGTGAGCAGGTACCGTCCCCGCGCGCGGATCTCGTCGAAAAGCCGTTCTGTGGGACCGTCGCCCGCTTTCGATCGGAAGACCACAGTGGACAGTCGTGGCGGCCAGGGCAGTTCGAGCCCGGGGATGCGGAGAAGCTCCTCGTAAGCCCGCCTGGCGAGGTCGAGTTTCTCGTCCAACGCGTCCCGGAAGGATTGGACGCCGTGCAGCCGCAACGGAAGCCAGACGCCGAGCCCTCGATGCTCCCTGGTCAGCTCAAGGCCGCGATGGGCGTAGTCGGGCAGTCCCTCGCGCTGTCCGAGGTCCTGGTAATAGGCGGCTTGCCGGTGGTACGCGCGATCGAGCGTCGTGGTGTCCCGCACCAGCACCGCGCCGATCCCGTAGGGCAGGAACAGGCCCTTGTGCGGATCGAGGGTGATCGAGTCGGCCCGTTCGATCCCGGCGAAGCGGGCACGTCCGCGTTCGGTCAGTTGGAACGCGCCGCCGTACGCGCCGTCGACGTGGAACCACAGGTCTTCGCGGTGGGCGAGGTCGGCGAGTTCGGCCAGCGGGTCGACGGCGCCGGTATCCGTGGTTCCCGCCGTTCCGGCGATCAGGAAGGGAGTCAGTCCACGACGCCGGTCCTCGGCGATCATGCGGGCGGTGGCGAGCGGATCCATCCGCAGCTCGTCGTCCACCGGGACGACCCGCACGTTTTCCGGGGGCAGTCCGGCGATCGACGCGGCTTTGGCGACGCAGACATGCGTGTGCTCGCTGACGTACAGCGTGCCGTCCGGTGTGCGTCTCGCCGCGACGACGGCGGTGAGCGTCGCCAGTGAACCGCCGGAGGTCAGCACCCCGCCCGAACCGGCGGGAAGGCCGAACTCCGCGCACAGCCACCGCAGGACGCTTTCCTCGATCGCGACCAGGCCGGGTGCCATGTCGGCGACCGTGCCGAACCGGTTCATCGTCAGGGTGAGCAGCCCGGCGATCGCGGAAGTGACCAGCCCACCCGCCGGGATGTACCCGAGGTAGCGCGGTCCGGCGGTCTCGACACCGAGCGCGGCCGCCGCGCCCACGGTGTCGAGCAGTTCGCCCAGCGGCCGGGCGTCGTCGGTGATGGAGACGTCGCCCTCGAAGGCGGAGGGATCGTGCGCGGGCCTGTCGGCTAGCCCGGCGACGAAGGAGGAGACGAACTCGAGCGCCGCGTTCCCGAGTTCGCGCAGTTCGGCGTCGGAGGGTTCGAGAGGGAGCATGTCCCGCAGTCAAGCGATGTCCGGCCCGCCGTTCTTGTACGTTCTTGCACCGCCCGGCGGTACTGGCCGGGGGTGATGCCGAGCGTCTTGCGGAAATGCCTGCTCAGATGCGCTTGGTCGACGAAGCCGACGGCCGTGGCCGCTCCCGCGAGACCGGCTCCGCGCCGGATCAGGGTGCAGGCCTTCCGTACGCGGTACTGGGTCAGATACGCGTGCGGCGGGAGGCCGTAGGTCGCGCGGAAGGCGCGCAACAACGCGAACCGGGTCGTGCCCAGGAGTTCCGCGAGTTCGCCGAGGCTCGGTGGGGCGAGGTGTTCGTCGCTGAGGATGTCGCGGGCCGCGGCGGCGACCGGCCGCGCGGGAACCCGCTCGCTCGGGAGCCCGCCGTACCGGCCGAAGACGTGGGCGAGCGCGGCGCACAGCAGTGTGTCCGCCGTGCAGACGTCCTCGTCCATCGCCCGGACCGCCGTGCGGAGCGCGTTGCGGACCACGGGATCGTCCGCGATTCTCCTGGTGAGTGCCGGGGCTCCGCCGAGACTGGACCGCACGAACTCCACGGGCACGTAAAACGCGTGGTAGGTCCAGCCCTCGCCGGTCATCGCCCGACCGGTGTGGATCGTCTCGGGGTTGATCAGGACGACGTCGCCGGGGCCGACGTACTCGCGATCGTCGCCGTAGGAAAGTTCCTCCGACCCGTGTTCGACCACGCCGATCGTGTAGGTCGCGTGGGCGTGCCTGCCGAAGACGTGGCGGCGATAGCGGGCGTGCAGGACACCCAGTTCGGGTGAGCACGGATGACACCGGTAGTGGACGAACTCCCCAGCTTCCACCCGGCCAGCGTAACCCGCGGGTCTCCGCACTCGCGTGCTCAGACACGCGAGTTACGCCTGCGAACAGGCCGCCCGCCATCACGACACGCTTGGTTTACCCCTCGGATAACCGTCATTACCACTCACGAGAGGTGGCCGGCACGTGGGTCGCGGTAGGCGGGGTGATCGCATTCGGTAAGGTCGGCTGCAGAAGCGGTTCTGAGCGTTGAGAAGTTAGCGCCGATCCGCCGGTAACCGGGTTGGTTGCGGCGGTTGATGGTGCGCGCTCGGCGCCGGTTCCCGCCGGCGGCTCCCGCGGTGCATCACGCCGATGTGCAGAAGTGGGAGAGGCGGGCTTTGGCCAATGAAATCGACTGGCAGCAGGACAAGAACCGATTCGTCGAGGATGTCGGCGAACTGCCAGTGACCCCTGAGAACGGTCCCCGGCTCGTCGCCGGGCCACTGGTAACGCAGTTCGTATCCCTGACCAGGGCTTTGCTGGATTCCGGCTCGGTCGCGGCGGTGCTCGAGCGCGTGGTTTTCGCGACCCGGGACCTGGTTCCGGGGGCGGATCTGGTGAGTGTCACCCTCCTCGATCCCGACGGCAGGTTCCACACGCCGGTGCGGACCGACGAGATCGCCGGTGAACTGGACCAGTTGCAGTATCAGTACGGCGAAGGTGCCTGCGTCGAAGCGGCGCGGGTTTCGGGACCGGCGGCGGCCTTCAGCGACAACCTCGCCGAAGACGCCCGCTGGCCGCGGTTCGGGCCCGCCGCCGCGACGCTCGGGTTCCACTCGCTGGTTTCGACGGCGCTGCTGCCGGAAGCGTCGAGTTCGCAGCTGTCGGGAGCCTTGAACGTCTACTCGCGGCGTCCGCACGGCATCGCGAGAGAAGACCGGGACGTGCTGTTGCTGCTGGCGACGCACGCGTCGCTGGCACTGGCGACCACGCAGGCCGTCACGCGCGGCCAGCTCCAGGAGGAGCAGCTCCAGCAGGCGTTGGACAGCCGGGACGCGATCGGGCAGGCCAAGGGCATCCTGATGGCGCGGCGTGGGATCGACGCGGCCGAGGCGTTCGAAGTCCTGCGGCATACGTCGCAGAACATGAACGTCAAACTCCGGGAACTGGCGGAGATGCTGTCCAAACGGCATACGGAATTGCATCTGCCCGAGTGAGCGGTGAAGGCGCACTGGTGGTGCCGCGTCACGGCATATCGTGGCGCGGCACCACCAGGGCGCTTTTCAGCTGGACCGGCGGACGCTGGGAAAGATCAACATCGTGTCATTGAAATATTAGTAATCGTCTACGTGATATCCGGCGACGTAGGCGCTCGAAAGAAGTCCGCCGTGACATTCCGCGCTCGACGGGCCGAAGCCGAGCGGAACCCAATGTCCCACGGTGTACCAATAGGACGATCCCGACGCGCAGTGTGCGACCACCCGGTAGGTCTGTGACGGGTGAGGCAGGGAAAAGCAGGTCATGGAAATCCCCTCGCCGAAGACGAGTCCGTAGCGACCGCTGTCACAGCCGTAGGGCGGGAACTGGCTGTCGGTCGCCGCGGAGGCCGGTGTCGCGGCCAGGAATCCGGCCGCCGAAAAGGCGGCCAAGACTAAAGCGGCGATTTTCTTCTTCATTGCTTTCTCCCGGGGATCGTTCCCAATGGAAAGCTCAGATTAGCCGCACGGAAGAATTGCCGTGAATTCATCGGGCAGGTGAAACGAAAACGCGTGCGGTGAACCGCGCTGCTCCAAAAGAGCGTCCCCCGCCCCTCTTCTGAGTTCCCTGTCTACTCTTTTGGCCTAGTGCCGCCGATAGTGCGCCGGAGACGTGATCGTCGCCCGGTCCTCATAGGACCCCGGCCTGCCGCGGTCGACGTGGAAGGTGGTCAGGGTGCTCACCGGTGAACGCGGGTCGCGCCTGTCGCCGATCACCCGCATGTGGGTACTCCAGCGGCGTGGGGTGACCTCGTAGACGTCGTAGCCGTACCGGTTGCCTTCGAAGTACTTGAGGTGCGGGTTCGCCGCGCCCAGTTTCGGCCCGTTCGTGGCGTTCCATTCGGGGGAGTAGGCACCGGAGGAGACCGAATGCGCGGTGAACTCGGTCCCGATCACCGGCGTGGCCGGATCCGCGAAGTCGGGGCGGATGTCGTCGACGAACGCGGAATGCCAGTCGCCGGTGATCACCACGAAGTCTTCGAGACCGCTGTGGGCCACATGGGTCAGCACCTCCTCGCGTTCGGCGAGGAAGCCGTCCCATTGGTCGGTGAACATGTAGCCGCCGCCCGGCTTCGCCAGTTGGCTCAGCATGATCGAGTTCACCCAGCAATGCCACGCCTCGCCTGCCCCGGTCACCTGGTCCTTGAGCCACGCCTTCTGGTCCGCGCCGAGGATCGTGCCGTCGGGCAGATTCTGTGCCGACCGGTACTGCCGGAGGTCCAAAATGGACAGATCGAGCAGGTCGCCCCAGTGGCGCTGCCGGTGGATCCTCGGCGTCGAGGGGTGGTCCGGCCGCACCGGCAGGTGCTCGAACCAGGCCTGGTACGCCGCCGATCGCCGCGCCCGCAGCGACGGCGTGGTGCCGCTGTAGTCGTTGGCCACCTCGTGGTCGTCCCAGGTGATGAACCACGGGTGGGCCGCGTGGGCGTCCCGCAGCGAGGGATCGGATTTGTAGAGGGCGTGCCGCCGCCGGTACGAGGGCAGGGTCAGCACCTCGGGGCCTTCGTGATCGCGCAGCGGGTTCCCGCCGACCTGACCGTGCTCGTAGATGTAGTCACCGAGGTGGACGACGAAGTCGAGGTCCTCCCGCGCGATCCCGGCATGCGCCGCGTAGAACCCGTCGTGGAAGGCCTGGCAGTTCGCCGACGCGAACCGCACCCGCCGGACCGGCCCGACCGGGGCGGTCCGGGTCCGGCCGATCCGGCTGACCTTGCCGAGCGCGTGGAAGCGGTAGTAGTACTGCGAACCGGGCTCCAGCCCGGACACCGGGACGTGCACGCTGTGCCCGAGCCCCGCGGTGGCCGCCACGGTCCCGCTCGCCACCCGGCGGCGGAAACCGCGGTCGGTGGCGAGCTCCCAGCCGACCTCGACGGTGTCGTCCAGCGGCTGCTCGAACTCCATCGGTTTCGGCGCGAGCCGCGTCCAGAGCACGATGCCGTACGGGACCGGGTCGCCGGACGCGACGCCCAGGGTGAAGGGCGCTTCGTCCCAGCTCGCGCCCAGTCGCGCGGCGGCCTCCTCCGCCTGCGCGACGGTCATCCGCGAGCTCAACGGCCAGGCCAGCCCCAGCGCACCGGCGGTGGCGGCGCCTCGTAACAGGTCCCGGCGGTTGACGGACATCGGTGGTCTCCTCGGCGTTCGGCGGATCGCTCTCCGACACCGAACACCGCCGAGATGGCCGGCGGTGAACACGCGGGCGAACTCTTGTCGGCCGAGTTCAGACGGTGATGACGACCTTGCCGCGCGCGTGGCCTTCGCTCACGTAGCGGATGGCTTCGGGAACGTCGACGAGCGGGTAAGTCCGATCGACGACCGGGGTCAGTTTCTCCTCCTCGATGAGCGCACGCAGCGCTTCGAGATCCTCGTGATTCTCGGTGGAGAACAGGCCGCGGAGCCGGTGCTTCACGAACGGGCCGATGAGCAGCGCCCGCAGGTTACGGCCGACCGGTCCGATCCATTTCCCCTCGCCTTCACCGCCGACGATCACGAGGGTTCCGCGCGGGGTAAGGGATTTCCTCAACGAACTCAGCGGCCGATTCCCGGCGGTGTCGAGGATGAGGTCGTAGCTTCCGGTGATGTCTTCGCGGGTGTAGTCGAAGACGGTGTCCGCGCCGAGCGAGCGGACCAGGTCCACCTTGCCGGGGCCGCAAACGCCGTCCACCTCCGCGCCGAACGCCTTGGCGATCTGCACGGCGTAGGTGCCCACGCCGCCGCCCGCGCCGATGACGAGGACCTTCTGCCGGGGCTGGACGCCGCCTCTGTCGCGAAGTGCCTGGAGTGCGGTGAACGCGGAAATCGGGACGGCCGCGGCCTCTTCGAATCCGAGCCGCCCGGGTTTGCGGGCGATCTTGTCCACTGTGGTCAGTGCGTACTCCGCGAAGGAACCCTGGCAGGTGCCGAAAACCTCGTCGCCAGGCTGGAACGCGGTGACGTTCTCGCCGACCGTGTGCACGATCCCGGCGAAGTCCAGCCCGCGGACACGTGCTTTCGGTCTGCGGACCCCGAATCCCATCAGCCGCACGAGGTACGGGGTTCCTGTCATGAGGTGCCAGACGCCGGGATCGACGCCTGCCGCGCGTACCCGGACGACCACGCCGTCCGGTCCGGCTTCGGGTTCCGGCAGGTCGTTCAACGCCAGGACAGCTGTCGTGCCGTACTCGTTCTGGACGATCGCCTTCACGGCGGCCTCTTTTCTAGTCTGGGTACTGGAAAACGTCGTCGAGCCCGACGCCGAACACCCTGGCGATCTGGAAGGCCATCTCCAGGGACGGCGAGTAGCGGCCCTGTTCGATGGCGATGACCGTCTGGCGGGTGACGCCGATCCGGTCCGCGAGTTCTGCCTGCGTCATCTCGCCGGTGGCGAACCGCAGGGCGCGGATGGAGTTCGTGACCTTGGTCGGTTTCACCATGTCTGGAATCCCCGGCGGTACGCGGCGATCTTCGCGATCGAACCGAGCAGGGACGAGAGGACGAAGGCGAGGTACACGGCGTTGGCGATCCAGAAGTGGTCGAGTTCGGCCATCGCCATGACCAGTGCCGCGACAGCACCGATCACGACGAACGACTGTCCGATGTGCTCGCCGAACCGGCCGATCTCGCGGTCTCGCTGGTCTTTGCGGCCCGCGTCCTCCGGTGAAAGCAGCGACGCGGCGATATGCAGCACGATCGAGGCCACGATGGCCGCGCCGACCGTCCACAGCAACGGCGCCACGTAGGCGACGTCGACGAGCGGGCCGGAATCCGGACGGCCGAGGATGACGACCAGGTAGACCGCGTAGGCGAGGATCGTGACCACGGCCATGATCCACGCGCGTTTTTCTTCCAGTGCCACGTCGTCTTCTCTCGGTTCGGATCGAGCTGACCTGCTCAAAGTAAAGATATTTAGACACCGTGTCAAATATTCTTTACCTCGACACGGGCAATTAGTTCGTGATATGAATAGTACGTACTACGAACTTGGGGAGTGATGATGACACTGTTCGGATTCGGGCTGGAGATCGGCGTCGGTGAGGTGGACGAGCTCCTGCGGCACGCGGAACAGGCGGATCGCGCCGGGCTCGACGTGGTCAGCCTGTCCGACCACCCGTACTTCGCGGACCGGCTGGACGCCTACGCGGCACTGGGCGTGATCCTCGGCAGGACGTCGAACGTCACGGCCGCGGTCAACGTCACCAATCTGCCGAGCCGCCCCGCGCCGATGCTGGCGAGGACGCTCACCTCGCTTTCGGTGCTGTCGGGTGGCCGGGTCGCGTTCGGTATCGGCGCGGGCGGGCTCTGGCGGGAGATCGAGAAACTCGGTGTCCCGCACCGGACTCCGGGGGAGGCCGTCCGTGCGATGGCCGAGGCGATCACCCTGGTCAAGGCGCTTTCCGGCGGGGGAGCGCCGGTGACCTTCGAGGGCGAGTTCTATTCCGTCACCGGCCTGGAGCCTGCCGCCGCGGCGGCTCCGCCGGTCTGGACCGGCGCGGTCGGGCCCAAATCCCTCGCGGTGACGGGAAAACTGGCGGACGGCTGGCTCCCCGGCCACGCGGCGGACTGGCTGAGCCCCCGGTTCGCGGAATCCCGCCCGATCATCGACAAGGCTGCCGTCGAGGCGGGCCGGGACCCGGGCGAGATCGCGACCATCTACAACTTCCCTGGCCGGATAACGGAAAACCCGCTGGCCGCCACGCGGGACGACGACGGCCGCTGGGTCGGCGGTTCGGTGGCGCAATGGGTGGAGGAGCTCACCTCGGCGGTGCGGGACCACGCCGCGGCCGGGTTCATCTACTTCCCGGTCGACGACGGCACGTCCACCGACTCCGCGCTCGGCCGCTGGGGAAACGAGATCGTCCCGGCGGTCCGTGAGGCACTCGCCCGCGACTGACCACAGTGGACGGTCCGTGAAGGCCTGGGCCGAGTGGGTGGTTTCGCGTGGCTGGATGGACGGCGCATGAGTTGTCCGGCTGGACACGCGTGCTCTCCGTTCAATCACGCGTGCCCTCTGTCTGATCACGCGTGGCGTCCGAATAGGTGTCTGGACACGAGTGGCCCTCACCCGAATGCCACTCACGGCCTTCCTCCGAAACCGGACCTATGGCAAGGTCTCGACTTCGCCGCCACCCTGACCTTGAGCGCAGGGAAGGAGGCCTTCACGGACTCGTGGGGATCAGGCGTCGACGGCGAGGGTCTCTTCGAGAGTCGAGCGATGGGTCGGCTTCGCCTCTTCGTAGCGGCGGCGCCCTTCGTCTGTCACGACGACGAAGATCCCGCGCCTGTCCGACTCGCAGAGCGCGCGCTGGACGAGCCCTTCCCGTTCGAGGCGGGCGACGAGTCGCGACGTGGCGCTCTGGCTCAGGTGCACGACCTCGGTCAGATCCGCCGCGCGGCACTTGCCGACGACGCAGGTCACCAGGCGTTCCAGGGCTTCGAACTCGGTGACGCCGAGGCCGTGGCGCTCCTGGAGACGGCACTCGAGCAGACCGAAGACCGCCGCATGCCGCGCGGACAGGGCGTGCCACTCCTGCAGCAGGTCTTGCTCGGCGACGTCGCTCACGCGGCCCAATATAGCATGCACATGAATTTTATGCAAAGACATTAAATGCACTTGCATTAGATGCGCGTGCATGTAGTGTACGGATCATGAGTTCTTCCGTGCAGCTGTCCACCAGCTCGACAAGGTGGGACGCGCGCCTCTGGGGTGTCCTGCTCACTGTGTCCGTCGTCGTGGGCCTCGACGCGCTCGACGTGTCGATGGTCGCCGTCGCCCTCCCGTCCATCCAGGCCGAACTCGGCCTCTCCACCGGTGCCTTGCAGTGGATCATCAGCGCCTACGTGCTCGGCTACGGCGGGCTGCTGCTCCTCGGCGGGCGCACCGCCGACCTGCTCGGCAGGCGCCGGGTCTTCCTGGTCGCCGTCGCGGTCTTCGCGGTCGCTTCCTTGCTCGGCGGCCTCGTCGACGACGGCGCGCTGCTGATCGCCACCCGCTTCATCAAGGGTCTCGCGGCCGCGTTCACCGCGCCCGCGGCGCTGTCGATCATCACCACGACCTTCCACGAAGGCCCCGCCCGTAACCGCGCGATCAGCATTTTCGCCGTGTTCGGTGCCAGTGGTTACTCCGCGGGCCTCGTCTTCTCCGGACTGCTCACCCAGGTCGGCTGGCGCTGGACGTTCCTGCTGCCGGTGCCGATCGCGCTGGCCGCGTTGGCCGCCGCGATCAAGCTGATCCCGTCCTACCAGCCGCAGACCGGTGGCGGCTATGACTTCCCCGGTGCGATCACCGGTGCCGCCGGTTCGCTCCTGCTGGTCTTCGCCGTGGTCGAGGCGCCGGAAATCGGCTGGGCCGCGCCGCGGACGCTGATCTCGTTCGCGCTCGCGCTCGCCCTGCTGGCCACCTTCGTGTTCATCGAGAAGCGCAGCAAGCACCCGCTCCTCCGCCTCGGCATCCTGCGCTCGGGTCCGCTGGCCCGCGCCAACCTCGGTGGCGCGACGTTCTTCGGCGCCTACATCGGTTTCCAGTTCGTCGTCATGCTGTACCTGCAGACCGTGCTGGGCTGGTCCGCGCTCCAGACCGCGCTCGGCTTCCTGCCGGCCGCGCTGATCGTGGCCTTCGGTTCACCCAGGATCGAGCCGCTGATCGACCGCCTCGGCACCCCGCGCACGATCCTCGCCGGCGTCGTCGCCCACGTCATCGGCTACGCGCTGTTCCTGCGGATCGACGAGAGCTCCAGCTACGCCGGTTCGGTACTGCCGAGCATGCTCCTGCTGGGTCTCGGCTTCATGCTGGCGTTCTCCTCGCTGAACATCCAGGCGACCAACGGCATCTCCGATGACGAGCAGGGTCTCGCCGGCGGTCTGCTGAACACGTCGATCCAGGTCGGCGGCGCGATCGGCCTCGCCGTGGTGACCGCCGTCCTGACCGGCAACTCGGGTGGGGCGACCGGCCCGGCCGCACTGCTGAACGGTTTGGCGCCCGCGCTGACCGTCGTCACCGGTATCGCCGTGATCAGCCTCCTGGTGGCGCTGTCCGGAGTCATCGGCCTGCGCAAGGCCGAAGCCCGCTCCGCCGTCGCCGAGCCGGAGTTCGCCGCGGCCGAATGATCGAGGGGTGATCGGCCCCTTCCCGCGCTCGGGGGCGCGGGAAGGGGCTCATCGCTACCAGCGGATCGGCAAGGACTTCAGCCCGTTCTGGAAGTTCGACCGCAACCGCACCGGAGTACCGGCGAGCTCCACCTCGCCGAGCAGGTCCAGTACCGCTTCGAACATCGCCCGCAGCTGCACCCTCGCGAGCTGGGCGCCGAGGCAGAAATGCGGGCCGTGCCCGAAGGTCAGATGGTCGTTGGGCGTACGGCCGATGTCGAAACGGTCCGGATCCTGGAAAACGGCCTCATCGCGGTTCGCGGCGGAGAACCAGACGACGACCTTGTCCCCAGCCCGGATGTCCACATCGGACAGCCGGACGTCCTCGGTCGCGGTCCGGCGAAAGTGCATGACCGGCGTCCACCAGCGCAACATCTCTTCCACCGCACCGGGAAGCAGCGAGCGGTCGGCCAACAGCCGCTGGTACTGCTCCGGATGCGACAGCAGCGCGAGCATCCCGCCGGGAATGCCGTTGCGCAGCGTTTCGTTGCCCGCCACGGAAAAGAGCCAGAACAGGTTCTCGAACTCCGCGATCGACACCCGTCCGCCGTCGTCGACGTGGCTCATGAGATTGCTCATCACGTCGTCGCCGGGGTGACGCCGTTTGTACTCGCCGAGCGCGGTGGCGTAGGCGTAGAGGTCCGGCATCCCGGCGCGGGTGCGCGGATCGGGCATCGCGCCGTCCGGCCCCGGAACCGGTCGCACGGCCAGCGCCTCCCGCGCGAGATCGGTGACCTGGTCCGCCTCGACGGTCGCGCTCACCGCGTAGTCGGCGTCCTGGTAGCCGATCACGCGATTGCTCCAGTCGTACATCAGCCGCCGGTCCTGTTCGGGGATCCCGAAGACCTCGGCGAGCGTCAGCAGCGGGAGATCGGCCGCGACGGCGGCGAAGTCGCATCGGCCGTCCGCGGCGACCGCGGTGATCAGCTCCCTTGCCCAGCCGTGGATCCGCGCGGTCAGCCTGCCGACCGCGCGCGGGGTGAACGCCTTGGTGAGCAGGCCACGCAGCCGGGCGTGCTCCGGCGGATCCATGTTCAGCATCATCCGGCGGACGTACTCGAGGTCCGGTCCGGTCGCCGGATCCCGGATCTGCGTCCCGCCGAGGTACGAGGAGAACAGTTGTGGGTTCCTCAGCACGTATTTGACGTCCGAATGCCGCAGTACGGCCCAGAAATCGTCCACGCGCACCACCGGTGACCCCCGGCGCAGCGACGCGAGGTGCTCGTACGGAACGCCCCGGGTGTAGGTGTCCGGATCGGTGATCACGACCCCGAGACTAGCTCGCGGCCGGGTGGCTGGGGAAAGATCAGTGGTTGTGGAGACACTGAAGATGCGCACCGCCGGAACCGACGGCCCCGCCGTCCTGCTGCTGCATGGCCTCGGCGCGACGGGCGCGGTGTGGGACGGCCTGATGCTGCAGCCCGGCTACCGCTGGCTGGCACCCGATCTGCCAGGGCACGGCGCCTCACCGCGGTTGGCGCACTATTCCTTCGGCAGCCTCGCCGGGGCGGTCGCCGACGCGCTCCCGGAACGCGGTCCGCTGCTGGTGATCGGTCACTCCCTTGGCGGAGTGGTCGGGCTCGCGCTGGCCAGTGGCTGGTTCGGGCTCCGGATCGACGGGATGCTCGCGATCGGGGTCAAGGTCGAATGGAGCGAGTCCGATCTCGCCAAGGCCGCCGACATGGCGGCGAAACCGCCCAGGGTGTTCCTGACCCGTGAGGACGCCGAACGAGCGTTTCTCAAGATCGCCGGCCTGACCGGGCTGGCCGAAGCGGACCCCGACGGCATCGTCGAAACCGAAGGCGGGTGGCGGCTGACCCTGGACCCTCGCGCGTTCGCCGTCGGCGCGCCCGACATGCCCGGCCTGCTCGGCGCGGCGCGTTGCCCGGTCGCCCTCGCCGCCGGGACACACGACCCGATGAGCAGTGTGGACCAGCTTCGCGCCCTCAGCCCGGCTTCAGCGGAGCTTCCCGGGCTGGGCCACAACGCCCATGTCGAAGACCCCGCCGTGCTGCTGGCCTTCCTCCGGCAATTCGTCCTCTGAACGCGGGGAGTCTTTAGCGCCGGATGCGGCCCAGGACGGCGATGCCTTCGGCGATGTCGCTCGCCGGGCTCGCCCCGTAGCCGAGGACGAGTCCGGGATTCATCGGCCGCTGGCAGTGCCACGACAGCGGCTGCACCTTCACGCCCTCCTCCAGCGCTGCGGCGGCGAAGTCGAGGTCGGAGAACTCGCCGTCGAAGGTGATCGTCAGGTGCAGCCCGGCGGCCGCGCCGTGCACGACGGCGTCCGGGAGATGCGTCCGGAGCGCGTCGATCATCGCGTCCCGCCGCCTCCGGTGCCGTTTGCGCACGAACCGCAGCTGCCGCTCCATCTCGCCGGACTCCATGAGATGCGCGAGCACCAGCTGCGGGAGGACGGCGTTGCCGAGGTCGGCGAACCGTTTGGCCGCGACCACCTCGTCCCGGTAGCGCGGCGGCACCAGCATCCAGCCCACCCGGAGCGCGGGCGCGAGCCACTTCGACACGCTGCCCGCGTAACAGACCTGTTCGGCGAGCATCGAGCGCAGCGCGGGAACCGGCGGGCGGTCGTAGCGGTGCTCGGCGTCGTAGTCGTCCTCGATGATCAGCCCGCCGTCCGCGGCCCAGCGCATGAGCTCGCGACGGCGTTCCCCGCCGAGCACCACGCCGGTCGGGAACTGGTGCGCGGGCGTGAGCAGCACGGCGGGCGCGCCGCTGCGGACGAGCTCGGCGACGTCGATGCCCTCGTCGTCGACGCGGATCGGCGGCGTCGCCAGCCGCCGGTCGTGCAGATGCTGCCGCGCGCCCAGCGAACTCGGATCCTCGACGGCGATCTCGGAGATCCCGTTGTCGCACAGCACCTGTGCCAGCAGTCCGAGGCCTTGCGCGACCCCGGCGACGATCAGGACGTCGTCGGCGTCCGCGGTGATGCCCCGGGTGCGCGCGATCCAGTGCGCGATGGCCAGCCGCAGCGCGGGCGCGCCCCGCGGATCGCCGTAGCCGAAGGCGGCCGCCGAAAGGTCGTTGAGCACGGTGCGTTCCGCGCGCAGCCAAGCCGTCCTCGGGAACGCCGTCAGATCCGGTACGCCGGGGGACAGGTCGATCCTCGCCGGGGTCGACCGCAGCGAGTCGAAGACGCCGATCCCCGGGGCGGGCTGGAAGATCGTGCCCGCCGCTGGCGGTCCGGGCGTCGCTTGTTCCTTCGTCCGCGCGGGCGCGGCGACGACGACCGTGCCCGCCCGGCCACGCCCGGCGACGTGGCCGTCCTCGACCAGGCGCTGGTAGGCCTCGGTGACCACGCCGCGGGAAACCCGCAGGTCCGCGGCCAGCGCCCTGGTCGCGGGCAGCCTGCTGCCGACCGGCAGGCGGCCGTCGGAGATGGCGTGCCGCAGCCGCGACGCCAGCCAGTCCGACCGGCGCCCCGGTGGTGCGTCCCCGATGTCCAGCTGCAGGAAGTCCGAGCCCTCGGCAGTCACCTGATCATTGTGTCACTCGGGCTCGTAGGCGAGGTTCGGGCGCAGCCATTGCTCCATAGTGGACAGTTCGAGGCCTCGCCGGGCGGCGTAGTCCTCGACCTGGTCCTTGCCCAGCCGTCCGACGGTGAAGTACCGCGAGTCGGGGTGGGCGAAGATCAGGCCGCTGACACTCGCCGCCGGTGTCATCGCGAACGATTCGGTCAGCGACATCCCGAGACGGTCGGAGTCGAGCAGGTCGAACAGCTCCTGCTTCTCGCTGTGATCCGGGCTCGCCGGGTAGCCGAGCGCGGGACGGATACCGCGGAACTTCTCGGCGTGCAGATCCTCCAGCTTCGGCTGGGCGTCCGGCTCGAACCAGTCCCGCCGCGCCTTGAGGTGGATGTACTCGGCGAACGCCTCGGCGAGCCTGTCCGCGAGGGCCTTCACCATGATCGCGCGGTAATCGTCCTGCTTCGCCTCGAACTCGGCGGCGAAGTCCTCGGCGCCGAGGATGGTGACCGCGAAACCACCGAGGTGGTCGCCCGCGCCCGCCGGGGCGATGTAGTCCGCCAGACACCGGTTCGGCCGGGACAGTGGCTTCTTCGTCTGCTGGCGCAGCATCGGGAACTTGACGCCCGACTCCAGGATGATGTCGTCGCCCTCGGAGTGCGCGGGCCAGAAGGCGTACGCGCCCTTGGCCTGGAACCGTTCCTCGGCGATGATCTGGTCCATCAGGGTGTTCGCGTCGTCGAACAGCTCCCGCGCCACCGGGTTCTCGAGGATCGCCGGGTACTTGCCCTTCAGCTCCCATGCCAGGAACAGGAAGGTCCAGTCGACCATCTCGCGCAGCTCGGTGAGGGTCGGCGAGACGTACCGGACACCGGTGAAGGCGGGCGTCGGGATCTCGTCGAACGAGACCTTCTCCGGGTTGGCCCTCGCCTGCTCGACCGTGAGCAGCGGCGTCCGCTGTTTGTTCGCGTGCTGCTCCCGCAGCTTCTCCTGGTCCTCGCGGTTGTTCTTGTCGAGGATCTCGGCGCGGTCCGCGTCGAGCAGGTCACCGACCACGCCTACGACGCGCGAGGCGTCCAGGACGTGCACCGTCGTGCTTTCGTACGCGGGCGCGATACGGACCGCGGTGTGCTGGCGTGACGTGGTCGCGCCGCCGATCAGCAGCGGCAGTTTCAGTCCGCGCCGCTGCATTTCGGTGGCGACGTTGACCATCTCGTCGAGCGACGGCGTGATCAGGCCGGAAAGTCCGATGGCGTCGGCGCCCTCGGCGACGGCGGTGTCGAGGATGACCGACGCCTGGACCATCACGCCGAGGTCGATCACCTCGTAGTTGTTGCAGCCGAGTACCACGCCGACGATGTTCTTGCCGATGTCGTGCACGTCGCCCTTGACCGTCGCCAGGACGACCTTTCCGTTGCCCTGGCGGGTTTCGACGCGGCCTTCGAGGCGAGCCTTCTCCTTCTCGGCCTCCATGAACGGTTCGAGGTAGGCCACCGACCGTTTCATCACACGCGCGCTCTTGACCACCTGCGGCAGGAACATCTTGCCGGAACCGAACAGGTCCCCGACGATCTTCATGCCGTCCATCAAGGGACCTTCGATGACCTCGAGCGGCTTCGGCAGCAGCTGCCGCGCCTCCTCGGTGTCCTCCTCGATGAAGTCGACGATGCCGTGCACCAGCGCGTGGCTGAGCCGCTCCGCGACCGGCTTCTCCCGCCAGGAAAGGTCGACGACCCGCTGGGTTCCCTTGCCGTTGACCGTTTCCGCGAACGTGACCAGCCTGTCGGTGGCGTCCTCGCGGCGGTCGAAGAGCACGTCCTCGACCAGTTCCAGCAGATCCTTGGGGATGTCCTCGTAGACCGCGAGCTGGCCGGCGTTGACGATGCCCATGTCCAGTCCCGCGCGCACCGCGTACAGGAGGAAGGCCGAGTGCATCGCCTCGCGTACGACGTTGTTGCCGCGGAAGGAGAACGAGAGGTTCGAGATACCGCCGCTGATGCGCACCCCGGGGCAGCGTTCCTTGATCCGGGGCAGCGCGTCGATGAACGCCTTGGCGTACCCGTTGTGCTCGGAGATGCCGGTCGCGACCGCGAGCACGTTCGGGTCGAAGATGATGTCCTCGGCGGCGAAACCGGCCTTCTGCGTCAGAAGGTCATAGGCACGCCCGCAGATCTCGACCTTGCGGTCGGCCGTGTCGGCCTGGCCTTGTTCGTCGAAGGCCATCACGACCACGCCCGCGCCGTAGTCGCGGATGCGCCGGGCCTGCTGGAGGAACTGCTCCTCGCCTTCCTTGAGGCTGATGGAGTTGACGACACCCTTGCCCTGCACGCACTTCAGCCCGGCTTCGAGCACCGTCCAGCGCGAGCTGTCGATCATGATCGGCAGCCGCGCGACCTCGGGTTCGGTGGCGATGAGGTTGAGGAACGTGGTCATCGCCTTTTCGCTGTCGAGCAGGTCGGCGTCCATGTTGACGTCCAGCAGGTTCGCCCCGCCTCGGACCTGCTCCAGTGCGACGTCGACGGCGGCCTGATGATCGTCGGCCTCGATCAGCTTGCGGAACTTGGCGGATCCGGTGACGTTGGTCCGCTCGCCGATCATGACGAACCCGGTGTCCTTGCCGATTTCGAACGGCTCGAGCCCGCTGAACCGGGTACTCGGCCGCGGCTGCGGGACCACCCGCGGCGCCATCCCGCGTACGGCGTCGGCGATCTCCTTGATGTGTGCGGGAGTCGTACCGCAGCAGCCGCCGACGACGTTGACCATCCCCGCCGTGGCGAAGTCGCCGAGCAGCCCGCCGGTCTCCTCGGGCGTCTGGTCGTAGCCACCGAAGGCGTTCGGCAGACCCGCGTTGGGGTGGCAAGCGGTGTAGGTCCCAGCCAGGCGGGACAATTCGGCGATGTGCGGGCGCATTTCCTCGGCGCCCAGCGAACAGTTGACGCCGACCAGCAACGGTTCCGCGTGCTCGATGGAACTCCAGAACGCCTCGACCGTCTGCCCGGACAGCGTCCGGCCGCTCAGGTCGACGATCGTGACCGAGATCCACAGCGGCAGATGCGGCGCGACGTCGCGCGCGGCGGAGATCGCGGCCTTGCAGTTGAGCGTGTCGAAGATCGTCTCGATCAGCAGCAGATCGACGCCGCCCTCGGCGAGCGCCTTGATCTGGTCGGCATACGCGGCGTACACCTCGTCGAAGGTCACCGCGCGGAACGCGGGATCCTCGACCTTGGGCGACAGCGACAACGTGACGTTCAGCGGCCCGACCGACCCGGCGACGAACTTCCCGCCCGCCGCGTCCGCGGCCTCACGCGCGATCTGGGCGCCGCGGAGGTTCATCTCGTACGCGAGATCCTCGAGCCCGTAATCCGCCTGGCCGATCGTGGTGGCGGTGAACGTGTTCGTGGTCGTGATGTCCGCGCCGGCGTCGAGATACTGGCGGTGGATGTCGCGCACGACGTCCGGCCGGGTGATGTTCAGCAGGTCGGGGTCGCCGGTGATGTCGCGGGGGTGATCCTGGAACCGCGCGGTGCGGTAATCCTCGGGTTTGAGACCGGCGTTCTGGAGCATCGACCCCCACGCGCCGTCGAGCACGACGATGCGCTCATCCAGCAGCTTTCGCAGGGCGGTCGTTTCCATCCAGCGCTCCTCCCATGTGGTGGGAGGCGCCCTTGCGATGAAGTCCGGGGCCGAGCGTGGCGGACCCGTGGTCCGTTGCAGCGCCTCTCGACCTTGGCGACGAGCTTACCGGACTCACACAAGGGCCTTCGCGGGAATTGCTCAGCCGCTGGCCAGAACGGGTTCGGCCTCCCGGACTGTGGGATTCGACGGCTCGGGCTCGCCGCGACCGCGGGTCCTGCGCCAGGTGACCACCTTGCGGCCGACGTCGATCATCGGCACCTCGACCCAGCGGTACAGGACGTCGGAAACGATGAGGGCGACGACGGTCACGGCGAGCGCGGTCAGTGTCCGGTGGGTACCCAGCTGGGGAATCGACAGCATGACCACCGACGCGGCGACCCCTTGCAGGAGATACACCGAGTACGACCGTTCGCCGATGAACCGCATCGGCGGTGTCGAGAACAGCCAGGCGATCGGGCCGCGCGGAATCAGCGAGGTGATGAACAAGGCGACCAGTACGGCGTAGGTGGTGCCGCCGACCGTGCCGCCGTCCTGGAGGAAGGCTTCCACGTCCGTGACGTGGGTCTGGAGTACGACGAGCGCCACCAGCAGCACGAAGCCGGCGATGGGGTGGGTGAAGACGCGCAGGATCGCGAAACCCTTGCGGTGGTGGAGACCGATGGCGAGAGCGCAGCCGATGAGGATCGGCGAATAGGCACCGGCGTACGGCACCACCGGGATCAGCGCGATCATCAGCGCGCTCAGGCCGATCGCCAGGCCCAGTCGTTTCGGGAAGCTCAATGCGGCGATGCCGAAGGCCAGGAACGGCCACACGAGGTAGAACTTCTGCTCGACACCCAGCGTCCACGACTGACCGAATGTTCCGTTTTGCGCGAATTCGTTCGTGAAGGTCAGGAAGTACGGCATCGCATTGGAAAGCCCGCTCGAGGTGTACTGGCCACGCAAGTACGTGAACACCACGACGATGGCTAGCACGGCGAAATACACCGGGAGAATGCGGAACGCGCGACGGATATAGAAGTCGGCGAGCGAGATCTTGCCGTTTCGGTCCTCTTCGCGGAGGGCCAGCGTGGTGATCAGGAAGCCGGACAGGACGAAGAACAGGTGTACGCCGATCCACCCGTTGGCCATGGCCCAGGTCGGCCCTCCGTAGTGGTACACCACCACGAGGAGAGCGGCGATCGCGCGCAGGCCGTCGAGGGCCGGAAATCTCTTTGTGGCGAGATACTGCTCATGAGTCATCATCACTGGACCCCCAGGAACGTCACCGGCTGCTGACCGGCAAGGACACGCCACTCTAAAGGGTGAATTTCTGGTACCTGTGAGGGGGCTATGGATTCGCCGGTGTCGATCGACCATGCCTGTTGGAGATTTGCGAACTACCCGGATGTGTGGCACTCGATGTGCCTAAAGCGAGTTCGCGGGAACGGCTTGATGTGACGGGAAGCGTGCCCTGGTCGCCAAACGGAAGCGTCGGGTGGTGCCGTTACCGGATTTCGGCAACGGCGTGGTCCTGAATTCGCGAGGCCGGGGTCGTGAGTGGCGTTTCGGGTTCTGGCCAAGGGTGTTTTAGGTACCTGCGGCGGGTGGGTCCGGTGACGGCCGGGCCGTGAAGGACTCCTTGAGGGACCCAGAGTCCCTCAAAGTTCCCCTCACCCGTCGCGGACGACCATCACGAGCCTCAGCAGCACCACCAGACACAACAGCTGCGCGTGAAGGACCCCTTCCCTCGGCTCAGCCGAGGAAACTCGACCTTCACACCTTCCCCAGTACATGATGGCCCCCTTCCCCGCGCCTAGCGCAAGGAAGGGGGCCATCATGTACCTCACGTCAGCAAGGCCGCAGGACACGAGTAGGTACCTAAGAGAGGGTTCGCTCTAACCCGAATCGCCACTCACGACCACCGCCACTCGACGCTCTACCGTCGGCCACTCAACTCCAGTTCCAGATCAGAAACCCACGGTCGCCTTCTGGATCTTCACCGGCTTAGCGGGCAGCCCATCCGCGGGCCCGTTCGGATCCGTCGGGATGATCCCGTTCGCCACGATCCGGTCCAGCACCTCCATGCCCCGCACGACCTTGCCCATCACCGAGTAGTTCTTCGGGATGTTCGCGAACGAGTGCACGATGAAGAACTCGCTGCCGTTGGTTCCCGGCCCCTGGTTGCCCATGGCGATGGTGCCGCGTTCGTAGGTCTCGGTGCCGTCGACCTCGTCCGGGAACTTGTAGCCCGGTCCGCCCTTTTCGGCTTCGTAGATGTCGCCGCACTGCAGGACGCCGAGGCGCGCGGAGTTCGTCAGCCGCCAGCACTGGCTGTGGTCGTAGAAGCGCTGCAGCGCCAGGCTCGCCAGGTTGTGGACGGCGCACGGAGCGGCGCCCGCACGGTTCAGGCGCACGGTCACCGGGCCGTAGTTGAAGCGGAACGTGACGTCCACGGTGCCGCGGGTCAAGGCGAAGGGGAGCGGGCGCAGGACCGGGCGGGCCGCGGGGTTTTCCGGCGTCGGCGTGAACTCGCAACGCACGATCGGCAGAGACGCCGGGGCGGGCGCGGCGGTGGCCACGCCGGGCAGCAGGACGGCGGCGAGTGCGGAAACGACAGCGGTGACACCCCAGCGCAGCTTCATGAGGGGGAACTTAACCCAAAAGGGTGGTCATCGGGTAGCGCTTCACGCGGGTCGCGCTGGACCTGCCGCGTGGTCGGTCCGTGAAGGCCTCCTTGCCTACCCTGAAGGTAGTGAAGGAGGCCTTCACGACCTCGGCGATCGCCACAACGCCCCGACGGGAGGACCTTCCTGTACTTCGTGCGGGTGAGGGTAGCCGTGAGCCATCGGTCCAGGTGGTCGTGACCGGCGATTCGGGCTAGAACCCGAATCGCCACTCACGACCAACGGAGCCCAATGATCACCGCCGCTTGCCTCGCCCTCACGCTCGTCCTGCTCCCGCCCACCGAGATCCGGCCCGACCAGGTCGACCACGTCGCCCTGCCCTGCGTCCAGGCAGGCCCGTCGGCAGACGACGGCGACACCGCCAAAGCGCTCAACCAGCAACTCGGCACCAAGATGCGTGGCTACATGAACCCCTACAACACTTCGTGCGCCAGAGTCGTCGTGGAATCCGTCCGGAGAGCGGGCCTCGACGACCACGCCGCGGCCATCGCGATCGCCACGGTCATCGTCGAATCGAGTATCGCCAACCTCGACGGCGGGATGGGCGACTCGGTCGGGCTCTTCCAGCAGCGTGCGAGCTGGGGTTCCTTCGCGCAGCGGACCGACCCGGTCTGGGCGACCGGAAAGTTCCTCGCGGTGATGCGCCAGTTCTACCCGAACGACTCGTGGAAGGCCGCCTCCATCGGGGACGTCGCGGCGGCGGTGCAGCGACCGGCGCCGAAGTACCGTCACCGCTACGGGGTCGAGGCGCCCGACGCCGTCGTGATCGTCAACGAACTTTGGGCCCAGGACGGCAATTGGCCCCCGTCCTCGAAGGAGAGCGGGGGCCGCTGAAGCCGCGTCGGACCTACTTGCGCCAGGCCGTGCGCCGCTTGCGGATGTCCAGCACCAGCGCGAACATGACCGTCAGCGACAGGCCGATCAGCCACAGGTTCTCGGTCCAGCCGTGGTGGTTGCCGTACAGCATCACCAGCAGGATGATCGCGGTCAGCCAGCCCGCGACCCGCGTCGCCTTCGGGAAGGAACCGTGCCAGCCCCACTCGGCCGACGGCTCGTCGCGGGGGTCAACGGTGTCGACGCCCACCCGGCCGCGCTTTTCGACCGCCTTGCTCGCCACGATCAACTCCTCAAAACCCGATGGTTCGCTTGCTCGCGAATGATCCCACACCTGGCTGCACGCGCCCGACGGGGCCCGCGCGACAATGACACCCGATGACTACCTCGCGAAGTGTGCTCGTGCTCGGTTCGACCGGTTCGGTCGGCGCCCAGGCCCTCGACGTCGCGGCCCGTAACCCGGAGCTGTTCCGGGTCGCCGGGATCGCCGCGGGCGGCTCCGACCCCGCCGCGCTGGCCGCGCAGGCCCTGGCGCACCAGGTCGACGCCGTGGCCATCAGCAGGCCGACGGCCGTGGAAGACCTGCAGCTCGCGCTGTACGCCGAGGCACAGAAACGCGGCTACTCCAGCGGCGACTTCAAGCTCCCGCGCATCTTCGCCGGGGCCGACGCGGTCATCGAGATGATCGACACCACCCCGGTCGACGTCGTCCTCAACGCGCTCCCCGGATCACAGGGGCTCCCGCCGACCCTGCGCGCGCTCGCCACCGGTGCCACGTTGGCGCTCGCCAACAAGGAGTCACTGATCGCGGGCGGGCCGCTCGTGCTGGCCGCGGCCAAGCCCGGCCAGATCGTCCCGGTCGACTCCGAGCATTCGGCGATCGCCCAGGCCCTGCGTGCCGGTCGTGAGGCCGAGGTCGCCAGGCTGGTCCTCACCGCCTCCGGTGGGCCGTTCCGTGGCCGCAAGCGCGCCGAGCTGGCCGACGTCACCGTCGAGCAGGCCATGGCGCATCCGACCTGGTCGATGGGGCCGCTCATCACGATCAACTCGTCCACCCTCGTCAACAAGGGCCTGGAACTGATCGAGGCGAAGCTCCTCTTCGACATCGAGACCGACCGCATCGACGTGGTCGTCCACCCGCAGTCGATCATTCACTCGATGGTGACCTTCGTGGACGGCTCCACGATCGCCCAGGCCAGCCCGCCGGACATGCGGCTGCCGATCGCGCTGGCCCTGCACTGGCCGGACCGCGTCCCCGGCGCCGCGGCCGCGTGTGTCTGGGACAAGCCCGCGAGCTGGACTTTCGAGCCGCTCGACAACGAGGCGTTCCCCGCCGTCGAGCTGGCCAGGCACGCCGGGACCGTCGGTGGCTGCGTCCCGGCGGTGTACAACGCGGCGAACGAGGAATTGGTCGCCGCTTTCCTGGCACAGAACACCGGCTTCACCTCGATTGTGGACACTATTGCCCAGGTGGTGGAAGCCGCCGACGAATGGCGTCGCGAACCTCGCGACGTGGATGACGTACTTGCTGCCGAGCGCTGGGCTCGCGCGCGTGCCGGTGCGCTGATCGGTAAGGGGAAGTAGCGCGTGGTCTTCATTCTCGGGATCGTGCTGTTCGCGCTGGGCATCTGCCTGTCGGTCGCGCTGCACGAGGCCGGTCACATGTGGGCGGCCAAGGCCTTCGGCATGAAGGTCCGGCGCTACTTCATCGGCTTCGGGCCGACGATCTTCTCCTTCCGGCGTGGCGAGACCGAATACGGTCTCAAGTGGATCCCGCTCGGCGGCTTCTGCGACATCGCGGGGATGACCGCGCTCGACGAGGTCACCCCGGACGAGTCGAAGCGCGCGATGTGGCGCTTCAAGACCTGGAAGCGCACCGTCGTCATGTCGGCGGGCTCGGCGATGCACTTCATCCTCGGTTTCATCATCCTCTACTTGATGGCCGTGACCATGGGCCTGCCGAACCCGGCCGCGCAGGCCGCCCCCACCGAGGCCGTGATCAGCGCCACGTCGTGCGCCCGCGCCGCGACGACCATGGAACAGCTCAACGACACGTCCTGCCCGCCCGGCGCCCCGACGCCGGCGAAGACCGCCGGCCTGCAGGCAGGCGACAAGGTGGTTTCCGTCGCGGGCAAACCGATCAAGACCTGGCGCGAAATGCTCGCGGCCGTCCAGGTCGCGAGTGGCCCGACACCGTTCGTGGTCGAGCGCAACGGGCAGCGGATCGATCTGACCGTCGACGTGCCGAGGGTGCAGCGGCTGGTCGCCGACGGCACCAACAAGACCACGGTCAAGGACGTCGGCATGATCGGTGCCTCGCCGGTCCAGAACACCGCACCGGCACTGCTGACCTACGGCCCGGTCGACGCCATCGGCGGCACCCTCAGCTTCACCGGCACGATGTTCTCGGAGACCGCCAAGCGGCTGATCGAGTTCCCCTCGCGGATCCCCGCTGTGGTGGATTCCATCTTCGGTGGCGAGCGCGACCCGAACACCCCGGTCAGCGTGGTCGGCGCCAGCCGGATCGGTGGCGAGGCCGCCGAGCGCGGCCTGTGGGAGATCTTCGTCCTCCTGCTGGCGAGCCTGAACTTCTTCATCGGTGTGTTCAACCTGCTGCCGCTGCTCCCGCTCGACGGCGGGCATATCGCGGTCGTCTGGTACGAGCGGGTCCGGGACTGGTTCCGGAAGATGCGGGGCAAGGCGGCGGGTGGTCCGGTCGACTACACGAAGCTTTCCGCGGTCACGATGGTGCTCGTCTTCATCGGCGGCGCGGTCACTCTGCTCACCGTCACCGCCGACATCGTGAACCCGGTCAAGCTGTTCCAGTGACGGCGGCCGTCGATTACGGAGCGCGCTGTCAGTACCGTTGGGCTGCCCAGGTAATGCTGCTCACCGTGACGGCTGACGTCGTGCGTGTCCGCCGATCGGGGTAGGTACGCTTGAAGGCGTGACTGTCGCTCTTGGTATGCCAGCGCTTCCCCCTCCCGTCCTCTCCGAGCGTCGCAAGACCCGACAGCTGCAGGTCGGGCCGGTCGGCGTCGGTAGCGAGCACCCGATTTCGGTGCAGTCGATGACGACCACGCTCACCTCCGACGTCAACGCGACGCTGCAGCAGATCGCCGAGCTGACCGCCGCGGGTTGTGACATCGTCCGCGTCGCGTGCCCGTCGGCGGACGACGCCGAAGCGTTGCCCGCGATCGCGAAGAAGTCGCAGATCCCGGTGATCGCCGACATCCACTTCCAGCCGAAGTACGTCTTCGCCGCGATCGAGGCCGGTTGTGCGGCGGTCCGGGTGAACCCGGGCAACATCCGCAAGTTCGACGACCAGGTCAAAGAGATCGCGCGGGCGGCGAAGGACCACGGCACGCCGATCCGGATCGGGGTCAACGCGGGTTCGCTGGACAAGCGGATCATGGACAAGTACGGCAAGGCGACCCCGGAGGCGCTGGCGGAGTCGGCGTTGTGGGAGGCGTCGCTGTTCGCCGAGCACGACTTCCACGACGTCAAGATCTCCGTGAAGCACAACGACCCGGTGGTCATGGTGCGCGCGTACGAGATCCTGGCCGAGCAGTGCGACTACCCGCTGCACCTCGGTGTCACCGAGGCCGGCCCAGCGTTCCAGGGCACCATCAAGTCGGCCGTGGCCTTCGGCGCGCTGCTGCGGCAGGGCATCGGGGACACCATCCGGGTGTCGCTCTCGGCGCCCCCGGTGGAAGAGGTCAAGGTCGGGATCCAGATCCTGCAGTCGCTCAACCTCAAGGAGCGCAAGCTCGAGATCGTGTCCTGCCCGTCGTGCGGCCGCGCGCAGGTGGACGTCTACACGCTCGCCGAGCAGGTGACCGCCGGGCTGGAGGGCATGGAGGTCCCGCTGCGCGTCGCGGTCATGGGCTGCGTCGTCAACGGCCCCGGTGAAGCGCGCGAGGCCGACCTCGGTGTCGCGTCGGGCAACGGCAAGGGCCAGATCTTCGTCAAGGGCGAGGTCATCAAGACCGTGCCCGAGCACGCCATCGTCGAGACGCTGATCGAAGAGGCCATGCGCATCGCCGAGGAGTCGGGCCAGACGATCGGCGAGGGGGAGCCCATCGTCAGCGTCGGCTGAGTGGTCGAGACCACGCAAGGAAAGGTCCTTTCCTCGCAAAATTTGCGAGGAAAGGACCTTTCCTGGCGCATGGGGGCCTCCACCAGCCAAGGTTCTCTCAGCGTGTCGTAAAGCTTGCGTTCCGTTTAAGCCGCTCATCTGGCACTCTGGAGTGGTGTTGCGGCTTGCAGGTGCACGGCTGCTCGATGATCGGGACTATCCGGCGGTCCGTGCCGCGCTCGCCGCAGACCCGGTCAGCAGCTGCATGGTCAGTGCCAGGGTGGAGACGGCGGGTCTCGACCCCTGGCGGCTCGGTGGTGAGCTCTGGGCGGCCGATTCCCGTCCGGTTCGCGCCGGCAGGCTCCAAGGCCTGTGCTTTTCCGGGCCGAATCTGATCCCCTTGCGCGGCAACGCCTCCGCGTTGCGGTCCTTCGCCGATCGCGCCCTGCGCCGCCAGCGCAGCTGCTCCTCGCTGGTGGGCCCGGCCGAACAGGTCCTCGGGCTGTGGGACGAACTCGAGCCGGAATGGGGCCCCGCCCGCGAAGTCCGGCACGACCAGCCGCTGATGGCGCTCGACGGGATCCCGGCCGTGGCCTCGGATCCGCTGGTCCGCCCGGTGCGCCCGGAAGAACTCGACCGATACCTTCCCTCCGCGATCGCCATGTTCATCGAAGAGGTCGGGGTCGACCCCCGCAACGGTGACGGCGGCGCCGGTTATCGCGCCAGGGTGGCGGAACTGATCGCCGCCGGTCGCGCGTTCGCGCGGTTCGAGGACGGTGAGGTCGTCTTCAAGGCCGAGATCGGCGCGATGTCTTCGACGGTCGGCCAGATCCAGGGTGTCTGGGTGCATCCGGAACGACGCGGCGGCGGTCTCGGCACGGCCGGGACGGCGTCCGTGGTGACCAGGCTCGTCCGCGGGATGAACCGCACCGCGAGCCTGTACGTCAACGCCTACAACGGCCCGGCGCTCGCCGCCTATCGCAAGATCGGCTTCCAGCAGGTCGGGCAGTACGCGACGGTTCTTTTCTGAGTCGGCGTTTCGTCCGGTCGGAAACCGGCGGGGCTGGCAGGATCCGGTGCATGCCAGCAGGTCGTCGTGTCTCCGTCGTCATGCTCGCGGGAGTGGTCGGCCTGGCCGCCGCCGGCTGCGGCCTGTTCGCCGATTCCGGCCCCGAAGACGCCATCACCGGCTTCCTCGACGGCCTCGCCTCCGGTGACACCGCGGCCGCGGCCTTCTTCACCGATTCGCCGGACGCCGCGCGGTCGTCGCTGGAGATGGCGCGGAGAGCGCTTTCCCCCGAGTCGATCAAGGTCGCGGCCAAGAATGTCCAGCACGCGTCCGGCGCGGACGACGGGACGGCGACCTACGAGCTCACCTGGAACCTCCCCCGCGGCCGGGTCTGGACCTACCAGGCCGACGCCCAGGTGCATTCCACTCAGGACGGTTGGAAGGTGCGGTGGCTGCCGACGGCGCTTCACCCGCAACTGGCCGCGCAGCAGACCATCGCGCTGAAGTCCGAGCCGCCGGATCTCGCCCCGGTCCTCGATCGCGACGGACTGCCGTTGCTGCGCCCGCAGACCGTCGTCAGCGTGGTCCTCGACCCGGCGAAGGCCGGGGATCTTGTCGCGGTCTCCGACAAGCTCGGCGCCGCGCTCAATCGCTTCGAACCTTCGGTGACCGGGCAATCCATTCGCGACGGGGTGAAAGCGGTCAAGCCCGGAGCCGGTTATCCGGTGATGATCCTGCGGGCGAACGACTACCAGCAGGTGAAACCCGAGATCTACGACCTGCCCGGCGTCCGGTTCAGCCAGCAGGACAGGCTGCTGCCCGACGACAAGAACTCCGGCAAGCAGGTGCTGCCCGCCGTCCGCTCGCTCGTCGAGGACCAGGTGGACGGTGCGGCGGGCTGGCGCGTCGTCACGCTCGACGTGAGCGGCGGCGAGATCATCGATCTGCACAACGAACAGCCCAAACCGGCACCCGCGGTGGTGAGCACGCTCAGTGTGAAGACACAGGGGTCGGCGGAGCGGGCGCTCGCCCCGCTCCCGACGGCCTCCGCGCTGGTCGCGATCCAGCCGTCGACCGGCGAACTCCTCGCCGTGGCACAGAACGCCCCGGCCGACGCGCAGGGCGCGATCTCGCTCAGCGGCCGGTTCCCGCCGGGTTCCACGTTCAAGGTCGCCACCGCCGTCGCGGCGTTGTCCGCGGGCGTGGTGCAGCCGGGCAGCCCGGTCGACTGCCCTGGCACGGCCACCTTCGAGAACCGGACAGTGCCGAACGAGGGCAAATTCGCCCTCGGCGTCATCTCGCTGTCGAAGGCGTTCGCGCATTCGTGCAACACGACGTTCGCGAAGCTCGCGACGGACCTCCCGCCCGCGGCGCTGACCGACGCGGCGCGGGACCTCGGCATCGGGGCCGACTTCGTCATCCCCGGCGTGACCACGATCACCGGCTCGGTGCCGCCCGCGAACACCGTCGCGCAGCGCGCCGAAAACGGCTTCGGCCAGGGGACCGTCGTGACGAGCCCGTTCGGGCTGGCGGTCGCCGCCGCGACGGTCCAGTCCGGGAAGGTCCCGGTGCCGACGCTGGTGCGGGGGATGGCCGCGACGTCGTCCGGCCTGGGAAAGCCGATCCGGCCGGAGGTGCTCGACGCCGTCCGCGGGATGATGCGCGAGGTCGTCACCGACGGCACGGCGACACTGCTCAAGCCGCTGCCCGAAGTCCGGGGCAAGACCGGGACCGCCCAGTTCGGCGACGGGACGCATGCGCACGGCTGGTTCGTCGGCTACACCGGTGACCTGGCGTTCGCGGTACTGGTCACCGACGGCGGGACGTCCAAACCGGCGGTCGAAGCGGCGCAGCGCTTCCTGACGGGACTCGGCTAGCGAGCAGGTCGTAGGCTGGGCTCATGTCCGTTCGTTCCCCCTTGAAGCCCGGCGTCCAGACGCCGAGGCGACTCGTCCCCGCCAGCATCGCCCGCCCCGAGTACGTCGACAGGCCGGCGCCGAAACGCGACACGGGCAACGGGGTCCGCACGCCCGAGGTGATCGAGGCGATGCGCGTCGCGGGCCGGATCGCGGCGCAGGCGCTCGAGGAGGGCGGCAAGGCTGTCAAACCGGGCGCGACCACGGACGACATCGACAAGGTGATCCACGAGTTCCTGCTGGACAACCACGCCTACCCGTCGACACTGGGCTACCGCGCCTTCCCGAAGTCGTGCTGCACCTCGCTCAACGAGGTGATCTGCCACGGCATCCCGGACTCGACGGTGATCGAGGACGGCGACATCTGCAACATCGACGTCACCGCGTTCATCGGCGGCGTCCACGGCGACACCAACGCGACGTTCCTGGCGGGTGACGTCTCCGAGGAGGCGCGGCTGCTGGTCGAGCGCACGCGTGAGGCGACCATGCGCGCCATCAAGGCCGTCCGGCCGGGCAGGCAGCTCAACGTCATCGGCCGGGTCATCGAGTCGTACGCGAAGCGGTTCGGGTACGGCGTCGTGCGTGACTTCACCGGCCACGGCGTCGGGCCGGCGTTCCACACCGCGCCGACCGTCCTGCACTACGAGGAGCCGTCGGTCGACACGATCATCGAGCAGGGCATGACCTTCACGATCGAGCCGATGATCACCCTCGGCACCATCGACTACGACATCTGGGCCGACGACTGGACCGTCACCACCAAGGACAAGAAGTGGACCGCCCAGTTCGAGCACACCCTCGTGGTCACCGAGGACGGCGCGGAGATCCTCACCCTGCCGTAGGTCTTGCGGCTTGCGCGTGAAGGCCCCCTTCCCTCGGCTCAGCCGAGGGAAGGGGGCCTTCACGCGCTCCTCGTCAGTCCTCGTCTCGCTCCACCCGGGCCAGCAGTTCGTCCAGGAAACCGCACGCCTCGGTGGCCGCCCGGTCGGCGTCGCCGTCGGCGATGGCCTCGGCGAGCCCCTCGTGGCCGATCTCCGGCAGGTACTCGCGCCCCGGCGTCACGTTCGACGTCGCGGCCACGCTGGCCGTGATCACCTCGGTGAGCCCGCGGTACATCTCGGTCAGCAGCGTGTTATGTCCACTTTGGACGACGGCGAAGTGGAATTCCGCGTCGAGCCGGGCGAATTCCTCCCAACGGCGCTCCCGCAGCTCTTCGTTGCGGCGTTCGAGCAGCGACCGGAGAGCGGTCACCTCCTCTTCGGTCCGCGACACGGCCGCGAGCCGGGCGCCTTCGACCTCGAGGATGCGCCGCACCTGCAGTACCTCGCGCAGCTCCGAACCGCACAACCGCCGGATCGCGCCCGAGACCTCGCTCGTCGCCCGCACGTAGGTGCCGTCGCCCTGCCGGACCTCGAGCAGTCCCGTATGCGCGAGCGCGCGGACGGCCTCCCGGACGGTGTTGCGCCCGACCCCGAGCTGTCCCGCCAGCTCCGGTTCGGTCGGAATCCGCTGCCCGATGGGCCATTCTCCCTGCGTGACGGCGTCACGCAGCTGCTCGATGACCTGATCTACCAGGCCGGCACGGCGCGTGGTGGCCAATGGCACAGCGTTGTCCCTTCATCCAATCATCCTATGTATGTGATACTAGCCGACGTGCGTGTCGACTCCCGAGAATCCGCTTCCCCGTTCGACGAGCGTCTTGAACTCGAAGGCGCGATCGAAACGGAATGGCGGCCGGGAGTGATCACCGGCGGTTTGCTGCTCGGTGTGGCGGTGATCCTGGTCGCGCTGAACCTGCGCCCGGCGATCACCAGTGTCGGCCCGATGCTCGGCGACATGCGCGCCGACCTCGGCGCCACGGCGACCTGGGCAGGCGTGCTCACCACGCTCCCCGGCCTCTGCTTCGCGGCCGCCGGTCTCGCCGCTCCCGTGCTGGCCCGCCGGTTCGGCGTCGGCGCCGCCATCGCTTCCGCGCTGTCGATCCTGGCCGTCGGCCTGGTGCTGCGGGTGCTCGACGGACCGTACGTCGTACTCGGGGGAACCCTGGTGGCCACGGCCGGAATCGCCTTGGCGAACGTGCTGATCCCAGTCGTCATCAAGGACTCCTTCCCGGCGCGTGTCGGCATGATGACCGGCGTGTACACCGCCGCTCTTCAGGGCGGAGGCGCACTGGGGTCCGCGCTCACCCCTCCCTTGGAGAACGCGTTCGGCGGCTGGCGCCAAGGTCTCGGCGCCTGGTCGGTTCTGGCGGTGCTCGCACTCCTCGTCTGGATTCTCGCAGCCCGCGGTACGGGGCGTGCGACCGTCGACGAGGCAGGCAAGCAGGGTAGCGGGCGATCGCTGTTGCGTAGCCCGCTTGCGTGGATGGTCACGCTTTTCTTCGGCACTCAGGCCTTTTTGGCCTACGTCGTGATGGGCTGGCTGCCGGAGGTGATGATCGACGCGGGGGTGAGCAAGGGTGACTCCGGCCTGCTGCTCGGGCTGATCTCGCTGATCGCCGTCCCGATCAGCCTCGTGGTCGCGCCGATGGCCGCGCGGCACCGCAGCCAGAGCGCGTGGATCGTCGGGCTGGGTGTCTTCGGCTTCGCCGGAATGGTCGGCATGATGCTCGCGCCGAGCGCCTCGCCGCTGCTTTGGAGCATCCTGATCGGCCTCGGGATGAGCGTCTTCTCCCTCGCGTTGACGGTGATCGCGCTGCGGGCGCGCACCGGAGCGGACACCGCGCGGCTTTCCGGGATGGCGCAGGGCATCGGCTACCTGATGGCGGCCGTCGGGCCCTTCCTGTTCGGGCTGCTTCACGACCTCACCCACGACTGGACCGTTCCCTGGATCATGATGCTCGTGGTCTTCGCCGCGCAGATGACCTTCGGTGCCTTCGCCGGACGTCGCCGCTTCGTCTGAACGCGTTCAAAAAACTTCTTGACCCCACGCCTGGCGGAGCCATACGCTGAGCGAGTTGAACCTGTTCAAAAACTCGGTTCTGGGGGTCGGCGTGGTGGAGGAACTGGCGTTGGGGACGGCTTTGGCCTGCTTCGCCGCCGTGTGCGTGGCGGTGGCACCGGCCCGGACGGCACCCGTTGGTTCGTCGTTCGAGTTCTACCGCGCCGTGGATCGGGTGTGCGTACGGGTGGGGGAGGACAGCAGCGCGGCGATCGAGCGTTACTGGCCGGACCCGGAGGGGGACGTCGCGACGGAGCTGCGCAAGTGGCAGCACTTCTTCGCGACGAAGGTGGACGACGCCAAGGACGTCCTCAAGGGGGCGACGGGGGTCCGCACGGTGCCGGGAGAAGCGGCATCGGCGCGTGAGGAGTTCTTGGCGGCCGTCCACCGGTACGTCGAGGCGGGCGAGCGGTTCCTGAAGGACGGGGCCCGCTCGGCCGCCTTGATGGGTGCCTCGGACACCGAGATGAACGCGGTGAGCGACCTCGCGGTGCGGCACGGGGCCCGCAGCTGCGAACGCGTCGTTTGAGGCCCGGAGGATGAGATGAACGGGACTTTCATCGCAAAATTTGCCATGAAAGTCCCGTTCATCTCACGCCGGACCTCAGTCCAGCGGCAGGTTCAGCAGCGCGTTCTCGACCAGTTCCGGCATCGCCGGGTGGATCCAGTACTGCCCGCGCGCCATGCTCTTCGCGTCGAGACCGAAGCTCATCGCCTGGATCAGCGGCTGGATCACCGACGACGCCTGCGGGCCGATGATGTGCGCGCCCAGCAGCTGCCCGGTGGCCGGGTCGGCGAGCAGTTTCGCGAAGCCGGTGGTGTCCTCCATCGCCCAGCCGTAGGCGATACCGGCGTAGTCCTGGTGCGACGTCACGTACGACACGCCCCGCTCGCGCGCTTCGCGTTCGGTCAGGCCGACCGAAGCGACCTGCGGTGAGGTGAAGACCGCGTGCGGGACGAACCGGTGGTCGGCTTCGATCCGCTCGTCCGGATTCAGCAGGTTGTGCTGCACGACGCGCTGTTCGTGGTTCGCGACATGCTTCAGCTCGAAAGCCGACGAGATGTCGCCGAGCGCGTAGATCCCGTCGACCACGGTCTGCTGGTACTCGTCGACCACGACGTGCCCGCGTTCGCCGGTGGTCACGCCGGTGGCGGCGACGTCGAGGAGGTCCGAGTTCGGCGTGCGGCCGGTGGCGACCAGCAGCACCTCGGCCTCGACGGTCTCGGCGCCCTGAGGACCTTCGAGGTCCAAGGCGATCCCCGACGAGGTCTTGCGGGCACGGACGGTCTTCCGGTCGAGCCGGACGTCGAACCGCTGCGAGGCCAGTTCGGTGAACCGGGCGCTGACGTCGTCGTCCTCGGAACGCAGCAGCGCGCCGGACCGGTTGACCACGGTCACCTTCACCCCGAACGAGGCGAAGACGTGCGCGAACTCGGCCGCGATGTAGCCGCCGCCGAGGATCACGATGCCGGCGGGCAGTTCGTCGAGCCGCATCACCGTGTCGGAGGTGTGGTAGCCGGTTTCGGCGAGACCGGGGATGTCCGGGACCACCGGGCGGCCGCCGGCGGCGAGCACGAACCGGTCGGCGGTGATCGTCTCGGCCGGGCGGCCGTCGGAGTAGCTGACCCGGAGTTCTTTGTGGCCGGTGAAGCGGCCTTCGCCCTCGTACACGGTGACGTTCTTGTTGTCCTCGTGCTCGACGCGGTATTCGCGGCCGCCGGCGGCGATCGGGTCGATCCGCCCGAAGATCCGGTCGCGGACGTCGCGCCAGCGGACCCCGGTCAGTTCCTCGTCGACGCCGAACTTCGCCGACGACGCCGGCGTGGCCGCGACGTTGGCGGCGTGCACGAACATCTTCGTCGGGATGCAGCCCACGTTCAGGCAGGTGCCGCCGAACGTGCCCTTCTCCACGATCGCCGTGTTCCAGTCCGCGAAACGCGGGTCGAGGATCGAGTTGCCCGATCCGGTACCGACGATCACCAGGTCGTAGTGGGGCACGCTGTCTTCCTTTGCGGCGGGAGCGGGTGGTTCCGACTCTAGCCAACCTGTCACGGTGACCGGTTGTTCCCGGTCGCGAACGAAGGTCCACCCGTTTCAGTGACACCGCATCGGGCCTTCTCCGATTAGGGTATTCGCGATCGCTTGTGTACGCGCTGGAGTCGTTTGATCACGGCCACGATGATCGCGATGGCCCAGTGCCGCGGCGCCCCGGCCCCTGCCACCAGATGGCAGCACGTACGCCCCGGTGAAGGGACAGAACATGCCCAAGAAGTCACGTCGCACCCTGCTGCTCGCTGTCGGAGCGGTGCTCGCGACGGCCGTCATAGTGCCGATCGGCCTCACCAGCGCGTCGGCGGACGACAGTGCGGTGAGCGGACCGGACAAGGCCGCCGAACCGAGGATCGTGGGCGGCGAAAAGGCTTCGGTCTCGCAGTACCCCTACGCGGTCTACTTGGCCGACCGCGGCGGTAACCAGTACTGCGGGGCGGTGATCGTCAGCTCCACGACGGTCGCGACGGCGGCGCACTGCGCGGTCGCGGTCAAACGCTCCGACGTCCGGGTGATCGCGGGACGGCAGGACAAGCGTTCGCGGGACGGCGTGGAACTGCGGGTTTCCCGGGTCTGGGTCAGCCCCGACTACAGCGGCGATCCCGGCAAGGGCGACGACATCGCGGTGATGACGGTCAGCGGCCAGCTGCCGTACCGGCCCGCGAAGGTCGCGGACAACGGTGACGCCGACCTGTACAGCGAAGGCACGAAGGCGACGGTCCTCGGCTGGGGCCGCGTCGCCGACGGCGGCGCGCGTTCGGACTACCTGCGCAGCGCGGTCGTCCCGGTGGTCAGCGACAAGACCTGCCGGAACGCGTACTCGGGCTACGACCCGAGCGACATGGTGTGCGCCGGGTACCCCGAAGGCGGGATCGACGCCTGTCAGGGCGATTCGGGTGGCCCGCTCGTCGTGGGTGACACGCTGATCGGGATCGTTTCGTTCGGCGAAGGCTGCGCGAAGCCGAACAAGCCGGGCGTCTACACCCGTGTCTCGCACTACGCCAACGAGATCTCCCAGCAGAACAGCCGAGGGCTGATCGGCTGATCGATGCCTTCTTCACGTCCGATGTGCTAACAAGTGGGACGTGAGCACCGACACCCCGATCACCGAGACCACGTCGTTCCCGCTGTCCGTCGCCGGCGACGAGATCACCGCCGCACAGCTGCACGGCATCCTCCGCCTGCGTGTGGACGTGTTCGTCGTCGAGCAGAACACCGCCTATCACGAGATCGACGGACGCGATCTCCTGCCCGGCACGAGGCATCTCTGGATCGGTGGTTCCGTCGCCGTCGACTCGTACCTTCGGGTGTTGCAGGACGCCGGCGGCACCTTCCGCATCGGCCGGGTGTGCACGGCCGTCCGCTCACGCGGCAAGGGACTCGCGGGACGGCTGATGGAGACCGCCCTCGCGGGGATCGGGGACGCGCCGTGCGTCCTCGACGCGCAGACGTACGCGAAGGACTTCTACGCCAAGTACGGCTTCGTGGCCGAAGGCGACGAGTTCTTGGAGGACGGCATCCCGCACATCACGATGTGGCGCCGGGAGGTGCGGTAGCCGTGATCACCCCGACCGCGCGGTCCACATCGGCCTCGGTGAGGTCGGCCCGCGCGGTCAGGCGCAGGCGGGAGATGCCGTCGGGTACGGACGGCGGGCGGAAACAGCCGACCCGGACGCCCTGATCCGCGCACGCGGCGGCCCACGCGACGGCCGCTTCGGGGGACGGCGCCTGCACGGAGATCACCGCGGCGTCCGGGAGACCGACCCGGAACCCCGCCGCTTTCAGTTGCATAGCAAGGTTTCCGGCCGCGTCGGTCACCTTGGTGGCCAGCTCCGGCTCGGCCTTCAACGCGTTGAGCGCGGCCAGCGCGGCGGCGGCACTGGCGGGCGCGAGCGCGGTGTCGAAGATGAAACTGCGCGCGGTGTCCACGAGATGCTTGATCACGCGACGCGGCCCGAGTACCGCTCCGCCTTGCGCCCCAAGGGATTTCGACAGCGTGATCGTGGTGACGACATCCGGTGCGCCGGAGAGCCCCGCCGCGTTGACCGCACCGCGGCCGCCCTCGCCGAGGACACCGAAGCCGTGGGCGTCGTCGACGAGCAGTGACGCGCCGTGTTCCCGGCAGACCGCCGAGAGTCGCTCCAGCGGCGCGATGTCGCCGTCGACGGAGAACACGGAATCGGTGACGACGAGCGCGCGCGGTTTGCGGCGGGTCGCGAGGGCGTGTTTGAAAGCGTTCGGATCGCTGTGGGCGACCGCGGCGATGTCCGAGCGGGACAGCCGGCAGCCCTCGATCAACGAGGCGTGGATGTACTTGTCCGTGACGATCGCGGAATCCGCGCCGGACAGGGCCGTGACGGCGCCGAGGTTCGCGGTGAAACCGGACGAGAAGACCAGCGCGGCCTGCGCGCCGCAAAAGCGGGCGAGTTCGTGCTCGAGTTCGACGTGGACCTCGGTGGTGCCGGAGACGAGACGGGATCCCGTCGACCCGGCGCCCCAGCGCAACGCGGCGGCCGCGGCCGCACCGGCGACGCGTTTGTCACGGGCGAGCCCGAGGTAGTCGTTGCCCGCGAGATCCAGCTCCGGTTCCTGCGCCTGCCGGATGCGCAGCTTGCGCACCAGCCCGGCCTCGGCCCGCTTCTCCGCCTCCACGTCGAGCCAGTCGAAGACCTGGTCGGGAGGGAGGTTCTGCGGAGCGGAGGCGGGAGAGTTCACGTCCCGCAGTCTCCCATCCGAGCTTCGGCGCCGGGCGTGGTGGTCCCCACAGCGAACGGGCTCGCGGCTGAAGGGCGCTTTCCCCGCATCGCATGCGGCGAAAGCGCCCTTCGCCGCGTGAGATGCGGGGAAAGTCCCCTTCAGCTCACGACCCCTGGAACCCAGGACGACCCCGAACGCCATGAAAGGTCCTTTCCTTGCAAAATTTGCAAGGAAAGGACCTTTCATGGCACTAGCCGCCGGGTGGACCGGCTTCAGTTACTTCAGCTGTCGAAGCTGCGACGCGGGCCGCGGCTCGGACGCTGCGGGCGACCACTGCCGCCGCCGGACTCGCCACGACGCGGGCGGCCGCGGAAGCCGCCGGGACGGCCGCCTTCGCGGTGACCGTGACCCTCGCGCGAACCCTGGTAGCCACCGCGGTCGCCGCCACCGTAGCCACGGCCACCGCCGCGACGCGGGGACTCACGACGACGCTCGATGACCGGCTCGCCGCTGGGCTGCTGCGCACCGGTGATGCGGATGAGCTCGGCGTCACCGGGGCGGACCGTGGTCTGCTCGGCGCGGACACCGGCGCGGTCGGTCATCCGGCGCACCATGCGGCGCTGGTCGTGGGTGACCAGCGTGACCACGACACCGGACGCCCCGGCGCGCGCGGTGCGGCCCGCGCGGTGCAGGTAGTCCTTGTGGTCGGCGGCCGGGTCCACGTGCAGCACCAGCGAGATGTCGTCGACGTGGATACCGCGCGCGGCGACGTCCGTGGCGACGAGGACCGGGGCGAAGCCTTCCTTGAAGTCCGCGAGGACCCGGTTGCGCTGGCCCTGGGTCTTGCCGCCGTGCAGTGCGGCCGCGTGGACGCCCTTTTCGCGCAGGCGCTCGGTGAGGCGGTCCACGTGGTGCTTGGTGCGGACGAACATGATCGTGCGACCCTCACGGGCGCCGATCTCGGTGATGACGTCCTGCTTGTCCTGGTGCGACACCTGGAACACGTGGTGGTCCATGGTGGTGACGCTCGCGGTCGACGGGGCGACCGAATGCGTGACCGGGTTGGTCAGATACGCGCGGACCAGGCGGTCCACGTCCCCGTCGAGGGTGGCGGAGAACAGCAGGCGCTGGCCGTCACGCGGGGTCAGGTCGAGGATCTCGCGAACCTGCGGCATGAAGCCCATGTCGGCCATCTGGTCGGCCTCGTCGAGCGCGATGAAGGTGCACTCCGACAGGGACGCGGTGCCCTGGCGGACGTGGTCCGACAGCCGGCCCGGCGTGGCGATCAGCAGGTCGACGCCGCGGGAAAGCGCGTCGGCCTGACGGGTGAAGGCCATGCCGCCGACGGCGGTGCGGCACCACAGGCCGAGCGACTTGGCCAGCGGGGTCAGCGAGTCGGCGACCTGCATGGCCAGCTCACGGGTCGGCACCAGGATCAGCGCGCGGGGGTGCTTCGGGCGGGCCCTGCCGCCGTTGAGCCGGGTCAGCATCGCCAGGCCGAAGGCCAGGGTCTTGCCGGAACCGGTCTGCGCGCGGCCGAGCACGTCGCGGCCGGAGAGCGCGTCGGGGATGGTCGCCGACTGGATCGGGAAGGGGGTGGTGATCCCGCCCTCGGCCAAGGCCTTCAGCAGCGGGTCGGGAAGCCCGAGCTCCGCCCAGGTCGTGGCCTTGACACTCTCGACGGCGTCGTTGTGCAGCATGGCGTCACCCGCGGGGCGGGTACGCGGCTTGCGGTGCTGCCTTGCCGACGGTGAGGTGGGGCCGGAGTTGAACGTGACTGTCACAAATGCCTCTCGGACGTGGTACGTCACAAGGAGGCCCGGGGCTGCCCGCACGCAAGGCAGGGCAAGATGGTGTGCACAGATGGGCGTTCACAGGGACGAACCCGGCACACCGCGTCTGCATGACACCGCGCGCCAATTGGTTGATACGGATACCGCGAGCCATTCGGTTGGCTTTGGAGGCGACGGACACCACTCATCCACGCCGCCGGTTGCGGTCTAGCACTACTGTACCGGACCGTTATCCGGGCTCCCAACGGGAGGGACCGATTGTGGGCAGGGTCTCCACGACGGTGCTCGTCCAGTAGACGCCATGAAGGGGTCTCCCAAGACGGATTCCGTCCTGAAAGACCCCTTCATGACATTGTGGACAGTCGCTCAACTTCCCTGACAGGTCACCGACGGCTGCACCGGATTCGTGCCCGCCGACTCGACGACGAGACCGAACGTCGTCTCGCCGTCCGGCGCGACCACGCCGTTCCAGTTCGCGTTCCGGACGTTCACCACGTTCCCCGATTGGCTCAGCGTCCCGTTCCACACACTGGCGATCCGCTGCCCGGCGGGCAGCACCCAGCCCGCCAGCCACCCGCCGTAAGCGGCCGTGCCGTGGTTCATGATCGTCACGGTCGCCTGGTAGCCGCCCGACCACGAGTTCGTGACGGCGAACATCGCCATGCACGAACCGCCGGTGGGCGGCGGGGAGGTGGGCGTTGTCGACGAGGGCGGCGTGCCCGGTTCGTTGATGCCGGTCACTTCGCCGTTGCCGCCGTCGAAGACGACGTCGGAGCAGCCGTAGAACGTCTCGGCGCTGTCGGAGCGTTTCCACACCGAGTAGATGACGTGCCGCCCGGTCTTGTTCGCGGGCAGCGCGCCGCTCCACTTGTACTGGCCTTCGACCGTGCCGACGGAACCGGTCACCGGCGGGTGGTCCACGGTCAGGAACGGCTGGTCCTCGAAGTCGTCCCAGCGCAACGGCCGGTTCGGATCCCAGCCGTCCTTGGTGACGTAGGTGTAGAACCAGCCGGGATGCGCTGCCCACGCGTTGTAGGAGAAGTCGAACGTCGCGCCCGCCGTCAGATGTGTGAGCGGCCAGTCACCGACGCCGTCATAACCGGCGTACCCGGGATTGCCGCCCGAGCACAGTTGCCCGTCGGGGATGAAGCCGCGGGTGCGCCCGGCGCCGTCGGAACGCAGGACGGCGAACCAGTTGTAGAGCGAGTTCGCGCCGCTCGTCCGGACGGCGGCGGAGCACGCCGGGTTGTGCGGGACGATCTCGCCGGTCGGGGACAGGCCGTCCTTCCAGCAGAGGAACGTGCGGCTGCCCGGTTTCATCATCGCGCCGTGCGCGGCGGCGGTGCCGGTGTTCAGCACCACGGCGAACACGCTCGCCAGTAGCACGGTCACGACGGCCAGGACGGTACTTCGTTGTTTCGTCACGGTCGGCTTCGCCCTTCTCCCATGCGGACATGGCCGCCTGACGGTGGCGGCCGGTGCGTATGGGAGCGCTCCCAGTAACGAGGGTAAGCCACTTCCGGGTGGTGCGGAAGAGCTTTCAGCTGTCTCGAAACAGGGTCTCGGCAAGTCGCACAGCCGCCGGTCGTGACCGGCACAGCGAGAGGGTCATGAGGAGCCCCGTGGGACGAAATCGGTCCCATGGGGACCCCTCATGACACGTCAGCGCAGTCCGGCGATCTCCCGCAGTTCCTCGATCAGCTCCGGAACGGCCGTCAGCCGCTCCGGCAGTCCTCGCGAGTGGAACCAGGTGGCGATGTTCCGCACGTCACGCGCGAGGAACTCGAGCCCGCCCGGATTGGCCACGATGTCGACCACCTGCGGGAGATCGATCACCATGATCCGCTCGCGGTGGACGAGCAGGTTGTATGCCGACAGGTCGCCGTGCGCGAGCCCTTGCGACGCCAGGAGTTCCAGCATCGCCGAGGTCTGGAACCACAGTTCCCGCAGCTGCTCCGGCTCCGGCCGGACCTGCGCCAGCCGCGGCGCGGCCGTCTCGCCGTCGCCGAGGAACTCCAGCAACAGTTCGGTACCGTCGCGCTGCACCGGATACGGCACCGGCGCGCCGACCGCCCAGAGTTTGCTCAGCGCGGAGAATTCGGCCACCGCCCACTGTTCGGCGATGAGGTTGCGGCCGAAGCTGCTGCGCGACTCCATGGCCCGCATTTCGCGCGACCGCCGCATCCGCCTGCCTTCGAGATAGCCCGCGTCGCGATGGAACAGCCGGTGCTCCCCGCTGCGGTACCGCTTGGCGGCCAGCACCGTGCCGGGCGTGTCGGGCAGGCCGCGGCGCACGAGGTGGACGTCGGCCTCCTTGCCGGTCTTGAGGATGCCGAGTTCGGTGTCCACCGCCGCCAGTTCGGTGATCACCCAGTCCGGCCGCGGATACGGCCCGTGCTCGGCTTCGCCCCAGGTGCTCCAGCGGTCGCCGCCACCGGGGATGGCGGTTTCGGTGTAGGCGTCTTCACGCAGCCTGGCGAGCCGGACGCGTTCGGCCTCGGTGAGCCGGCCGCCGCGCTCGGGTGCGGGTTCGTCGTCGAACCGGCCGCGCCGGGCACGACGAGGACGGCCGGTCTTTTCGTAAGCGTGGGATTCTTCGAGTTCGTGCTTGCGCACTGGTGGGTTCTCCTAGTCAGGATGCCCCACCGGGCGAGCGTGGTCGCGCTCAGCCTCGAGGGGCGAGTGGATGGGGGCGGCAAAGGCCCCGGACAGTCATCAGCACGAGGCACCTCCCAATCGCATCCACCGGCTCCTGCCGGATCGCGCACGATCATGGCGGACGCTCTTCCGCGTCCGCAACCGAATTATCGAGAGATAGGGCAGAGGCTTCCGGTGAGCGGTCGGTACAGGTGGTGGGGGGGGGGGGGGGGGGGGGTGAGACCCGGCCCGCCCCCCCCCCCCCCCCCCCCCCCACCCCCCCCCCCCCACCCCCCCCACCCCCCCCACCCCCCCCGCC
>NZ_JBVIRO010000011.1:226829-307017 GCF_055575975.1 Amycolatopsis sp. NPDC033938
TTATTATGTTTTTGTGCGCCGCGTGTGGGGGTTGGGGCTGCGGCGTGGTTGTGTGTGTGCGTTTTTTGGATCACACCCCACCCCCCCCACCCCCCACCACCCGCACCGAAGCCCTACTGCCACGATGCTCACCGCCTACGCCGAACGCAGCCCGGCCAGTTCGCTCCGCGACCGCACCTTCAGCTTGCGCAGCACGCTCGCGACATGCTGTTCCACCGTGCGCCGCGAAAGGAACAGCACCTCGGCGATCTCCCGGTTGGTGTGCCCGGCGGACAGCAGCCGGGCGACGTCGCGTTCGCGCGGGGACAGTTCGTCGCCGTAGCCCCGGCGGCCGCGGCGGGACGGGGCGACCGCGCCGGTGGACCGGAACGCGTGGCGGCAGCGGGCGGCGTCGCGAGTGGCGCCGAGGTGGTCGAACGTCTCGGCGAGCGCGGAGAAGGTTTCGGCGACGTCCTCGTTCCCGGCCAGGCGGCAGCGCGCGGCCCGCTCCGCGATCAGCGCCGCGTGATACGGCGCCGGGAGGGCGTCGAACCGGGTGCGTGCCTGCTCGAAGGCCAGGATCGCCTCGGCGTGCTCTCCTCGCGACGCCGCGACGATCCCGCGGTTCGCGGCCAGTGCCGCGCGGGTCGACGGCGCGTCGAGGCCGGAGATCTCGCGTTCGAACTCGTCGGTCAGCGCTTGCGCGGCGGTGTCCCGTCCGGTGGCGCAGTACGCGTCGGCGGCGGCCATGACGAGATCGGCGCCCCAGGCCCAGACACCCTTGGCGCGCAAGAGTTCCAGTCCCTTCTCGGCCTGTGCGACGGCGGCCTCGCCGAGGTCCTGCGCGAGCAGCATGCCCGCCATCCCGGCGTGCGCGGCGATCGCGACCGGGGTGAACGCGTTCTCCGGCTGGTCCGCCGCGGTTCCGGCGAACCGGGCCGCGGCTTCGTCCCATTCGCCGCGGGCGGCGGCGAGCAGACCGAGTACGAGACACAGTTCGCTGGTCACCGGCAGGAGGTCGCGGTACTCGTCGATCAGCGCGATCGCCCGTTCGGCGAGGCCGTCCCAGTTCCCGGTGAGCCAGTCGGTGTGGACCGCCGTCGCGCGCGCGGTGCTGACGACGTACGGCGCGCCGCAGTCGGCGGCCAGTTGCATCCCGCTGCGCAGCAGGCTCCTGGCGCGCCGGTGGTGGCCGATCCAGGCGCAGGCGTCGGCGCTGTTGCAGTGCAGCCGGGCCAGATGCCGCTGTTCGTCGGCCGAACCGACGCTGGTGGGCGCCCGGTCCAGCATGGCCCAGCCGCGAGCGTCCCCGATGTGCAGCCGCGACGCGACGTTGTTGGCCATCAGGATGATCTTCAGCCGCCGGTCGGTCGCCCGTTCGATGAGCCCGTCCACCCGGTCCATCCAGCGCCGGTGCTCGTGCAGCGGGGTCGCGCCGACCCACGGCTGGGCGAGCACCCCCATGCCGCGTCCGGCGAGGTCGGGGCGGTCGGCGAGATCGTTGACGGCGATCTCGATCTCGGTCCTGGCCGCCTCCAGCCCGCCTGCCTGACGCACCAGCAGGAGCCCGAGTCCCAGCCGGACTTCGCCGCTCAGACGGCCGGACAGCCTGCCGTCGGTGAGCAGCCGTTCCAGCGCCGGGACGACCTCCGCCTGCGCGAGTCCGTTGCACGCCACCGAACTGAACTTGACCGCCAGTCTGTCCACATCGGACGGCTGGAGGCCGGGTTCGTCGAGCAGGGTACGGAGCAGGTCCGTCGCGGTGGCGAGGTCGCCGACCGTCGACGCCTGATCGGCGGCCGCCTCGCCGTACTTCAGGGCACCGGCCCGGTCGCCGGCCTTGCGGCAGTGTTCGGCGAGCCGCACCAGTGACTGCGGGAGGCGGTCGCGCAGCAGCCGGGCGGCACGCCGATGCAGTTCCTGGCGATCGGGGCCGGGGATGGTGCGATAGACGGCCTGCTGGGCGAGCGCGTGCCGGAAGCCGTATTCGCCTTCGCCGGTTTCCACCAGGACATTGCGTTCGAGTGCGAGGACGAGCGCGCGGTGGGCGCGTCCGGGGGTGAGCGCGGCCGCGGCCGTCAACAGGTCCGAAGTGGACGGTGTGCCGAGTACGGCCGCCGCCTCGGTGATCCGCCGGGCGGCCGTCGGCAGCGCGGCGAGCCGTTCCACCGTCGCTTCCCGCAGCAGCGCCGGGACTTCGACGGCGTCGAGCAGCCGCCGTGCGGTCGCGCCGTCGGCGTGTACCGCGCCTTCGATCCCACCGATCGCGTGGACGACCTCCTCGACCACGAACGGGATCCCCGCGGTCCGCTCGTGCAGCCGCGCGGCGAATTCCGCCGAGACGTTCGCTCCGCCCAGCAGCGCCGATACCAGCGCCTGGACGCCGTCACGGTTCAGCGGGCGGAGTGTGACGAGCACGTGCTCGGTGCCGGGCGCGGGGCGGCAGGCGCTGCCGAGCGGGATCCCGCCGGGGGTTTCCTCACGCCGGTAGGTGAGCAGGAGGGTCAGCCCGGCGGGCGGGTCGGTCATCAGGAACCGCAGGAGGCGGCGGGAGCCGTCGTCCGCCCAGTGGAGGTCTTCGATGAGGAGGACGTGCGGGCCGAGCGAGCCGAGCAGTTCCCGGACGGCGCGGAAGAGCCGGTGCCGTTCGGCCCTCGGGTCGCCGAGCCGCGGTGGCGGCGGGGGCAGGAAGGCCGCGAGTTCCGGCAGATAAGGCCCGAGTACGCCGGTCACGGGGTTGAGGTCGCGTGGCGGGCGGACGTCCTTGAGCGCGTCGAAGACGACGCCGTACGGGAAGGGTTCGCGCAGTGGCTGGCAGCTCCCGGTGAGGACCGGCCGTCCGGCCAGTTCGGGACAGGCCAGCAGTTCGGTGGCGAGCCGGGTCTTCCCGACGCCCGCTTCACCTTCGAGCATGATCACCGCGGGCGACCGCATCGCGCCGTCGAGGATCGCGCGTAGCTCCGCATCACGGCCGACGAGTACCGGCGAACTCGTCCTGCGTCGGCATCCACCGATCACCATGCCGGGTCACCCCCGCTTCACGAACAACACCGTTCGAGTGAACGCAGCTTAAGCGCGCGCTCAGTGATCACGGAACCCGCTCGGACGGTCACAGAACTTTCGTAGGGACGGAGGCTTTCCCTATTAGATACGTAGTCCTACGGACCGTTGCCTCGCTTGTTCGTGCAGGTCCCACCACCCGAAAGTGATTCCGACGTGACCGCACGTCACGGCGCCGGCCCGGACCCCCGCCGGCGCGAACCACCTGTTCGAGTGAACGGAGCTCAGGAAATGCGTGGAGAACTTCGACGTCACCGGATCGCGGGTGCGGTGCTCACCGGGGCCGCCGTCGCGGCTTCCGTGGCCTTCGCCGGACCGGCCACGGCCGCCGAGGGGCAGATCCGCGGCGCCGGTGTGCCGGGAGCCGTCACGGACGGGTACATCGTGTCGCTGAAGAGCGGCGACGCCGGCCTCGCGGCCAAATACGGCGGTCAGGTGAAGGCGACCTACACCGCGGCGCTGAACGGCTTCTCGGCCAAAATGACCGAGGCGCAGGCCAAACGGCTCGCCGCCGACCCCAACGTCGACTTCGTCCAGCAGGACGCGGTCGCGCGGATGACCGGCACCCAGACCGACCCGACCTGGGGCCTCGACCGGATCGACCAGAAGAACCTGCCGCTGGACCGGAAGTACACCTACCCGAACGACGGTGCCGGGGCCACGGTCTACGTCCTCGACACCGGCGTCGACTACCGCCAGACCGAGTTCGGCGGCCGCGCGACCAGCGGCTACGACTTCATCGACAACGACAGCGACGCCCGTGACTGCCAGGGCCACGGCACGCACGTCGCCGGAACCGTCGGCAGTGCCACCTACGGCGTGGCGAAGGGCGCCAAGATCGTCTCGGTGCGTGTGCTGAACTGCCAGGGCAGCGGCCAGTATTCGCAGATCATCAGCGGGATCGACTGGGTCGTGAGGAACGCCAAGGGCCCGTCGGTGCTCACCATGAGCCTGGGCGGACCGGCCGACTCCGGGGTCGACGCCGCCGTGCGCCGCGCCGTCTCCGCGGGCATCACGAACACGGTGGCCTCCGGGAATTCCAACACCGACGCCTGCTCCACCAGCCCGGCCCGCGTGCGTGAGGCCATCACCGTCAACGCCACCCAGAGCGACGACCGCCGGTCCTCGTTCTCGAACTACGGCAGCTGCACTGACATCTTCGCGCCCGGCACCAGCATCACCTCGCTGCGCAACGGTGGCGGCACCCAGCAGATGAGCGGCACCTCGATGGCGACGCCGCATGTCGCCGGCGCGGCCGCGATCTACCTGACGTCGAACCCGTCGGCGACCCCGGCCGCCGTCGCGTCCGGTCTGGCCAACGCCGCCACCTCCGGCGTCGTGCTCAACCCGGGTTCCGGTTCGACGAACAAGCTGCTGAACGTGGCGGGTCTCTGATGCGCCGCGGCGTTCGGGTCGGCCTGGTGGCCGTCGCGGCCACCGCGCTGGCGGCGTTCGCCTCGGGCAACGCCCTCGCCACGGAGGCGGAAGGCGTTGTCGTGCAGGCGAACCAGCACTACGGCGACCAGTACATCGTGGTGCTCCACGACGTCGGCACGCTGGCGGTCGAACAGTCGTCGGCCGCGCTGACCGGCCGCTACGGCGGCGAGGTCCGGTCCGCGTACAAGAACGTGCTCCGCGGATTCTCGGTCAAGGGTCTGTCGGAGCGGCAGGCCAGGCGGCTCGCGGCCGACCGGGAAGTCAAGGCGGTCTACCAGGACGGCACCGCGCGTGCCGTCGGCACCCAGACCAACCCCACCTGGGGCCTCGACCGGATCGACCAGAAGAACCTGCCTCGCGACAAGAGCTTCACGTACCCGAACACGGGCGAGGGCGTCACGGCGTACGACCTCGACACCGGGATCAACCCGGACAACCCCGAGTACGAGGGGCGCGCGTCCATCGGCAAGGACTTCGTGGGCGGCAACGGGAAGGACTGCAACGGGCACGGCAGTCACACCGCGGGCACCATCGGCAGCAAGACCTACGGCGTGGCGAAGAAGGTCAAGCTCGTCGGGCTGAAGGTGCTGGGCAACGACTGCTCCGGCAACGGTCCCGACTCCGCCATCGTCGACGCGGCCGAATGGCTGACCGCGAACGGCACCAAACCGGCGGTGGCGAACCTGAGCCTGCGGATGGACCAGGTCGGGCTCGGCGACGACGTCATCAAGAAGTCCATCGCGGCGGGCTTCGTCTACGCGGTGGCGGCGGGCAACGAGAACCAGGACGCCTGCAACGTCAGCCCCGCCCGTATCCCCGAGGCGATCACGGTCGGCGCCTCGGACGAGAACGACAACAAGTCCTCGTTCTCCAACCACAGTTCGTGCGTGGACATCTTCGCCCCTGGCAGCAACATCACGTCGCTGTCCACGTCCAACGGTGGTTCGGCGAACATGAGCGGGACGTCGATGGCCACGCCGCACGTGGCCGGGGCGGCGGCGCTGTATCTCGCCGCGAACGCCGGTGCCACCCCGCAGCAGACGCGGGACGCGCTGGTGAACAACGCCTCCGACGGCGTGCTCAAGGGACTGCCGTCCGGCACGGTCAACAAACTGCTGAACGTGTCGTTCATCGGCGGTGGCGGCCCCACGCCGACGTGCGGGGTCAAGTCGAACACGACACCGGTGTCCATTCCGGACGCGGGTGACGCGGTGACCAGTTCGGTGACGCAGGACGGCTGCGACGGCAAGGCGTCGGCGACGCTGCCGGTCAAGGTCGACATCGCGCACACCTACACCGGTGACCTGGCGATCGACCTGATCGGGCCGAGCGGTGCGGTGTTCGGCCTCAAGCAGGCGGGAGGGATCGGCGAGGCGAGCGGTGTGCACACGTCGTACACGGTGAACGCCTCGTCCGAACCGGCGAACGGGACCTGGAAGCTGCGGGTCCGTGACGTCTACCGGTTCGACAGCGGGACGATCGAAGGATTCTCCATCACCTTCTGAGTCCTTGCGAACGGCGGTGCGCCGCGGTCACGATGACCGCGGCGCATTGTCGTTTCGCGGGGGGAGGCCGGGATGGAGTCCTACGACGCCGTGGTCGTCGGTGGCGGGCACAACGGACTGGTGGCGGCGGCCTACCTGGCCAAGGCGGGCCGTTCGGTGCTGGTGCTCGAACGCCGCGACGAGGTCGGCGGGGCGGCGGTCTCGTTCCGGGCCTTCCCCGGCGTCGACGTCCGGCTCTCGCGGTACTCGTACCTGGTGAGCCTCCTGCCGCGCGAGATCATCGCGGACCTGGGGCTCGGTCTGGAGCTGCGACGGCGGCGAATGTCGTCGTATACGCCTGTCGGCGACGGAGGTCTCCTTGTCGACACGGGCGACGACGGCCGTACGGCGGCGTCGTTCTCCGCGCTCACTGGGTCCACAAAGGACTTCGAGGCGTGGCGACGGTTCTACGCGATGACCGCCGGGGTCGCCGAGCGGACCTTCCCCACGCTGACGGAACCGTTGGTGTCCAGGGAGGAACTGCGCTCACGCATCGATCCGGCGGCGTGGGACGCGCTGTTCGAGCGGCCGATCACCGAAACACTCTCCGGGATGTTCGACGACGACACCGTCCGCGGCGTCGTCCTGACCGACGCGCTGATCGGGACTTTCGCCGACGCCGGCGACTTCCGGCAGAACCTGTGCCTGCTCTACCACGTGATCGGCAACGAGACCGGTGACTGGGACGTTCCGGTGGGCGGGATGGGCGCGGTGACCGGCGCGCTCGCGTCCGCCGCGCGGGCCGCCGGGGCGCGGCTGGTGACCGGCGCGGAGGTGCTGTCGATCGATCCCAGCGGCTCAGTGCGTTACCGGCTGGGTGACGACGAGTTCGCGGTGCGCGGCGGACACGTACTGTCGAACGTCGCGCCGCGGACGCTCGCGCGGATGCTGGGGGAGGAACCACCGGAGGCGCCGGAAGGCGCGCAGCTCAAGGTGAACATGGTGCTGTCACGCCTGCCCCGGCTGCGCGATCCGGGCGTCGACCCGCGCGAGGCGTTCGGGGGCACGTTCCACGTCAACGAGGGCTACGGGCAGTTGGCGACGGCTTACGCGGAGGCCGCCGCGGGCAGGATCCCGTCGCTGCCGCCGTGCGAGATCTACTGCCACTCGCTGACCGATCCGTCGATCCTCGGCCCGACCGAACGGGCCGCGCGGGTGCAGACGCTGACGCTGTTCGGGCTGCACATGCCCGCGCGGCTGTTCGCGGGACGCAACGAGGCGGCGCGCGAGGAGGCGCTGCGGGCGACGTTGTCCTCTTTGGACAGTGTGCTGGCCGAGCCGATCGAAGACTGTGTGCTGCGTTCACCGGACGGCCGGTCGTGCATCGAAGCGAAGACGCCCTTGGACCTCGAAGCCGAGCTGGGATTGCCCGCGGGGCACATCTTCCATCGCGATCTGTCGTGGCCGTACGCGGCCGATTCCGCCCAGGTGGGGCAGTGGGGTGTCGAGACGGCGCACGAGCGGGTACTGCTCTGCGGTGCCGGGGCCGTGCGGGGCGGCGGTGTGTCCGGTATCCCCGGGCACAATGCCGCGATGGCGGTGCTGGCTCGCGCGTGAAGGCCCCCTTCCCTCGGCTCAGCCGAGGGAAGGGGGCCTTCACGCGCGAAGCGGTACTACTGGACCGTGAGGGTGTAGACGGCGGTGGAGGTCTTGCCCGCCGAGTCCGTCGCGGTGACGGTCACCGGGTAGGTGCCGCGCTGGAAGGGTGCGACCACCTGCATGGTCGAGCTACCGCCGCTCGAGATCGTCTGCGGGTTGAAGAACGGTGCGAACGGCAGGCCCTGCCCCGACGCCGACAGCTTGATCGTGCCCGTGCCGCCGGTGGCGGAAACGGTGACGTTGCTGAAGAAACCGGGCTGGGAGGTCCCACTGGTGGGGCTCAGGCTCACCCTGAGCTCACCGGGCTGGGGCCCGCCGGCGCCGACGGTCAGCGTCAGGTTCGTGGTCGCGGTGTCGGTGGTGCCCTTGCCCGAGATCGTGACCGCGTAGTCCTTTTCGGCCGTCCCGGCGGGAACCTCGATGGTCACCTTGGCCGACTCGCCCGAGTTGATGGACGTGGGCTGGAAGGTCGCCGTCGCGCCCTCCGGAAGGCCGGACGCGCTCAGCTCGACCTTCTCCGCGCCGTTCTTGCCGGGCTTGCTGGTCACCGTGGCCGAAACGTACTTGCCCGGCTCGACCTTGAGCGAAGACGGTGTCACGGCGAGGGAGAACTTCTCCGGGTTCTGCGGCTCGCCGATCTGCTGCTTGACCCAGTCGCCCATGTCGTTGTTGAGCCTGCCGTACACGCTGTACCATTTGAAGTCGCTACGGCTCCACGACGCGACGCCGACGACCTTGCCGTCCACGATGAGCGGCCCGCCGCTGTCACCGGGAAGGATCGTGACGTGGCCGTCGCTGTAGCCACTGCAGATCATCGTGGCGTCCTGGAAGCCCGCGCCGACACCGCTGCAGTTGCTGCCCTGCACGATCGGCAGGGTGAACTTGTGCAGTTCGACGTTGCGGGTGTCGTCGTTGAAGTCCTTCTTGCCGTAGCCGAGCCCCAGCCCGGACTTGCCCGGCTTGTTCAGCTCCGTGTCGGCCGACGTCGCGACCTTCGCGTACTGGCCGCCCGGCACCGGGATGTCGGCGTCCGTGGTGACCACCGCGACGTCGTAACCCTGGTCGAAGTTGACGTACTTCGGGTGGGTGTCGTAACTGACGACGCCGACCCTCGTCCCTCCGCCGGCGTTGAGATCGTCCAGCCCGTAAAGGAAACTCTTCTCCCCGGACGCGGCCTTGCAGTGCGCGGCGATCAGGATCTTGCGCGGCGCGATGACCGAACCGGTGCAGGTCTGCCCCTGCGGCCTCGTTCCGCCTTCACGAAGGCCCGCGATGATGAACGGGTAGTCCCGGACCGAGGCGGGCGTGCCGCCGATGGAGCTGGTGTGCAGTCCACCGGGGACGACCGCTTGATCCGTCGGGGTGACGGCGGTCAGATCCGCGGCGGCCGCCGGCGCGGGCAGGAGGACCGAGAGGCAGCCGAGGGCGGCGGTGGCGATCCCCAGAAGCCGTTGTCTTCTGTTCACGGTGGTTCCTTTCCAGATGGCTGGAAATCACTTTCCGCAGGGACGTCTGGCGGAACAACCGAGGAAGGGGTCCGTAGGGGTACGGAACTAATGCGCTCCGTCGCCGGTGAGCAGTTCCAGACTGTGGTCCCCGGTGCGCTCGACGTCGAGACCCGCCTTCGACAGCACCCGGATCAGCTGCTCCACAGTGGACGGTTCCGTGCGGGACTTCACCAGTTCCGCGGCCAGCCTTCCCTTGTACGCCTTGTTGAAGTGACTCACCGTGATGCGGTTGCCCTTCGCGTCCTCGGTCACGACGCGCACCGTCACCGCGTCCGGCCGGAGCTTCGCGAGCGCCGAGTACGTTCCGGACCTCAGGTCGACGACGAGTCCCTCGATGCCCTGGAGCACCGGTTCGAGCACCGGCTTCCACACACTGCGGACGGACCCGAGCGACGGCAGCGCGTTCCCGCCGGAGAGCCGGTACGCCGGGATCGGGTCGGTCGCCGCGACCACACCGAAGAGCGCCGAAGCGACGGCGAGACGCTTCTCGGCCTTCGCCAGCGTCGCCTTGGTGAAGGACTTGACGTCGAGAGCGTCGTAGAGCACACCGGTGTAGCGGCGCAGCGCGGGCATCGTGGGCGCGGACCACAGCTCCGCGTTGCGGGCGACCTCGTCGACCTGCCGCGGCGTGATGCCGAGCGCGGCGATGCTGGCGGGGACGTCGCCGGCCAGTTCGGCCAGTGCGTCGGCCAGTTTCGCCCTGGTCGGGTTCAGTTCGGGGAACGACAGGGCGCCGAGGTCCAGCGGGGCGCCGGTGCCACCGGCGGCCTTGGTTTCGGAAGGGGGGAGCAGCACGAGCACCACGGAAGCGTAACTAAATGGAGTGCGTCACCCGGAGGCGCGGGCTTAGCCTCCTCCGCATGAGCCTGACCTGGCGGCCGCTGACCATGGACGATATGCCGCGCCTGGCGGAGAGCTTCGCCGAAGCGGAGCGCGTCGAGCCGATCGACGAGCACTACAGCGCGGAGGACCTCGCCGAAGAGATCTCTTCGCCCAACGTCGACCTGCCCACCGCGACCATCAGCGCCTGGGACGGCGTCACGCTGGTCGCCTACGGTCTGCTCAGGCGGCGCGACGCGGCGAATCCGGCGCATATGGTGCGGGTCGAGACGCTCGTCCATCCCGGTTACCGCGACGACGCGATCGCCGCGCGTCTCACCGGCTGGTTCGAGGAGGCGGGCAAGCGGATCCACGCGAAGTCCTTCCCGGACGCGCCGCTGGAACTGCACGCCGCCGCCAACACCAAGCAGCGCTGGCTCTCGGGCGTGCTCGTGGCCTCCGGATACGAGCACGCCCGGTGGTTCGTCGACATGCGTGCCGACCTCGCGTCGATTCCGCCTGCTCAGCCGCTGCCCGAAGAGTTCCCGCTCGTCGCCTACGAAGAGAAGTACGAGGAGCTCACGCTGCGGTCCCGCAATGAGACGTTCGCGGACCACTGGGGGAGCACCGACCAGTCCCCGGAGGCTTGGCGGCATCTGGTGGTCGGCGGCAAGGACTTCCAGCCGGACCTGTCCTTCCTGTTGCTGAGCCCGGAACGGGACCGGGCCATCGCGATGGTGCTGAGCGCCTTCTTCGCCTCCGACGAGGCCGCCACGGGCGTGAAGGACCTGTACGTCAGCCACGTCGCGACCGACGCCGGCCTCCGCGGCCGCGGGATCGCGGGCGCGCTGCTCGGGCACACGCTCGTCCAAGCGAAGGCCAAGGGCTTCCAGCGGGCCTCCCTCAGCGTCGACCAGGACAACACCCACCGCGCCCTCGGTGTCTACGAACGCGTCGGGTTCAGCGAGCATCAGCGCTGGGCCGGGTACGTGAAGCCCATCCCGACCTGACCGCTTGTCACCCGAAAGGGTGGATTTCGGTACAGTCGATCTTCTCTGAGAGATCGCGGGGGTGGTAGGGCGTTGCCGGTTTCCGCACGCCTCGGCTGGCATGATCTGCCGTCGGCGACGCGTGACGCCGTGGAGCGTGAGCTCGGTTCGGTGGTCCGTCGTTCGCTGTGGCAGACCCCGGAATTCGACGGCGGTGTCGCCGCGAGGCTCGAACTCGAACGCGGTCATCGCTGGGTCTTCCTGAAGGCGATCCCCGCGAACAGCCCGCGCGCGGGCGGCTACCGGACGGAGGCCGCCATCGCGCGACGGCTGCCCGCGGAGGCACCCGCGCCGCAGCTGCTGTCCTTTGTGGACAGCGACTGGCTGGTGCTCGCCTTCGCCGACTTCGACGGCACCAGGCCGAACCTGCGCCCCGGATCACCGGACCTCTCCGCCGTGCTGGCCACCTTCGGCGCACTCGGGCGCACGCTCACCCCGTGCCCGCTTCCCGACGTCCCGGACGCCCTCGACGATCTCGGCCCGCTCCTGCGCGGCTGGCACGAACTCGCGAAGGAACCACCGGACGACCTCGACGGCTGGGCCGTCCGCAATCTCGACCGGCTCGTCCAGCTGGAGACGTCCTGGCATCCCTGGGCGGCCGGGGACACGTTGCTGCACAACGACATCCAGCCCGAGTACCTGGTGCGGACCGGAACCGGCAGGGTGCTCGTCACCAACTGGCGTTACCCGGCGAGGGGCGCGGGCTGGCTCGACCTGGTGGCGCTGGTCCCGTACCTGCTGGACGCCGGGCACGGGCCCGCCGACGTCGACCGCCTGTTGCGACGGCGTCCGGTGCTCACCGGCATCCCGGTCTGGGCGGTCACCGCCTTCGGCGTCGCCCTGGCCGGGCACGCCGAACGAGCCTGCCGTCTGCCGGAGCCGCCCGCGACGACCGGCGTCCGCGCGGCGCAGCGCCGTCTCGCCGCGGCCATGCGCGACTGGCTCGCCTACCGCACGCACTGGCAATAGCGTCGCACGTGCGCGTTCAGGGGTATGCATTTATTCGGTGGGGAAGCCAAATAGGGCGTGCCCTGGCGCGGCTCCGGACTGGGTTTCCCGAGGGGGTCGTGAGTGCTAAATGGTGTTCTATTGAGAGGTAAGGCAAAGGTGTCGTGTCCGGGCGCGGCGTACCGGTGACCGGTCCCGTCGGTGGACGGTGTCTTTCACTGTGTGGATTTTGATGCGTTAGATGACACAAAATCCACACAGTGCCGCACGACAGTCCCGGTGACGACCGCATCCGGAGGAAGGGCACTCAAAGTCTGGCCCAAATCGGACACGCGGTTGCCTGAGAATGTCTCTGGTGGATAGTCAAGGGCGCGCCGTGTCTCAGCGAGGAGTACCTGGCCGCAACCAAGCAGCAAAGGTCCTCTTGAGGGGCGGGTTGCCGGTGCGGTCGGGTGGGGAAGATTCCGGTCGTTGAGTGTCCCGAATCTTCCGTTGATCAAGGGGTGAGACCGGGCGACGATGCCCGCGGAACCACCCTCGTCCAGGTCAGGCCCAAGCCCGGTCCGTGAAGGCCTCCTTCACTACCTTCAGGGTAAGCAAGGGGACCTTGACGGCAACGAGCCGATCACGCCAGATTCGCCTGACCCCTCAATACTCACCCCTCGACAGAGGACTGAACGCGGCGTCAGCCGACCACGTTCAGCGGCTCCTCGCCGGCGACATAGCGGCGCAGCTGCTCGGTGACCAGCCGCTTCGCGCGCGGGTAGAACGACGCCGACCCGCCCGCGACATGCGGCGTGATGACCACACCCGGCGCTGTCCACAGTGGATGCCCGGCGGGCAGCGGCTCCGGATCGACGACGTCCAGCGCCGCGCGCAACCGCCCGGCCACGGTCTCGGCGGTGAGCGCGGCGGTGTCGATCGCCGAGCCCCGCCCGACGTTCACGACCAGGGCGCCGTCCGGCAGCGCGGCGAGTTCCGCGGCACCGAACAGGCCCATGGTCGCGGGTGTCTCGGGCAGGATCAGGACCACGATGTCGGCCGACGGCAGCAGATCCGCCAGTTCACCGACGCCGTGTACCCGCTCCTCGGGGCGCGCCGTGCTCGCCACCCTGGTCACGACCGCTTCGGCCGCGAGCAGTTGCCGCTCGATGGCCTGCCCGATCGAGCCGTGGCCGACCAGCAGCACCCGGCTGTCGGCCAGCGAACGCGTATGCGCCCGATCCCACGAACCCGTCGCCTGCTGCGCGAACCAGCGCGGCAGATCCCGCTGCGAGGCGTGGATCAACGCCAGCGCGTGCTCCGCCACGCTGAGGTCGTGCAGGCCGCGGCCGTTGGCGAGCGTCACCCCCGGCGGCACCAGCGGGAGCAGCTTCTCCACCCCGGCCGAAAGCGACTGCACGAGCTTCAGCGACGGCAGCCGGGCGATCAGCTTCGTCGGCTCCGCTCCGGTGTCGTACGGCAGCACGTAAACCTCGACGCCATCGAGGTCGCCCTCCGGCAAGGGGCCGGTGCCGTCGTACCACCGGGCGTTCAGCCCCTCGGGCAGCTCGATGTCGGTCCAGGGCAGGATGGCGCGCTCGGTCATGCCGCCATTCTGACCATCGAGATCGGCGTCAGCCCTGGTGGGTGGCGACGCAGAACTCGTTGCCGACGGGATCGGCCAGCACCGTCCAGGCCATCCCCGGCATCTGGTGCTCCTCCACCTTCTTCGCGCCCAGTCCGATCAGCCTCTCCACCTCCTTCTCCCTGTCGTCGGTACCGAAGTCCATGTGGACCCGGTTCTTGCCCGCCCGGGGCTCCGGTACGCGCTGGAACGCGAACACCGGCCCGTTCTCCGTCTTGGGGCGCAGGATCAGGAACTCGCCCTCGTAGTCCTGATCCACCTCCACCCCGAGCGCCTTCGTCCAGAACGCCGCGAGCCCACGCGGATCCGCGCAGTCGATCGTGATCATCCCCAGCTCGATTCCCATGGCGACAAGCTAGCGGCACCCACCGACAAAAACGGGGCACCGCGATAACCGGTTGAATCGCCCCGGGGCGGGGTGACTACGCTGCGCAGAACGTCTCAGCACGTAATTCCAGCGAGGAGCCCAGAAGTGATCACCAGGATGTCGTCGTTGTTCCTTCGCACCCTGCGTGAGGATCCGGCGGACGCCGAGGTACCGAGCCACCGGCTCCTGGTACGCGCCGGCTACGTCCGCCGAGTCGCTCCGGGCGGCTACTCCTGGCTGCCGCTGGGTCTGCGGGTGCTGCGCCGGATCGAGAACGTCGTCCGCGAAGAGATGAACGCCATCGGCGCGCAGGAGATCCAGTTCCCCGCGCTGCTGCCGAAGGAGCCCTACGAGGCCACTGGCCGGTGGACCGAGTACGGCGACGCCCTCTTCCGCCTCAAGGACCGCAAGGGCGCCGACTACCTCCTCGGCCCGACGCACGAAGAGCTCTTCGCGCTCACCGTGAAGGGTGAGTACAACTCGTACAAGGACTACCCCGTCGTCCTGTACCAAATCCAGACCAAGTACCGCGACGAGGCGCGTCCCCGCGCCGGGATCCTGCGCGGCCGCGAGTTCGTCATGAAGGACTCCTACTCCTTCGACCTCGACGACGAGGGCCTCGCGAAGTCGTACGAGCTGCACCGCACGGCGTACACGAAGCTGTTCGACCGTCTCGGCATCGAGTACGTCGTCGTCAAGGCGACCTCCGGCGCGATGGGAGGCTCGGCCTCCGAAGAGTTCCTCGCCGTCGCCGAGACGGGTGAAGACACCTACGTCCGCAGCACCGAATCGGGTTACGCGGCCAACGTCGAAGCGGTCACCACGCCCGCGCCCGAGGCCAAGCCGATCGAAGGCCTGCCCGAGGCGAAGGTCCACCACACGCCGAACACCCCGACCATCGAATCGCTGGTCGCCTTCTTGAACGACGCCGGCCTCGGCCGCACCTTCACCGCCGCGGACACGCTCAAGAACGTCCTGGTCAAGACGCGCCAGCCGGGTGCGAAGGAGTGGGAGCTGCTGGCCATCGGCCTTCCCGGAGACCGCGAGGTCGACACGAAGCGCCTCGAAGCCTCCCTCGAGCCCGCCGAGTTCGAGCTGCTCGACGAAGCCGACTTCGCCAAGAACCCCTTCCTCGTGAAGGGCTACATCGGCCCGAAGGCGCTGAAGGACAACGGCGTGCGGTACCTGCTCGACCCGCGCGTCGTCGACGGCACCGCCTGGGTCACCGGCGCCGACGAGCGCGACCACCACGTGGTCGACCTGGTCGCGGGCCGTGACTTCACCGGTGACGGCACGATCGAGGCCGCCGAGGTCCGCGAAGGCGACACCTCGCCCGACGGCAAGGGCACCCTCGTCGCCGCGCGCGGTATCGAGATCGGGCACATCTTCCAGCTGGGCCGCAAGTACGCGGACGCCTTCCAGTTGGACGCGCTGGGCCCGGACTCCAAGCCCATCCGCATCACCATGGGCTCCTACGGTGTCGGCGTCTCGCGGCTGGTCGGCGTGCTCGCCGAACAGAACCACGACGACCTCGGCATCATCTGGCCGCGCGAGGTCGCGCCGTTCGACGTGCACGTGGTCATCGCGGGCAAGGACGAGACGATCGCCGCCGGCGCGGAGAAACTCGCCGCCGAACTGGACGCCGCCGGGATCGAGGTCGTCCTCGACGACCGCAAGGCCAGCCCCGGTGTGAAGTTCGCGGACGCCGAACTCGTCGGGGTGCCGACCATCCTGGTGGTCGGGCGCGGCCTGGCGAACGGCGTCGTCGAGGTCAAGGACCGCCGCACCGGCGACCGCGAGGAGATCGCCGTCGACGCGGTCGTGGAGCACCTGGTCAAACTCGTCCGTTCGTAATGGGCTGGTTCGGCAAGAAGCGCGGGGATTCCCCGGGCTACGAGGACAACGCCGCGCTGGACGGGTTCGGGGGCTATCAGCCCTCGGACTCGCCCGGCTACCGGCCTGCGCCTGCCGAACCCGCGCCGGAACCGGAACGCGAGACCGAACCTGAGCCCGCGCAGATGGCTAAGCAGCCGATGTCGCGAAGCGGGCGAAGGGCCATGTACGGCTTCTTCGCCACGCTCGGTGTCATCGCTGTCGCGGCGCTCGCGAACAACAGCTCGGACCGGTCGTCGAGCGACTCGCCGACCACCCGGACCCCGATCGTCTACACGCCTTCGCCGCGGGTCGTCGCGCCGCCGGTGACCGACGGCTGGCAGTCGGTGGCCGGGGCCGACGGCCAGGTCGCCTACGACGTCCCGCCGAACTGGACGCCGAAACCGACCACCATCCACGGCTGGGAGAAGAACGTTCTCGGCCCGGGGATCTCCATGTTCTCCAGTGCTTTCCTCGGTGAGGGCTACTGTCCGGCGGTCAAGGGCAGCCGGGTCGGGGGCAGCGGGCTGACGACCGTGAAGGTGGCCGACGCGCCCGCCGCGGCGGACAAGGCCCTCAACGATCTCGCGGTGAGCGCGTACAACCCCGACGGAGGCCCGGCGTCGGCCAAGATCGTGGCCGAACCGGTCCAGGCGGTGGAGTTCACGCTGGGCAACGGCAAGAAGGTCCCCGCGAGCATCCTCATCGCGGAGGTCACCCTCGGGCACACCGCGCCCTGTACCCCGAAGCGTGCCTTGGTCGGCGTGCAGGCGGTGGACATGGGAGAGTCGGCGGCCGCCTTGCTCGTCTATTCGGATCAGGACGAACAGGGCAGTGTGGACCGCGAGCAGATCCTGAAGATCCTCAAGACCTACCGGGGTGTTCCGGAGGCCGACCGCAAGACCATCACCCCGCCGCCTTCGACCCTGCGCTGAGACGTCGGTCCCGCTGGTCTCGTGAGTGGTAATGAGGGTTAGAGCGAACCCTCTCTTAGGTACCTACTGGTGGCCTGCGGACTTGCTGGCATGAGGTGCATGATGGCCCCCTTCCTTGCGCTAGGCGCGGGGAAGGGGGCCATCATGTACTGGGGAAGGTGTGAAGGTCGAGTTTCCTCGGCTGAGCCGAGGGAAGGGGTCCTTCACGCGCAGCCGGTGTGACTGGTGATGCTGCTGAGGCTCGTGATGGTCGTCCGGGGCGGGTGAGGGGAACTTTGAGGGACTCTGGGTCCCTCAAGGAGTCCTTCACGGTCCGGCCGTCACCGGACCCACCCGCCGTAGGTACCTAAAACACCCTTGGCCAGAACCGTCATTACCACTCACGAGTCCCTTGCTGGACCCGGCCGGGACAGCCTTGAGCGCGTCTCGGATGTGCAGCGTGGGCCAGGTCCGGGCCGGTGGCAGGCGTCCTGAAGGCCCCCTTTGAGACGGTAAACGTCTCAAAGGGGGCCTTCAGGACACAGCCACGAGCGGCCGGTGAGCTGGGCTGGTCGTGAGTGGCGATTCGGGTTAGAACCGTCATTACCACTCACGAGACCGGCGGCCAAAGAGGCACGTGAGGCGGTTATCCCGGGGGCATGACGCCCTGGTCGCCCACCGCGACCTGGGTCACCAGGCGCCGCCCCGGCGACACCGGTCGCGGGTTCGCCGATGAGCGCTGAGGCTTCTTGCCGGACCTGGCGAGTTTGGCCAGCCGCAGCAGCCCGGTGTTCGGCAGGTAGGCCCGGCCGAGCGCGATCCCGATCCGCGGCAGATCGGCCTCGTCGCGGAACGCGAGGTACAGCGGGACGTGGCGAGGCTGGAACTTCGACTTGAACGCGTGCAACGAACGGAATCCGTAGAACGGCTCCATCATCGTGCCGAGAGCGTCGAGTACCCGTTCGACGGCGTGGGCGGGTTCGCCGGAGCTCGCCAGCGGAGCGCCGGACAGCGAGACGAACTTCGCGCCTTCCTCGCGGAAAGCCAAGCACGAGGACGCGATCAGAAACTCCATCGTGGGGCGGAAACCGTCGGAGCGCTTCCGCATGACGTCGAGCGTCCAGCCGCCGACGGCCCCGGCCCCGGTGTGGACCGGCAGCCACGACGTCACACCGTGGACCACGCCGTCGGCGTCCACCGCGAGACCGACCCGGGTCTCCGGGTCCATCGCCTCGTCCACGCCACCGAGGGTGAAGCCCATCTCCGGCATGCCCTTGTCGCCGATCCATTCCTCGGAGATCGCGCGCACCTGCGAGATCACCGAACGGGGCTGATCGGCGAGCCGCACCAGCCGGAACTCGATGCCGTCCTTCTTGGCGCGGTTGAGCGCGGTCCGCACGTCCTGCCAGCGCTTGCCGCGGAACTCCAGCGTGTCCAGTTCGATCAAGGTGTCTTCGGCGACCTGGACGTGCTTCCAGCCGAGGTCGGTCGTCTTGGCGGTGGTGTCGCCGGTGGCGGAGAACAGGCACGGCACGAGACCGGTGTTCTCGCACATCGTGATGAACTCGGCGATCGTCCGGTCACCGGCGCCGTCGGGTGCGATCGGGTCGCCGAGCGCGATGGCGACACCGGCATGGCGACGGTAGGCGAGGTAGGACTTGCCGTCCGCGGCCACGAAGTACGAGTTCTGCGGCCAGGTCGTCATCCAGGAAAGCGTGCTTCCGCCGTGACGGCTGAGCAGCGTGCGGGCCAGCGCGGGGTTGCCCATCCGGCCGAGACGGCGGCGCTTCCGCCGCGACGGGACCCGGAAGGCGCCGCGAGAGGAGATCAGCAGCGCGAACTCGACCGTCCACAGGAGATTGTCCACGAAGAACAGCGGCGGATCCGAAAGCCCGGTGTCCTCACCGAAGACCTCGGCCAGCGCGAGCACCCCGCCGTAGGCCATCACCTGCAGGATGACGAACGAGGTCAGGATCATCGCGCACCACCAGGCGACCTGGTTGCCCTTGCGCAGTCCGTTCATGATCGGCACCACGATCAGGCAGAGGACGCCGACCTCCCAGCCGGACAGCGAGAGCTCCTCGGACGAGCCGAAGGGGCCGTTGCCCGGTACGAAGGACATCACCAGTTCCGCGACCGTGAGCACCAGCAGCCCGGCGACGACGTAGAACCGCCATTCGCGCAGGCTCGGCCGCCGTTCGCGGGCGGACTCCGGAGAACCGATGAACTTGCGCCCGAACGGCAGGGCCAGCACGAGTGCGAAGAAGTGCACGAGGTCGGCGAGCGTGCCGACGAAGATGATGGCGACCCCGGCGTAGACGCACAGCCCGGCGCGCAGCCGCAGCCGCCACGGCGGCCGCAGGGTGGCGCTGGCGACCGCGACCGCGGCGAGCGCGCCGCCGGAGAACCCGACGTCGAGGCTGCCGGCGACCCGTTCCGCCCACTCCCAGCCGGAATTGCGGCTCAGTGCCAGGAACTGGACCGCCACCAGCACGCTGACGAACTGACCGCCGATGGCGACGGCCATCGCCCGGCGGGTGCCGAGCCGCCATTCCGCGAATCCGGCGAACAGCGCGAAACTCAGCACCATCGGCAGGTAGTACAGCGGGACGACCGCGAACAGCGGTCCGGTGAGCAAGGTCCACCACCGGCCTGATTCGAGCGACGGCAGCCCATAGGCGATGTACGGGTACACCGCGCGATCCTCGGCGGCGGACCAGAGCGCGCCCGTGGCCAAGGCGAGCGCGAGCATGGTGACCGTGACGAGTGTCGTGAAAGGCAGCCGGTGCCTCAGCACCGTGGTGAGCTTCTGCGTCCGGCCCGGCGCGGCCGTCCCGCTTCCCCCTATTGGCATGGAAACAAGGTAAGCGGGCGAAGGCCTTCTGGACATCGGGCAGGGGACCCATATTTCCCTTAGGGGAGTGCTACTCCCGGCGGATGCTCCCACCCATCTTGAGGACGATGTCCCTGGCTATCGCACCGGGAATCCCCTGGTCCGCCAGTACCAGAAGGACGTGGTAGCGGCCGGAACCCGGCAAGGCGCGCGGCGGCAGGGCGATCGCGGTGATCGAGACCGACGGTGCCGCGCACGGCCCGTCGGCGGCGGGGACGACGGTCGTGGTCACGGCCGTGGCCATCGTGCCGCCATCGAGCACGCTCACCGGCCCGGCGGCGCCGGTTTCGGTCTTCGGGGGCCGCCCGCCGCTGATCGGGCCGTATGCGGCTTCGGCCCACCGGAGGGTCGTCTCCTCCGCCGCCTGCGCGATGCCGCCGACCTCGCCCTCGTCGATGGTGGTGAACCCCGCCATCGCCCGCGACGAGTGCGCTGAGCCGGGACAGAAATCGCGGTGGTACCGGGCGACGCCCTGCAAGGTGACCAGCTCCCCGGCGGGAGTTTCGTATGCGACGGCGACGTCGGGCTCCTCGATCGTCCAGTCCGGCGGGACGTCGAACACGAGTGGGTGATCGTCGGACAGCACCGGCTGCCAGCCCGCGATCACGGGGCCGATCCGGGTGGGCAGCACCGGATCGGGCAGGACGAGGTCCGTGGCGGACGGCGGGGTCGCGGTCCTGGCCTGATAGGTGGCCGTCGTGCCGACCGCGAGGACGACGACCAGGCCGATGACGCCCAGCGCCGGCCGCAGGCGGAAGCGGCGGCGCGGCGGGAGGACGTCCCGGACGACGGGAATCGGGCCAGTCTGTTCGGCCTCGGATTCGAGCGGTTCCCCGGTGAGCGGATCGACGAACCACGTTCGCGGTTCGCCGGGGCGCCCACCGGGGCCGGTCATTGCTGTGGCCGCAAACTCGCGAGGATCATCTGCGCGTCCGCCTCGGACAGGGCGTCCGGGGTTTCCTGGTCGAGGACCATCACGAAGCAGACGGTCTGCTCACCGATCTTGAACGCCGCGGAAGTGACTTTCACGCTCGGCGCCCGGCAGCCTTCGCCTTCGCTCGGGGTGTACGAGGCGGAGGAGCTGAGAGCCTGCATCGTGCCGCCCGCGATGGGGATCTGCTTGACCTCGGGCATCGGCACGTCGGTCTTGCCGGTGGCGGACTGGATCCAGAGCCGGACAGCGCCTCTGGCGGCGTTCTCGACCGGGATCTGGTCCGCGGTGGCGAAGCCGACCGTTCCCCGGTTCGAGCTGCTGATCTCGGGGCAGGCGCCGAGCTTGTACCGCATCGCCTCGTGGAGGACCATCTTCAGCTCGCGCTCGGTGTTCCCGGTGGAGTAACCCGGCTTGGTCTCCCAGCCCGTTGGCGGCAGGTCGAACGCCGTCTTGTCCTGCCGGGAGACGATTCCTTGCCAGCCCAACGTCTTGGCCGGGACCTTGTTGTCCTGCGGGACGTCGCCGCTCTGTGAGGTCGACGGAGGTTTCGACGCGACCGCGGAAGTGGACGGCGGTGTGGGCTGAGGCTGCGGATCGTCGCCGTCGCGCAGGACGAAGAAGAGCGTGGCGCCGAGGGCGATGACCACGACGAGCGCGCCGAGGCCGATCCACAGGCCTTTCTTGCCCTTCTTCGGCGGTTCCGGGGAAAAACCCTGGTAGGTCTGCTGCGGGAACTGCTGGAAACCCTGCTGCTGGTAGCCCTGGTACGGCTGCTGAGGATCCTGGGCGTACTGGGGCGGATATCCCGGTGGCTGGGGTTGCCGCTGATCGGGCTGCTGTGGTTGCTCCGGCCAGCCGTTGCCGCCTGGGTATGCCATGGATCGAGTTTAGTCGGCGCTCCCGAGCACGGCGGTACGAACCGCTGCCAGATCGGTCAGGTCGCCGAGCACGGTGTGCGCGCCCGCGTCGGCCAGTTCCTCCGCGCTGAACTGCCCGGTGGCCACGGCCACCGCGACGGCGCCGTTGTCGAGCGCGGCCCGCACGTCGTCCGGGGTGTCACCGATGACGACGACCGACGCCGGCGCGAATTCGGTGCCGTGTTTCGCCGAAGCGTGGCCGACGGCGGCGGGAACGAGATCGGGCCGGTGCGCCGAAAGCGAGCCGTAGCCGCCGATCTCGAAGTCCACGTGTTCGTGCAGGCCGAACGCGGTCAGCTTGTGCACGGAGATCTCCGGCAGGTTCCCGGTGACCAGTGTCTGCACGATGCCGCCCTGCGAGGCGAAGGCGTTCAATGCGTCCTTGGCACCCGGGAGCGCGCGGCCGTTCGAGGACAGCCTCGGTGCGTGGCTTTCGGAGACGGCGATCAGCGCGAGCCAGAGCTTGCGCACGTTCTCCTCGGTGGGCTCGACGCCGTGCGAGGTCAGGATGTCCGCGCTGATGGCGCGTTCGGTGCGGCCGCCGAAGTTCGGCAGCGCCCGCAGTTCGACGCCGGCGACCTCGGCGAGCGCGGCCGTGTACCAGGCGGCGCCGGTACCGCGCAGGTCGACGAGGGTCTGGTCGATGTCCCACAGCACGAGCCGGTGCGGAGTAGTCACGCCGACGACGGTACCGGTGAGCTAATTCAACGTCTGTTGACTTCTTGGCCGCGCAGGCCTACCTTGAGGCCCTAATTCAACAAGCGAAGAATAAATGGAGGACGTCATGCCGACCCAGAGCCGGCGCCCCGCCGGGGCGTTCGCCTTACTCGCCGCGGTGGCAGGCGCGCTGGTCGCCGTCGTACTCGGCTTTCTCACCTTCGGCGCGCAAGCCACCGTCGCGCCCGACGGTCTCCCCGTCGCCGTGGCCGCGCCATCGGGACCGTTCCAAGCGGCCGCGCACGGGATCGCGTCCCACGGTGGAGGCCAGGTGTCCTGGCGGGTGACCTCACCGGAGGACGGCCGGAAACTGCTGGAGGACAAGGAGGTCTACGGCGTACTGGAACTTCCGTCGACGGTCGTGGTCTCCGGGGCGGTGAATCCGTCCGGGACCCAGATCGCCCAGCAGGTGCTGACCGGCGTCGCGCAGGCCATGGGCGGGACGCCGAAGGTCGAGACGCTGCACGCGGCGAGCGCGGCCGGTCGCGTCGCTCCGCTCGGGCTGAGCGCGCTGGCATGGGTCGGCTGTCTGGTCGCGGGCGCCGTGCTGATCCTTCTCGGCCACCGGATCGGCCGAGCCGCCGGAGTCGCCGCGCGCTGCACACAGATCGTCTCGGCGGGTGTGCTGGTCACCGGCGTCCTGGCCGGATTCCTGAAACTCTGGGACTCCTCGCTTCCGCTCGGCTGGGACGTCCTCGGCTTCCTTTTCCTGACCGCGACAGCGTTCGCCGCGCTGCAGACCGGTCTGCTGCGGCTGCTGGGCGTGCGGGCGATGACGATCCTCGGCCCGCTGTATCTGGTCGCGCCCGCCGTCGCGGGTCAGGTGCCGGAACTGCTGAACCCCGCCTACCGCGCGGTGCTGTGGTCCTGGACGCCGTTCCGGTTCTCGGCCGAAGGCCTCCGCAGCCTGCTGCAGGGCGTACCGAACGCGCCGGATGTGACGACCGGAGCCTGGGTGCTGGCCGCGCTGCTCGTGGCCGGGCTGGTGCTCGCGCTGTGGCCGAGCCGGTCAGCCCTCCAGAAGACTGAAGCGGACACGCCGGACCGGGTTGTCCAGGTTGGTGTCCACTAGGCAGATCGACTGCCAGGTGCCCAGCGTCAGCACCCCGCCGAGGACCGGGATCGTGGCGTACGGCGGCAGCAGCGCGGGCAGGACGTGGTCACGGCCGTGACCGGGACTGCCGTGCTGATGCCGCCAGCGTCCGTCGCGGGGGAGCAGGTCGTCGAGCGCGGTGAGCAGGTCTTCGTCGCTGCCCGCGCCGGTTTCGAGGATCGCCAGCCCGGATGTCGCGTGTGGCACGAAGACGTGCAGGATCCCGTCCTCGGCGTCGGCGTCGCGCAGGAAGGTCTCGGCGTCCTTGGTCAGGTCGTGCACCACGGCCACGCTGCCGGTGCGCACCTCGATCTCCGTGGAGTACATGCCGTTCACGGTAGTGCCCCGAAGCGGGCGACGTAGTGCCAGACGCGTTTCAGCGCCTGTTGGTCGTGGTGGACGCCCTCCCCGAGTTGGTCTGTGTCGTCTTCGCGGGCGAGCGCGATGAGCGCCGAAACCCGGGTTCCATGTCCGAAGTCCTCAGGTCGCCGCACGCTGTCCGGGTAGCAGAAGGTGGTCCGTCCGACGGTGTGCGCCGCCGGGACGCGCGGTCGATCCGCCGATCGTTCCGGTTTCGAACTGGTTGCGGTAGAAACCGTCCTCGGCCAGCGCCGCCAAGACGGGGCGTCCGTCCCTTGTGGACCGATCGGGGTGGAAGTGGAGCGTCACGGGAAGCCCTGCCTCGTGTCCGCCGCGCGCTTTCGCGGCGACGTGCGCGAGCGCCCGGGTTCGTGTGTCCATCACCGGAGTATCAGGCGTGCCGCCGGGCGAGGGCGACCAGATAACGCACCGGCCGGTCCGTCGGGTTGACGTAGGCGCACGGCTGGGGTGTACCGAGCTGGAGGCAGTCGCCCGTATCGAGTTCGTGGTCGACGTCCCCCTCGCGGAACCGCAGATGTCCGTCGAGCACCCAGATCTGATGATGGGTCAGCGCGTAGGTGTGGGCGGGGAACGAGACTTCGGCGCCCGCGGGCAGCACGACCTCGACCAGTTCCAGCGGTCCGCCGAGCGACGGCGAGACGGCGCGGCGCACGTACCCGGTGTCCGGGTCGGTCCAGGTCGGCTGATCGGCCGCGCGCACGAGCCGCTGGTCACCGTGTTCCGCGCGGGCGACCAGCTCGGACAACGTCATCCCGAGCGCGGACGAAAGCCTGCTGAGCAGGACGGCCGTCGGCTGGGCCTCTCCGCGTTCGATCTTGCCGATCATCGCCCTGGACACGCCGGACATCTCGGCGAGAGCGTTGGCCGAGAGGTTCTGGTCGACTCTCGCGGACTGGAGCGTCGCGGCGAGCGACGCGGACAAGGGATCCGACATGCTGCTCACTATAGTGGCAGCATCGGATACTATGATCGTCATGGTGATCAGGGAAGCGACCGAAGACGACGCGGCGGCGTGCGCGGAGATCTACGCGCCGTACGTCACCGACACGGTGATCTCGTTCGAGACCGAGCCGCCCAAACCGGACGAGATGGCCGAGCGCATCGCCAAGGCGCAGCGGTCGCACGCCTGGCTCGTGCTCGAAGACGACGAAGGCCGCGTCATCGGCTACGCGTATGCGGGCCCGTTCAGCGGTCGTCCCGCCTACCGCTGGTCGTGCGAGGTCAGCGTCTACCTGGAGCGGGGCCGTCAGCGGAAGGGCGGCGGCCGCGCGCTCTACCAGGCACTGCTGGACAGGCTGGCGTCGCGCGGGTTCCGGAACTTCTGCGCCGGAATGGTGGTGCCGAACGACGCGAGCGCCGGGCTCCACAAGGCGATGGGGTTCGAGCCGGTGGGGACTTACCGGCGGATCGGGTACAAGCACGGAGCCTGGCGGGATGTGGCGTGGATGCAGTTGTGCCTGCCGGAGGTGGACGGGGTGCCGGCCGAGCCTCGGTAGGGCTTGGGTCTCGCTGCTCCGATTTCCTGCGGGCAGGTGAGCCGGGCACGTCTCGTGAGTGGTAAGTGTCGTTCTCTTGAGGGGTAAGGCGAATATGGCGCGGTCGGCGCCCGCTGCGCGACAGGCGCGAACACCGCCGCCCCAGCGTCGAAGCGTGATGTCATGAAGGACCCCTTTGAGACCTTCAACGTCTCAAAGGGGCCCTTCAGGACACGCCACATTTGAGTTACCTCTCCCCCCAAAGTTCCCTTCACCCGGCACGGAAGGCCATCGCAAGCCTCAACAGCACCACCAGCCACAACGGCTGCGCGTGAAGGCCCCCTTCCCTCGGCTGAGCCGAGGGAAGGGGGCCTTCACGCGCTCCCCAGTACAGGATGGCGAGCCAGGCCACGGGTAGGTACCTAAGAGAGGGTTCTAACGACACTTACCACTCACGTCCCCCGGGACCCAGGACGAAGGCGCGATGAAGGTCCGGCACAAGTAGCCGACTCCAAAACCGGCCTAGGACTCCAGGTACCGCAGCACCGCCAGCACCCGCCGGTTGTCCCCTTCGGACTGTGGCAGCGCCAGCTTCCCGAAGATGCTCGACACGTACTTCTCCACCGAGCCCGCCGAAAGGAACAGCGCCGCCGCGATGGCCGAGTTCGACCGCCCTTCGGCCATCAGGCCGAGCACCTCCCGCTCCCGCGGGGTCAGCCCGGCGAGCGCGTCGGTCTTCCGGGTGGCGGTGAAGAGCTGGCTGACCACTTCCGGGTCGAGCACGGTCTCTCCCTCGGCGACCCGCCGAAGCGCGTCGAGGAAGTCCGAAACCTCCGCGACGCGGTCCTTCAACAGGTAGCCGACACCACCGGCGCGGTCGGCGAGGAGTTCTGTCGCGTACTGCGTCTCGACATACTGGGAGAACAGCAGGATCGCGCAACCGGGGAGTTCCGCGCGGAGCGCGATCGCCGCGCGCAGGCCTTCGTCGGTGTGCGTCGGCGGCATGCGGATATCCACAATGGACACATCCGGCCGGTGTTCCCGAACCGCCGCGCGCAGGCTGTCGCCGTCGGCGACGGCCGCGACGACTTCGTGCCCCCGAAGGTTGAGCAGCTCGACGAGTCCGGCCCGCAGGATGGCCGAATCCTCCGCGATCACGACGCGCACGCCGCCCCCATGTCCTATTTCCGTAGTGGTATCTCCGCGCTGATCACCGTAGGCCCTCCCGGTGGACTGTCGATGTCGAGCCCGCCGTCGACGGTCGCGAGCCGTTCGGCGATCCCGGCGAGCCCGCCGCCGCGTTCCAGCCGCGCCCCGCCTTCACCGCCGTCCCGCACCACGAGCCGCAAGCCGTCGCCGACGACGCTCACCTCGACCTCGATCGCGGCGGAAGTGTGCTTGGCGGCGTTGGTCAGCAGTTCGGCGACGGTGAAATAGGCGATGGTCTCGATCGACGGTGACGGCCTGCTCGGCAGGTCAACGGTGATCCGCGCGTCGATACCCGAACCGGCGGCCAAAGTGGACAGTGCGACGTCGAGACCGGCGTCGAGGGCGGCGGGGTGAATTCCTCGGGCGAGGTCCCGTAGCTCGACCAGTGCCTGCTTCGCGTTGGCATGTGCGGCGGTGACCAGGGCCGTGACGTGGGCGACGTCGGCACCGTCCGAGGTGAGTTCGTCCTTCGCGATGCCGAGTTTCATCGCGAGCGCGACCAGCTGGGCCTGTGCGCCGTCGTGCAGGTCACGCTCGATCCGGCGCAGGCGCCGTGCCGCGTCGTCGACGGCGGTCGCCCGGCTGCGTTCGAGATCGCGCACGCGTTGGGACAGGTCCTCGGCGCCGAGGACGCCGCGCACCAGCAGGCGGTCGAATTCGGCCAGGCCGTGGACCACCCACGGCATCGTCAGCAGCACGGCCAGCCCGGTCAGCGCGAGCGGCAGGGTGAGGGGCCATGTGTCGACGCGGAGGTCGAACGTCGGCATGGCGTCGCCGTTCAGGGTGAACCAGAAGAGCGGATAGGTCAGCGTGCTCACGGCGTAGATGAACAGCGTCGCGACCAGGAAGAGCTCGATCAGCGTCAGCGGCAGCCGGATCAGCAGGTAGGCGATCGAGCGCCAGCCCGCCGGATCACCGAGTTTGCTCTTGATCCCGTTCCACAGGCCCGGCCGCAGTTCGGGCCGCGCTGGTGGCGTGACCTTCGTGCCGAGCAAGGTGTGGGCGAGGCGGATATGCGCGGCGCCGATCAACCGTGCTCCCGCCAGGACGCCGATGAGCACCGGAAGCCCGATGGTGAGCAGGCTCAGTCCGGTCCCGAGTACCAGTCCGACCACGACGAGCGCCACGAACACCAGCGTCAGCGGCGCTCCGATCAGCACCCACACCAGCTCGGCCCAGTACGCGCGGCTCAGCTGTGCGCCGAGTACTCGTGCGGGCAAGGCGAAGCGGGTGGTCACGGCATTCAGCCTGCCGTGACCACCCGCCTCATGCCATCCAGGTTTCCCTAGTCTTCGCGGTGCTGTTCGTCCGCCTGCGCCCGCTGGGACGCCTCACGCATCTCGATGACGTCCGTCAGCCAGTCGCCGGTTTCGCGGGCGATGTCCCGGATCGCGCCGGTGATGATCGTCGCGATGTTGCCGATATGGGTGGCCGCCGACTCGGTGACCTCTTGGACCACGTCCTTGGTGCTTTCGAACTGACCGACCATGTCAGCCACCTTATGCCGCTCGGAGGGTCTTGTCGTTTTCAACAGTAGCGGGAGTACGCGGTGCGCCGTTCCAGGGCATGGCCAGTTTCACGATCTTCTTGGCCACCGAGAACAGCTGCTTGTGCAGTGGGCCGGTGTTGTACGGCAGGCCGTACTTCTCGCAGATCGCCCGCACCTCGCCCGCGATCTCCGGGTAGCGGCGCGCCGGGATGTCGGGGAACAGGTGGTGCTCGATCTGGTGCGAGAGATTCCCGGTCATGACGTGGAAGAGCTTGCCGCCGGTGATGTTCGCCGAGCCGAGGATCTGCCGCAGGTACCACTGCCCCCGCGACTCGTTCTCGGTCTCCTCCTCGGTGAAGCTCTCCACGTCGGCGGGGAAGTGCCCGCAGAAGATGATGGAGAACGCCCACAGGTTGCGGGTCAGGTTCGCGGTCGCGTTGCCGAGGAAGGTCAGCGGCGCGAGCGGACCGGTCAGCAGCGGGAAGAGCACGTAGTCCTTGCCGACCTGGCGACCGGCCTTCTTGAGCATCTTCAGGCCGACCTCCTTGTTGTCCGACCATTTGCGCTCGCCCTTGACGATGCGGTCGAACTCGAGGTCGTGCAGCATGACGCCCCACTGGAACATGAACGCCAGCGCCACCGCGTACACCGGGTTGCCGAGGTAGTACGGATTCCATTTCTGCGCCGGGTCCATCCGCAGGACGCCGTAACCGATGTCGCGGTCCTTGTCGAGGATGTTCGTGTACGTGTGGTGCATGTAGTTGTGCGAATGGCGCCAGTTCTCGGCGGGGGCGACGTTGTCCCATTCGAATTTCTGGGAGCTCAGCGCCGGGTCGCGCGTCCAGTCGTACTGGCCGTGCATGACGTTGTGGCCGATCTCCATGTTGTCGAGGATCTTCGCCACCGAAAGCGCGGCCACCCCGGCGACCCACGCGGGCGGGAAGAACCCGGCGAACAGCAGCCCGCGGCCGGTGACCTCGAGCGCGCGCTGGGTCTTGATGACGTTGTGGATGTAGTCGACGTCGACCTGGCCGAGGTCGGCGACGATCCGCTGGCGGATCTCGTCCAGTTCGCGGCCGAACTCCTCGACCTGGGCGGGCGTGAGCTTGTCCTGCAAGCCGGTCATGGGCCGGTCCTTTCTAAGCGTTGATCTCGACGTCCCCGACGGGGACGGAGATGCAGAGCTGGATCTCTTCGTTCTCTTCGCTGGAGGTTTCGCCGGTCTTGGCGTTGCGCACGCAGCCGGAGGTCTTGACCTGCGTGCAGGAGAAGCAGATGCCCATCCGGCAGCCGTGTTCCGGGCGCAGTCCCGCGTCTTCCGCCTGCTCCAGCAACGGTTTCCCGGAGTTCTCGAATTCGCGGCCGCTGCGCGCGAACCGGACCTGCCCTTCGGCGCTTTCGGTGTCGAAGGTGAGCGCGGGCGGGGTGAACTCCTCGGTGTGCAGACGCGCGCCGAGCCCGTCGGCGTCGAAAGCCTCGCGGACGGAATCCATCAGCGGCTTCGGCCCGCACAGGAAGGTCTCGGCGTCCGGGTACCACGGCGCGGCCTCCTCGAGGTGCTCCTTCGAGAAGAACCCGTGCAGGTCGCCGCCGGTTTTCGCGTGAGTGAACGCGTGTACCACCCGCAGACCGGGGAGGCGGCGGGCGAGGTCGCCGAGTTCGGCGCGGTAGAGCGCGTCTTCGGCACCGTTGGAGTAGTGCAGGAAGGCGACGTCGCCCTCGTGGCGTTCGTCCGCGAGCGTGCGCAGCATCGACAGGACGGGCGTGATCCCGCTCCCACCGCTCAGCAGCAGGATCCGGCGAGGCCTCGGCGAAGGCAGGGTGAACTCACCGTCCGGAGTGGACAGTCCGAGGACGGAGCCGAGGGTGACCGTGCGGTTCAGATGCCGTGAGACGAGGCCCTGCGGATCCGCCTTGATGGTCAGCTCCAGTGTGCGGTCGTGCTCCGAACCGGCGGGCGAGTAACACCGGGTCCGGCGAACGCCGTCGATCTCGACGGTCACCCGCACGTACTGACCCGCGACGAAACCTCGCCACGCCCGGCTCGGCCGGATGGTCAGGGTGACCGTGTCGGGCGTCTGCCGTCGGACGTCGGTGACCAGGCCGCGGATCTCGCGCCGGACCAGCATCGGATCGACGAGTTCGAGGTAACGGTCCATGCCATGGGGCGTGAGCAGGGCCTCGGCCAGCGAGGCCAGCCGCCTGGCCTTGCGCGGTACCAGTGCCGTCATCACATCTCCCGGGGTTTCTTCCTGAAATTCAGTGAACGCTTGTACACTAAACAGTGAAGTGGCGATGGTCCCGCTTGTCAACGCGAGAGGAGGGCGATGTGACGTGGGTGATACCGCGGAGGCGATTACGCTGTCGGTCGTGACAACAGAGCCCGTTTCCCGGCAGGAGCGCAAACAGCGCACGCGCCAGGCCCTGCTGGACGCCGCGCTGGACCTGGTGGCGGAGCGCGGGTTCTCCGGGCTGAGTCTGCGAGAGGTCGCGAAACAGGCGGGGATCGTGCCGACGGCGTTCTATCGCCATTTCGCGTCGATGGACGAACTCGGCGTGGCACTCGTCGAGGAGTCGATGCGCACGCTCCGCACGATGATCCGCTCGGCACGCACCAGGCCCGCGGCGTACAACGACATGATCCGGACGTCCGTGCGCATCCTGCACGAGCACGTGCGGGCGCACGAAGACCACTTCCACTTCCTGACCAGGGAGCGCTACGGCGGCACCGGTCCGGTCCAGCGGGCGATCGGCTTCGAGCTCAAGCTCTTCGTCAGTGAACTCGCCGTCGATCTCGCGCGTTTCGACAATCTCCGCGAATGGGCGACGGAGGATCTTCACCTGCTGGCCGACCTGATCGTGACCACCATGCTGACCACGGTGCTGGAGTTGCTCGAGGGCCCTTCACGTGACGACGAGATCGTGCGCACGGCCGAACGGCGGTTGCGGCTGATCTTTCTGGGGGTGCCGAACTGGCGCAGTGTTCCGTAATCCGGAAACCGTTGCTCCGTAAGTGTCATAAGGGGTCCCCATAGGACGAATTCCGTCCTATGGGGACCCCTTATGACATCGCACACCTGGATCGATGGCTGGATCGATCGTGATGGTCGATGTCACGGAAAGATTCCCCCCGGACACGTTCAGCCATGGGACTTGTCGGCCGGACATGGTAAACAGTGCGAGTTCGTGTGGTCCTCTCCAGCGAGGAGGTCGCCTGTGGCGGCAGAAAACGAGCAGCTCACGGTCGGTGTGGTCCGGGAGACCGGACAAGGCGAACGCCGCGTCGCGCTGGTTCCGAAGCTCGTCGAGCGCGTCTCCGGACGCGGATTGCGGGTGGTGGTCGAGCCCGGTGCGGGCGCCGGCGCGTTGCTCGCCGACGAGATCTTCGAACAGGCGGGTGCGGAGATCGGCGACGCGTGGGATGCCGACATCGTGGTGAAGGTGGCGCCGCCGAGCGCGGCCGAGGTCGCGAAGCTCAAAACAGGCACGATCCTCATCGGTTTCCTGAATCCACGGGCCGATCCGGACGGGATAGCGGCGCTGGAAACGGCGGGCGTACGCGCTTTCGCCGTCGAGGCGATCCCGCGGATCTCCCGTGCGCAGGCCATGGACGCGCTGTCGTCCCAAAGCAGTGTCGCGGGTTATCGCGCGGTTCTGCTGGCCGCGCAGAGACTCACCCGCTTCTTCCCGATGCTCACCACCGCGGCGGGCACCGTGCCACCGGCGAAGGTGCTCGTGCTCGGTGCGGGTGTCGCCGGGCTGCAGGCGCTGGCCACGGCGAAACGGCTCGGTGCGCAGACCACCGGGTACGACGTCCGGCCGGAGGTCGGCGAGCAGGTGAAGTCGCTCGGCGCGAAATTCCTCGACCTCGGCATCGAGGCGGTCGGTGAAGGCGGGTACGCCCGCGAACTGACCGAAGAGGAAAGGGCCGAGCAGCAGCGCAGGCTCACCGAGGCGATCACGAAGTTCGATGTGGTGATCACCACCGCGCTCGTCCCCGGCCGCAAGGCGCCGACCCTCGTCACCGCCGACGCGGTGAAGGGGATGCCCGCCGGTGGTGTCGTGGTCGACCTCGCCGGTGAGTCCGGCGGCAACTGCGAACTGACGAAACCGGGCGAGGAGGTCGTCGAGTACGACGTCACCATCTGTTCGCCGCTCAACCTCGCCGCGGAGATGCCCGCGCACGCCAGCGAGCTGTACGCGCGCAACGTCACCGAACTGCTGGAACTGCTCGTCGACAAAGAAGGCAAGCTCGCGCTCGACTTCTCCGACGAGATCGTCGCCGGGGCCTGTGTGGCCGGAAAAGAAGAAGGGGGCGAGTGATGCTGGTAGGCAGTTTGGCGATCCTCGTACTCGCCGGATTCGTGGGCTTCACGGTCATTTCCAAGGTGCCCAACACGTTGCACACCCCGCTCATGTCGGGCACCAACGCCATCCACGGCATCGTCCTGCTCGGCGGGCTGATCGTGCTCGGTCTCGGGGTGGACGGCGTACTGAACAAGATCCTGCTGGTGATCGCGATCGCCTTCGGCACGATCAACGTGGTCGGCGGCTTCCTCGTCACCGACCGCATGCTTTCGATGTTCAAGGCGAAGAAGCCGGAAGAGGGTGGTGACAAGTGACGACCTTCATCGCCGTCCTCTACATCATTTCCTTCGCGCTGTTCATCTACGGCCTGATGGGGCTGACCGGTCCGCGCACCGCGGTGCGCGGCAACTGGATCGCGGCGGTCGGTATGGGCATCGCGGTGATCGCGACGCTCTTGACCCCCGGCATGAGCAACTGGTTGCTGATCGCACTCGGCGTCGCGATCGGTGTCGTCGTCGGCGTGCCGTCCGCGCGCAAGGTGAAGATGACCGCGATGCCACAGATGGTGGCGCTGTTCAACGGCGTCGGCGGCGGGGCGGTCGCGCTCATCGCGTGGGTCGAGTTCCGGACCACGGACGGCTACGCGCACGAGCCGGCGTATGTCGCGATCGCGTCGCTCTTCGCCGCCATCGTCGGTTCGATCTCCTTCTGGGGCTCGAACATCGCGTTCGGGAAACTGCAGGAGCTCATCTCCGGCCGCCCGATCACCCTGGGCAAACTGCAGCAGCCGGTCAACGCGCTGGTGCTGGTGGCCGCGATCGTCCTCGCGGTCGTCATCGCCTCGGGCGGCGACGCCGAACTGCTGATGATCGGCCTGCTGGTGGCCGCGGGCGTACTCGGCGTGGTGGTCGTGCTCCCGATCGGCGGCGCGGACATGCCGGTCGTCATCTCCCTGCTGAACGCGCTCACCGGGCTGTCGGCGGCGGCCATGGGGCTCGCCCTCGACAACACCGCGCTGATCGTGGCGGGCATGATCGTCGGCGCCTCGGGTTCGATCCTGACCAACCTGATGGCGAAGGCGATGAACCGGTCGATCCCGGCCATCGTCGCCGGCGGGTTCGGCGGCGGGACGGCGGTCGCGAGCAGTGGATCGGGCGAGGTCCGGCCGGTCCGCAGCACCAGCGCGTCCGACACCGCGATCCAGATGGCGTACGCCAACAAGGTCGTGGTCGTCCCCGGCTACGGCATGGCCGTCGCGCAGGCGCAGCACGTGGTCCGCGAGATGGCGAAGTTGCTGGAGGCCAAGGGGATCACGGTCGCCTACGCCATCCACCCGGTGGCGGGCCGGATGCCGGGGCATATGAACGTGCTCCTCGCCGAGGCCGACGTCCCCTACGAGCAGCTCAAGGAAATGGACGAGATCAACTCCGAGTTCGCCCAGACCGACGTCGCGCTGGTGATCGGCGCGAACGACGTCACGAACCCGGCCGCGGAGACCGATCCGGGCTCGCCCATCTACGGGATGCCGATCCTCAAGGTGAACCACAGCCGGTCGGTGATCGTGCTCAAACGCTCGATGAGCTCGGGCTTCGCCGGCATCGACAACGAGCTCTTCTACGATGCGAAGACCAGCATGCTCTTCGGCGACGCGAAATCGTCGGTGGGCGAGATCGTGGAGGAACTCAAAGCACTGTGACCGGCCCCTCGGAAGTCGTCGCGTCGTTCGACGACCCGGCCGACAACCTCGCGTTCGACGAAGCCCTCCTGCGCGCCGCACCGGAGGCGCCGGTCCTGTGGATCTGGCGCAACACCGACTGTGTGGTCGTGGGGCGGGGGCAGAAGATCGAACGCGAGGTCAAGGCCGACGTATGTGCCGGCGACGGCGTTCCGGTGCTGCGCCGGGCCAGTGGCGGCGGCACGGTGTTCCACGATCCCGGCAATCTCAACATCACTCTCGTCCTGCCGGCGAGCGGTCCGCCGGGAAAGACGGAGAAACCGCTCGAAGCGCTAGGGGAACTGATGACCGCGACGGTGGCCCGGCTCGGGCTGCCGTCGCGGCTCGGTGATCGGGGGCTGTTCGTCGGTGACTCGAAGCTGTGCGGTTTCGCCGTGTTCCGGACGAAAACGGGCTTGCTCGCGCATTCGACCCTGCTCGTTTCGACCGCGGCCGAACGCGTCGGCCGGTATCTCACCGCGGCACCGGCGGATCCCCGTCCGCTCGACTCGCATCGGAGCCGGGTCGCGTCGCTCGCCGACCATGGCCTGCGCAAAGGTGTCACGGACGTCACGGCCGCGGTCCGCGCGGCGGCGGCCGCGCAACTGGGTGAACTCACCACCCGGAAACCCTCGGCGGCGGAGCGGGAGTGGCACACCTCGCTCCGGCACACGCGGTATCAGTACCCACAGTGGCACTCAGAAGGCGCTCAGCGCGGCCTCCCCAGTACATGATGGCCCCCTTCCCGTACCTGGCAAGGGGGCCATCATGTACTTCACCGCGAGCAAGACCGCAGGCCCCGAGTGGGTACCTGATAATGGTTAGAAACCGTCATTGCCGCTCACAAGAAAAGGGCCCCATTCGTTTTTTACGCGAATGGGGCCCTTTTTCGAGAGAACTACTTTTCCTTGGCCGAGAAGGTGACGGCGGGCACCTTGCGGGCGGCCCGGGTGGTCTTCTTCGGCTCCACGGCCTTCTTCACCGGAGTCTTGGCGGCGGCCTTCGGAGCGGCCTTGGCGGCCGTCGCCTTCGCGGTCGTGGTCTTGGCCGCGGCCTTCGGGGCGGGCTTCGCCGTCGCCGTCTTCGCCGTGGTCTTGGTCGCGGCGGCGGCCTTGGCGCGGCCGGCCGGAGCCTTGGCCGTGGTGGTCTTCGCCGCCGTGCCGCGGGCCGCCTTCGCCTTGGCCGCGGTGGCTTTCGCCGTGCTCCTGGCGGTGGTCTTGCTCTCCGTCTCGGGGGCGGCGACCTTCGCGGCGGCGGCCTTGGCGGCGGCGGGCTTGCGGCCGGCGACGCCCTTCGCGGCGGGTTTGCGACCCGGCTTCGCGGCGGTCTTCGCCTCCGCCTTCGCGGCGGTCGCCGCGGTCTTCGGGGTCGACTTCGACACCCGGGCACCCTTGGGCCGCTGCACGACCCGCGGCCGCAGTTTCCGGCCACCGATCCGGCGGCCGTTCTCCACATAAGCACGCAGGATTTCCCGGAGCGCGGTGGCGTTGTCGGCCGAAAGGTCGATGTCGTAGGCGATTCCGTCCAAAGCGAAGGCGACCGTTTCTTCGGCCGCTTCGCCGGTCAGATCGTCCAGCAAATGCACAGCAGTGTTCCTGGCCATGAAAAAACCTCCCGCGCTCGATCGTTCTACTGCGTAACCGGCACGGTGCAACCTGAACCCGCGGCTGATGACTCACGCAGCGACACGAGGATAGCGGCAGGTTGCGCGAAGCTGCGCGGTGGTGTGCGCTGAATGCATGTCAGCACAGACTTTTGACGTGATCGTGATCGGAGGCGGCCCGGTCGGTGAGGTCGCCGCCGAGCGCGCCGCCCGCGGCGGCCTCCAGGTCGCCCTCGTCGAACACGAACGCTTCGGCGGCGAATGTTCTTACTGGGCCTGCATTCCGAGCAAGGCACTGCTGCGGCCGGGGCTCCTCCTCGCCGCCGCCAAACGTGTCCCGGGTGTCCCGGTGGGCGACGCGGTCGACCCGGCCAAGGTGTTCGCGCGCCGGGACTGGTTCACCGGCAAGGGAGACGACACCGGACAGGTCAAGTGGGCCGAAGGGGCCGGGATCGCCCCGATCCGCGGGCACGGCCGGATCACCGGTGAGCGGGAGGTCACAGTCGACGGCGGTGACGTCCTGACCGCGAGGCACGCGGTGATCGTCGCCACCGGCAGTGTCCCGCGGACGCCGTCGATCCCCGGACTGGACACCATTTCTCCTTGGGGTTCGCGGGAGGCGACCTCGGCGGAAGAGGTCCCGCGCCGCCTCGGCGTACTCGGCGGCGGTGTCGTCGGTGTCGAAATGGCGCAGGCCTATGCCACGCTCGGCGCCGAAGTCCACCTGATCATCTCGGGGGCACGTCCCTTGCCTCGGCTGCCGGATTTCGTCGGCGACGCGGTCATCGCGGGACTGCGCGAAGCCGGGGTCACCGTGCACACCGGCTCCGGTGTCGACTCCGTGTCCGCTTTGGACGGTGGTAAGGAACTGGCGCTGAAGGGCGGCGATCGGTTGGTCGTCGACGAACTGCTCGTCGCCACCGGCCGCCGTCCGGCGACCGACGGACTCGGTGTGGAGGTGCTCGGCCTCGAAGCCGGTGCGGCGCTCACGACCGACGACAACGGTCGTGTGTCCGCTGTGGACGGTGACTGGCTGTTCGCCGTCGGGGACGTCACCGGCCGGGCGCCGCTGACCCATCAGGGCAAGTACGCCGCCAGGGCCACCGGTGACGCGGTGGCCGCGCAGGCGGCAGGCGAGCCGGTCGACTCCGCCGCGTGGAGCGCGCACAGCTCCACGGCCGACCACTTCGCCATCCCACAGGTCGTCTTCACCGACCCGGAGGTCGCTTCGGTCGGACTCGCCGGGCCGGAAGAGGGCAAACCGCACCGCGTCGTCGACATCGACATCGCGGTCGCCGGTTCGTCACTGCACGCGGACGGCTACGCGGGCAAGGCGCGGATCGTCGTCGACACCGAGCGCGGTGTCCTCGTCGGCGCGACCTTCGTCGGCCAGGACGTGGCCGAACTGCTGCATTCGGCGACGATCGCGATCGTGGGGGAGGTCCCGCTGTCACGGCTGTGGCACGCGGTCCCGTCGTTCCCCACGATCAGCGAGGTGTGGCTACGCCTGCTGGAGGCGTACGGGCTCTGAGGAGCTAGCCGTTGACGGGGAGTTCGAGCGCGGCCTTCGCGCCGCGGACCAGGCCGGGATCGTCCGGAGTGGACGGTCCCGGCACCCACACCACCTGGATCAGCCGGACCGACTTCCCGTCCTGGCTGCTCTGATAGGCCGCACCCTCGAACACGGGGACTTCGCCCTGCCACTGGTTGGTTTCGGTGGCGAGATCGAGGATGCCGCCACCGCCGGGGGTGTCGGCGGCCGCCTTGAACGCGGTCGCCTGCGCGGTGTCCGCGAACTCGACGACGGCGATCGTCACCGCGGCCGCCCGGCCGTCGATGGAACTGGCGAAGCTGGCCCGCTTCACCGTCGAGCAACTCGTCTGCTGAAGGCTCGCCTGGACGTCGCCGTACGCGTGCGACGCGCATTTCTGGTCCGCGGCCGACGCCCGCGAGGTGAATTGGATGTTCTCCACGGCGCTGCTGCTGGGCGGGGCGGAGCTGGTCGCCGGGGCCGGTGCCGGTGGGGTCTGCGTGGACGCGGTGTCGTCCCCGCCGGAAGCGACGGCGATGGCCGCGACCAGCAGCACGATGAGCAGACCGATCGCGGCGACCGGGAGCCACTTCACCGTCTTGGACTGGTGAGGCTTGGATTGGTGAGGCGCCTTCGGTGCGGGCTCGGCGGGGGCGGCCACCGGTGGCGGGGTCTGCCGGACCGGGGGGACCGGTTTCGCGGCGGCGGCCCGCGGCGGGGTCTGCACTGGTTGAACGGGGTGAACGGGTGGGGCGGCCTGCGCGGTTTTGCCGGGCGGTACCGCGGGAGCGGCCGCTTTCGCCGATCTCTTCACCTTTCCCGGGTGCTGCACGGGAACCGTCGGCGCGATCGCGACGAGCGGGTTCTCGCGGATCACCGTCGGCTCGTCGTCGGAGTAGGCGCTGAATCCCTCGCCGAGCAACATCTCTTCGGGCATCGGCGGCGCGTCCGGGGCGAGCGCGGCGATCAGCTCCCGCGCCTGCTGAACCGACCGGGGCCGGTCCGCGGTGGCCAGCGAAACCGTCGCGGCGAGCATCGTCGTCGCCGTCGGGTACAGGACGCGGACCGAGCCCGCGAGGTCCGACGGCGGCTGATCGACCGTCTCCACGTACGGGCCGACGGCGATGATCGTGCCGATCGGCCCGGCGCCGGGGGCGACGTCGGCGATCTTGTGCGTGCACGCGGCGGACAGCGAGAGCGCGTCGGTGGCCGGGTTGATCGACGTGTCGCCGTGGACCAGCGGCCAGCCGTCGGCCTTCCACGGCCCGCCGAGCGGGGCTTCGAGTTTCAGCGCCGGATCCGGCAGGTCGACACCGATGACGATGATGACGCCCTTGGGCATGACGATGACCGCCTCGACGGCCCGTTCGTCGGCCGGGCGGGCGCCGATCAGGGCGACCCCGCCGACGACGTTGCTGCCGCGGCCGAGCGAGGCCAGCGCGGCGCGTACGTCCTCGGCCACCCGGGACGGCTGCTGAGCGAGGCGAACGAGTCGCACCGAACCCCTCCCCATCTCGTCGGTCTCGGTGCACAAACTAGCGCCTCCATCCGGACTAATGGGGAGACACGTCCCAGGTAGGGGCGGTGAGGTTGCTCCGAAAAGTTGTAATGCACGTGAGCGCCGTCACCCGTCCGGGTAGTACTCGTTGGTAGGTGACAGTTCCCTGCCCCCTGTCACCAGGAGAAACACATGGCCGCATTTCGCCACTGGCGTCGACGTGCAGCGCTCGTCGTCGCCCTGCTAGCCGTTCCTGCCGCGGGCCTGGTCCCCGCGCAGGCCGCGGGACCGCTGGCACCCGTCGCTCCCGGACTTTCCCGGCTGTTGTCGGCCGTCTCCGGCGCCACGGGGGTGACCGCGTTCGTGCACGCCGGCGACGTCGCCACCGCCGAGCGCGCCGCCCGCGAAGCCGGGCTCGCGAAGATCACCTCGTTCGGGAAGATCGGCGTCGTCGCCGTCCGTGGCACCGCCGACCAGGTGCGCGCCGTCCGCAAGGCGGTCGGGGTCACCTACGTCGAAGGGAACGAGAAGCTCAAGGCACACGGCAGCACCGGCACCACGGCGACGCGAAGCCTTCAGACACAGACGCAGCTCAAGGACGCCGGTGGCGCGCCGGTGGACGGCAGGGGTGTTTCCGTCGCGATCATCGACACCGGCGTCGACCCGACGCATCCCGCGTTCAAGGGTGCCGACGGCAAGACACGGGTGGTGCGCAGCCTGAAGAGCCTCTGCCTCGACGGGACCACGACCGGCTGCATCGTCGACGTCCCGACGTCGGTCGACACCGACACCCTTTCCCTCGGTGGCCACGGCACGCACGTCACCGGTATCGCCGCGGGCAACCGGCTGACGCTGACCGACGGCACCAAGGTCGGCGGCTCGGCGCCGGGTTCGAAGATCGTCTCGGTTTCGACCGGGGCCGCGTTGCTCGTGCTCGGCACGGACGCGGCGCTGAACTGGGTGCTGGAGAACCACAAGGCGCCGTGCGGGGCGGGCGTCCCGGCGTCGGTGTGCCCGCCGATCAAGGTGACCAACAACTCCTACGGCCCGACCGGCGGTGGCACCTTCGACCCGAACTCGGCGACGGTGAAGCTGCAGCGCGCGCTCGCCGCGGAAGGCGTCGTCACGGTGTGGGCGAACGGGAACGACGGCGGCGACGGTTCGGCGAACCTCTCCAACCCGCCCGGGCAGGACCAGACTCCGGGCGTGCTTTCGGTGGCGTCGTTCAACGACCAGGGGACCGGCACCCGCGACGGCACCGTGTCCGACTTCTCCTCGCGCGGGCTCAAGACCGCCCAGTCGAGCTGGCCCGACGTTTCCGCGCCCGGCGAGAACATCCTGTCGTCCTGCCGTCCGACGCAGCCGATCTGCACGCAGGGCGGGCAGCCCAAGAACGGGCCGGGAGTGCTGGACCTCGCTACCTACAACGTGATCAGCGGGACTTCGATGGCGGCGCCGCAGATCACCGGCATCGTCGCGCAGCTGTTCCAGGTCGCGCCGAACGCGAGCCCGGGTGACATCGAGGCCGCGATCAAGGCCACGGCGTACAAATTCGCGAACGGCTCGCCGTACGTGGCGGCCGGGCCGTACACGTCGAGCTTCGACAAGGGCACGGGCCTGGTGGACACCTTCGCCGCCGCGCAGTCGCTCGGCGCCCAGGGTTAACCCGCGTGTGGGCCCCTTTCCCTTGGCTGAGCCGAGGGAAAGGGGCCTACGCGTGAGTTACGCGTCCCAATCAGGTGCGACTTATGGTGTTCATGTGGCCAAACAGCACAGTTGGGGTGCACAATGTGCTCACGCGTATCGGGCGGCGGCACGAGCCACCTGACCAGCGCAGCTCGCGAGGTCGTAGGGGAAGACGCCCCTCGTCGAGTAGCGGAGGTCAGCAGTGAGCACCCGTGGCAACACCCGTGGCGTGGTGTACGTCCACTCGTCGCCGTCTGCGGTCTGTCCGCACGTCGAGTGGGCCATTTCGGGCACCCTGGGTGCCCGAGTCGAGTTGAAGTGGACGGCGCAGCCCGCCAGTCCAGGACAGCTCCGCGCCGAATGTGGTTGGCGCGCGCCTTCGGGCACCGGCGCGAAGCTGGCGTCCGCGCTCAAGGCGTGGCCGATGATCCGGTTCGAAGTCACCGAAGAGCCCAGTGCGGGGGTCGACGGTGAGAGGTTCTGTTTCGCCCCCGGCCTCGGCCTGTGGCACGGCAGGACCAGTGCCAACGGCGACATCGTCGTGGGTGAGGACCAGTTGCGCGCTCTCGTGAGCAAGGTCCGCACCGGTGAATCCCTGGCGCACAAGCTCGACGAGCTCCTCGCCGCCAATTGGGACGAAGCGCTCGAACCGTACCGGCACGCCGGAGACGGCGCTCCGGTCACCTGGCTGCATCAGGTCGGGTAGACGGCGTGAAGACGGAAGAGGCGGGCGGCTAACCTTTCAGGGTGACCGCCCAGCCTCGCCCCACCTCTCGCCAGCGGTGGCTGATCCCCGTCCTCGTGGTGGTGATCTCCCTGACCGTCGGCATCGGGTTGCTGGCGCGCGAGCTCTACCGCCGTCCCGAGGCCGCGTCCACCGATCCGGTCGTCAGCGACTCGCCGTCGCCGGTCGCCCCGGAGGCACAGCCTGGTTCGCCTGTCGTCGAAGTCACGCCCGACGTCTTCGCGCATCCGCAGTACCAGAGCGTCCGTCAGGTGCTGCAGGGGTATTTCGACTCCATCAACAATCGCGACTATCCGAAGTGGACTTCGGTGGTCAGCCGGGAACGGGCCAAGACCAAGACCTCCTCGGAGTGGAAGAACGACTATCAGTCCACTCGGGACGGCAGCATCCTCGTCTACCGCATCGAGCCGGGCTCGCCGGGCTCGCTCCGGGTACTCGTCGCCTTCACCAGTACGCAGGACGTCGACGACGCGCCGGTGTACCTGCCGGAGGGCTGTATCCGCTGGCGGCTGGTGCTGCCGCTGCGGCTGGAGAACGGAACCTGGCGCGTGGACACCACCGATGGCGGTACCAATCCCGAACACGAAAGATGCTGAAGTAAGGGGCGACATGGTCCCTCAGGCTGACGCGTGCGCGGGCGGAGGCGGAATAGAGTCGCGGGCATGGCAATTGATCAGCCGGCCTTGCTGACCGACGCCTCGAGGGGGCTCACCAGCGAAGAGGTCGCCCAGCGGGTCGCCGCGGGCCAGACGAACTCGGTCTCGACGAAGACCAGCCGGACCACCGGCGAGATCGTCCGCGCGAACGTCTTCACCCGGATCAACGCGATCTACGGGGTCCTGTTCGTGCTCATCCTGTCGACGGGGTATTTCATCGACGGGCTGTTCGGCGGACTGATCATCGTGAACAGCGCGGTCGGCATCATCCAGGAGCTCCGGGCGAAACGGACGCTGGAACGGCTCGCGATCGTGGGACAGGCGAAACCGACCGTCCGTCGTGACGGGCAGAGTGCCGAGATCGCGCCGGAGGACGTCGTACTCGGCGACCTCGTCGAACTGGGGCCGGGGGACAAGATCGTCGTCGACGGTCCGACATTGACGGCCGAAGCGCTGGAGGTCGACGAGTCGCTGCTCACCGGCGAATCCGATCCCGTGGTCAAGCAGCCCGGCGACAAGGTGCTCTCCGGCAGCTTCGTCGTCGCCGGCAGCGGCACCTACCGCGCGGACATCATCGGCGACGAGTCCTACGCCGCGAAACTGGCCGCGGAGGCCAGCAAGTTCACCCTGGTGAAGTCGGAACTGCGGCAGGGCATCGACAAGATCCTCAAGTTCATCACCTACCTGCTCATTCCGGCGGGCGCGCTGACCATCTACAACCAGCTCGCGGGCGACCAGGCGTGGCCGGACGCGCTGCGCGGCATGGTCGCGGCGCTCGTGCCGATGGTGCCCGAGGGCCTGGTGCTGATGACCAGTGTCGCGCTGGCGGTCGGCGTCATCCGGCTGGGCAAGCGCCAGTGTCTGGTGCAGGAACTGCCCGCGATCGAGGGACTCGCCCGGGTCGACGTGGTGTGCGCGGACAAGACCGGCACGCTGACCGAGAACGCCATGCGGCTTTCCGAGGTCCGGGAAATCACCCCGGGACATCCGGTGGACACCGTGCTGGCCGCGCTCGCCGCCGCCGACCCCCGGCCGAACGCGAGCCTGCAGGCGATCGCGGAGGCGTACCCGGCCGATCCGGGCTGGCGGGTCTCCACGACGATGCCGTTCTCCTCGGCACGCAAGTGGAGTGGCGCGTCGTTCGGCGGTGACGGCGACTGGGTGCTCGGCGCGGCCGACGTCCTGCTGCCCGAAGGGGAACACCGGGCGGAGGCCGAGAAGATCGGCTCGCGTGGTCTGCGTGTCCTGCTGCTGGGCCGGGCCGAACGGGCCGTCGACGCGGCCGAGGGCCCCGGCGACATCGAACCGGTGGCACTCGTGGTGCTGGAGCAGAAGGTGCGCGCCGACGCGAAGGACACTTTGGACTTCTTCGCGCATCAGGATGTCGCGGTCAAGGTCATCTCCGGCGACAACGCCATCTCGGTGGGCGCGGTCGCGGGCACCCTCGATCTGCCGGGCGCGGACAAGCCCGTCGACGCGCGGAAGCTGCCGGACGATGCCGAAAAGCTGGCCGAGACGGTGGAAGATCGCGCCGTCTTCGGCCGGGTGACGCCGCTGCAGAAACGCGCGATGGTCGGTGCGCTGCAGTCGAAGGGGCACACCGTCGCGATGACCGGCGACGGCGTCAACGACGTCCTCGCGCTGAAGGACGCGGACATCGGCGTCGCCATGGGTGCCGGCAGCCCGGCCACCCGCGCGGTCGCGCAGATCGTGCTCCTGGACGACAAGTTCGCCACCCTGCCGCACGTCGTCGCCGAGGGGCGCCGGGTGATCGGCAACATCGAGCGTGTCTCGAACCTGTTCCTCACCAAGACGGTCTACTCGGTGCTGCTGGCGCTGATGGTCGGCATCGCGCAGGTGCCGTTCCCGTTCCTGCCGCGGCACATCACGATCACCGCGTGGTTCACCATCGGCCTGCCCGCCTTCGTGCTCTCGCTGGCGCCGAACAACGAACGCGCCCGCACCGGGTTCGTCGGCAGGGTGATGCGGATGGCCGTACCGGCCGGGCTGGTCATCGCCGCCGCGACGTTCGTCAGCTACCTGCTGGTCTACAAGGGATCGGGACAGTCCGAAGTGGACAAGATCCAGGCGGGGACGACAGCGCTGATCACGCTCATCACGATCGCGCTGTGGGTGCTCGGGATCGTCGCGCGGCCGTACCGGTGGTGGAAGATCGGCCTGATCGGCGGGATGGTCGTGCTGACCCTCGCGCTGTTCCTGATCCCGTTCACGCAGAAGTTCTTCGCGCTGGACCCGAGTGTCAGCGCGTACACGCTCTCGGCGTTCGCCTGTGCCGGGGTGGGGATCGTGCTGGTGGAAGCGGCCTGGTGGATCGGGCGGCATCTGGTGAAGCGCTCAGAAGCCTGACCGTCCCTTTGCCGCGGCCCAGAAGTACGTGAAGGCCCCTTCACTGCGCTAGACGCAGTGAAGGGGCCTTCACGTACTTACAACCGGCCTCAGGCCGCCGGAGTGAACAGCAGCGCCGTGTTGTGGCCGCCGAAGCCGAACGAGTTGCTGATCGCCGCGCCCAGCTCGACCTTGCGGGCCTCGCCGGAGACGACGTCGAGCTGCACCTTCGGGTCCAGGTCCTCGAGGTTCAGCGTCGCCGGGATCAGGCCGTGGTAGATCGCCAGGATCGTGGCGATGCCCTCGACCGCGCCCGCACCACCGACCAGGTGGCCGAGCGCGCCCTTGGGCGCGGTCACCACGGTGTGATCGCCGATGGCGTTGCGGATCGCCGCGGCCTCGCCGACGTCACCGACGACCGTGGAGGTCGCGTGCGCGTTGACGTGGCCGACGTCGGCCGGGGAGACCCCGGCCATCGTCATCGCCTGCCGCATGGCGGCGATCTGGCCGATGCCCTCCGGGTGGTTGCCCGTGATGTGGTAGGCGTCCGAGGTGATCCCGTAGCCACTCAGCTGCGCGTAGATCCGCGCGTTGCGGGCCTTCGCCCGGTCCGCCCGCTCCAGGATCACGACACCGGAACCCTCGCCGAGGACGAAACCGTCACGGTTCACGTCGAACGGCCGGGACGCCTTCGTCGGATCGTCGTTGCGGGTGGACACCGTCCGCGCCTGCGCGAAACCGGCGAGGGTGATCGGGTGGATGCACGATTCGGCACCACCGGCGACCACGACGTCGGCGCGGCCCGAGCGGATCATCTCGTAGCCGGCGGCGATGCCTTCCGCGCCCGACGCACAGGCCGACGCGGGCGAGTGCACACCGGCGCGGGCCTTCAGGTCGATCCCGACGTGCGCGGCGGGGCCGTTCGGCATCAGCATCGGCACGGTCAGCGGGGAAACCTTGCGGAGTCCCTGCTTGTGCAGAAGGTCGTTCTGGGAGATCAGGGTGACCGGACCGCCGACACCGGTGCCGATGGTCACCCCCAGGCGCTCGGGGACCACGTCCTGATGTTCATCGGTCGGCTGCGTGAACCCCGCGTCCGCCCATGCCTGACGTGCGGCGATGAGGGCCACCTGCTCGCAGCGGTCCAGACGGCGAGCCTGGACCCGAGGCAGGACTTCGGACGGGTCCACGGCGAGCATGGCGCCGATCTTCACCGGCAGGTCGAGTTCGTCGACCCAGTCGGCTTCGATGCGGCGGATCCCGCTCGCCCCGGCGAGCAGACCGTCCCACGTGGACGCGACGTCCCCGCCGAGCGGCGTGGTGGCGCCCATCCCGGTGATCACGACGTCGATGTTGCTCATTGGTGTCTCCCCAAGGTCGGCGCCAATCAAGAACTGGGAATTACTTGGAGTTGGCCGACACGTAGTTCACCGCGTCGCCAACGGTCTTCAGGTTCGCCAGCTCGTCGTCCGGGATCTTGACGCCGAACTTGTCCTCGGCCTGAACAGCGATCTCCACCATGGACAGCGAGTCGATGTCGAGGTCGTCCACGAAGGACTTCTCGGCGGTCACGTCGTCCTGCGCCACACCGGCGACCTCTTCGACGATCTCGGCGAGGCCGGCGAGGATCTCTGCGTTGTCTGCCACTGGTTGTTCCCTTCTCGGTGATGCTTTCGGCTGCCCCGCGGACACGGCGTCCGCAGGGGAAGTATTCATCACGGGCAGATGAAGGTCTGGCCCGCGTAGGAGAGTCCGGCCCCGAAGCCGACGGCGAGTACGACGTCGCCGGACTTCACGGTGCCCGCCTTGCGCATGTGGTCCAGCGCGAGGGGGATGGACGCGGACGAGGTGTTGCCCGAGTACTTGATGTCGTCGGCCACGACCATGTCCTCGCGGCCGCCCTTGGCACGCAGCTTCTTGGCGATGGCTTCGACGATGCGCAGGTTGGCCTGGTGCGGGATCAGCACGTCCACATCGGACGGTTCGAGCCCGGCCAGCTCCAGTGCCCGCAGCGCGATCGGCGCGATCTGGGTGGTCGCCCACCGGAAGACCGACTGGCCCTCCTGGTAGATCCACTTGTCGTCGCGCATGTAGATGAGGTCGACGTGCTCGCCGGCGCTGCCCCAGGCGACCGGGCCGATCTGCGGGGTGTCGGCCGCGCCGACCACCGCGGCACCGGCGCCGTCGGCGAAGATGATCGCGTTCGCGCGGTCGACCGGGTCGACGTGGTCGGTGAGCTTCTCGGCACCGATGACGAGTGCCTTCTTCGCGCTGCCCGCCCGGATCAGGTCCGAGGCGACGCCGAGGCCGTAGCAGAAGCCGGCGCAGGCGGCGTTGAGGTCGAACGCGGCCGGATGCGTGATCCCGATCCGGTCGGCCACCTGGGCGGCGGCGTTCGGGATCTGGGTGGGCATCGTGCAGTTGGGCAGGATGACCGTGTCCACTTCGGACGGATCGACGCCGGCGTCGGCCAGCGCGGCCGTGCCTGCCTTGACCGCCATGTCGACCAGTGACTCGTCCTTTTCGGCGAACCGGCGCTCGATGATGCCGACGCGGTCGCGGATCCACTGGTCGTTGGTGTCCATGATCTTCGAGAGATCGTCGTTGGTCACGATCTTCTCGGGTTGGAAGCTCCCGACCCCGAGGATGCGGGTCCCGGCGGCGCCCGGCGCCTGCCGCAAGGTGGATCGGTCGGTCACGAAGCGTCCTCCTGCCCCTGAAGCTTCGCCAGCTCGGCGGGCGTCTTCAGTGCGATGGTGGTGGTCACGGTTCCCTTGAGCTGTCGCTTGACCAGTCCCGTCAGCGTCCCCGCCGGCGGCAGTTCGAGCGTCGAAGTGACACCCAAGGAAACCAGCCCGTCCATGGTGAGGTCCCAGCGCACCGGGCTGGTGACCTGCTTGACCAGCCGGTCGAGGTATTCGGCCCCGCCGGTGACGACCTGGCCGTCGGCGTTCGACAGCAGCGGACGGGTGGGGTCCGCCGGGGTGATCTTCGCAGCGTGGGCGGCCAGCGCCTCACGCGCGGGTGCCATGTACGACGTGTGGAACGCGCCGGCGACCTTGAGCGCGCGGACCTTGGTGCCTTCGAGCGGCTCGGCCACGATCTTCTCGATCGCGTCGGCGGAGCCGGAGGCGACGATCTGCCCCGCGCCGTTGCGGTTCGCCGCGGCGAGACCGTGACCTTCGAGCCAGGCGACGACCTGCTCCGGGTCGCCGAGCATGACCGCGGCCATGCTCGTGGGCTCCAGCGCGCACGCCTTCGCCATCTCCGCGCCGCGGACGGCGGCCAGCGCGACGGCGTCCTCAGGGCTCAGTACCCCGGCGATGGCGGCGGCGGCCAGCTCGCCGACGGAGTGACCGGCGACCGGCGCGTCCGCGGCGACCGGCGCCTCACGCTGCAGGTGCTCGAACGCCAGCAGGGACAGCGCCACGATCAGCGGCTGCGTGATCGCGGTGTCCTGGATCTCTTCGGCGTCCGCTTCGGTGCCGAGACGGACGAGATCGAGACCGGCGCGCTCGGACCAGGCTTCGACGCGCGCGCGGGCACCGTCGAGCTCGAGCCAAGGGGAGAGCATGCCTGGGGCTTGGGAACCCTGACCGGGGGCGAGGACTGCTGCTGTCACCTCTCAAGGGAACACTCTCGGCCACCATGGTCGTGATGCCGACGCTCACCAAGTCCGGCCGAGGTAATTGTAGAAACCCTCCAAAAGGCTCTTCCTGATCTCCGCTCTTAACCCAAAAGCCTTGTCGGGTTCAATCAGCTTTCGCTATGAAGTCCGTCACTGGACTGGTTATGCCGCGATCACGAACACGTCGCCGGGCCGTGACTTTGCGGGGTCGGCTGGAGCGGGTGCTGAGGCGGCCCGCCGCCCTGTTCGCGAGCCCTTCGGGCAAAACGCGGCACCTCAAAAGATCAAAAGACCTTGGTCGCCTCAGCTTCGGTCACGTCGGCCTGGGTCGCTGGACCGTCGTGAGTGGCAATGAGGGTTCTAACCCTATTTGCCACTCACGACGCCACGCGGAACCGCACATAGCGTCATCAATCGGACGCCAAATCTCCGAAAGGTGTCCCTTGTGGACAGTCGCGCGACGCCCCCGCCTCAACGGGGAGGTCCTCGCCTGCCGCCAGGCAGCGAGCCGATTACGCCACGTTTGACTTACCCCTCAATAACCCTCATTGACCACTCACGACCAACGTGACCCGGTCACCAGAGCCCTCGCGCCCGGGCAAGGCGCCCGACGGTCAGCGCCACCTTCAGCACCCAGGCGTCGCGTGATTCGGCGGCGTGGCGGCCGGTGAGTTCGGCCGCCTTCCGCAGCCGGTACCGGACGGTGTTCGGATGCACGAACAGCGTCCGCGCGCAGGTTTCCAGCACGCCGCCGCTGTCGAGATAGGTCTCGACCGTCCGCAGCAGTGCCGGGCCCGCCTCCTCCAGCGGCCGGGCGATCTGCTCGACGAGCAGGCGTTCTGCCTCGGGATCGCCGGACAACGCGCGTTCCGGCAGCAGGTCGATCGATCTCGCCGGCCGCGGCGCACCGGGCCAGCCGACGACGGCGCGCAGGCCGGAGAGCGCTTCGGTGGCGCTGTGGTGCGCCTCGGCGAGGGTGGGCACCGTCGGGCCGGCGACGACCGGCCCCTCGGCGAAGGCGACGGAGAGCTTGGTCAGGATTTCGCGGTCCTTGACGCTGCCGTCCGTCGGCCCGGCGACGACCACGACCAGCCGGGATCCCTGTACGGAAAGGAGGACGGGGCGGCCGACCCGCGCGGCGCGGCTGCGGACCTCGAACACGACCGCGGGCGGGTCGTCCGAGGTCGGGGTGCCGACCAGCGCGGTGGCGGGCGCGGCCGGATCCCAGCCGAGCGCGGCGGCACGGGAGAGCACCGCCTCCTCGGCGTCACCGCGGACGATGCCGTCGACGACCAGCGCCTCCAGGCGCGCGTCCCAGGCGCCGCGCGCCTCGGCGGCGGCCGCGTAGGAGTTGGCGGCGGCGAACGCGATCTCCCTGCCGTAGCGCAGGATCCCCTCGATCAGCGCGGCACGCTCCGCTTCGCTCGCGGCGAATTCCGGCAGCTGCTCCTCGAACACCTCGATCGCGAGCCGCACCATGCCGACCGCCTGCCGCAGGCTCACCCAGCGGGACAGTTCGGCGGGCGCTTCGCGGAACGCCTCGGTGGTGAGGGAGAGGGCCTCCTTCGAGTCGCGGAGCCAGTCGACGAATCCGGCGGCACCCGCCTGGGTGATCAGCAGGACGCTCGCGCGCTGGTCGGCGGGAAGGCGGGCGAACCAGCTCAGCCGTTCCTCCATCACCGCCACGCTCGCGCTCGCGAGCCGGCCGGAGGCGTGGTCGAGCCGCCGGAGGGTCTTGGCGGACAGCCCGTGGTGCTTGGGCACACGCCGTCCGGAAGTCGCATCAGCCATGGTCAGCCGATCCTAGTCCGACCGGTCCTGATGCCCGTCGTCCTGCGGCCTTTCCGCCTGATTGTCCGAAGTGGACAGTCACGGTGAGCGAATTGTGAAAGGTGTTTGCATAAAACTCGAGGCCGCCCGACGCAAGCGTTTTTCGCTGCGCCGGACGGCCTCGTCTCCCCGGTCCCCACCGGTAGAACAAGTATGGGACTTGTGGATCTTTTCCCGCTAGTTCACTCACTCGATCGTGGGGTGCCGAGTTGCCGGTGAGGTGCTCGTGATCAACGATCCCTCGCAAGCCGCGCCAGGTGCGGCGCGGATCGCAGAGGAGGGAGTTCGCCGTGGGCGAGCAGCTGAAAGACGGTCTGGGGCAAGCATGGAACCTTGTCGCCACCTTCGTGCCGAAACTGGTCGGTTTCCTGATCATCCTGCTCATCGGATGGTTGATCGCGAAGGCCGTGTCAAAGGCATTGGGACTGGTTCTGTCGAAGATCGGTTTCGGCAAGCTCATCGAGAAGACCGGACTCACCGGAACGCTGAAACAAGCGAATGTCGACGCCGGTGGGATCCTCGTCAAACTCGTGTACTACTTCATTCTCCTGATCGCCTTGCAACTCGCGTTCGGTGTATTCGGTGAGAGCAATCCGGTCAGCGCGCTGCTCAACGACATCATCGCGTTCCTGCCGCGGATCCTGGTGGCGCTGGTGCTGGTGATCGTCGCGGCCGCCGTCGCGAAGGTCGTCCGCGACCTGGTGACCGGCGCGCTGTCGACCCGCCCCGCCGGACGGCTGCTCGGCACCATCGCGTACTGGATGATCGTCGCGTTCGGCGTCATCGCCGCGCTCGGCCAGGTGAACATCGCGACAGCCGTGACCGGGCCGGTTCTGGTCGCCGTGCTCGCCACCATCGGCGGCGTGATCGTCGTCGGCTTCGGCGGTGGCCTGATCAAACCGGCACAGGAGCGCTGGCAGGGCTGGCTGGCCAACCTGCAGGGCCAGCTGGAGCCCCCGGCGGGCAAGCGGGAAGTCCGTTCGGAACCGCCGACGTCACCCGTGGGCATCGGTCGCGTAGATTCCTGAGCATCCCGCGGGCCCGGTGATCGAGGAAGGCACCGGGCCCGTGTGGACCCGAAGGGGCCCTTCGCCGCTCAACACGCGGCAGAGGGCCCCTTCGTCGTACTGGGCGGGGCTCGGCTACGCCACTTCAGCGGCTCTCCAGCCGGTTCTCTGTTCCGCACCTCACACTCCCTAGGGAATGGCGACGCGGCGGAGCATGTTGGAGCGGTAGACGGAGAGGGGCGCGGACGTGGACTTCCTGCTGCACAACGGTGTCACGGTGCTCGGACAGTGGATTTCCTTCGCCGAGCTGGCGGGGCAGATCTTCGCGCTGGCCGTGGTCTTCCTGGCACAACGCCGCACGCTGTGGACCTGGCCGGTCCAGGTCGGCGCCACCGTGCTGCTGTTCTCGGTCTACCTTTCGGCGCATCTCGGCGGGCTCGCCACCAGGCAGGTCGCGATCCTCCTCATCTCGATCTACGGCTGGTGGGCCTGGTCCCGCCGCAGCGATCCGATCTATGGCGTCGTCGTCCGCAAGGGACGACTCTCCGAGCGGCTGGCGATGCTCGGGGCGTTCGCGATCGGCACCACCGCGATGGCGCTGGTCCTCGACGCGCTGGACGCCTCTTGGGCACCATGGCCGGACGCCGCGATCTTTGTCGGCACCCTGGTCGCCTTCGCCGCGCAGGGCGCGGGTCTGGTCGAGTTCTGGCTGGTGTGGCTGGTCGTCGACGCGATCGGCGTGCCGCTGCAGCTCTCCTCGGGCCTGTACTTCTCGGCCGCGGTGTACATCGTGTTCGCCGGTCTGGTCGTCCACGGCTGGTGGAGCTGGAACCGCACGGCGAAGCAGGTCCGCACCGCCCCCTCCAGCGCCACCACGGCCTCCGCCTGACCCGCAACGCGTGAGGGTCAGCGCATGGTCGCGTGCGAGGGCTTGAGGTCGGCGAGGGTACGGACGCCCAGCAGCTGCATGGTCCGGACGATCTCGGCGCGCAGGATGTCCACGCACCGCTGGACCCCGCGTTCGCCACCGGCCATCAGGCCGTACAGGAACGCGCGCCCGATGAGCACCGCGTCGGCGCCGCGCGCGATCGCGGCCACGATGTCACCGCCGGAGAGGATGCCGGTGTCGACCCACACCTCGGCGGTGCCCTGGATCTCGTCGAGTACCGCCGGGAGCAGTTCGATCGGGGTCGGCGCGCGGTCGAGCTGACGGCCGCCGTGGTTGGACAGCAGGACCGCGTCGGCGCCGTGCTTGACCACGTCACGCGCGTCGTCGACGTTCTGGATGCCCTTGACCACGAGTTTGCCCGGCCAGGTCTGGCGGACCCAGTCGAGGTCGTCGAAGTTCAGGGTCGGGTCGAAGAGCTTGTTGAGCAGCTCGGCGACCGTGCCGTCGAAGTTGCTCAACGACGCGAAGGTCAGCGGCTCGGTGGTCAGCAGGTTGAACCACCACGCCGGATGCATCGCGCCGTCGGCGAACGTCTTGAGGGTGAGCGCGGGCGGGATGGTCAGCCCGTTGCGGACGTCGCGCAGCCGCGCGCCCGCGACCGGGGTGTCCACCGTCAGCATGAGCGTGTCGAACCCGGCGGCCCAGGCGCGATTCATCAGATCTTCGCCCGCCTTGTGGTCGCGCCAGACGTAGAGCTGGAACCACTTGCGGGCCTCGGGCGCGGCCGCCGCGAGGTCTTCGATCGACGTCGTCGCCATGGTCGACAATCCCATCGGGATGTCGTTGCGCTGCGCGACGCGGGCCACCGCGGACTCGCCTTCGTGGTTCATCATCCGCGTGAACCCGGTCGGCGCGAACGCGAACGGCAGCGCCGAACGCTTGCCGAGGATCTCCCTGCTCGTGTCCACATCGGACACGCCGCGCAGGACGTTCGGGTGGAATTCCACGCTGCGGAAGGCCTGCCGGGCGCGGCGGAGGCTGTCTTCCAGCTCCGCGGCGCCGTCGGTGTAGTCGAACGCCGCCCGCGGTGTCCGCTTGCGGGCGATCATCCGCAGGTCGGCGATCGTGTGCGCGCTCGCCAGCCGTCGTTCGGTCGGGTTGAGCACGATCGGCTTCGGCCGCAGGATCTGCTTCAGCTCACTCGGCTTCGGCAGTCGACGCTTGGTCACACGCTCACCCTTCCCGCTTTCCAGTAAACATCCGATGTCTCAGCCTAGCTGGTCCGGTGCCGGATGCAATGAACGGGACTTTCATTGCAAAATTTGCAATGAAAGTCCCGTTCATAACATGGCTAGGCGCTGCCGGAGTCCGACAACTGCGGACCCGCGGCGGCGACGTCGTCGAGGCGGTACTTGCGCGCCGCCTCCGCCACCTTCGCCTGGTCGAACTCGCCGCGCTTGGCGAGCGCGCTCAGCGTGCCGACCACGATCGACTGCGCGTCGACCAGGAACTTCCGCCGGGCGGCCGGGCGGGTGTCGGAGAACCCGAACCCGTCGGTGCCCAGCGTCAGCATGTCGGCAGGCACCCACGGGCGGATCAGATCCGGTACCGCGCGCATCCAGTCCGACACGGCGACGACGGGGCCGTTCACGCCGGACAGCTTCTGCGTGACATACGGCACACGCGGGGAGTCGCCCGGGTGGAGCAGGTTGTCGTGGTCGACCTCGACGGCCTCGCGCCGCAGCTCGGTCCACGACGTCGCCGACCACACGGCCGCGCGGACGCCCCACTCCTCGGCCAGCATCTGCTGGGCGCGAAGCGCGTCCGGCATGGTCACGCCGGACACCAGGATCTGCGCCTCCGGACCGTCGCCCGACGGGGCCTCGGCGTAGCGGTACAGACCCTTGAGCAGGCCGTCGACGTCGAGGTTCTCCGGCTCGGCGGGCTGCTGGTACGGCTCGTTGTAGATCGTCATGTAGTAGAAGATGTTCTCGCCGTTGCCGTCCGGCCCGGTCTCGCCGTACATCCGGCGGAGACCGTCCCGCACGATGTGGGCGATCTCGAAGGACCACGCCGCGTCGTAGGCCACGACGGCCGGGTTGGTCGCCGCCAGCAGCAGCGAGTGCCCGTCGGCGTGCTGCAGGCCCTCACCGGTCAGCGTGGTGCGGCCGGCGGTGGCGCCGAGCACGAACCCGCGGGCCATCTGGTCCGCCGCCGCGTAGAGGCCGTCACCGGTCCGCTGGAACCCGAACATCGAGTAGAAGATGTAGATCGGGATCATCGGCTCGCCGTGTGTGGCGTACGAGGTGCCGACGGCGGTGAACGACGCGGTCGAACCCGCCTCGTTGATGCCCTCGTGCAGGATGACGCCCTTTTCGGACTCCTTGTAGGCCAGCATCAGGCTCGCGTCGACCGACGTGTAGGTCTGGCCGTGCGGGTTGTAGATCTTGGCCGTGGGGAACATCGAGTCGAGGCCGAAGGTGCGCGCCTCGTCCGGGATGATCGGGACGATCCGCTTGCCGATCTCGGAGTCCTTCGCCAGCTCGCGGACGAGCCGGACGAACGCCATCGTGGTGGCGACCTCCTGCTTGCCCGAGCCCTTGCGGATGCCTTCGTAGACCTTGTCGCCGGGCAGCACGAGCGCCTTCGCGGCCTTCGGGCGGCGCTCCGGCAGGAACCCGCCGAGCGCCTTGCGGCGGCCGATCATGTACTCGATCTCCGGCGATTCCTTGCCCGGGTGGTAGTACGGCGGCAGCTTCGGGTCGCGCTCGAGTTCCTCGTCGCTGATCGGGATGCGCTGGGCGTCCCGGAACAGCTTGAGGTCGTCGAGGGTGAGCTTCTTCATCTGGTGCGTGGCGTTGCGGCCCTCGAAGGACGGGCCGAGGCCGTACCCCTTGATGGTGTGGGCCAGGATCACCGTCGGCTGGCCGTGGTGCTCCAGCGCCGACTTGTAGGCCGCGTAGACCTTGCGGTAGTCGTGCCCGCCGCGCTTGAGGTTCCAGACGTCGGCGTCGGAGAGGTCCTTGACCAGCTCCTTCGTCCGCGGGTCGCGGCCGAAGAAGTGTTCACGGACGAAGGCGCCGTCGTTGGCCTTGTAGGTCTGGAAGTCGCCGTCCGGCGTGGTGTTCATCAGGTTGACCAGCGCGCCGTCACGGTCGGCGTGCAGCAGCGAGTCCCACTCGCGGCCCCAGATGACCTTGATGACGTTCCAGCCGGCGCCGCGGAAGTACGACTCCAGCTCCTGGATGATCTTGCCGTTGCCGCGCACCGGACCGTCGAGCCGCTGCAGGTTGCAGTTGATCACGAAGGTCAGGTTGTCGAGGCCTTCGCCCGCGGCCACGTGGATGAGGCCGCGCGATTCCGGCTCGTCCATCTCGCCGTCGCCGAGGAACGCCCAGACGTGCTGATCGCTGGTGTCCTTGATGCCGCGATCGCGCAGGTAGCGGTTGAACCGCGCCTGGTAGATCGCGTTCATCGGGCCGAGCCCCATGGACACTGTGGGGTTTTCCCAGAATTCCGGCATCAGCCGCGGGTGCGGGTACGACGGCAGGCCGCCGCCCTCACCGGCGTGCGAGTACTCCTGGCGGAACCCGTCCAGCTGGCTCTCGGTCAGCCTGCCCTCGAGGAACGCGCGGGCGTAGATGCCGGGGGAGGCGTGACCCTGGATGAAGATCTGGTCGCCGCCGCTGGAGTGGTCCTTGCCGCGGAAGAAGTGGTTGAAGCCCACTTCGTACAGCGCCGCGGACGAGCCGTAGGTCGAGATGTGCCCGCCGACGCCCACACCGGGACGCTGCGCGCGGTGCACCATGATCGCGGCGTTCCACCGGATGTACGCGCGGTAGCGGCGTTCGATCTCTTCGTCACCGGGGAACCAGGGTTCGTTCTCGGTGGGGATGGTGTTGACGTAGTCGGTCGACGTCAGCGCCGGAACGCCGACGTGGCGTTCCCTGGCCCGCTCGAGGATGCGCAGCATCAGGTACCTGGCGCGCTGCTGACCACCCCTGGCCAGCGCCTCGTCGAAGGAGTCCAGCCATTCGGCAGTCTCCTCCGGGTCGATGTCGGGCAGGTGCGCCGCCAATCCGTCACGGATGACGCGGACGCGTGCCGGGGTCTCCTTGCCGGAGGCGCCGTCGTTCTGCGGGGCCAAGGGGTCTCCTTGCGAAAGGTGGTAGCTGGTTGTGCTCGTACGCGGGCGTGTTCGCCTTCCATCGTCGTACTCGGATTCCGTTCACGTCACCGCTACTGATCGGTAACGTTCGCGGACCCGATTGCGACACGCCTCGCGCGCGCCTGTATTCGCGCGCGCGTTTTCTCCCCCACCCTAAAGCAGGGCTCTCCGGGGTGCCCAAGTGCGCCTGGATTCGCCTCGCGCGAGTAGGCCGAATGTCCGTACGCTGCGACACGAGTTGTTCAAGATCCGGTGTGGACGGTTGCGCGCAGCGCCTCACCAGTGTTCGCTAACGGGCATCGTGTACCCGAGTGTGGTGCCCGCCCGGTCGATCCGGCCGAGGCGACATCACGCTCCGTCGTAGTTGGAGGAGTGACAGCAGTGGTCGCCGCGGGAGACGCTGATCAGAACAGCGTCGCCGAAAGGCTTGGGATCAAGCCGGACATGGTGGTCCAGGAGATCGGCTGGGACGAGGACGTCGATGACGATCTTCGTGCGGCGATCGAGGAGCAGATCGGTGGCGACATCCTCGACGAGGACGCCGACGAGGTCATCGACGTGGTGCTGCTGTGGTGGCGCGAAGACGACGGTGATCTCGGAGACACGCTGATCGAGGTCCGGACCCCCTTGAACGAGAACGGCGTGATCTGGGTGCTGACCCCGAAGACGGGACAGCCCGGACATGTCGAGCCGAGCGAGATCGCCGAAGCGGTGCCGCAGGTCGGATTGGCGCAGACGGCCAACATCAGCGCCGGCCCCAAGTGGGCGGGTACCCGGCTGGTGTCGCCGAAGTCGTCCAAGACCAAGCGGTGACCTCGAAGGCCGTGCGATCGACACGATAGGGTTGTCGACGCAGGCCCCTGTTCGCTCTTGAGAGGAAACCGCCGGTATGGCCGTCGAGGTCGGATCGCAAGCCCCGGACTTCACGCTCAACGACTACAACAAGCAGGCCGTGACGCTGTCGTCCTTCCAGGGCGAGAAGCCGGTCCTGCTCGTGTTCTACCCGTTCGCGTTCAGCGGTATCTGCACCGGCGAGCTGTGCCAGCTCCGTGACGAGTTCGCGGACTACGACGGTCAGGGCGTCCAGGTGATCGGTGTGTCCGTGGACACGCCGTTCTCGCTCAAGGCGTGGGCCGAGCAGGAGGGCTACCAGTTCCCCCTCCTTTCGGACTTCTGGCCGCACGGCGAGGTCGCGAAGGCCTACGGCGTCTTCAACGAGGCGGCCGGCCTGGCCACCCGTGGCACCTTCCTGATCGACAAGAACGGCGTCGTGCAGTTCGCCGAGGTCAACCAGCCCGGCGAGGCTCGCGACCAGCAGGCGTGGAAGAAGGCCGTGGCCTCCTTGGCCTGAGTCTTCACCGGTGGCACCCTCGCGGTGCCACCTCCCGGGCGCATAGCTCAGCGGGAGAGCACTCGGTTTACACCCGAGCGGTCGTAGGTTCGATCCCTACTGCGCCCACCAGTCGCTTTGTGCCGACGAGTGTGTGAGGCTCCAGCGTCGTGACGATCCTTGCGCGTGATCTTGTGCTGGAGCGGTTCCGGTGGCTTGGTGGGCATGCGGACATGTGCCCGCTGTTCCGGGATGGCGATGCCTTCAAGGTGATCGTCCGAGCTCTGGTGGCGCCGTTCCGTGACACGGGAGTCACGGCTGTATGCGGGATCGAGTCGCGGGGATTTCTGCTCGGAGGGGCTGCGGCGTTGGAACTCGGCGTGGGCTTTGTGCCCGTGCGTAAGGCCGCCGGGATGTTCCCTGGCGAGAAGCTCGTCCGGGAAACGGAGCCGGACTATCGGGGGTTCCGGCACTCGCTGCGGATCCAGCGGGCGTCGTTGGGGCCGGCCGACCGAGTCCTGCTCGTGGACGACTGGATCGAGACCGGAAGCCAAGCTCTCGCGGTTCGAGAGCTGGTGGAGGTTGCGGGTGCCGAGTTGACCGGATGTGCTGTTGTCGTCGACCAGATGGGCTCTGACGCCAAAGCGATGCTGGGGAGCTTTCGTGCACTCGTGACCAGCGAAGAACTCCCTGATGCCTGATGGCACAGTCGCCTGCGGGGTGGCGTTGCCGGATGACAGCCGATAAGCGATGCCGAATCCGGTCACCGAAAACCCGGCGACAGCCCGCAACCGTGGGGATAGCGTCGGCCGCATGCACGACACTCTGACGTGGCGGCCGCTCGTTCCCGAGGACGCCAAGGCGTCGGCGGACCTCCTCAACGCCATCGAGACCGTGGACCGGATCGGCGAGAACTACACCGAGGAGGACACCCTCCAGGAGTTGATCGACCCGTACGCGGATTTGGAGCGCGGGAGCCTCGGTGTCTTCGACGGCGACGTGATGGTCGGCTTCATGAAGATTCGCTTCAAGCCGTCCGCGGAAGAGGTCCACCGGGTCTTCCTGGACGGCGGGGTGCATCCCGCCCATCGCCGCCGGGGTATCGGCACCGCGCTCGTGGAAGCGGGGGTCAAAGCGGCGAAGGTGCTGCATGAACTGCATCACCCGGCCTCGGAGCTCGCTGTCGACATTCACCGTCCCGAGCGCATCCCCGGGCTGGCCGAACTCGCCCGCTCGCAGGGTTTCGTGCCCGCTCGCTACTTCCAGCGCATGGAGCAGCCGCTCGGGGACGCTCTCGGTGCTCCGGCGATCCCCGAAGGGCTGCGGGTCGAGCCGTGGTCGGAGCGGAACGACGAGGATTTCCGGATGGTCAGGAACGAGGCGTACCGGGACTACTGGGGCGCGGTGCCCATGCCCGTCGAGCTTTGGCGGAACAAGATCACCAACCAGACTTTCCAGCCCGAGGTCAGCTTCCTGCTCCGGGAGGTGGCGACCGGCGCTCCGGTGGGCATGTTGGTGACCATGTACTGGGAAGCCGATACGGAAGCCACCGGAGTCCGCGACGCGCACTTCATGGCCATCGGAACGCTTCGCGAGTACCGGAAGCGGGGTGTCGCCGGCGCGCTGATGGGATACGCGCTGCGGGTCGCCGCCGGACGGGGTTTTGACCGCGCCAGTTTGACCGTGGACTCGGCGGACGCGTCCGGGGCTTTCGGGGTGTTCGAGAAGGCAGGTTTCGTACCGACGATGCGGTTCGTGCGCTGGGCGCTCGAAGTCTGAGGCATCCGCAAGACACGTGAAGGCCCCCTTCAGCGCGCTGGTCGCGATGAAGGGGGCCTTCACGCACCCCCAACCCCTGTGGAACGCCTTCGGTTTCGGCGGTCTGGTCTGCCCCCTCGGCAGGCCAGACCGCCGGTGCGCCGCGCCGCGGGTGGCGAACTTTCGGCTGCACAAGAAAAGAGACGGTCGGGACTGCCCAGATACATCAAGATCGGCGGCCATTGGAGTGATCCAGACCACTAGGGGTGATCACGGAAAGCTACGAAGTCCGTGAAGGCCTCCTTCCCTACCTTGAGAGTAGGGAAGGAGGCCTTCACGGATGAGCACGTCGTGCGTCGGCCAGTGTCCCCAATGTGGCATTGGGGACACTGAGCGTCTCCAAGGGGAACCCGCATTTGTGTACCTACGCCTGACCTGGACGAGGGTGGTTCCGTGGGAATCGTTGCCCGGTCTCACCTCTCGATCAACGGAAGATCCGGGACACTCAACGTCCCGGATCTTCCGTTGATCAAGCTCGTGCTCGGTCACGACCGCACCGGCAACCCGCACAAGCGCCATACCAGTAGGTAGACAAATCAATGCCACATTGGGGACAGCGAGCCTGCGGCAGGGCCGCGCCGACACGTCAAGAGCAGCACTGACCAGCAACTCCGCGACTTTGTCGGAACCCTGACCTTGAGAGTAGGGAAGGAGGCCTTCACGGACACGCGGCCCGGGGGCGGCACGCGAGGTGACCACACCTAGGCCCGGGTCATCCTGTTCGCCAGGGTCGACATCGTGTACGCCCCGATGCCCATGACGACTTCGAGAGCGTTCCGCTCGGTGTACCCGTGCCCGAAGAAGGTCTTCAGCGTTTCGTCGTCGACGCCACCGGCGGTCTCGAGCACCGCCAGCGTGAACTGCCGCATGGCTTCCAGTCGCTCGTCGGGCACGGGCTCCTGCGACCGGAGCGCCGTGATGACGTCGTCATCAGCGTTCAGTCCCTTCAGCTTGGCGGTGTGCATCTCGACGCAGATGTGGCAGTCGTTGCGGGTCGCGACGGTCATCACGATCGTCTCCCGCGCGACCGGGTCGAGGGTCGTGCGCTCGAAACTCGCGCTGAGCTTCAGGAACCCGTCGAGCAGTTCCGGTGACGACGCCAGCCGGGCGACGGCGGTGGGGAGGTGGCCGAGATGCCGGATGGTCGCCTCCATCGAGCGACGCGAGGCTTCGGGAGCGGTTTCGAGGGTGTGGTCGGTGAACAAGGCAGCCCCTTAAGATGGTCAACGTGGTTGACGAAAAGGTAAACCAAGTTGTCGATCGAGGCAAGCGGATTTCCGATCCGCCCGGTTTCGAGCTGCCGCTCCTGCTGTTCGCGGGCTTCCGCTCGATCATCGACCGGCTGCACGCCGAACTGGCCGAGCAGGGGCATCCCGACGTCCGGCCGGCGTACGGGTTCGCGATGCAGGCGGTCGGCCGCGACGGGGCGACGGCGAGCGAGATCGGGCGGCGGCTCGGGGTCTCCAAGCAGGCGGCAGGCAAGACCGTCGACAAGCTGGAGCAGCTCGGCTACGTCGAGCGCGCCGACGATCCGGCCGACGCGCGACGCAAGGTCGTGCGGCTCACCGCACGCGGGTACGACTCGCTCGGCCGGTCCGCGGCGATCTTCGATGAACTGCGCAAGGAGTGGGTCGCCGCGCTGGGTGCAGACAGGGTCCGAGCACTCGAAGGCGATCTCCGCGCCATGACGCCGTCGGGCGGCTTCCGGCTCGACGTCGCCAGCTGGTTCGGAGCCTAGAAAGGGCAGCCCGGGTTCGGCGCGTCCTCCGAGAGCGGGCTGCCGTGCGGCAGCACGTAGAGCACTTCCAGCACGATGGGTGTCGTCCCGAGATTCCGTCCGATGTGGACGGTGTCGCTCGGCTCGGTGAAGGCGGCGCCCTGCCGGTACAGGCCATCCAGCCCGCAATCGGCGGAGTTGTGCGTCAGTGTGCCCGCCTTGACGTACGCGTAGAGCGTTCCGTCGTGGTAGTGCCAGCCGGTGTACCCGCCCGGCTGGATGACGACCTCGCGCAGAACGTAGTCGGTGTCCCCGACCGTCTTCTGCTTCAGGATCGTGCCGGTGACCCCGGAACCAGGGGTCGCCTCGGCCGTCGCGGGGACGGCGAAGGCCAGGGCGAGTGTGGCGAGCAGTGTGGTCACAGACCGCAGGCGCATGACGAAAACGGTACCGTGCTCAGCCCTTCCCGAAAGGGCGGCTTTCGGTGCCCGCTTCGCCGCCGAAGCCTCGCCTTCACTGATCCGGGCGTCGCAGGGTTTCCAGATGCCGTCCGAGCACCGTGCGCATCAGCTCCGGCGAGGTCCGCCCGCCCGCCATGGCGAGGCCGTCCAGTAGTGCCGCCAGTCGTTCGGTTTCGACGTCCAGGTCGAGGTCGTCGAGCAGTCCGCCGGCGCCACGCGCGCCGTCGAGAACCCTGCGGACGAGTGCGCGGACGCCCGCGTGCGCGCGCGCGACTTCCTCGGCCAGATCCGGACGGTTTTTCGCGGCGGCGGAGAAGGCCAGCCAGACGTCGGTTTCGGCCCGGGTCTGCCCGGTGAGCGGAAGCAGTTCGCTGAGCAGCGCTTCGGTGAGTTCCTGACGACGTGAGCGCGGGGTTTCCGGATCGAGCAGTTCGGGGAGGTGGCGCAGCAGCCGGGCTTCCACCCGGTCGCCGAGCGCGCGCATGGCGAACACGATCAGCTCGTCGTGGCCGCGGAAGTAGTGCCGCACCGAACCGATCGCGAGGCCTGCCTCGTCGGCCACGCTCCTGAGCGACGCCTGCGCGAGGCCGTCCCGCTGGATCACCCGGAAGACGGCTTCGGCGATTTCCAGGCGTCGGGCCGTGGGGTCGACGATCTTCGGCATGTTGTCTTTATAGCACGCCCCTGCTATTTTATTTAGCACACACGTGTCATAAAAGGGGGAGTTCATGCGGACCTGGTTGTTGATCGCGCTGGTGGTCGCCGTGGTGATCGTGATCGTCGTGCGCAGGCTGCGCGGGGAGCCGCTGGTCGCCCGTGAGGTTTTCGGAGCGCCGATGGTCCTGCTCGCGATCGGGGTCTACGGTCTGGCCAAGCTCGAAAGTTTCACCTTCGCCGACGGGGCCTGGCTCGCACTGGGCTCCGTTGCCGGTTGCGGCCTCGGCGCGGTGCGCGCGGCCACCACGAAACTGTTCGAGCGCGACGGCGTGCTGTGGCTGCGGTACACCGGCTGGACGTTCGGAGTCTGGGTGCTGTCGATGGTGGTGAACTTCGGGATCGGCTTCCTGGCCACGACGGCGGGGGCGCATCCCGACGCGCGGCCGGTGACGTTGTCGATCGGGGTGAGCCTGCTGGGGGAGGCGTTGGTGATCGGCCGTCGCGCGAAGACGACGGGGCTGCCGTACGCCCCGCCGTCCGAGTCCGTGCTTTCCCGCCGTTAAGCCAGTTTCTCGACTTCGCCGACGAGGAGCGAGATCTCGTCTTCGGTGTTGAAGTAGTGCACCGAGGACCGGACCATCGACGGCAGCCCGCGCGCGGTGAAATCGAACTGCGCGGACGTCGCCTCCGCGACGCTGACGTTGATCTTCTTCGTCGCCAGGTGCTGTTTCACTTCCTGCGACGGCGTTTTCGCGACGCTGAAGGTGACGATCCCGCATTTCCGCTCGCCCTGGTCATGGACCTGGACGCCGGGGATCTCGCGCAACGCGTCGCGCAGTTTCGCCGCGAGCGCGGCGACGCGGGCTTCGATGGCGGGCATACCCCAATCGAGGGCGTAGTCGATCGCCGCGCCGAGGCCGTGCACCGCCGCGTGATCGCGTTCCCAGACCTCGAACATCTTCGCGGTCGAATCGACTTCGTAGGTCTCGGGCGCGGTCCACGCCGCCGAGTGGAGGTCGAGCATCGCGGGCTCGACGCGTTCGCGCAGCCGCGGGTGCGCGTAGAGGAATCCGGTGCCGCGCGGCCCGCGCAGGTACTTGCGGCCGGTCACGCTGAGCGCGTCACAGTTCAGGCGCGTGACATCGAGGTCGATCTGACCGGCGCTCTGGCACGCGTCCAGCAGGAACGGGATCCCGGCTTCACGCGCGACCGCGCCGATCTTCTCGGCCGGGTTCACCAGGCCGCCCTGGGTGGGCACGTGGGAGACGGCGATCAGCTTGACGTCACCGTCGATCCGGCGTTTCAGGTCCTCGACGTCGAGCTGCCCGAACTCGTCGTCGTCCACCACCTCGACGACGGCACCGGTGCGCTTCGCCGTCTGCAGGAAGGAGATGACATTGCTCGCGTACTCGGACTTCGCCGTCAGGATCCGGTCTCCCGCCGTGAACGGCAGCGCGTAGAAGACCGCTTGCCACGACCGGGTCGCGTTGTCGGTCAGCGCGATGTCGTCGGGCCGGGCGCCGACCAGCCGCGCGGCCGAGGCGTAGACGCCGTCGAGCCGCTCCACGCTGGCCGCGGCCTGCTCGTAGCCCCCGATCAGGGCCTCCTCGCGCAGGTAGTCGACGACCGTGTCGGTCACCGGCGCGGGTGGCAGCGAGGAGCCGGCGTTGTTGAGGTGGACCACTTCCGCGCAGCCCGGGGTTTCGGCGCGAGCGCGGTGCACATCGAAGTCCGTCATGCCTAACTGAATACAGTACGGCCGAACTGCATGCAATACTGCCCGCATGACGAGGAACCTGCTCCGGCGCGACCTCGCGGAAGAGATCACCGCCCGCGTGCTCGACGGCCGGATCGCCGCGGACAGCCGGATCAACGAGGTGCACCTCGCCCGCGAACTGGGCGTGAGCCGGACACCGTTGCGCGAGGCACTGATCGGGCTGGCCGATCGCGGCCTGCTCGTGTCGGCGCCCGGACGCGGTTTCCTCGTGCCGCCGTTCGACCCCGAAGAGGCCCGGCGGTTGTACCCCCTCGTCGCGGAACTGGAATCGCTCGCGTTGCGCTGGAGTTCGCCGCAGGACCTCGCCGGGCTCACCGGCGGGCTGGACCGCATCGCCGCCGAGATGACCGCGGAACTCGGACGGCAGGGTGATCTGTCCGATTTGGACGAGCGTTGGCACGCGTTGCTGGTTTCTCGCTGCACGAATCCGCATCTGCTGCGCCTGATCGAGCAGACCAAGCCGCTGCTGAAACGCTATGACACCTGCTATTTCGTCGGCGCCGAACGCTCCTTGGAGAGTATCGACGAACACCGCCGGATCGCCGAGGCGATCCGCGCCTCCGACCTCGCGACGGCAGCGGAGCTGCTCGTGCGTAACTGGGTCAAAACGCTGGCATATCTGGAGAACATGGGGTGACGAAGTGTTCGTGACGGCACATTTGAGCGACAACCATCTCGACGGCGGAGATCGCGCGGACGAACGCACCGCGCGCGTGATGCGGTACCTGGAGAACCTGGCGACGCCGGTCGACGCGATCCTGGTGACCGGCGACATCGCCGACCACGGCACGCTCGAGGAGTACCGGCGCGCGGCGGAACTGTTCAAGACCGACGTCCCGCTCTTCACTTGCCCCGGCAACCACGACAAACGCGCCGCGTTCCGCGAAGGGCTGCTGGACCAGGCGCCGGACGACGCCCCGGTCAACGCGGTGCACACCGTCGGCGACGTCACGTTCGTGATGGCCGATTCGAGTATCCCCGGCAAGCCCGACGGACGATTCGACGACGAGACGATGGCCTGGCTGGACGGCGTGCTCGCCGACGGCGACGGCCCCGCTTTCGTCGCCTTCCACCATCCGCCGGTCGAGCTCGGCCTGCCGCTGGTGGACGCGATGCGCCAGCACGGCGAGGACAAGCTGGCCGAGGTGCTCGCGCGCCATCCGCGGGTGGTGGCACTGCTCTGCGGGCACGTCCACGCCGCGACGTCGACGACGTTCGCCGGCCTGCCGCTGCGGTCGGCTCCGTCGGTCGGGTCCAGCATCCTGTTCCCGTGGGAGGAGAACGGTCTCCGGCCGTGGGGTGAAGGCGGGCCGATCGACTACGACCTGCCGCCGTCGCTGCTGTTCCACGTGCTGCACGACGACGGCAGGCTGACCACCCACCAGCGGGTCGTCCCCGCCTAACCGCCGAATACCGGCAGCGTGATCCGAGAAGGGTGCGCGGGGTCGTGGAAGATCTCGAACCGCGCGGGTTTCCCGTCCACCGCGCTGAAGACCGGCTCGTCGGTGCCGTGGTTGCGGGCGAAGCGAGGGAACGCTCCGCCCGCGACCTGCAGCCGTAGCCGGTGCCCGCGCCGGAACCGGTACGCCGTCGGATCGAGGTGCACCTCGGCCGCGACCACGCCGTCCACATCGGACTCAGGGGTGCCGGGACGCAGCCGGAGAATGCCGTCGGTGACGTTGCGGGAGACGCCGCGACCGTCCACATCGCACAGCCGGACGAAGACGTCGCCGTGGCCGAGGTCGGTCCGGACGTGCACCAGCGCGGAGATTTCGCCGATGACGTCGAGATCCCGCTTCAGCCGTTCACCGGTGAAGACGAGCACGTCCTGACGCTCTTCGACGATCTTGTTGTCGCGTTGTTTCCACACTCCCGACAGCAGGGGCCCGCCGACGGTCGGTGTCGGATCGGCGGGGTCGAAGGTGAACGTGGCGGGCTTCGACTCGACCGGCTCGGCGGGGGAAAGCCCGCCGGGGCGCAGGAAGTACGGGGTGGCGTCGGACTTCGGCGGCCAGCTGTCGAAGTCCAGCCATCGCCCGGCGCCCTGGAGGTACAGGCGCACCGGGGCCTGCCTCAGCTGGGCCTTGTCGCCGAGCAGATGGGCGGAGAGGAAGCCGATCTGGTCGCTCACCAGGGTCTTCAGGCTGGCGGGCTCGCCGTGCGCCCACGGGCCGATGGTGATCCGCGGCGCGCGTCCGGCCGCGGCGAGTTCCTTGAAGTCGCGCAGCTGGGCCGAGATGAACAGGTCGTACCAGCCGGTCACCATCGTCACCGGCGTCGTCAGCGAGGCGACCCGCGCGCTGTGATCCGACGGCGCCCAGAAGTCGTCGCCCGGCTCGGCGTGCCCGGTGACGTCCTGAAGGAACCGCACCTGCTTGCCGATGGCCGCGACGTCCGCACCGGAGACCGGGAGGTGCGCCATGGCCTGGCGGGTCTTCTTCGTCTGCCACGGATTCGGCACGCCCGCGAACCGGCCCTCCTGCCGACCGATCAGCGCCGACCACGAGACCATGTTGTCCACGGCGAGGACCCCGCCCGGATAGAAGGTCGAGACGAACTCCGACGCGGTGATCGCGAGGCACAGCGCTTCGAGCGGTTCGTCGAGATACGGCGCGACCGACCATTGCGTATGCCCGAGGTAGCTCGCGCCCGCCATCGCGACCCTGCCGTCGCACCACGGCTGCTCGCGCAGCCAGGCGACGGTGTCGAGGCCGTCCTCCTTCTCCAGGTGGAACGGCCGGAACTCGCCCCCGGAGCCGAAGGTCCCGCGCGTGCTCTGGACGACAGTCTGCAGCCCGTGCCGCGCGAAGGTCTCGCCGAACACCTTGCCGGACAGGCCTTTCCGGCCGTAGGGCGTGCGGATCAGCACCACCGGCCGCGGCTCGTCGCCCGGGACGGCGTAGCGATCGGCGAGCAGCCGGACGCCGTCGGACATGGGGACGGGGATCGCCTTGGTCACCGAAGGGGCGGGGCCTTCCGCCCGAGGGAGGCCGAGTAGCCGGTCGAGGATTCGGTCGAGCACGCGGGGCCGCCTTTCGTGCGGAGGATCACCTTCCGCTTACGACCGTACTCCCGTCACGGATGTCATGAGGGGTCCCCATAGGACGAAAAATGTCCTATGGGGACCCCTCACGACGCGAGGCGGACCGCCCGGTACCGCCCCGCTGGTCCGGTCAGCCGAGTCGCGCGAGCGTCTCCGGCTTCAGCAGTTTCGCCAGTTCCTCCGCGGGAAGAAGGCCCTTCTCGACGACGAGTTCGGCCACCCCGCGCCCGGTTTCGAGCGCTTCCTTGGCGATCTCGGTCGCCGCCGCGTACCCGATGCTCGGGTTCAGCGCGGTCACCAGCCCGATCGAGTTCTCGACGTAGCCCCGCATCACGTCGGCGTTCGCGGTGATCCCGGAAACGCACCGCTCCGCCAGCACGAGGCAGGCCGCCCGCAGATGCGTGATGCTCTCCGAAAGCGAGTGCAGGATCAGTGGCTCGAAGGCGTTGAGCTGCAACTGCCCGGCTTCGGCCGCCATCGTGATGGCGACGTCGTTGCCGATGACCTCGAACGCGACCTGGTTGACCACCTCGGGGATCACCGGGTTGATCTTGCCCGGCATGATCGACGACCCCGCCTGCACCGGCGGCAGGTTGATCTCGTTGAGCCCGGCCCTCGGACCGGACGAGAGCAGCCGCAGATCGTTGCAGCTCTTCGAAAGCTTCACCGCGATCCGCTTGAGCACGCCGGAGAGGTGCACGAACGCGCCGCAGTCCTGGGTCGCCTCGACGAGGTCGGCGGCGGATTCGAGGGGAAGCCCGGTGATCTCGCGCAGATGCGCGACGGCGGCTTCGGCGTACCCGGGCGCGGCGTTGAGGCCGGTGCCGATCGCGGTCGCGCCGAGGTTGATCTCGTGCAGCAACGTCACCGCCTCGGTGAGCCGTAGCCGGTCTTCGCCGAGCATGACCGCGTAGGTGCCGAATTCCTGCCCGAGCGTCATCGGCACCGCGTCCTGCAACTGGGTGCGGCCCATCTTCAGCAGGTCGTGGAACTCGACGGCCTTGGCGGCGAACGCCTTCTCCAGCACCACCATCGCCTCGGCCAGTTCACGCACGGCGATGATCGTCGCGACGTTGACCGCGGTCGGGTAGGCGTCGTTGGTCGACTGCCCGAGGTTCACGTGCTCGTTCGGGTGCACGCGGGCGTAGTCGCCCTTCTCGTGGCCGAGCAGTTCGAGCGCGCGGTTCGCGATCACCTCGTTGGCGTTCATGTTCGTCGAGGTGCCCGCGCCGCCCTGGATGACGTCGACGACGAACTCCTCATGCAGGGCACCTTCCCTGATCTCCTTGCACGCGCCGCGGATCGCGTCGGCGACGTCCGGGGCCAGCAGCCCGAGATCGGCGTTGGCCTGTGCCGCGGCCTCCTTGACCGCGGCGAGCGCCTCGATCAGGTGGGGGTAGGTGGAGATCGCGGTGCCGGTGATGGGGAAGTTCTCCCTGGCACGCGCGGTGTGCACACCCCAGTAGGCGTCGGCCGGGACTTCCTTGTCTCCCAGCAGATCGTGTTCCACACGGTGCATCGAAAGGCTCCTCAGGCGGCAAGGTGGTGTTCGGCCAGCGCGCCAGTCACGCGCAGGCCGTCGGTTCCGGTGGTCCCGGCGAACGGCTTCAGAACGTCCCGGTCGACGCCGCACAGTTCGAGCGCGGCGGCGAGCACCGGCTGCCGCGCGCGGTCACCGCCGTCGGCGATCTTGACCGCGATCGCCGTCCCGTCCGGCAGGGCGGCGACCTGGACGGCTTCGAAACCGTCCTTGGCGATCAGGCCGGGCACCGCGCGCATGAGCGCGGTGACGTCGCGCCGGGTACCGGCGACCAGTTCCGGATGCTTCCGGATCCCTTCGGCCACAAGGCCTTCCGGAGTACCAGGGACCGCCGCGGCGATCTTGCCGACGGCCGTGGCGAGTCCGCGCAGCGAGACCGCGAACAGGGGAGCGCCGCAGCCGTCGACGGCGACCTTCGGGATCCGTTGCCCGGTCAGGTTCTCGACGCAGTCCGCGATCGCGCGCTGCAGCGGATGTCCGGGATCCAGGTAGTCCTTTGTGGACCAGCCGTGCAGGCGGCAGGTCGCGAGCATCGCCGCGTGCTTGCCGGAACAGTTGTGCGCCAACCGGCTCGCGCCCCGGCCCGCGGACACCCAGGCGTCGCGCTCGACGGGATCGAACGGCAGATCTTCGGGAGTCCGCAGGTCCTCGGTGGTGAGCCCGGCGCCGTCCAAGGTATTGAGAACCTCCGACAGGTGGATCTCCTCGCCCGAATGGCTCGCCGCGCCGACGGCGAATCCCGCCGGGCTCAGCTCCACCCCGAGCCGGGCCATCGCGGTGGCCTGCAAGGGTTTCGCCGCCGAACGCGGATAGAACGCGGCCTCGACGTCGCCCGCGGAGAACAGCACACGGCCGTCCGGCGCGAGGACCACGGCCGAACCGTGGTGCACCCCCTCGACCATTCCGTCACGGAGGAGGTGGACCAGCGGTTCGTGGGCGGGGACGCGGATTTCGGGGATCACAGCTTCGTCTTCTCGAAGACGTCCATGTTGATCCGCTTGCGGACCCCGAACCAGCCCGCCACCAGCGCGATCCCGATGATCGGCAGGCAGTACAGGGTGATCCGGCCGGTCTCGTCGAAGGCCATCAGCACGACGACGGCGGCGAGGAAGATCAACGTCGCGATCTCGGTGTAGGGCGAGAACGGCAGCCGGTACGAGGGCCGTTCCACTTCACCGCGGTTGGCCTTGCGTACGAAGAGCAGGTGGGAGAGCACGATGATCGCCCAGGTGCCGAGGATGCCGATGGCGGCGAAGTTCAGCACGATCTCGAAGGCCTGGCTCGGCACGACGGCGTTCAGGCCGACACCGACCACGCAGACCGCGGAGGTGAGCAGGATCCCGCCGTAGGGCACGTGGTTCTTGTTCATCACGCCGGTGAACTTCGGCGCGGATCCGGCCAGCGACATCGAACGCAGGATGCGGCCGGTGGAGTAGAGGCCGGAGTTCAGGCTGGACAGCGCCGCGGTCAGCACCACCAGGTTCATCACGTTGCCCGCCTGCGGCACCCCGATGTGCGAGAGCACCGTGACGAACGGGCTCTCGTTCTTCGAGTAGGAGTTCCACGGCATCAGCATCGCCAGCAGGATCACCGAGCCGACGTAGAAGATCCCGATGCGCCACATGATCGAGTTGATCGCCTTCGGCATGATCTTGCGCGGGTCCTTCGTCTCACCCGCGGCGACGCCGACCAGCTCGACCGAGGCGTAGGCGAACACGACACCCTGGACGATCAGCACCATCGGCAGCAGACCGGCCGGGAAGATCCCGCCGTGGTCGGAGATCAGCGAGAAACCGGGCGTCTGGCCGTCGATCGGCTGCTGGGTGACCAGCAGGAAGATCCCGATCCCCATGAAGGTCACCAGCGCGGCGACCTTGATGATGGCGAACCAGAACTCCATCTCGCCGAACAGCTTGACCGACACCATGTTCAGCGCCAGCACCACCGCGAGCGCGATGAGCGCCAGCACCCACTGCGGGATCGGCGTGAAGAAGGACCAGAAGTGCGCGTACAGCGCGATGGCGGTGATGTCCGCGATCCCGGTCGTCGACCAGTTCAGGAAGTGCATCCAGCCGGCGACGTAAGCGCCCTTTTCGCCCATGAATTCCCGGGCGTAGGAGACGAAGGCGCCGGAGGAGGGGCGGTACAGGATGAGTTCGCCGAGCGAACGCACCACGAAGAACGCGAAAAGGCCGCAGACCGCGTAAACGATCGCCAGTGCCGGGCCCGCCTGCGCGAGCCGTCCGCCCGCGCCGAGGAACAGGCCGGTGCCGATGGCGCCGCCGATCGCGATCATGTTGACGTGGCGGGGCTTCAGCGCCTTGTCGTAGCCGGCGTCACCGGCGTCGGCCGGCACCGGCACGGATTTGTCGTCCGTGCTGAGAGTCTGTTCGGTCACGGTGTCAGTCGTCCTTGTCCGGGTGCGTCGTGTGGCCAGGCCGCACGATGGTGGTGAGGGCGTTCTCGACGTGCTCCAGATGGGCGGTCATCGCCGCGACGGCGTCCGCTTCGGAGCCGGCGGCGATGGCGGTGACGATCTCGCGATGCTCGATGTTCGAGCGCGCGCGACGGCCGCCCAGCTGGTTGAGGAAGGACGACTGGCGTGCCAGCGCGTCCCGGATCTCCTCGATGACCTTGCCGAACACCGGGTTGCCCGAGGCCTGGGCGATGGTGATGTGGAACAGCGAATCCAGCGCCACCCACGCGGTGTTGTCGGTTTCGAGGTCCATCCGCTCGACGAGGTGACCGAGCAGATCGAGGTCGTCGGTGCTGCGGCGCACGGCCGCGTACCCGGCGACGGGGATCTCGACGTGGCGCCGCACCTCGAACAGGTCGCGGGCCGAATAGGTCCCGAATGTAGGGTTCTCGACCGGCCCGGTGGCGGTCACGAAGGTCCCTTTGCCCGTTTTGGACACGGTGAGCCCGAGCGCCTGCAGTCCCCGCAGTGCCTCGCGGACGACCGAGCGGCTGACCTCGAACTCCTTGCCGAGCGCGGATTCCGACGGCAGCTTCTGGCCGACGGCGTACTCGCCGCGCTCGATGGCGCCGCGAAGGTGGGCCAGCACGGCCTCCATCGCGCTGATGCGCCGCGGACCACCGTGTCCGGCTGTCTGGCTGTCAGACAGGTTCATGGGACGGAATCGTGCGGTCGGTCGATCACTTTGTCAAGCGTTCGGTCTAAGGGCTTCATTTGCCGTGCGAGGTCGGCGGCGATGGGATAACCGGACGTGAATACGAAGCGGTACTGGGCGCCTTCGGGTGCGCAGAGCCCTGTGCTGGCACCGGATTCCGGAACTCACGTGTCCAGTGTCACAGGGGCTGAAGGGGCCCTTCACCGCATGCGACGCGGCGAAGGGCGCTTTCCCCGCATCGCATGCGGGGAAAGCGCCCTTCAGCTCCGGTCACACCCGCTTGAGCGCGATCACCGGGAATGGCCGGCTGGTCTTCGCCTGATGCTCGGCCAGCCGCGGGAACGCCTTCGCCTGCTTCGCGAACAGACGGTCCCGGGCCGCTCCGGTGATCTCGACCGCGTGGGCGGCGAAGGCCTCTCCATCCGCTTCGACATCGACGGACGGCTCCGCGATCAGGTTGCGATACCAGTCCGGATGCCCCGGAGCGCCCCCGTTGGCCGCGAAGACCACATAGCGGTCGTCGTCGGCCAGGAACAACATCGGCGTCACATGCCGCCGCCCGGTGCGGGCGCCGGTGGTGGTGAGCAGCAGCGTCGGAAGGCCGTCGCCTCGGCGGCCGTTCGCGCGGAACTCCGCGATCACGCGTTCGTTCATCTCACGCAGGTCGATCATCAACTCTCCGGGCTGCTCGGTGATCTTGGCGGCTGGCCAGTCTGCCCATCCGCGCCCTGGTCGGCAAGCACTTTTGCGTCATGGCTGTTCCCGGCCCCGCGGAAACTGTCGGTGGCCGCTCCGATACTGGACCAGTGAGCCCCATCAGCCGAGGGCGCAAGCCCGCCAAAAGACCGAAGAACCAGCGCTCCCGCCGGTCCCGTCCGCCGCTGGACGTCTCCAGGGTGGAGCGCTGGCCGAAGCTGCTTCACGGACCGGTCGAGCTTTCGGACTGTGCCGTCCAAGGCCGAGTTGATCAGGACCTCGTGGTCCTCGCGGCCACCCTGACCGCGGGCAAACGCTCGGTGGGGGTCGAGGTGGTGGTCAACGGGCGCGAAGTCGACGTGATCGAACTCCACCCCGTGCCTGCGGACGCACGGGCGGTCCTTCGCGGCGGTTTCGAGGTGACAGAGGCACCGCTGACCCCCGAGGAGTTCCGGAGCCAGGTGGAAGCGGCCTTGATCGGCAGTGCGGATAGCGCCGCCTGGATCCGGGAGACGATCCCCGACCTTCTGAAACTGGGCAGAGATCCGAGGCCCGACCTGCCCGAGCGCGCGGCCCAGCTGCGCCGGTGGCTCGGTCTTCCCGGCTACGAACCGCTGCCGCGCATATCGTCGGCCGAGCCGTTGCCGCTTGTCCTGCCCTCACCCGCGCCGGTCACCGGACTCCGGCTGGCGGTCGCACTGGCCGAGCCGGACGACGCGATCTGGCGACGGCTCGAAGTCCGCTCCGACGTCACCCTCGCCGGGCTGCACCGGATCCTCGCGGCCGCGTTCGACCGTGACGAACGGGAGTATCACCGATTCGAGACCGCGTACGGCGGGTTCGGCGCGGACATCCTGGGCGGAGAAGGCGACCGTCTGGACGACGAGGTGACCCTCGGCCAGATCGTCACGTCACCCGGACACCGGTTCGTCTACGAGGCGGAGAGCTGGTGGCATTGGCTCCGGGTCGAGCGGCGGGTCGGCCTTCCCGAAGCACCGAGGTGTCTCGACGGCGAACGCGCCGCGCCTCCCGCGGACTGCGAGGACGAGCGGAGCTACGAGATGTTGCTGGATGCCCTGCGCGACCCGGACGACGAAGCCAACGAAGGCCTGATCGAAGAACTCGGCGGCCAGGGTTTCGATCCGGAGTGGTTCGACAAGGAGGTGGTCGACGAGCGGCTGGCCCGGCTGAGCTGATCCGCGAGTCCGGCCCACTGCCCCGTTCGGGTGGCGACGACTCCGGCGAGCCAGCTGGATTTGATCTTCGGCAGCTAGCAGACTCGGCATCGTCCGAGAGCCGCGTCCCCCCGCGAGTTGCTGATGATCTTGGCAAGCCTAGGGTGGGAGGACCGGCCCGCGTCACGCAGCCAGGGATCCGTCTGCCTAGGGGAGGTTTTCGCTGGTGTCGAACGATTCCTTCGTCCACCTGCATGTGCACACCGAGTACTCGATGCTCGACGGTGCGGCGAAGATCGCCCCTTTGTTCAAGGAGGCGGCGCGGCTCGGCATGCCCGCGGTCGGGATGACCGACCACGGCAACATGTACGGCGCGGACGAGTTCTACCAGCAGGCGGTCAAGCACGAGCTCAAGCCGATCATCGGCATCGAGGCCTACATCGCGCCGGAGAGCCGCTTCCACAAGAAGCCGGTCTTCTGGGGGCAGGCCAACCAGCGCGGCTCCGACGAGTTCGGTGAGGGCGGTGACGTCTCCGGTGGTGGTGCCTACACCCATATGACGATGCTCGCCGCGAACTCCACCGGGCTGCGCAACCTCTTCAAGCTCTCCTCGCTCGCGAGCATGCAGGGCTACTACCGCAAGCCCCGGATGGACCGCGAGCTGATCGCGGAAAACCACGAAGGCATCATCGCGACCACCGGCTGCCCCTCCGGCGAGGTCCAGACGAGGCTCCGGCTGGGGCAGCGCACCGAGGCGATCCAGGCCGCTTCGGACTACAAGGACATCTTCGGTGCCGAGAACTTCTTCCTCGAACTGATGGACCACGGGCTGCCGATCGAGCGGTCGGTCCGCGAAGGCCTGCTCGAGATCGGCAAGCTGCTCGACCTCAAGCCGCTGGCCACCAACGACTCGCACTACGTCACCAAGGACCAGGCCGACACCCACTCCGCGCTGCTGTGTGTGCAGGCAGGCAAGACGCTCAACGACCCGAACCGGTTCAAGTTCGACGGTGACGGTTACTACCTGAAGTCGGCAGCCGACATGCGGGAGTACTGGGACAAGGAAGTCCCCGGAGCCGCCGACTCGACGCTGCTGATCGCCGAGCGCGTCGAGTCCTACAAGGACGTCTACACGCACAAGGACAGGCTGCCGTTCTTCGAGGTCCCCGAGGGCTACGACCAGGGCACCTGGCTGCGGGAAGAGGTCGCGCGCGGTCTCAAGTGGCGGTACCCGGACGGCGTCCCGGACCCGTATTACAACGAGCGCATCGAGATCGAGCTCGACGTCATCATCGGCAAGGGCTTCCCCGCCTACTTCCTCATCGTCGCCGACCTCATCAACTACGCCCGCAAGGTCGGCATCCGCGTCGGCCCCGGCCGTGGTTCGGCCGCCGGCTCGCTGGTCGCGTACGTCCTCGGTATCACCAACCTGGACCCGATCCCGCAGAAGCTGCTGTTCGAGCGGTTCCTGAACCCCGAGCGCGTCTCGATGCCCGATATCGACATCGACTTCGACGACCGCCGTCGCGGCGAGATGATCCGCTACGCCACCGACAAGTACGGCGTCGACAAGGTCGCCCAGGTCATCACCTTCGGCACCATTAAGACCAAGGCCGCCATCAAGGACTCCGCCCGCGTCCACTTCGGCCAGCCGGGTTACGCGATCGCGGACCGGATCTCGAAGGCGCTGCCGCCGCCGATCATGGCGAAGGACATCCCGCTCTCGGGCATCGTCGACTCGAAACACGAGCGCTACGGCGAAGCGGCCGAAGTCCGCGCGCTCGTCGAGACCGACGAAGAGTGCAAGACGATCTTCGAGACCGCCCGTGGTCTCGAAGGGCTGATCCGCAACGCCGGAGTCCACGCCTGCGCGGTCATCATGTCGAGTGAACCGCTCACCAACGCGATCCCGCTGTGGCAGCGCGACGACGGTTCGATCATCACCGGCTGGGACTATCCGTCGTGCGAGGCCATCGGCCTGCTGAAGATGGACTTCCTCGGCCTGCGGAACCTCACCGTCATCGGTGACGCGATCGACAACATCAAGACCAACCGCGGGATCGACATCGACCTCGACACCCTCGGCGTCGACGACCCGGAGACCTACAAGCTGCTCGCCAGGGGCGACACGCTCGGCGTGTTCCAGCTGGACGGCGGGCCCATGCGGGATCTGCTGCGCCGGATGCAGCCGACGGTGTTCGACGACATCGTGGCGGTGGGCGCGCTGTACCGCCCCGGCCCGATGGGCATGAACGCGCACAACGACTACGCCGACCGCAAGAACGGGCGGCAAAAGGTCAAGCCGATCCACCCGCAGCTCGAGGAGCCCCTGAAGGAGATCCTGGCCGACACCTACGGCCTGATCGTCTATCAGGAGCAGATCATGCACATCGGCCAGAAGGTGGCCGGGTACACGATGGGCCGCGCGGACGTGCTCCGCCGGGCCATGGGCAAGAAGAAGAAGGAAGTCCTCGACCAGGAGTTCGTGGGCTTCGAGGCCGGGATGAAGGCGAGCGACCTGGTCCCCGGCGGCTTCTCGTCCGAGGCGATCAAGGCGCTGTGGGACACGATCCTCCCGTTCGCCGGCTACGCGTTCAACAAGAGTCACGCGGCCGCGTACGGCCTGATCTCGTACTGGACCGCGTATCTCAAGGCGAACTTCACCCCGGAGTACATGGCCGCGCTGCTCACCTCGGTCGGTGACAACAAGGACAAGTCCGCGGTCTACCTGTCGGAATGCCGCCGCCTCGGGATCAAGGTGCTCCCGCCGGACGTCAACGAGTCGGCGTTGAGGTTCGCGGCCGTCGGGGACGACATCCGCTTCGGGATGGGTGCCGTCCGCAACGTCGGCGCGAACGTCGTCGAGTCGATCATCAAGACCCGCGAGGAGAAGGGGAAGTACTCCTCCTTCACCGATTTCCTCGACAAGTCCGAACTCGTGGCCTGCAACAAGCGGGTCATCGAATCGCTGATCAAGGCGGGCGGATTCGATTCGCTCGGCAACACCCGGCTCTCGATGATCCAGGTGCACGAAGACGCGGTCGAGGCCGTTGTCCCGCTCAAACGCCAGGAGGCGATGGGCCAGTTCGACCTCTTCGGTTTCGGCGGGGAAGACGACGCCGGGGACGCGGTGTCCTCGTCGCCGCTCGCGCATCTGAAGTTCGGGGAAGAGGAGTATCCGCGCAAGCAGCTCCTCGCCTACGAACGGGAGATGCTCGGCCTGTACGTCTCGGCGCATCCGCTGGACGGCGCCGAGCGGATCCTGCGCAAACACGCGCCCCGCCCGATCGCCGCGATCCTGGCCGACCCGCCGAAGGAAGGCGAGCTGATCATCTCCGGGCTGATCACCTCGCTGGAACGCCGGGTCAACAAGAAGGGCGAGCCCTGGGCGATCTGCACCGTCGAGGACATGGACGCCTCGATCGAGGTCCTCTACTTCCCCAAGTCGTACGCGATGTTCTCGGCCGACCTGATCGAAGACAACGCGGTACTGGTCAAGGGCCGGGTCAACTGGCGCGAGGACAAGATGTCCATCTTCGGCGGCGGACTGGTGCCGCTCGACCTGTCCGAGGTCGGCAACGGGGACGACGACCTGCCGCTGGTGCTACTGGCCGCGCCGGAGAAGCTCGACCAGGCGGTGGTCAGCGAACTGAAACAGACCCTGCTGGCACACAAGGGTGATACCCCGGTGCACCTCAAGCTCGTCGGCAAGAACCAGACGGTCTTCGCGCTCTACGACTACCCGGTCAAGGTGACGTCGATGCTGATCGGTGAGCTCAAGGGCATCCCCGGGATCGCCGCCAGCACCTGATGACCACCTTCGAACCCGACCCGCGGCGCTGGAAGGCGCTCGCCGTCACCCTCGCCGCCGGGTTCATGGGCCTGCTCGACGTCAGCATCGTCAACACGGCACTGCCCTCGATCCAGAAGGACCTCGGCGCGTCGAGCGGCGGGATCCAGTGGGTCGTGTCGGGTTACGCGCTGGCTTTCGGACTGGTGCTGGTGTCCGGCGGCAGACTCGGCGACGCGCTCGGCCGCCGCCGCATGTTCCTGTTCGCGCTCGCCGCGTTCGTGCTGACCAGCGCGTTCGCCGGCGCGGCACCGGACGAGACGACGCTGATCATCGCGCGGCTCCTGCAGGGATTCGCGTCGGGCATGATGACTCCGCAGAACAGCGGGATGATCCAGGACCTGTTCCGCGGCGCGGAACGAGGCCGGGCGTTCGGCATGTTCGGTGCCACCGTCGGGATCTCGACCGCGGTCGGGCCGGTACTCGGCGGCGTGATCCTCGCCGTCTTCGGCGACCCGGAAGGCTGGCGCTGGGTCTTCTACGTGAACGTGCCCATCGGGATCCTGGCGTTCACCCTGGCACTGAGATGGCTTCCGAAAGCGGAGAAACCGGCGAGGAGCCTGCGGGGCGAGATCGACTTCGTCGGCATCATGCTGCTGGGTGTGGCCGTGCTCGGGGTGCTGCTCCCGTTGATCGAATCCGAACAGGGCGGGCTGGGCGGCCTGTGGTGGCTGTTCGTCGTCGCGGTGGTCTTCGGGTTCGCGTTCGTGCGCTGGGAACGTTCGATGGTGCGGCGCGGCCGTCCGCCGCTGCTGGACACCCGGCTCTTCACCGGCACTCCCGGATACGCCACGGGTGCCGCCGTCGGCGCGCTGTACTTCAGCGGGTTCACCGGGATGTGGCTGGTCTTCGCCATCTTCTTCCAACAGGGCCTCGGGTACACGCCACTGCAGTCCGGGCTCGCCGTCACCTCCTTCGCCCTCGGCTCCGCCGTCTCGGCGGCGGTCGCGGGACGGCTGGTACCGAGATGGGGCCGCAAGCTCACCGTCACCGGGCTGGTCATGGTGATCTCCGGGATGGTCACGGTCGCCGTCCTCGCCGGTCAGGACCCTGGTACCGCGGCGGGCTGGTGGTTCGCGTTCCCCTTGCTCGTCGCCGGTGTCGGTGGCGGCATGGTCATTTCGCCGAACACCACCCTGACCCTGGAATGCGTGCCGACGTCGATGGCGGGAGTGGCCGGGGGCGCGTTGCAGACCGGGCAGCGCATCGGCACCGCGATCGGCACGGTCGTCTTGGCGTCGGTCTTCCACGCGGTACTGGGCGCGAATGGCGGCTACCCGTCGGCGTTGACGGCGGCGATGCTGTGCGCCGCCGGATTAACCTGTTCGGCGCTTCTGCTCGCCGTGATCGAACTTCGCGCGCGTCGCAAGCGGCGTTTGCTCACGGAGCGGGAAGAAGCCGCCAGGGCAGGCGCGGACAGCCAACGCGGCTGAGTCGTCGAAGCTTGTCACTGACTACGGTCGGCAAGACCTGATGCTCCATCCGAGTGACGGAGCTAGTCAGCCTATGGCGCTACTCAGAGCAACCGGGTACACCTTACGGAGCCTTCACTGCTGTGTCTTGGCTACCGACAGTGGTATTTCTGTCGATCGATCGGGGATGGATCGATCGGTGGGAGCGACCGTGGCGAGTCCGGAGTTCTCAGGAATGGACACCCATGGTCACGAGCCGGTGGACGGCCGTCGGCGTCCGCGGGGGACCGTTCGGCGGCAGCCGGTTCGCGTCCACTGACAGCCGAGCCCTGTGAAGCACTCGCGCGGGTGGGTCCGGCAGGGACGCCTGGGGAGGTGCACCCCGGCCTGGACCCACCCGCCGCGCGTTCTCCGTCCTGTGTGAACCGCTTCGGGCTGCGAAGATCTTCGCGAGTTCGAGATTGCGAGGAGCACCAATGGCGGAGAGTTCTGTGAGCCGGAGTCGTCTGCGGGTCTGGTACCGGCCGATGAGGATGCGGGATTCCGAGGAAGGACATCGGGTCGCGACCCCGCTGGAGCTGTTGTTCGACCTGTGTTTCGTGGTCGCCGTCGCCCAGGCCGCGGCCGGTCTGCACCACGCGATCGCCGAAAACCACATCGGCCATGGCGTGCTCAGCTTCGGGATGGTGTTCTTCGCGATCTGGTGGGGCTGGTTGAACTTCAGCTGGTTCGCCTCGTCGTTCGACACCGACGACGTCCCGTATCGACTGGTGACGCTCGTGCAGATCGCGGGCGGGCTGACCGTCGCCGCGGGCGTCTCGTCGGCCTTCGAAGGCGACTTCACGATCATGGTGGCCGGCTACGTCCTGATGCGGCTCGCGATGGTCGTGCAGTGGCTGCGCGCCGCCAGGACCGATCCCGCCTGCCGCCCCGCGGCCTTGCGCTACGCCATCGGCATCACGATCGTCCAGATCCTGTGGATCGTCCGGCTCGCGCTGCCGGATTCCCTGGCCTTGCCGTCGTTCTTCCTGTTCTTGCTGGCCGAACTCACCGTCCCGATGATCGCCGAACGCAAGCGGTGGACCGGCTGGCATCCGCATCACATCGCCGAACGCTATGGCCTGTTCACGATCATCGTGCTGGGTGAATCGATCCTCGGTGCCACCACGGCGATCAAGGAAGGGCTGGACAAAGGCGAGCACACCGGCAGCCTGATCTCCCTCGCCGCGGCGGGGCTCGTCCTGCTCTTTTCCCTGTGGTGGCTCTACTTCGACCAGCCGGGACACCTCCGGCTCCAGAAGGCGAAGAGCCTGTTCACCGTCGCGAGCTGGGGTTACGGCCACTACCTGATCTTCGCCTCGGCGGCCGCGCTCGGCGCCGGTCTCGAAGTCGCCGTCGACTACGACACCCACACCGGGCATGTGGCCCCGCTGCCCGCGGCCATGGCGACGACCGTGCCCGTCGCGATCTACCTGTTGAGCGTCTGGCTGATGCACATCGGGCCCACCAACGAATGCCGTCCGATCGCGATCGGCTTCCCGGTGACCGCGGTACTCGTCCTCGCCGCGTCGTTCACGCCGGCGCCCATCCACCTCACCGCTCTGCTCGCCGCCGCGCTCGTCGCGCTGACGGTGCTCGCCACCCATGGCGAGCCCGTACCCGGGGAGAGCCGGATCGACGCAGGTCAGAGCCTCGGCGCGAAAAAAGGGACCCCCCTGTAAACGCCGGTTTCGGGCCGTGTAATGTTCTCTTCGTCGCCAGGGAAACCGAGCGGCCGCCGGGAACACGAACCAAGCTCCCACCGGATGGTGGTAGAGTGGGTGGTCCCGAACCGGAGAGGTAACTCTACCCCGCTGAGACGGCAGTTTCGAGCAGGTGCTAGAGTGTGCTCCGGACAAAAGCCAAGAAATAACTGCTTCGGATAAGGCCGCGTGACTGCGGTGCGATCTGGGGTGTGTTGCTTGAGAACTCAACAGTGTGCTAGTGAACTAAGCCAGTAGAGCTTATGTATTTGAACCTCGTATTGAGGTTCCTTTGAGAGCAAGTAAATTTGCCTCGATCAAATTTGACATTGTTGGAGAGTTTGATCCTGGCTCAGGACGAACGCTGGCGGCGTGCTTAACACATGCAAGTCGAACGAT
>NZ_JBVIRO010000012.1:0-268132 GCF_055575975.1 Amycolatopsis sp. NPDC033938
ATCACCGCCCACGCCCGATCCGTCAGCTCACCACGACCCACCACACAGTCATTGTCTGCACACGATCATGAACAAGATCCGCAGGACACGCCCTAGTTGCCCCAGCCCTGCGGCGGGTAGGTCTGCTGCTGGCTGGGGTATTGCGGCGGCTGCTGCGGGTACTGGTGGTACGGCAGGGCGGGCGGTCGCGGCTTGCTGTTCGACTTCACGAGGAAGTAGATCCCGACCCCGGCCCCGGCCAAGACCAGGAAGCCGACCACCAACACCAAAAGGAAGACCATGCCGAGAGCCTAACCGGGCTCCTGCTCACCGGCCCGGCGGCGGCTTCGGCTTCGAGCGTCTGGATCAGGAAGAAGATCCCGAACCCCGGTGAGCACGAGGAAGCCTGCTCGGTCAGCCCAGCGCGGCGTCGACGATCGCTTTGGCTTCGTCGCGGTCGAGACCCAGTTTCCTGGTCAACGCCGCGTAGTCGGCCGCCGCCTGCCTGGCACGTTCGCGGGACTCGTCACCGACGGCGCTGACGAACGTCCCCGCCCGGCCGCGGGTTTCGATCAGGCCCGCTTCCTCGAGTTCCCGGTAGGCCTTGGCGACGGTGTTCGGGGCGATGCCGAGGTCTTCGGCCAGTTTGCGCACGGTCGGGAGTTTCGCCCCGACGGGCAGCGTGCCGTCGTTGATCTGTGCCGCGTAGCCGGTGCGCACCTGCTCGAAGGGCGGGACCGAGGAGTTCGGATCGACCCTGATCATGCGATATCTCCCTGCTGGAATGCCGTGAAGGCCTCCTTCACCACCCTGAGGGTAGGGAACCGGCAAAGTCGCATAAGTGCTGGCCGGCTGCACCTCTAGAGCGGGACAAGACGAACGCGTTGTGGTGGACGCGGCGGGAGCGGGCCCACGCAAGGGGCCTCAGCCGGGTCCGGACTGTCCATAAGGGGCACTTTTCGAGACAAAAATGCCCGATTTGGGCATCTTGCACGGTTTCGCGAGGGGGTCGTGAGTGGTGTTTCGTGTTCTAGCCCGAATCGCCACTCACGACCCGGGCTGAGTCGGTGGTTTCGCGTGGCTGGATGGATGACACGCGGGAGGGGCAGGTTTCGTCGCGTGTTCTCCGTTCACTCACGTGTGCTCTCCGTCGGATCACGCGTGTCGCCCGATGGCAGGTACCTAAGACACCAGTGGCCCTCACCCGAATCGCCACTCACGACATTCCCGCGAAACCGCACCTGTAGCCCCGCGGTGTCCAAAATCAGGCCTGCCCTACCTCGGCTCGCCCTTGATCAACGGAAGATCAGGGACGTTGAGTGTCCCTGATCTTCCGTTGATCAAGCTCTACCTTGACTTTGCCGGGGCCCTGACCCTGAGAGTAGGGAAGGAGGCCTTCACGGACATCCGGGGCTACTGGCGGGGCGGGACCACCTGGGTGGCGTCACCCGCACCGCCGGTCACGACCTGCGTCCGGTCGCCATCCGCCGGGGAGACGACCTGGGTCCGGTCGGCGTTCGCGGACGACACGACCTGGGTGCGATCGGCACCGGCGTCCGCCTGCTGCTGCGGGGAGACGACCTGCGTGCGGTCGGCACTCCCGTCGATCGGCGGCCCAGCCTGCGGAGGCGGCGGCGGGAAACCGGGCTGAGCCATGCCGGGCGCGCCGAACGGGTTGGGCGCCGGGGCGCCGGGCGGCGCGAAACCCGCCGGGGCGCCGGGCGGCGGCGCGAAACCCGCCGGAACCGGGGCCGGGGGCGGCGGGAAGCCGGGTGCCTGCCCGTAACCGGGCTGAGGCGGCGGAAAACCGGGCGGGGGCTGCTGCTGCCAGTTGCCCTGCGGTGCCGGACCGCCCGCGGGCGGGGGAGGGGGCGGGAAACCCGGAGCCGGGCCGCCACCGCCGAAGTTCGGGTTCTGCGGGAAGGTCATCGGCGGCTTCTTCGCCTGGTTGGCCTTCACGATGATCACCACGATCACGATGATGATAATGATGATCGCCAAAATCAGCAGCACCCAGCCGGAGCCGTCGCCGTCCCCGCTGCTGTGCACCCGGACCCGATCCAGGTATGGCGTCAGCGTCGTCAGCATCATTCCCCCTTAAACGTCAGCCGACACCTTAACGGCCGGACGTCGCGGGCAAGGCGGCTTCCACCAGTTCGGCCAGATCTTCCGACCCTTTCGGCAGGGAATTCACCGGCCACCAACGAAGATCGTCCGATTCGTCGCTTTGTACCGGTTGCGCTCCCCGTGGTGCGCGCACGGCGAAACGCACGTCGAAATGCCGGGTCGGGACGCCGAGTGAGCAAGTGATCGGGTGGACGTCGAGATGCACCGGCGCCGGATCGATGACCAGGTCGTGAATGCCCGATTCCTCCCGTGCCTCGCGCAAGGCCGCGTCCGCGAGCGTCGCGTCACCCGGTTCGCAATGCCCGCCGAGCTGGAGCCAGCGGCCGACTCGCGGGTGCAGGGTGAGCAGGACGTTCTCCGCGTCGGCGTCCAGGAGTACGGCCGACGCGGTGATGTGCCCCGCCGCGCATTCGCGACGGCAGACGTCGTCGCGGGCGGCGAGGAAGCCCAAATAGGCCTGCCGCAAGGATTCCTGGGCCGCGTCCACGGGCCGCCAACTGGACAAAGTGGACACGACGTTCTCATGCAGGGTCACAGTTCGAGAAGTCCTTCACCGGGTTCGCCCGCGCCGCGGGCGGGTGGCAGGGCGGCGGGATGTCCGATCGCGACCGCGCCGAGCGGCTCCCAGCGCGCGTCCAGGCCGAGGACCTCACGCACGATGCCGGCCGCGAAGATGGTCGAGCCGATCCAGCACGAGCCGAGGTCTTCGGCGGCGAGCGCGACCAGCAGCCCTTGCACCGCCGCACCGCCGGCGACGGTGAACATCGTGTGCTCACAGGCGTTCCGGCGGTCGTCGCGGTAGGTGTGCGCGCCCTCGGCGACGAGGAACGGCACCACGACCTCGGGCGCTTTGTACAGGATGTCGCCGCGGCTGAGCCGTTTCGCGACCTGCTCCGGGGTGAAGCCGTCGCCTTCGAGATCGGCCTGCCATGACGCCTTCATCGCGTCGAGAAGCTTGCGGCGCAAGCCTTCCTCGCGCAGCCACACGAACCGGACCGGTTTGGTGTGGTGCGGCGCGGGAGCCGTCAGCGCCGTCGACACGGCGCGGCGCAGTACCTCGGGATCGACCGGCTCGTCGGTGAAGGACCGGATCGACCGCCGCGCGAGCACGGCTTCCCGACGGCCCTGCGCGATGGCTTCGTTGGTGCCGAGCCGGAACAGGTCCTCTTCCACCGGCCGGAGCAGTTTGCGGGCGGTGGATCCGTCGTCGGTCAGCTGAAGGCCGCGCACGACGGCGACCGGTGTCCCGCCGAGTTTGCCCTTCACCAGATCAGCGGCGGCGGCGAGTTCGTCGGCGATCGCCACTTCGGTCACCGCGAGTTCGTTGCCCTGACTGTCGACCTCGCCCGCGTAGGAATGCAGCACACGCAAACCGGACGCGCCGATCGCGGCGTCGGTCTGCCCGACCCGCCACGCGCGGCCCATCGTGTCGGTGACCACGACCGCGACCTCGACGCCGAGCCGCTCGCGCAGCCCGTTCCGCAGCGCGAGCGCGGAGGCGTCCGGATCGGACGGCAGCAAAGCGACCTCACCGGAGGCCACGTTCGACGCGTCCACGCCGGACGCCGCCTGCACGATGCCGAGTTTGTTCTCGGTGATCACCGTCCGGTTGATCCGCGCGATCACGCGGACAGACTCCTCCTCGACGAGCCTGCGCCGGGCGGCGTCACGCTCCTCGGGATCGGCCGGGACGCGGATCAGCATGCCCTCGGCCTTGGAGACGATCTTGCTCGTCACGACCAGGACGTCACCCGAGCGCAGCCAGGGGGCCGCCGTGACGATCGCTCCGGTGAGGTCGTCGCCGGGGCGGAACTCCGGGAGGCCCTCGACCGGCAGGATCTCGATCTTCGCGGAAGCGTGGTCAGTCAACGGAGACTCCCGCCAGGTCGAAAGCGGCGCGCGCCATCGCCGCGGTCGCGTCCACATCGGACATCAGCAGGGGGACGTCGCGGACGGCGACCCCGGGTACGTCGACGGTTTCCCCCTCGGCGACCAGCCAGCCGTCGAGCACGCCTTCCGGAGACTCCTTGCGAGAGCCGTAATGCCGCCCGACGGCTTCCGCGGACGTCTCCACGCCGATCGCGCTCAGGCAGGCGTCGGCCATACCGCGCAACGCCTTCCCGCCGATGATCGGCGAGATGCCGACGACCTTGGCGCGCGTCTTCCGCAGCGCGTCGCGCACGCCGGGGACGGCGAGGACGGTGCCGACCGAGACGACCGGGTTGGACGGCGCGAACAGCACGAGGTCGGCACCCGCGATCGCGTCCAGCACGCCCGGCGCCGGTTTCGCCTCGTCGGCGCCGACAGCGATGATCGAGTGCGCCTTCGGTTCGGCGCGGTAGCGCACCCACCACTCCTGGAAGTGGATCGCCTTGCGCTGCTCCGGGTCTTCGGGATCGTCGATCACGACGTGCGTTTCGACGCGGTCGTCCGACATCGGCAGCAGGCGGACGCCCGGCTGCCAGCGGTCGCACAGCGCCTCGGTGACCTGCGAGAGCGGATACCCCGCGCGCAGCATCCGCGAACGGATCAGATGCGTCGCGATGTCCTTGTCACCCAACCCGAACCAGGTCGGCTCGGCGCCGTACTCGGCGAGCTCTTCCTTGACCGTCCAGGTCTCGCCGGAGTGCCCCCAGCCGCGTTCTTCGTCGATCCCCCCGCCGAGGGTGTACATGCAGGTGTCCAGGTCGGGGCAGATGCGCAGACCGTGCATCCACACGTCGTCCCCGGTGTTCACCAGCGCGGTCACCTCGTGCGGCGATTCCGGGGCGGAACCGATCGCGGGCAGACCCAGTGCTTGTTTGACCCCCAGCAGGAAGCGGGCTCCGCCCACTCCACCGACCACAATGACGACCTTCACGACAGGCGATCCTCGCACGCGTCCGGACCCGGGGCCCAGTAGCGGTACCTGTGGTGCTCCGTACAGCCCAGGCCCTCGTACAGCTTCAGCGCGCCGGAGTTCCCCATCGCGACCTGCAGCACGGTGCCCGCGGCGCCCTGAGCGGCGGCCCAGTCGCCGATCGCGTTCATCAGCCCGCGTGCCAGTCCCCGGCGCCGGAATCCGGAACGGACCTCCAGCCGGGCGATGTGCAGCCACTCGCCGACGATCGCGCCGCGCACCGCCCCGGCCGTGACGCCGTCGAGTTCCACGACCCCGAAGCCGACCTTGCCGGTGCCGAGGACGTGGCGCGGCGCCTCCGCGGGCTCGGTGCCGCCCGTCGTCAGCTCCCACCATCCGGACGTCGGCTCGTCGAGGACCACCGCTCCCGCCGAGGTCCCGCGCGAGAGCGGTCCGGTCATCACGCGTACCTCGTGCGCGGGCCGGTGTTCCACATGGTGGACCCAGCCGTGGGCTTCGATGGCGTCTTCGGTCGACGTGTTTTGGATCACCTGGACGACCGGCGGGATGGCATGATCGTGGGCGAAGTCACAGACCTCCCGCAGGGCCTCTGGCAGCGGTTTTCCCGGGTCACCGATCGCCAGGGCGCTGTTGGCGCGGGCGGTGAACCCGGCCGCCCAGCGCAGCCGCCAGTCGCCGATCCGGCTCTCCAGCAGGGGAGGCCAGGCCTGACTGCAGGTGAGCTCGAGCATTTCCGCACTGTTCACGGTTAGATTGTGTCAAGGAAGGCAGTGGAGGGACCCGATGAGCATCGCGCGCAAGGACGATCGCCACAACGAAGACCTGGTCCGCGAGATCTCCGACGGCTTCAACCGGGCATTGGGCGCGGAAAAGGCCGTCGAGGAGAAGAACGCGGAGGCGGCGAAGCCCGCCGCGCCGAAATTCGTCATCACTGGGGACAGCAGGGCCACTCCGCCGCCTCGCCGGAAGGACCGCTGAAGGGCACATACCCGGAGTACGGATAAGGGTGGCCTAAGCGGGCCGGTCGCGCCCGTGGGCGCGTAATGTCCCGTTGCAGACTGGTGAAGCAGAGACAAAGCAGGAGTGCGCAGTGACCTACGTGATCGCCGAGCCCTGCGTCGACGTGCTCGACAAGGCGTGTATCGACGAGTGCCCCGTGGACTGCATCTACGAGGGTGACCGCATGCTGTACATCCACCCGGACGAATGCGTCGACTGCGGTGCCTGCGAGCCGGTCTGCCCCGTCGAGGCGATCTACTACGAGGACGACGTCCCCGACGAGTGGAACGACTACACCAAGGCGAACGTCGACTTCTTCGACGAACTCGGCTCGCCCGGTGGCGCCTCCAAGGTCGGCAAGACCAGTCACGACCCCGCCTTCATCAAGGCTCTTCCCCCGCAGGGCGAATGAGCCGGGTCGCTCTTCCTGATTTCCCCTGGGATTCCCTCGCCGGAGCCAAGGCGAAGGCCCAGGCACATCCCGGCGGCATCGTCGACCTGTCGATCGGCACGCCGGTGGACCCGGTCCCCGAGAGCGTCCGCGCGGCACTCGCGTCCGTGTCGGACATCCCGGGGTATCCGACCACGCACGGGATCCCCGAGCTGAGGGCCGCCGCGATCGAGGCACTTTCGCGGCGGCACGGCATCGAAGGTGTCCCCGAGGCGGCCGTGCTGCCGACGATCGGTTCGAAGGAACTGGTCGCCTCGCTGCCGCGGCAACTGGGCTTCGGCCCCGGTGATCTCGTCGTCATCCCCGAGGTGGCGTATCCGACCTACGAGGTCGGCGTGCTGCTGGCGGGTGCTTCCCTGCTGCGCGCGGACAGCACGATCGCGCTCGGCCCGCAGCGGCCGTCGATGCTGTGGCTGAACTCGCCGTCCAACCCGACCGGGCGCGTGCTCGGTGTCGACCACCTGCGCAAGGTCGTCGACTGGGCGCGGGAACGTGGCGTCGTCGTGGTCTCCGACGAGTGCTATCTGGCGCTGGGCTGGGAAAGCGAGCCCGTGTCGATCCTGCACCCGTCGGTGCACGGCGGTTCTCTCGACGGCCTGCTGGCCGTCCACTCGCTGTCGAAGTCCGCGAACCTCGCCAGCTACCGCGCCGGCTTCGTCACCGGCGACCCGAAGCTCGTCGCCGGACTGCTGGAGATCCGCAAACATTCCGGGCTGATCGTGCCGCGTCCGGTGCAGGAGGCCATGGTCGCCGCGCTGAAGGACGACGAAGCCCTTGCCGGGCAACGGGAACGCTACGCGCGCCGACGGCTGGTGCTGCGGAAGGCGTTGCTGGACAGCGGTTTCGAGATCTCGCACTCCGAGGCGGGGCTCTATCTCTGGTCCACGCGCGGGGAATCCGCGCTCGACACGGTCGACTGGCTCGCCGAGCGCGGCATCCTCGCCGCGCCGGGCACCTTCTACGGGCCGACGGGCGGACAGCACGTCCGGATCGCCCTGACGGCGACGGACGAGCGGATCGACGCGGCCGCGGAACGCCTCGCCTCCTGAGTTTGACTCGGTTTACGCCCCGTGTAGCGCGCCATGAAAGGTCCTTTCCTTGCAAAATTTGCAAGGAAAGGACCTTTCATAGCGCGCGCGGGGGTGGCGGGGGAGCTCAGGGCACATCGCGACCGGTGAAACCCCGGTAGATGAACCGCGTCAGCGCCTCGATCGCTTCCTCTTCGGAGACCGACGACGGGTCCAGCAGCCACGTGTGCGCGAAGCCGTTGACCAGTTCGGCCATCATCGCGAGCGTGAGCCGTTCCGACGCGGGCAGTTCCATCCCCGCCGCGGTGATGTACCCGAGGTGGCCGACGATGTCCGCCGCCTGATCGGCGCCGAAGCGGGCGAAGGTGTGTGCGAAGTCGTCGTTGACCATCGCGGCCTGGCGCAGCGCGAGCATCGTCGCCGCGTTGTCGCGATGGAAGTTCCAGTACTCGCGGACGTGCCAGCGCACGGCGTCCGGGTCGGTGAAGTCGGCTTTGTGCTCCGGTGAGGACGCGTTGACGTCGCTCGCCGCCGCGAGGTCCGCGAGGAGCGCTTCGAGCAGCTCTTCCTTGCTCGCGAAGTGGTTGTAGAACGAGCCCGCCGCGCGTCCGGCTTCCGCCGTGATGTCGGTGATCTTCGTGTTCAGGTACCCCTTCGCCGCGAAAACGCGCTTCGCCGCGTCCTTCAGCGCGACCTCGGTCTCCGCCGCCTTCTCCTTGCGGCTCGTCACCGTCATCGGCACCTCCTTGACACGGAAGGTTAGCAACGGTCATAGTGAATCAGGATTCACTGAATCATAATTCACTGGAGGAGAGATGACCGAGGTTCTGATCGCGGGAGCCGGGCCGACCGGGCTCACGCTGGCCATCGATCTCGCGCGCCGCGGCGTCGGTGTGCGGATCGTGGAGAAGGCCGAGACGTTCTTCGAGGGCTCGCGCGGGGACGGGCTGCAGCCGCGCACGCTGGAGGTTTTCGAAGATCTCGGCGTGCTGGACGCGGTACTGGCCGCCGGGCAGCCACCGGTACCGATGAAGCTCCACCTGGGCGGCGAGGTCGTCGGCGAGCGGATGATGGCCGAGCTCGTCGAGCCGACGCCGGACGTGCCGTATCCGAACGGCTGGTTCCTCGGCCAGTCCCGGACCGAGGGGATCTTGCGCGACCGGCTCGCCGAATTCGGGGTCCAGGTCGAGCTCGGCACCCCGCTGCTCGGGTTCGAGCAGGACGCCGACGGCGTGACCGCCGAACTGCCGGGCGAGCGGATCCGGGTCGACTATCTCGTCGGCGCGGACGGTGGGAAGAGCTTCGTGCGCAAGGCGCTCGGGATCGCGTTCGAGGGGACCACCGACGAATCGATCCGCATGCTGCTGGGTGACGTCCAAGCGGAGGGGCTCGATCGCGCGTACGGGCATTGGTTCGCGAAGCCCGAAGACCCGATGTCGGGGATCGTGCTCACGCCGCTTCCCGGGGTGCCGCACTTCCAGTTCGGGGCACCGCTGAGTGAGGAGGAAGTCGAGGCGTCGCTGGAGACGTTGCAGTCCCGGCTCGACGAGCTGTCCGGCGGCGGGGTCCGGTTGCACGATCTCGCCTGGTCGACGGTGTGGCGGCCGAACATCAGGCTCGCCGAGCGGTTCCGGGACGGTCGTGTTTTCCTCGCCGGCGACGCGGCGCACGTCCACCCGCCCACCGGCGGGCAGGGGCTCAACACCGGCGTGCAGGACGCGTACAACCTGGGCTGGAAACTCGCCGACGGTTCGGCCGGGCTGCTCGACAGCTACGAGCCCGAGCGGCGCGGGGTCGCGGCGCGGGTGCTGAAGATCAGCACCGAAATCCTCGAGAAGTACAAGGAAGGCTCGGAAGACGCGCACGAGCGCGGTGAGAACACGCGTCAGCTCGACATCGGATATCGCGGCGGCCCGCTCGCACCCGAGGCGACCGGCCGGATCCGGCCCGGCGACCGCGCGCCGGACGCGCCACTGGCCGACGCGAACGGCAAACCCGTCCGGCTCTTCGAACTGCTACGCGGTCCGCAGGCCACAGTGCTGGTGTTCGGCGACGGTCCCGCCCCCGACGGCGCGCGCCGGATCCTTCCCGCGGGCAGCACACTGTCCGATGTGGACTTCGAGGACGTCGGCGGGCACGCCTTCGCCGCATACGAGGCCGAGAACGGGCGCCAGGTGCTGATCAGGCCGGACGGCTACCTGCGCGCGATCACCGCCTGAGCGGCCGCGTCGACCTCGGCCCACACATCGCGCCACACGGCACGGACCTCGGCCCTGCGCAGCAGCTCCTTCTCCGCGATCCGGCCGGCGATGAAGGCGACCTCGGCGTCGACAGAGGCGACGACGGTGCGCATGCGATCGGCGGCGACGCAGGCGTCCTGGTGGTCCCCGAGGACGGTCTGGAAGTTCTTCGTGGCCTTGATCAGCCGCTGGATCCGCTCCGCTTGCTTCTTCTTCGCGGCGGGCTTGGCCATCTCGGCGGCGTAGCGGAGTTTCTTGCCGTAGATGCGAAGCGCGTGAAGGTCGTCGTCCGGGGGATTGGACGGAAGCGCCTTCACGGCCTTCGCGAGCTTTCGATGCGGCTTCGCGAGGCCGGCGATGAGATCCGCGGAGGTGGATCCCGCCTCGGAGGTGCCCTCCTCGGCGGCGGGCTGCCGGGCGAGACGGCCGATGTCCTGCACCATCGCGGCGTACCGGGGACTGGCGAGCGCGCGGGTGAGCCGCCGCTTCGCGACTCCGCGTTCGGTGACGAACTTCGAGACCAGACGACGCGCGGCAGGCTGGTCGCGCACCTCGAACTCCGCGACGACCTCCCGCAGATGTCCGATCAGGACGTCGTAATCCCGGACGTCACCGAGTGACTGGCCGAGCCAGCCGAGCTCCGCGCGCACCGGTTCGGCGTCCGGCCCGACAAGGCGGCCCGACAGCTTGAGGACACTGCGCATGCGGCGCAGCGCGACCCGCATCTGGTGCAGGTCTTCGGGGTCGGCGCCGGATTTGGTGCCGGGTTCGTGCGCGAGGAGCGCGCGGATCTCGACGTCGAGTTTGACCCGGACGTGGGTGGCCGCCGGATCGTCCGGCCCGGCCTTCGCGGGCCGTTCGCCGAGCCCGAGTGCGGCCGGGGTGGTCGAAGGGACGTTCTTGCGCGGCGGGGCCTCGGCTGTCACAAGATGAATTCTAGGTGAACCGACGAGGTGGTCCAGGCCGTGAGAGAAGCAAGGGACCTTTGCTCTCGCTCTCCGGGGGAGAGTGATAGCAAAGGTCCCTTGCTCTCTTTTCGCAGGTCAGTTGGCGTGCAGGGCCGCGTTCAGCTCGATGCCGACGCCGGTTCGGGCGACGACCTCGACGGCGCCGGTTCCGGAATTCCGCCGGAACACCGCACCCGAGATGCCGGACAGCTCCAGCGCCTTCACGACCTTGCCCTCGAAGGTCACCTTCGTGCCCGCCGTGACGTACAGGCCTGCCTCGACGACCGAGTCGTCGCCGAGCGAGATGCCGACGCCGCCGTTCGCGCCGATCAGGCAGCGCTCGCCGATGGAGATGACCTCCTTGCCGCCACCGGACAGCGTGCCCATGATCGACGCGCCGCCGCCGACGTCGGAACCGTCGCCGACCACGACACCGGCCGAGATCCGGCCCTCGACCATGGAGGCGCCGAGCGTGCCGGCGTTGTAGTTGACGAAGCCCTCGTGCATGACCGTGGTGCCGTTGGCCAGGTGCGCGCCGAGACGGGCGCGGTCGGCGTCGGCGATGCGGACACCGGTCGGCACGACGTAGTCCACCATCCGGGGGAACTTGTCCACGCCGTAGACGGTGACGTTGCCGCGCGCCCGCAGCCGCAGCCGGGTCGCCTCGAAGCCCTCGACGGGGCACGGTCCGTGGTTGGTCCACACGACGTTCGCCAGCAGGCCGAAGATGCCGTCGAGGTTAGCGCCGTGCGGCCGGACCAGCCGGTGCGACAGCAGGTGCAGGCGCAGGTAGACGTCGTGCGCGTCGCCGGGGGCGTCGGCGAGACGGGCGACGGTCGTGCGGACCGCGACGACCTCGACACCGCGGTCGGTGTCCGGACCGAGCTGGGCCGCGGCGGCCTCGCCGAGAGCCTCGGAGGCCTCTTCGGCGGTCAGCCGCACCGTGCCGGGCTTGTCCTCGGCGCTCTCGGTCAGCTTGGGCAGCGGGAACCAGGTGTCCAGCACCGTGCCGTCGGTAGTGACGGTGGCCAGTCCGACGCCGGTGGCGCCGGTCGTTTCGGGATCAGGGGTCTGCTCGCTCACGCCCTGAACGGTAACCCAGTGACCTGCGTCAACCTCCGACGAGGCTCTTCACGCTGGTCAACGCCGCCGACATGTCGACGAGCGCCTGGCCGCACGCGCCGCCGGGTGCCGGCTGGTCCTGGCAGTTCGCGGTGCGGAACGCGGCGATCGGGCGATCGAGGGCGTCGGCGCTCGTCGAAAGGTCCGGCCTGCGCTTGCGGACGCTGCCCGCGGCGCTCGAGAGTTCGGTGACGTACTTCTGGCAGCCCTTGGGCGACTCGGCCCCCGGTGTCAGGTAGCACCGGTCGGTGGTCAGTGCCTTGAGCTTGATCGGCAGCACGTCCGGACCGGCGCTCCGGGTCGGTTTCACCGTCACCGGGACCTCGCCCGATCCGCAGCCGCTGACTAGCAGGAGAAGGGCGACCAAGACCGCTCGCATGCGCACTCCCTCACGGTAGCCCTGCGGCCCCGCCGGTACGGTGCGGGCATGCCTTCGCTCGATCTGCACGCGGACCCTGTCGACCTCACCGCCGCGCTGGTGGACATCTTCAGCGTCTCGGAAGAGGAGAAGGTCATCGCGGACGCCGTGCAGGCCGCGCTGGAGACGCAGGCGCCCCACCTCGAGGTGATCCGCAACGGCGACGCCGTCCTCGCCCGCACGAACCTCGGCCGTCCTTCGCGGGTGGTGCTGGCGGGGCATCTCGACACCGTTCCGGTCAACGAGAACCTGCCGGTGCGCCGTGAGGGGACCGGTGACGACGAGATCCTGCACGGCCTGGGCACCGTCGACATGAAGAGTGGCGACGCTGTCTTCCTGCACCTCGCCGCCGCCCTGCGCGAGCCTCGGCACGACGTCACCTTCGTGTTCTACGACTGCGAAGAGATCGAAGCGACGAAGAACGGTCTCGGCCGTATCGAGCGCGAGCTGCCCGAGTGGCTGCGAGGCGACCTCGCGATCCTCGGCGAGCCTTCGAACGGCGGCATCGAGGGTGGCTGCCAGGGCACGATGCGGATCGAGATCCGCGTCGAAGGCGTCCGGGCGCACACCGCGCGCGGCTGGATGGGCGTCAACGCGATCCACGGCCTCGCCGAGCCGCTGCGCAGGCTGGCCGAGTACACCCCGCGAGTGGTCGACATCGACGGCCTGACCTATCGCGAGGGCCTGCAGGCCACGAAGATCGGCGGCGGGGTCGCGGGCAACGTCGTCCCGGACGAGGCCGTGCTCACGATCAACCACCGCTTCGCCCCGGACCGGAGCTCGGAGCAGGCCGAGGCACACCTTCGCGAGGTCTTCGAGGGCTACGACGTGAAGGTGGTCGACTTGTCGCCAGGCGCTTTGCCTGGCCTGAGCGTCCCCGCGGCGGCCGAGCTGGTCGCGGCGGCCGGTGGCAAGGCGGTCGCGAAGCTGGGCTGGACCGACGTCGCGCGCTTCGCCGCTCTCGGGATCCCGGCGGTGAACTTCGGGCCCGGCGACCCGACGCTGGCGCATACGCGACAGGAGCATGTGCGGGCCGGTGAGATCCGCCAGGTTGCCGCGGTGCTGCGCGCGTTCCTCGGCTAGGTTCGCGCTGACCTGCGGAAAGAGAGCAAGGGACCTTTGCTATCGCCCCGGCGAGTCCTCTTCCGCGCCCAGCAGGAGCAGTCCACGCCGCAGCAGGTCCGCGGCCTCTTCGACGCGCCCTTGGTCGAGAAGCAGCCCTCCCGCTTTGTCGACCGAAGCGGCCAAGACGCCGCGAGCGTCGTGGAGCGCTGCTACGTCGATGGCGTGCGTGAAGCCCGCTTCGGCGGCTTCGAGATCGCCACGGGCCAACGCCAGTGAGCCCCGCTGGAACATGAGCGAAGCGGAGTGCGGAGAGTCCGCAGGGATGGCTTCGGCCGCTTCGGCGAGCAGCGCGGCGGCGTCGTCGAGGCGACCGAGTTCGCGGCAGAGGTCGGCGAGTTCCAGGGTGACGGCGTGATCGGGCGCGGCCGCCCTTGACGCGCGAAGGTCCGCGAGAGCGCCTTCGAGGTCGTCGGCACGACGGACCAGGGCCCGCGCGAACAGACACCGGGCCAGCACCGGCCGCAACGCGCGCTCGTGAAGCAGATCGTGCAGCACCGATACGGCGGCGGCGGCGTCGGCCACCCGCCCTCCGCCGAGGTAGGCCTCGACCAGTCGTCGTTGGTTCTCGGTGAGTTCGGTCAGGATCTGCTCGTCCCCGCGAGCCAGCCGTAGCGCCTCGCTCGCGTGCTGCGCGGCCTGAGCGGTCTCGCCGAGGCGGAGGTGCCCTTCGGCGAGGTATCCCCGCAAGGTCAGCAGGAGCAGCGGATGCGGATAGCCGTCGAGGCTCGTGTCGAGCGCGGTCCGGAGCAGGTGCATCCCGTGGTGCGGCTCGCCCCAGCCGATCAGGACGTTCGCCCGCAACGCCATGGCCAGTTCGCGGTACGGCGGGATGTCCTCGCTGAGGGCGGCTTCGGCGGCGGCTATCAGTCGCGGCCGATCGTCGCTCTCGCTGTACCGCGCGAGCCACAGCCAGGCGAGTCCTGCCTGGCGCGCCCGGCCGATCCGCTCCGCCCGACGAGCCAGCCGCCGCATCTTCGGAGCCGAGCCGTTCCCCGAGAGGAAGTCCGAAGCGGCCATCGCGATGTCCAGATCGAGCCGGACGTCGTCGCGGGGCGAGGTCACGCCGAGCAGTTCGCCGGTGTCGACCCCGAGCTGGGTGGCGAAGTGGCGCAGCGCGTCACCGGACGGGGTCCGCGCCCCCGTCTCGACGGACGAAACGTACGCGGCGGTGTAGTGCGGCTCGGCGAGTTCACGCTGGGTGAGGCCGCGCTCGGCGCGCAGCCGTCGCAGTCGTCCACCGACCTCCTCGCCCATGTCCGAGAACGATACGGCCGAGCACGCAGAAAGCGCCTTCGGCTCCCTCGGCCGCGGCGCCCGCTACGGCACCGAGAAACCGATCCCCTTGCTCATCGGTCGGAACCTCTTGACGGCGGCTGTCCGAAGATCGGGCATTTTCGCTGGTCGAAAGTCTCGACGTGAGGTGAGTGCTTGCGCCGTGCCGCGGCGAGGTGTTCGGATGCTCAGTGAGGTCACCGATAATTGTTTCGGTTCTTACTGACGATTCCTGATCCTGATTTCTTATTGTCGCGAACCCCCTTTCGATATTCTGTCAAGAATGGACGAACAATGGTCGCTTCGAGTGTGTATGACGGTGAGGCCGTTGCCATCGTCGGCATGGGATTGAGGCTGGCAGGGGGGATCGGTGGCCCCGGTGAGCTGTGGCGATGCCTGGTCGAAGGACGTTCAGTGGTCGGCGACCTGCCCGAGGGGAGGTGGGCCGCGTATCGGGCGTCCGGACCGGCTGCTTCGGCGGCGGTGAACGGGGCGGTCAGTCGCGCCGCCTACCTCGAGAACGCAGGGGGATTCGACGCCGACTTCTTCGGTGTCACGCCGCGTGAGGCGATCTACATGGACCCTCAGCAACGTTTGATGCTCGAGGTGGTGTGGGAGGCACTGGAGCACGCGGGGATCGCACCGTCCTCTTTGGCCGGGAGCGACGCCGGGGTGATCATCGGGGTCGGTGGCGGTGAATACGGGCAGATGCTGCTCGCCACTCCTGAACAGATCGAGCCTTGGAGCAGTATCGGCGGGAGCTACTGCGCCGTCGCCAACCGCGTGTCCTACTTCCTCGATCTTCACGGACCGAGCTTCGCCGTGGACAGCGCCTGTTCGTCGGCGCTGGCGTCGCTGCACCTGGGCGCTCAAGCCCTGCGGGCAGGCGAATGCGAAGTCGTGATCGCCGGCGGTGTCAATCTCATCGCGGCTCCGGCCCAGACGCTGTCGCTGGGGGCCTCGGGCGCGCTGGCGCCGGATGGCAGGAGCAAGCCCTTCTCCGCCGCGGCTGACGGATATGGGCGAGGGGAAGGAGCCGCCGTCGTCGTCCTGAAGCGGATGGCGGACGCCCGTCATGACGGCAACGAGGTGCTGGCGGTGGTGCGGGCGTCCGGGATCCGGCAGGACGGCCGGACGAACGGCATCATGGCGCCGAACGGCGAGGCACAGATAGAGATGCTGCGCGGCATTTACGATCGGGCGGGAATCAGCCCCTCGGCGGTCGATTATCTGGAGGCGCACGGAACGGGCACCCCCCTCGGGGATCCGGTGGAGGCCTCGGCCGCGGCGACCGTGTTCGGGGCAGGCCGATCGGGCGAGAAGCCGCTGCTGATCGGTTCGGCCAAAGGCAACGTGGGACATCTGGAAGCGGGCGCCGGCGTCGTCGGTGTCATCAAAGCGGTCTTGGCGATGCGGAACGAGGTCATCCCGCCGACGGTCGGCGCCGGCGAGGGCGTGAACCCGGCGGTCCTGACGTCGCGGGCGGTCAGGGTGGTCGCGGAGGCGACCCCGTGGAAGCGCCGCACTGACCGGCCGAGACTGGCCGGTATCTCGAGTTTCGGATACGGCGGCACCATCGCGCACACCGTCCTCGAAGAGGGCGATCCGGTGACGGCCGGACCGTCGGACGAACGCGACGGCAGGCCGAGGACCTTGGTCCTGTCCGCCGCGTCGCCGGCGGCCTTGCGCGAGTCCGCGGACCGGCTGGCCACCGCATTCGAGGTGGAGCGACTCGACCTCGACGCCGTGGCGGGAACGCTCGCGGTGCGCCGCTCACACCTCGCGTGGCGGATGGCGGTGGTCGCCGAGAACAGGGCGCAGGCCGCCGATCGCCTGCGGGCCTGGTCGGTCGAGGGAGACGCCGGCCTGGTGCGCCTACGCAACGGTGGCGTACCGACCCCGCCGGTCTTCGTCTTCTCCGGACATGGTTCCCAGTGGGTCGGCATGGGCCGGGAGCTGCTCGCGCGCAGTGCGGAGTTCGCTGGGGTTTGCGAGGAGTTCGATCCGATCTTCCGCGAAGAGGCGGGGTTCTCCCTGATCTCCGCGTTGGAGAGCGATGACCTGACCAGAACCGACCGGATTCAAGCGATCCTGGTGGCGATGCAGCTCGGCTTGACCCAGGTGTGGCGGGCACAGGGGGTCGAGCCGGCGGCGGTCGTCGGGCATTCGATGGGCGAGATCGCCGCGGCGGCGGTCGCCGGAGTGTGGAGCCGCCAGGACGCGGTGCGGTTCGCGTGTCGCCGGGCTTCGCTCTTGAAATCGGTGGCGGGTCGCGGTGCCATGGCGGTGCTGGACATCCCGTTCGGTGAGCTCGAGGCGCGGCTCGCCGGCGAGGCCGGCCTGGACGCGGCGGTGGAGCCCGCGCCGGGCTGGTCCGTGGTGTGCGGCGACGCGCACGAGGTCGCCGCGTTCGCGGCCGAGCGGGAGCGGAAAGGCACCGTCGTCCGCCGTGTCGCCTCTGATGTCGCCTTCCACGGTGTCCACATGAATCCTCTGCTCGGCGATCTGGGCGAAGCGGCCGCGGATCTCGAGATCGGGCCCGCCCTTCTCCCGCTCTATTCGTCTTCGCTCACCGACCCGCGATCGACGGCTCCGCGAGACCCGGCTTACTGGCAAGGGAACATGCGGAACCCGGTGAGGTTCGCCGGCGCGATCACGGCGCTGCTGGAGGACGGATACCGGCATTTCCTCGAAGTCTCCTCACATCCCATCGTGCGGCAGAACATCGACCAGACCGCGGAGCAGCTCGGCGTGGACGGGGTGACGACGGCACATTCCTTGCGGCGCGCCGAACCGGAGCTGGCGGAGATCGCCGGACAGCTGGGTGTGCTGCACTGCGCCGGCGCGCTCGTGGACTGGCGGAAAGCCTGGCCGGAACCGCCGAGCGCCGACCTGCCGCTCACCGCGTGGCAGCACCAGCGGTTCTGGCTGCCGGACGCCGTCAACGACCAGGGCGGTGAGCACGACGCCGCTTCACACCTGCTGCTGGGGGCGCGCACCGCGGTGGCCACCACTCCGCCCGCGACCGTATGGCAGACGAGACTGGCACCCGGCAACCGGCCGTACGACGAGCCGCATACGGTCCACGGCGCGGATATCGTGCCCGCGGCGGTCCTGCTCGGCACGTTGATCGCCGCGATCTCTCCGGAGAACGGTGAACCACGACGGCTGCGCGACGTGGCCTTGCGCACGCCGTTGCCCGCCGAACAGGATCGCGCGGTGCAGGTCGTCGTGCAGGACGGTGTGGCGGTCTTGAGCTCGCGGCCGCCTGGCGCGCACGCCGACTCCGGCTGGATCACCCACACGTCCGCGCGAGACGGTGGACCGGTCGCCTTGGGCCCGGACGCGGCCGACGGCGACGAATCGGCGAGAGGCGACGGCGAACCGGTCGGCAACGAACACGTGCTCGACCTGCTCCGGCCGCTGGGAGTCTCCGGGTTGGCCTTCGAGTGGCAGGTCGATCACCTGGAACACGACACGCGGGCGGTGACGGCCACCGTGTCCCTCGCCGGCCGCGCGCCGAGCTGGGTCGTCATCGCCGACGCGGCCATGACACTGGCTTCGTTGCCGCTGGCCGACAAAGGCGTGTACCGGATGCCCGCCGCCGTGGAATCCGTGGAGTTGCACGGCCCTTCTCCCGCGGAGGCCCACATCGAGGCGCGGCTGCGCGAGGGCAGTGCCGACACCATCGACGTGCGACTGCGCGGGCTTGACGGGACATCGGTGGCACGGTTCACCGGTCTGCGGTTCGGAGTCGTCGACGCCGAGAGCGCGCAGGTCGCCGATCCCCCGGTGTTCCTGCATGGGATGAGCTGGCAGCCGGTGGAGACTTTGCCCTCGACGGCCGAACCCGCTTCAGTCACCCTTGTCACGCCGGAGTCCACGCCGGACGCGGATCGGCTCGTCCGGCATCTCAGCCGGAACGGTGTCCAGTGCTCCCTCGCCGACGGCACAGGGACAGCGTGGAACGGTGAAGGTGGGCAACGGCATGACATCCTGTTCCTGGCTCCGGCGACGACGGCGAGCGGCGCGATCGACACCGGCTACGAATCGGTTGTGCGGAACCTGATTTCACTGGTGCACAGCACGCAGGCGGCGATCCGGTCCGCCGGATCCACGCGGCTGTGGGTGCTCACCAACGGCGCACGCGAGTGCGTGGACGAGGCCGCGCTGGCCCAGCGCCCGCTGTGGGGAGCGACGCGGATCATCGCCGCGGAGCACCCGGAACTGCGGTGCGGCGTCATCGATCTGGACGATGACGAGACGGGAACGCTCGATCTTCTCGCCGAGGTGCTCCGGCGGCCACCGAATGAGGACTGGCTCTCGATCGGCGCGGGTGTGCTCAGGGCCGCCCGTGTCGTTCCCCGGCCCGATCGCGCGCAGACTCCGCGTACCCGGCTGAATCCGGACGCCACCTACCTCGTCACCGGTGGACTCGGGGCGCTCGGTCTTGAGGCGGCGCGGCACCTGCACGCGCGTGGCGCGCGCAACCTGGTGCTCACGAGCAGGACCGGCCTGCCCGATCGGTCGAGCTGGCCGGAGCAGCGCACCGGCGCCGTCCGCCGCGCGATCGATGTCATCGAAGAACTGGAGAGCGCGGGAACGACCATACGTCCGCTCGCCCTGGACGTGACCGACTTCGAGCTGGCGCGGGCCGTCCTCACGCCGGAAGCGCTGGGGCTACCGGAGATCCGCGGCGTCGTCCACGCGGCAGGCACCGTCCGCGGCTGCCTCGTCGACACGTTCGACGAGGGGCTCGCCCGCGACACCCTCCACGCGAAGGTCAAGGGTGCGCTGGTGCTGCATCGGTTGTTCCCGCCGGGCTCGCTCGACGAAATGGTCTTGTTCTCCTCCACCGCACCGTTGGTCACCCTGCCGGGTGTCACGGCCTACGCCGCCGCCAACACCTTCCTCGACGGGCTGGCCGCGCACCGCCGCGGTCGAGGCACGGACACCGTCGCGATCGCGTGGACCGCGTGGCGGGACACCGGGATGGGGCGCCTCAACGCTGACAGCCTGCAGAGCATGCAAGCCCAGGGGTTCGGTGGCATCACCCCGGCCGAAGCGCTCCAGGTATGGGACTGTCTGCACACCGTCGATGACGGCTACGCACTCGTGGTGCGTCCGGTCGGACCTCCCCACGGAGGCCGCCGCGCGCTCTTCGAACACGTCGTCGATCCGGCGGACCCGACGCGGGATGGCCGATCGAGCACTCCGCGGGCGTCGCTTCGTGACCTGCCCGAGGAAGAGATCCACGACGCGGCGATGGCCGAAGTGTGCCGCCTGGTCGCCGAGGTGACCGGCGTACCCGTGGAGCGGGTGGAGCCGGATCGCCCGTTCAGCGACATCGGCCTCGACTCCGTCATGAGCATCTCGATCCGAGGCAGGCTTCAGCAGAGCACCGGGGTCGAGCTGCCCGCGAGTGTCATGTGGACACACCCGACCCCGGACACTCTGGCGCGGTACCTCGGTAAGGGCGCGGCGTCTGGCCAGTGGCATGAGGCGGGACTCAGCGACCCTGCAACGCCTTCACGTTCTGCCCGAACGTCCAGTTCCGCGAGCCGTCCCAGTTGATCGACCAGGTCATCAGGCCCTTGAGCGACGGAATGCTGCGCCATGCCTGGGAAACCAGGCTGGGCGACATGTACCCGCCACCGGCACCGGCTTGCGCGGGCAGCCCAGGGGCCTGCTTGTCGTAGGGAACGCGGATCGTCTGGCCCTGGATCACCAGACCCTTGTCGAGGCAATTCGTCTGCGCGACGAAACCCTGAACCGTCCCGGCCTGATACGAATCGCCCGAGCAGCCGTACATGCTTCCGTTGTAGTACTGCATGTTCAGCCACCACAGCCTGCCGTTGTCCGCGTATTTCTTGACGATCGGCAGGTAGGCGCCCCAGATCGATCCGTAGACCACACTGCCACCGGTGACGTACGCGGTTTCCGGTGCCATGGTGAGCCCGAAGTTCGCAGGCATCTGGGCGAGTACACCGTCGATGATGCGGATGAGGTTGCTCTGCGACGGCGAAAGCGAGTTGATGTTCCCGTTGCCGACGAGACCGGTCTCGATGTCGATGTCGATCCCGTCGAAGTTGTACTTCTTCAGGATCGGCACGATGGTCGAAACGAATTTGTCGGCGACCGCGGTGGAGTTGAGGTCGATTCCCGCGGCGGCGCCCCCGATCGACATCAGGATCGTCGCGCCCGCGTCCTTGGCGGCGCACATTTCGGCCGGGGTCGCGACCTTCACAGTCGCGTCCATCCCGTCCTCCCATTTGACCGTTCCGTCGGACAGGATGACCGGAAAGGCGGCGTTGATCACGTTGTACCCGTTGGCTTTGATCCGCGCGTCGGTGATCGGGATCCAGCCCATCGGCGGATGGACGCCGTTCGAAGCGCCGTCCCAGTTCTCCCAGTAGCCCTGCAGGACCTTGCCCGCGGGTTTCGACTTGACCGGGCAGACATCGGCGTCCACCGAGGCCTGCGCCGGGGTCAGGACGACGAGGGTGGTGACGGCGAGTACCGCCGCGCCGGTGATTGCGAGCAGCCGTGAGACGCGACCGAACATACCCAGCTCCCATCTCGAAAGCGGTTGTGAACGAACAGGAAGCGGCCGTTCGGCTCAACATAGGTCGCCGTGCATGAGTGGCGCTACCGACGATCGGGTGGTCTAGACCAGATATCGAAAAGTTGTCCGGAATTCTCCCGGTGAAAGCACGAGGGCCATCTCACGAGGCCGGGTGTCCTCGTGAGATGGCCCTGGTATTCAGGTGGTCAGACGGTGATGGTCCAGCTGTCGAGTGTGCCGGTGTCCTGAGCGTAGGCGTCGTAGATCACGAGCGTCCACGTGCCGGAGGCCGCCTCACCGGTCACCGGGACCGAGTAGTTCCGGGTGTCGAGATCGGTGCACGGCAGGGAACCGGTCGGCTTCACCGAATACGTGCTCCCGTCCGGGGCCTTCAGGCTGATCCTCAGGTCCTCGGAGCAGGTGTGCGTTCCGGTGATCGTCACCTTCACCGGCGAGACGGCGTTGCCGGTCGCGGTGGAGGTGATCGGGCTGTTGACCGTGGCGTAGTCGTTGAGCGCGTAGTCGGTGCCGTTGCTGAACGTGCGCACGCCTCCGGTGCCGACGGTCAGCGTGTACTGCGCCGTGCGGTCCACCGAGACGCCGTCACCGGTCACCGTGATCGTGCTGGTGCCGTTGGGCGTGCTCGCCGACGTCGCGATGGTGAGCGTCGAGGATCCGCCGGACTGGACCGACGCCGGGTTGAACGTCGCGGTCGCCCCGGCGGGAAGCCCGCTCGCGCTCAGCGAAACCGCTTGCGCCGAACCGGAAGTCGTCGTGGTGTTGACCGTGACGGTCGCCGACTCTCCCGCTTGGACGGTGCCCGACGTCGGCGAGAGGCCCAGCGAGAAGTCGTTGCCCGTCGGTGCGCTGACGGCGAGCTTCCAAAGCGCGTAGGCGATCGCGTCGCTGTTCTTCTCCAGCGGGGTGTCCGGGATGTTGGACAGCGTGTCGCAGGCGCGGTGGTAGCAATTGTCGAACGGTGCCCCGGCCGTACCGCCCCATTTCTGTTGCTGCGCGGAACTCTTCGTGTAGCCGGCCCCGGTCGCGAGGCCGCCGACCGGGATACCCGCGCTCTTGAACGACGCGTGGTCCGAACGGCCGTCGCCCTCGGTGTCGCCTTCGGTCTGGATGCCGATCGAGGTGAAGTACTCGTCGAACATCGCCTTCACCGAAGCGACGTCGTCATAGACGAAGTAGCCCCAGTTGGTCGAGCCGATCATGTCGAAGTTCAGGTAGGTCTTGATCTTCGTGCGCTCGGTCGAGGGCAGGTTGCTGACGTAATACTTGGAACCGCGCAGACCGGACTCCTCGTCGGCCCACCAGCCGAAGCGGACCCGCTTGGCCAGCGTCGGGTTCTCGCGGGCCAGCGTCAGCGCGACTTCGAGGATCGACGCCGATCCCGAACCGTTGTCGTTGATGCCGGGACCCGCGCTCACGCTGTCGAGGTGCGCGCCGAGCATGATGACCTGGTTCGCGTCGCCCTGCGGCCATTCCGCGATCACGTTCTGGCTCGAACCCGCGCAGGTCGTGCAGGTCTGCAGGGTCACGTTGTATCCGGCGGCCCGCAGCTTCTGCTCCACATAGGACACGGACGCCGGATAGCCGGGACGTCCGGAGGCGCGGTTGCCACCGTTCTGGTTGGCGATCGTCTGCAACGCGCTGAGATGCGCTTTGACGTTGGCGAGTGAGATGTCCGGTGCGGCGGTGCTGGTCGCGGCCGTGACCGCTTGCGCGGGCGCCGTCACGACACCCAGTACGGCGGCCATGCCGACCACGGCCACGCCTAGTCGCTTTCCCCACTTCATTGCCGGGGTTTCCTTCCGGTAGTGGTCCGTGAAGGCCACCTTGAGGGACTCAGAGTCCCTCAAGGTGGCCTTCACGGATCGTTGGTGCGGAGGAGCTAGAGAGTGATGGTCCAGCTGTCGAGCGTGCCGGTGTCCTGGGCGTAGGCGTCGTAGATCACGAGCGTCCAGGTGCCGGCGGCGACCTCGTTGGTCACGTTCACCGAGTAGTTCCGGGTGCCGAGTTCGGTGCACGGCAGGGAACCGGTCGGCTTCACCGAATACGTGCTGCCGTCGGGGGCCTTCAGGCTGATGCGAAGGTCCTCGGAGCAGGTGTGCGTCCCGGTGAGGGAGACCTTCACCGGCGACACGGCGTTGCCGGTCGCGGTCGAGGTGATCGGGCTGTTGACCGTGGCGTAGTCGTCCAGCGCGTAGTCGGTGCCGTTGGTGTAGGTCCGTTCACCGCCACCGGTGCCGACGGTCAGCGTGTACTGCGCGCTGTGCGTGCCGCTGGCCGCCGTGCCGGTCACCGTGATCGTGCTGGTGCCGTTGGGCGTGCTCGCCGACGTCGCGATGGTGAGCGTCGAGGACGCGCCCGACTGGACCGAAGCCGGGTTGAACGACGCGGTCGCCCCGGCGGGGAGGCCGCCGGCGCTCAGCGAAACCGACTGCGCCGCACCGTTGACGGTCGCGGTGTTCACCGTGACGGTCGCCGACTGTCCAGGCTGGACGGTGCCGGAGGTGGGGCTGACACCGACCGAGAAGTCGTTGCCCTGCGGGGTGCACGAGGTCGGCTCACCGGTCGCCGCGGTGACGCTGATCGCTTCCCACGCCGCCTTGGTGGTGTTGAACTCGGTGCAGGAACCCGGGTACAGCGCGAGCGCCGCTTCGAGGGTGGCCTTGCGGGCCGCCTTGTGGTTCCAGCTGGAGGTCTTCTTCAGCAGGCCGTTGTAGAAGATCTTCGCGGCCTTCTGGATGCCGAGACCGGTGATCGAGGTGTTGTTGCAGGTCGGGCTGGCCGGCTTGCCCGCGGGCGCGGTGCCCTCGGCCAGCAGGTAGAACCAGTGGTTCTGCGGACCCGCCGCGGCGTGCACCTCGGTGTTCGGGATGGACGAGGAGTAGCAGTTGGGGTTCCCGGAGATCTTGCTCGGCTGGTACATGTAGCGGATCGGGCCCTGGCCGACCAGGTTCACGCCCTCGCCGACCTCGTAGTCCGGGGTGTCCTTGGCGTTGTTGGCGTAGTGCTCGGTGATGGCGCCGAAGATGTCACCGGTGGACTCGTTGAGGCCGCCGTTCTCGTTGCCGCTGCCCGCGCCGCCCGGGGTGGTCTGGAAGATGGCGTGGCCGTACTCGTGCGCGACGACGTCCATCGAGGTGGCCTGGCGCTGGTTGTCCTGCGAGTGGCCGAAGGTCGTCGAGGAACCGTCCCAGTAGGCGTTGACCTGGTTGAGGCCGACGGAAGCCGGGAAGCCGCCGCCACTGCCGTTGATGCCGTTACGGCCCAGCCACTCGCCGAGCATCTTCCACTCGGTCTGGACGCCGAAAAGCGTGTCGACACAAGCGGTTTCGAGGTTGGTGCCGGAACCGTTGCCCCAGTTGTCGTCGGGGCCGCTGTACACCGCGCCGTTCTGCGGCTTGCAGCTGATGTTGGTGCGCTGCGGGTCGCGCATCGAATAGGTGCCGCCGGAGTTCGTCGTGTCGATGGTGACGTTGCCGACGTAGTAGCTGTTCCCGGCACCCAGGGTGCCGACCTCGTTCGACGTGCCCTGTGCGTGGGTCGGGAAGTTGGACTGCTTGACGTCGTCCCGTGTCTGCAGGATCGCGCCGGTGACACCGTCCACGAACACGTGCAGGTTACTCGGCGCATCCGCCTTCTTGCCGGCGACGACGACCTCGTAGGCGAGCTTGGGGGAGTTCCCCGCCAGCACGACCAGATTCGGCGCGGTCACCTTGTCTACTGTGGACAGTTGGCCGCGGGCGACCTCGGTCGCCTTCGCCGCGGAGACCTTGGCCTTGGTGTCGACCGAGATCGTCGCGGTCTCCGCGGCGCTGGTGCCGTGGACGCGTCCGGCGCCGTCGGCGACCACGACCGCGTCCCCGCCGACCACCGGCAGGCCACGATAGGTTCGTTCGTAAGCGGCGTAGAAGAGTCCTCCGCCACCTGGGGTCAGCCCGACGCGGCGGAAGCCCTCCTGGGCACCCTTGCGCAGACTGTCCACACCGGCTGCGGCGGCCTGGTCGGCCGCGTTCGCGGCCACGGAATCGGGGCTCGCGGGCTGGATGGTGGCGGTGGTCGCGTTCGCCGGTGTCGCCGGGAACGTCAAGCTCATGGCAAGGCCGGCGATGGCTGCCAACCCTGTTCTGAGCCCTCGTTGAACGGTCATGGGGAACCTTCCATGGGCAGGACCGTGTACCCGGACGGCCAACGGCGCGGCGGGGAAGGAGACCGGAGCGGGAACACGGCGGGGACGGGGAGCGTGTCCGCCGAAGATAACTGGAGTTATCCCGATGGACACGTCCGAGTAAAGGAGCCGGTAACCGGAGGAGTCAATGGGCCGGATGGCCTAGCCGGACGGCCGAAGATCATTTCGCGAGGAATAAAATCCCTGTGTAGTAAGGATTTTCCCGCCAGTCGCGATATATGGCGACTTTCGTATGGTTTTCAGTCCAGCGGCCCGGAATCGGACATAGCGGCCGCACGAATGCCGCGCCGATAGGCCACTGACGCCGCTTCGATCAGCCCGCGGGCGCGCAACGTGTCACCCAAATGCAGCGAGGTCGCCACGAGTGCGCCGCGCAATTCCGACTTTTCCTGTGCGGTGGCGGCTTCCTCCAGCAACGCGGTCGCCTGTGGCAGATCGCCGCGCGCGCGGGCGATGAGTCCCAGTAGGCGGAGAACCTCAGCCTTGGCTTCGATGTCGGGGGATCGATCCAGAAGCGGGCGGATCCCCGCGGCCAGTTCGGCTGCCTCGTCGAGCGCGCCTTGGCGGCGCCGGACGTCGGCGAGTTCGATCGTCGCGCCGAGTACGCCTTCCCGGGAGCCTGCCTTGGCCAAGAGATCGCGGGCGAGCAGCAGTTCGGCGTGCGCGTCGTCGAGTTTGCCCAGCCGCCGCCACAGAAAGCCGCGGGCCCAGCGGCTCCGTGCGGCGTCGCGGTCGTAGCCGATCGAGGTGAACAGCCGCAGCGCTCGCGAAAGATCCTTTTCGGCGCGGTCGACCAGACCGATCGCCTGCCACAGCTGGGCGGCCTGCCGGTGGTAGCGCGCGGAGATGTCTTTGCGGTGTGCGGAGGCGAGCGCGCGCCGCCCCTCCTCGGCGGCCCGCCGGGCTCGGCGGAGCGCGCCCATCTCGATGAGCGGGTGGATGAGCGCGGTCACCAGTGCCAGTTCCGCGTCGGGATCGACGGGGCCGGTGGAGCGGAGTTCGGCGAGTGCGGTTTCGACGAGTGCGACCGACGCGCCAAGATCACCCGATAGTGCCCGGCAGGCGGCGACCCGATTGACGATCATCGCGCGCAACCGGGGCGACGCGGCTTCGGCGAGTTCCATCGCGTGGGCGAATCCCTCGGCCGCCGACGGGATGTCGTACCGCTGCCACTGGACTTCGCCGAGATAGAACCGCGCGTGACACTGGACGTCCGCCAGCCGGTACGCGGCCGCCTGGTCTTCGATCCGGGCGAACTCCCGTTCGGCGGCGTCGAGGCCACCCTGTTGAAGTTCCCGATACGCCGTCTCGAGCGCGGCGGTGAGATCCTCGGCCGCGCCCGGCGGCCTGCCGAAGCGGAGTTCGTCCTCGGTCAGTCCGAGCCGCAGCGCGAGATGGGCAAGGACATCGTCGGAGGGCACGCGGCTGCCGGACTCGACTTTGGCGAGGAAACCGCGGTCGTAGCGGGGCTCGGCGAGCTCACGCTGGGTGAGCCCGCGAGCCTTGCGCAACCGCCGGATCCGCGCGCCGAGCGGTTCGGCCTCGGTTCGCAGGGACGGCATCGGACCACGGTAGACGATTTCCGGCCCGGTGCCCGGTTCAGCCGGACAGGTGAGTGAGGAGCGCGGCGAAACCGCTCGCGGGGAGGACGAGAACCGGCCTGACCTCGGGCGGGAGTTCGCACTGTTTGGTGTCCCGGATGCCGACGAGTGCGCCGTCGGTGCCGACTTCGACGCAGGCGTTCTCTTCGAAATGCGTATAGCTCGACTTGTGCCAGCCGGACAAGCGCTCGTGCCAGGTGAGGGTCATCGGAACTCCATTCGGTCACCGGTCGGATACCCGCAAACCATGCTTCGAACCCTGTGGGTTTCCGACGGGCAAGCGAACCCTCCTGTCGGGTGAAACGGACATATTGACTCGGGGGCGTCCTGCGGGCTAGCGTCTTGCGCCATAAAAAGGAAACTTTCTTAACTAATTACGAGCGGGGCGCCGATGATGGTGAGTTCCTGGTCCCGGGCGGTGGCCGCGGTTTCGGCACTGGTCCTCGGGGGTTTGACGGTTCCGGCGGTTTCGGCCGTGGCGGCGGTGCGCGGTGAGGTGCGGGTCGATCAGGTCGGCTACGGCATCACCGAAACCAAGTACGCCTACCTTCTGTCCAGCGCGCCGGGGTCCTTCTCGGTGGTCGACGAACGCGGCCGGACCGTCCATCGTGGACGGACCGGAGCCTCGCTCGGCGCGTGGAACGCGAAGTACCCGGCGGTGTACCAGCTCGACCTCTCGAAGGTCTGGCTGCCGGGCAAGTACCGGATCGAGGTCAGCGGCGAGACCAAGGCGACGTCGCCGACGTTCCGGGTGGACACGAAGCAGCGGCTCTTCACCCCGCTTGTCCGTGCCACCAACGAGTTCTTCCAGGCACAGCGCGACGGGGACGACATCGTCCCCGGCCGTCTCGACCGCAAACCCTCGCACCTGGCGGACAAACAGGCCACGGTCTACGACTGGCCGGTGTTCGTCGGCGAGGGCGGCGACGAGATCGCCGAACCGCTGAAGCCGATCGGCGGGCCGATCGACGTCGAGGGCGGCTGGGTCGACGCGGGCGACTTCGTCAAGTTCACCTCGAATACGGCGTACTCGCTGGCGGAAATGGGTCACGTCCTGCGTGAGGGCTACGATCCCGTGCTGGCCAAGGAGGTCACGCTCGGCCTCGACTGGCTCGACAAGATGTGGGACGAGCGGACCAAGACGCTCTACGCCCAGGTCGGGATCGGTACGGGCAGTGAGAAGTTCGGCTTCCTCGGCGACCACGACGTCTGGCGGAACCCGCACGACGACGACGCGCTCGAGGTGAAACCCGGTGACCCCAAGTATTTCGTGAAGCACCGGCCCGTTTTCCCGGCGAACCCCGGCGGGGCGGCGCTCAGCCCGAACCTCGCCGGCCGGGTCGCCGCCGCGTTCGCGCTCGGCGCGCAGGTGGAGGCGCGGCGGAATCCGGTGCTGGCCGAGAAGTATCTCGCCGAGGCCGCGTCGGTCTTCGCGCAGGCCAAGACCGAGAACGTCGGCGAACTCGTCACCGCGTTCCCGCACGCGTACTACCCGGAATCGTCTTGGCGTGACGACATGGAACTCGGCGCGGTACAGCTCGCCTTGGCGGGCAAGGCTTTGCGGGATCCGCGGGCGGCAGAGTGGACGCGGCAGGCGGCGCACTGGGCGAAGGCGTATATCGACCTCGAAGAGAAGAGCACGCTCAACCTGTACGACACGAGCGCGCTGGCGCACGCCGAACTGGCGAAGCTCCTGCGGCACGGCGTCCCGGGTGCGGCGCTCGGGCCGAAGGAGCTGATCGGCGACCTCCGGCGTCAGCTCGACGAAGGTGTCGCGAGTGCGGCTCAGAGTCCTTTCCGGACGGCCGTCTCGGTGAAGGACTTCGACGCCGCCAGCAAGAGCTTCGGATTCGCCGCGACCGAGCGGCTGTACGCCGAGGTGACCGGTGACCGCCGGTACGCCGCGTTCGGCTCGCAGCAGCGGAACTTCACCCTCGGCACGAACGCGTGGGGCGTCTCGCTGGTCGTCGGTGTCGGCACGACGTCGCCGAAGTGCCCGCATCACCAGGCGGCCAACCTCGCGGGTGAGGAGAAGGTGCTCTACGGCGCGGTCGTGAACGGTCCGAACGGGGCGGAGCACTTCGCGGACCTGCCCTTCCCGGCGGGAGCGAAGGAGTGCACGAAGCCGTACGACGCCTTCGACACGACCGAGTCGCGCTACACCGACGACCTCGCTTCGTGGCCGAGCAACGAACCTGCCATCGACTTCACCTCGACGGCGATGCTCGCGTTCGCGCTGGCGGGACGGTCCTGACCGGAACGTGGGGCTCGCGGATCGGCGCGAGCCCCACGTTCGGGTAGCCGACAACTCCTGTTCGCGGCGATGCCACCGCTCCGGACGGTGACGACGTCGTAGTCTTGGCGGGGTGAGTGAGACAAGCGAGTTCCCCGACGGCCAGTACCCGGAACGTCCGATCGAGCGCCACAAGGGCCCGGTCGTGCTGCGGCGGGATCGCCGTGACCAGGGCAGCACCACCGACCAGCGCCTGCTGGACTCACGCGGGCCGAGCGACTGGGTGCACACCGACCCGTGGCGGGTGCTGCGGATCCAGGCGGAGTTCGTCGAGGGCTTCGGCGCGCTGGCCGAGGTCCCGCGCGCGGTGACGGTGTTCGGTTCGGCACGGACCAAACGGGACCACCCGGAGTACGAACTCGGCCGCAAGATCGGCGGCGCGCTCGCCAACGCCGGTTTCGCGGTGATGACCGGCGGCGGCCCCGGCGCGATGGAGGCGGTGAACCGCGGCGCCAACGAGGCGGGCGGGTTCTCCGTCGGCCTCGGCATCGAGCTGCCGTTCGAGCAGGGCCTGAACCCGTGGGTCGACCTCGGCGTCAACTTCCGGTACTTCTTCGCCCGCAAGACCATGTTCATCAAGTACTCGCAGGCGTTCATCTGCCTGCCCGGCGGCTTCGGCACCCTCGACGAGCTGTTCGAGGCGCTCACCCTGGTGCAGACGAAGAAGGTCACGAAGTTCCCGGTCGTGCTGTTCGGCAGCAAGTACTGGGGCGGCCTGTACGACTGGATCGCCAGTTCGCTGCTCGCCGAGGGAAAGATCGGCCAGAAGGACCTCGAACTGCTGCACGTCACCGACGACATCGACGACGCCGTGCGCGTCGTGCAGGAGTCGTACAAGGCGTGGGAGGACACCCACTGATGGCGGCGCCGCGCAGGGTATGCGTCTTCTGCGGCTCGTCGATGGGCTTCGACCCGCGGTATGCCGACGAGGCACGGGCACTGGGCACGCTCCTGGCGACGCGGGGGATCGGGCTGGTCTACGGCGGCGCGTCGGTCGGCACCATGGGGGTCATCGCGGACGCCGCGCTGGCCGCGGGCGGCGAGGTGATCGGCGTGATCCCGGAGGCGCTGGGCAGCGTCGAGATCGCGCACGCCGGCCTGACCGAACTTCACGTCGTCGCCGACATGCACCAGCGGAAGGCGAAGATGGCCGCGCTGTCGGACGGCTTCCTGACGCTGCCGGGCGGGGCCGGGACGCTGGAGGAACTGTTCGAGGTGTGGACGTGGGCCCAGCTCGGACTGCACGAGAAGCCGATCGGGCTGGTCGACGTCGGCGGGTACTACGCCCCGCTGCTGAAGTTCGCCGACCACATGGTGTCGGAGGGCTTCCTGTCGGCGGGGTACCGGGACATGCTGCTGATCGACTCGGACGCTTCGGTCCTTCTGGACGGCTTCGCGGACTACGTGGCCCCTCCGCGGCCTAAGTGGGCGAAGTAGGGCTTGGGTAGCGCGTGAAGGCCTCCTTCCCTCGGCTCAGCCGAGGGAAGGAGGCCTTCACGCGCAGTTTGGCGACGCCTCGGTCCGTAAAGGCCTCCTTGCCTACCTTGAGGGTAGGGAAGGAGGCCTTCACGGCATCTCGCCCAGGCCAGTCATGCGCGGAATGCGCCTAGTGTCGCCAAAGTCCGAATCGCACGTGCAATGAAAGGTCCTTTCCTTGCAAATTTTGCAAGGAAAGGACCTTTCATTGCAGCGGAGAGGGTGAGCGCAGGAGTAAAAGGGAGCAAGGGACCTTTGCTACCGCCTACCTCAGGCAGCGCTCTGATCAGGGCGTTTGTGGTACGAGTCGACGTACTCCTGCCCCGAAAGCTCCAGGATCGCGTACATGATCTCGTCGGTCACCGAGCGCCGGATCGCCGGTGACGAATCCTGTCCCTCATACCGCGAGAAGTCCAAAGGCGAGCCGTAGGTGACGGTGATCTTCGCCCGGCGCGGGATGCGCTTCCCGGCGGGCTGCAGGTGTTCGGTGCCGGAGAGCGCGACGGGGACGACCTTCGCGCCGGTCGCCAGCGCCAAAGCCGCGACGCCGGTGTGGCCGCGGTGCAGCCGCCCGTCCAGCGAGCGGGTGCCCTCGGGGTAGATCGCGAACGCGCCGCCCGCGTCGAGCACCTTTCGCGCCGCCTCCAGCGCGGCGAGACCGGCTTGCGCGTTACCGCGTTCGACCGGGACGTAGCCGAGGCCGCCCAGGAACCCCGCCATCAGTTTGCCCTTGAGCCCGCGGCCGGTGAAGTACTCCGCCTTGCCGAGGAACTTGACCTGCCGCATCGCCGTGAAAGTGATCACGCCGGTGTCCAGCGCCGCCCGGTGGTTGGGTGCCAGCAGCACCGGGCCCTCGGCGGGGATGTTCTCCACGCCGCGGATGTCGGGGCGGTACAGCGCCCTGACCAGCGGGCCCAGCACGAATCGGACGAGTAGCGGTAGCAAGGTTCCTCCATCGACAGGGTGTCGGACTCCAGCATGGCACGATCACTACTCATGAGTTGGTTCGAGCGGCGTACGTGGCAAAACCCCGATTGGACGCTCGACGACATCGTCGCTGCGAAGGGTGACCGGACGGTTTCGGTCGTGCTACCGGCACTCGACGAAGAGGACACCGTCGCCGGGGTCGTCGGCACGGTCCGGCCTCTGCTGGGCACGGTCGTCGACGAGCTGATCGTGATGGACTCCGGCTCCACCGACGCCACCGCCGAGCTCGCCGAACGCGCCGGCGCGCGGGTGGTGCACCGCGAGGACGTGCTGCCCGAGCTGCCGCCGGTGCCGGGCAAGGGCGAGGTGCTGTGGCGGTCGCTGGCCGCGACGACCGGTGACCTCGTCGTGTTCCTCGACTCCGACCTCGTCGACCCGGATCCGGCGTTCGTGCCGACGTTGCTCGGCCCGCTGCTCTGCGAGGACGGCGTCCACCTGGTCAAGGGCTTCTACCGCCGGCCGCTGCGCCTGGAGAGCAGCGGCGGCGGCCGGGTCACCGAGTTGCTGGCGCGACCGGTCCTGTCTGCGCTGCGCCCGTCGCTGTCCGGGCTCATCCAGCCTCTCGGCGGCGAGTACGCCGCGACGCGCGAGTTCCTCGAGTCGGTGCCGTTCGCGGCCGGGTACGGCGTCGAGATCGGGCTCATCCTCGACGCCGAAGCGCGCTACGGCCTCGAAGGGCTCGCACAGGTCAACCTCGGCGTACGCAAGCATCGCAACCGTTCGCTGCTTCAGCTGGGCGTCATGGCGCGGCAGATCCTCGGGACGGCGCTCGCGCGGTGCGGCATCAAGTCCGACGACCCGGCCCAGCTCACCCAGTTCGTGCAGTTAGAGGACGAGTGGCTGCCGGAGGTGGCCGAGGTGTCGATCAGCGACCGGCCGCCGATACGGGAGATGCGGTGCGGCTGGTCGTGAGTGGCGATTCGGGTTCTAACCCGAATCGCCACTCACGACCACCTGTACCGATACGCCACTTGCCCCTCCTAACCCAGTCGTAAGATCTCGTCGAAGCCCGCGACGTGCGCTTCCCGATGCGTCACGAGGACGACGGTGCCGCGCGTGGCCGCGAGAACGTCGGCCAGGACGGCGTCGCCGTGCTCGGGGTCCAGGCCCTCGACGGGCTCGTCCAGCACCAGGATCGGTGGCGCGGCCAGCACCGCCCGCGCCAGCACGAGCCGCTGGCGCTGCCCGCCAGAGAGAGCGTCACCGTCCGAGCCGACCTCACGGTCCAACGGCAGGTCGAACCCCGCCGTCGCGCAGGCTTCGAGCAGCTCGGCGTCCGTGGCGCGGGGCTTCGCGAGCAGCAGGTTCTCCCGGACCGTCGTGTGGAAGACGTGCGCGTCCGCGAGCGCGCCCGAGACCACCGACGGCAGCAACGTGGGGTCGTACTCGTCGAGCGGTTTCCCGTTCAGCTCGACCCTCCCGGACGTCGGCGCCACGAACCCGAGCAGCACGTTCAGCACCGTCGTCTTCCCGGCGCCGCTCGGCCCCAGGATCCCGACGCGCTTACCCGGCGGAAGGTCGAGGTCGACGCCTTCCAGCGCCGGCGCCCGGCCGGGGAACCGCACGCCGACCCCTTCGAGCCTCAGGTGCCCGGGTTCGGGTACCAGGGTTCCCCGCGGGGGAGCGGGTTCGGTCAGCAGCGCGCGCACCCGCTCGGCCGAAGCCCGGACCTCGACCCAGCGCTGGGCCGCCGCGGTCAGGGGGAGCACCAGCTCGAACACGGTCAGCGCACCCAGCGCCAGTGCCGCCGTCAGCGGCGTCGAAACCCCGGCGGTCAGCGCGATGGTGACGCAGGTCAGCAGCTGGACCAGCATCCCGGCGGCGGCGAGCAGGCTGGTCCGGTTCGCCGTGGCCCGGTCGCGCGCGGCGAGCGCGTCGACGGCGGTGTGTGCCGCGTCCACAGTGGACTCGTGGACGCCGTACGCGATCAGCTCACGTCGTCCGGTGATCAGCTCGACCGCCCGTTCCGCGAGGTCGGCCCGTGCCGGGGCGCTCTGCTCCGCCGCCACGCGGGTGATCCGCACGCACAGCCACGGCAGCGCGATTCCCGCGACGGCGAGACCGAGTGCCAGCACCAGACCCGCCACCGGACTGATGATCAGCGCGACCGTGGTCGAGGCCAGTCCGGCGAACGCGGCGACCCCGGCCGGCAGGAGGCAGCGGAGGATCGCGTCCTGCACCGCGTCCACATCGGACACCAGCCGGGTCACCAGGTCACCACCGGAGTGCCGGGAGACCCGGTGCGGCAGCAAGGAGGTGTACACCCGGGTCCGCAACGCGCCGAGATAGCGCAGGACGACCTCGTGCCCGGCGAGCCGCTCGGCGTACCGCAGGCCGCCGCGCAGCAACGCCAGCGTCCGGACGGCGACGATCGCCACGGTCAGCGACGCCAGCGGCGGCTGCTCGGCCGCCTTCAGCAGCAGCCACGCGGCGGTGGCCATCAGCGCCAGCCCGGCCAGTTCGGCGCCGGACGCGATCAGCCCGGCGCGGATCAGCCGGACGACATCCTTTGTGGACACTCCCCAGACGTTCACACCAGTTCCCGTTCTCTCACGGTGCCACCGCGGATTTCGACGACGCGGGTGGCCAGCGCGGCCATCGCGGGCCGGTGGGCCACGAGTACCGCCGTCCGGCAGGCGAGCAGTTCGCGGGTCGCGCCGAGCACGGCGGCTTCGGTCTCCGCGTCGAGCCGCGCGGTCGGCTCGTCGAGCAGCACCAGTCCCGCTTCGGTACGGGCGAGCGCCCGTGCGAGGCCGAGCCGTTGCCGCTGCCCAGCCGAAAGCGGCGCACCCAATTCCCCGACCCGGGTCCGGTAGCCGTCCGGCAGACCTCGCACGACCTCGTCGAAAGCCGCCGCGCGGGCCGCCGCCTGGACGTCCGGCACCTGGCCCATGGCGATGTTCTCCTCGACGGTCCCCGCGAACAACGTCGGCCGCTGCGGCACCCACGCCGTCCCCGCCCGCCACGGCCCGGGATCCAGTTCCCGCAGGTCGACGCCGTCGACGAGGACCCGGCCGGACGTCGGCGTGAGGAACCCCAGCAGCACCGCCAGCAGCGTGCTCTTCCCGGAACCACTCGGTCCGACGAGCGCGATCTGCTCGCCCGCGTCGATCGTCAAGTCCACTTCGGACAGTACGACGTGCTCGCCGTAGGCCACGCTGACCTTCTCCAGCACGATCTTCGGCGCACCGCGCCGGGCGACCTGTGAGCCGCGGACGACCTTCGCCGGACGGACGGCGAGTGCCTCCCGCAGGGTCGCGAGTCCCTCCGCGCCGGCGTGGAATTTCGCCCCGGCCGCCCGCAACGGCAGGTAGGCCTCGGGGGCGAGCAGCAACACCAGTACCGCGGTGCGCACGACCATCCCGCCTTCCAGCAGCCGGAAGCCGATCGGCACCGCGACCAGCGCCACCGACAGCGTCGCCACCAGTTCCAGTACCAGCGCGGACAGGAACGCGACCCGCAGCGTGCGCATCGTCGCGTCCGTATGCGCGTCCGCCATCGCCCGCACCGTCTTCGCCTGCGCCTCCGCCCGCCCGAACACCTTGAGCGTGCCGAGTCCGCGCACGACGTCGAGGAAATGCCCGCCCAGCCGGGAAAGCAGCCGCCACTGCTTGACCGTCTTCGCCAACGCGAGCTGGCCGACCAGGATCGCGAACACCGGGATCAGCGGCAGGGTCGCGGTGATGATCAGCGCCGAAGCCAGATCCGCGGCGAACAGCCGGACGAGCACCGCGACCGGCACGATCGCCGACAGCACCAGCGTCGGCAGATAGCCGGTCAGATACGCGTCACCGGCGTCGATCCCTTTGGTCACCAAGGTCGCGACCTCACCGGGCTTCTCCACCTCCGCGCCGAGAAGCCGTTTGCGCAGACCGGCTTTGACCGTCGCCGCGAACCGGCCGCCGACGGACCCTTGGCCGCCCGCGAGCAGCACACGGGCCGCGATGGCGGCCACGAGCGTCCAGGTCACACCGCCGCCGGTGAGCAGCGTCGCGAGACCGTCCGCCTGGGCGAGAATCGCCACCGCGGTCAGCGTGCCGAGGACGGCCAAGACGCCGAAATGGCGCCGCAGTCCGGGAAGGGGAGGCATCACGGGCTCCTAGAAGTGCAGCAGCGAGCGCTGGTCGACCCGACCGGCGTTCCGCCGCCAGGTCACCCACTGCACGGCGGCGATCACCACCAGCGCGGGCGGACCGACGATGGTGAGCAGACCGAGCGTCTCGGTGCCGGCGGCGGCTTCGTTCAGGCTCAAGGAGAATCCGCCGTCCACAGAGGACACCAGCGCGTCCGGCAGGCGCAGTGTCCCGACGGCGAGCACCGGCGACGCCGACAGGACCATCGTGGCGACCAATGCCGATTTGTGCCGTCCCGCGCGCAAGGCCGCGGCCGCGGCTCCCAACGCGCCGAACGCCAGGACGATCGCGGGCAGCACGGTCCACGACGCGGTGGTCTCGAAGGCACCCCAGCCGACCGCCACGACCAGGAACGCGAACGCGGGCGCGAGCAGCGCCTTGGCCGTCCGGTTCGCGCGGGCGGTGAAGCCGGACGGGGCCCGGACGGCGAGGAAAGCCGCTCCCTGCAAGGCGAACAGCGCGACGAACCCGGCGCCCCACAGCAGCGCGTACGGTTCGAAGGCGGCGAGGACACCGCCGGTCGGCAGCCCCGCCGCGTCGAGCGGGAGCCCGAGGACGAGGTTGCCGAGGAACACTCCCCAGGACACCGCCGTCACCCAGGCGCCGACGGTGATCGCCAGCGTCCAGGTGCCGCGTCCGGCGTCCGGCCGCCTGCTGCGCAGCTGCACCGCCGCGGTGAACGTGACCAGCCCGAGCAGCAGGGTGACGACAGGCACGTACGCCCCGGAGAAGACTTTTCCTTCCAGATGCGGGAAGGCGCCGAACAGGACGCCGACCGCGGCCACCAGCCAGACCTCGTTGGCCAGGAAGAACGGACCGAACGCGCCGAGCACCCGCCGTCGTTCGCCCTCGTCGCGGCTGAGCCTGCCGAGCAGCATCCCGACGCCGTAGTCGTAGCCGGCCAGCGCGAAATAGCCGGCCGTCAGGAAACCGAGCACACACCACCACAGGATCACCATGGGTCAGACTCCGCTCAGGACGGGAAGTTCGGCACGAGGCGCCGTCGCCTCTTCTTCGGGTTCCGGGCCGCGTTTGGCGACCCGTGACATCAGCACCCAGTCGGCGATCGCGAGTACCGCGAACAGCGCCGTGAAAGCGATGAACGAGAACAGGATCTGACCGGCGGGGATCGACGCGACCGCGTCGGCCGTGGTCAGCTGCCCGCGGATCAGCCACGGCTGACGCCCGATCTCCCGCACCAGCCAGCCGAAGATGGCGGCGATGAACGGAAGCGGGATGGCCAGCACCATCACATACAGCAGGGGCCGCACCTTGGTGATCCAGTTCCGGTACAGCAGCAGCGTGCCGAGGATCGAGGCGAGGAAGGCGATGAACCCGATCTGGATCATGAACCCCAGTGGCGCGCCGACCAGCGGCTCCGGCGACTTGAGCTTGTCGGGATGGTACTCACCGAGCGGCCCGAACTGGGCGAAGCCGAAGCCGATCACCATCGTGCTGCCCACCAGTGAGGTCAGCACGCCGATCCGCATCGAACGCCGGAAGAACTCGATCTCCTTGGTGCGCTTGATGAAGTGGTACGCGCTGACGCCGACCACGAAGAAGCCGCCGGTCATGAGCGCGGCGCTCAGCACGTGCGGCAGCGACATCGCCAGCGCCGGGTTGGTGAACAGCGCGCCGAAGTCGTCGAGTTTGAGCACCCCGTTCTCGGTGTGTGTCCCGACGGGGTTCTGCAGGAACGAATTGGCCACCATGATGAACAGTGCCGAGGCGTACGCGGTCAGCGTGATCAGCCAGATCAGCGCGAGGTGGACCCATTTGTTCAGCCGCCCCCAGCCGAAGATCCACAGCCCGAGGAAGGTGGATTCGGCGAAGAACGCCACCAGCGTCTCGATGGCCAGCGGCGCGCCGAAGACGTCGCCCGCGACCGCGGACAAACCGGTCCAGGTCAGCCCGAACTGGAATTCCATCACGATTCCGGTGACGATTCCCAGCGCGTAATTGATCACATAAAGCCTGCCCCAGAAGCGTGTCATCCGCATCAGCTCGGGCTTGCCGCCGAGTGCGGAGCGTGTCTGCATCACCGCGACGAGTGTCACGAGCCCCAGTGTGAGCAGCACGAACAGGAAGTGGAACGAGGTCGTCGTCGCGAACTGGAGTCTCGCGATCGGGAGTGCGTCCATGCCGATGCACTGTATACGTAGGCTGGCTACATGTAGCCACTAAATCTATGAAATCGGGGTGATCTAGGGGACATTCCCTGAGGTGCTTCCGGGGAGAACCCCGGTACCCTGATGATCGATGATGTGTAGACTGTCTATCTATGAAGGCCGACAGTCTGCGCGGGCACCTCGACGCGCTGCTCCTCGCCGTCCTCGACGGTCGGAAGCTGCACGGATACGCCATCATCGAGGCGCTCCAGCTGCGCAGCGACGGCGCGCTCGACCTGCCGACGGGGACCGTGTACCCGGCGCTCCGCCGGTTGGAGCGCGCCGGATTCCTCGCCAGCGAGTGGGACGTGGTGTCCGGTCGCAAACGTCGTACGTACAGGCTGACCCGCTCCGGGCAGAAGGCGCTCGCCGCGGAACGGGCGGAGTGGCAGGAGTTCACCACTGTCATAGGTGGTGTCCTCGGGGGGAGCACGGCATGAGCGCGATCGAGCCTTACCTCTCGGAGCTGGACAGACGGTTGCGCGGATCGGCGGGGGCGAAGGCCGATCTGCTCACCGAGGCGAGGGACGGTCTGCACGACGCGGCCGAGGCGTACCGCGAGGGCGGTGCCGCGGCGGCGGAAGCCGAACGACGGGCCGTCGCCGATTTCGGTCCGGTGGGCGTGGTCGCCCGCGCGTACCAGCGGGAACTGGCGCTGCGTGGCGACATCGGCACCCTGTGGAAGGTCATCGTCGGTGTCCCGCTGTTCCAGCTGTCCTGGGAGCTGGCGCGGATCTGGACCTACGGCGACTGGGCGAAGATGGGGAAACCGACCCCGCAGTGGTACCTGTTCGTCGTCGATCTCTCGGGTGTCTTCGTCGTCGTCTCGCCGGTGATCGGGGTCGCCGCGCTGCTGGGCACCCGCTGGCTCGGGCGGCGGCTCGACGGCGAGCGGCTGGGGACGGTGACGCGATGGACCGTGGGCGCCGCGGCGATCGCGAACCTCGTGGCGATGCTGTTGCTCGCCGTGGGCACGGTCGTCCTCGACCCGGCACGGATGGACATGAGCCTGGTGTGCAACGTGCTGTCTGTCGGCTGGGCGGCGTTCAGCTTCTGGCTGATCCCGCTCGCGTTCCGGTCGTGGCGGCCGCGATCCTTGACGGTCGCATGACCGCGATCGAGGCGTACATCGGCGACCTGGGAAGCCGGTTGCGCGGATCGGCGGGGGCGAAGGCCGATCTGCTCACCGAGGCGAGGGACGGTCTGCGCGACGCGGCCGAGGCGTATCGCGAGGGCGGTGTCGCAGAGCTGGAAGCCGAACGGCGGGCAGTCGCCGATTTCGGCCCGGTCGATCTGATCGCCCGCGCCTATCAGGCCGAGCTGGGACTCCGTCGCGACATTCGCGTGCTGTGGGAGCTGATCGTCGGTGTGCCGGTGCTGATGTTCGCCTGGGATCTCGCCAGGGCGCTGAGCTTCGGTGACTGGTCGCGGTTCGGTGACGCGCCGCCGTCCTGGTACCACCGCGTGATCGACGTGGCCGACATCTTGGCGGCGCTGTCCCCGGTGGTCGCGGTCGCCGGGGTGATCGCGGCACGACTGCTCTCCCGGCGCGGCGACGGCGGGCCCGCCGCCCGCGTGGTTTCGCTGGCGCTGGCCGTGGCGGTGGGGGCGAACCTGCTCGCCGTCACGATGTACGGCGGCGCGACCGGGGTGCTGGAGCCCGCCCGGCTGGTCGTCAGCGTGCCGTGCGTGGTGATGTCCGCGGCGTGGATCCTGTTCAGCTTGCGGCTCACGGTCGCCGCGCGCCGCCACCGGCGGCCGGAAATGGCGATCGCGGCCTGACCGCGCGGAGTTTCGGGAGAACTACGGCATGACTGTGATCGAGGCCTATCTCGGTGACCTGCGCGCGCGGCTCGACGGCCCGGCGTCGGCGAAGCGGGACCTGCTGCGCGAAGCACGGGACGGGCTCAACGACGCCGCCGACGCCTACCGCGAGGGCGGCTGGAGCGAACAAGAAGCGCAGAAGCGCGCCGTCGCCGATTTCGGGCCGGTGCACCTGATCGCGCAGGGCTACCAGGCCGAACTCGGGATGCACAGCGGCACCCGCACGCTCTGGAAACTGATCCTCGGCGTGCCGTTGATGCAGCTCGCCTGGGATTTCGCCCGCAAGTGGACCTTCGGTGACTGGTCGCAGCTCGCGACGCCGACACCGGCTTGGTACAAGTACATCGCCCAGCTCACCCACGGTTCGGTGTTCCTTGTGCCGGTGCTCGGCCTCTTCGCGCTCGTCTGCATGCGCTGGCTCTCCCGGCGGATGGACGGCGTCCGGCTGGTCCGTACCGCCGGCGTGCTGATCGGCGAGGCCGTCGGGCTGAACCTGCTTTCGGTGGCACTGCTGGTGTTCGCCACCGGGTTCATCGACGCGTCGCGGCTGTTCCTGTCCGTGCCGTGCGGGATCCTGATGGTCCTCTGGGTGGTGCTCAGCGTGCGACTCGCCTTGCTGGCGAGACGATCGTGGCGTTCGTGTGCCACGATCGTCGCGTGACGACCGCCCTGATCTACCTCGTAGTCATGCTGCTGGTGGCCGCAGTGGTGTTTCTGCTGGCCGCCGTGGTGTTCGGCCGGGGTGAGGAACTGGCCCCGCTGCCGCCCGGCAGCTCGCCGACCAGGCTGCCCGCCGAGGACATCACCGCCGAGGACGTCGACGCCGTCCGCTATCAGCTGGTGCTGCGCGGTTACAAGATGTCCGAAGTGGACTGGGTGATGCGGCGGCTCGGTGTCGAGATCGACGAATTGCGGTCAAGGGTGGCCGAGCTGGAGGCCGAGCGCGAGGGCGCCCAATGACCGACGTCGTCGTCTCCGTCGACGTCGCGGTCCCCGCCGGGACGGCTTGGCTCGCGCTGACCGACTGGGAGCGCCAAGGCGAGTGGATGCTCGGCACCGACGTCAAGGTCGTCGAGGGCAACGGACGCAGTGTCGGCTCGAAGCTGTCGGCCTTCACCGGCGTCGCGGGGATCGGGTTCACCGACACCATGGAGATCACCAGCTGGGAACCGCCGCTGCGCTGCGTCGTGCGGCATCTCGGCAAGATCGTGCAGGGCACCGGGGTCTTCCAGGTGATCGAGAAGGGGCCGCATTCGTCGACCTTCGTCTGGGCGGAGCATCTGCGGCCGCCGTTCGGCGTCGTCGGGCGGCTCGGCTGGCCGGTCGCGAAACCGGGATTCGAGCTGGGACTGCGGCTGAGCCTGCAAAGGTTCGCGAAATACGCGGAGGGGTACCGGGTTGGCTGAGGCGGGTCTGCTGGGTTCGGACGGGGTCAAGCGGTGTTCGTGGGGCAACTCCGCCCCGGACTACGTCGAGTACCACGACACCGAATGGGGCGTCGAACTCCACGGTGACGAGGAGTTGTACGAGCGCCTGTGCCTGGAGTCGTTCCAGTCCGGGCTCTCGTGGATCACGATCCTGCGGAAGCGGGAGTCGTTCCGGAAGGCGTTCAAGCGGTTCAAGCCGAAGAAGGTCGCGGCCTTCACCGACGACGACGTCGCCCGGCTCATGGAAGACGCGTCGATCGTGCGGAACCGGGCGAAGATCCTGGCGGCGATCACCAACGCGCGCGCGATCGAGCAACTGGACGGTTCGCTGGACGACCTGCTGTGGTCGTTCGCGCCCGGGTCGCATGTCCGGCCTCGCACGATGGCGGACGTCCCGGCGATCACCGACGAGTCGAAGGCGATGGCGAAGGAACTCAAGAAGCGCGGTTTCGTCTTCCTGGGGCCGACGACGTGTTACGCGCTGATGCAGGCGACCGGGATGGTCGACGACCATGTGAAGGACTGCTTCCGGGCCTCGTGAGGCGAAGGGCTGGCTCGCTCGGGCGTGCAGGTCTTCGGCCCACGTGATCGCGTGCGGGACCTCGCGTCCGTAGACCTCCGCGAAACCGCCGGTGAAGACGAAGAGCGGCAGCCAGCATTATGGCCGGCGCTCGCACTGGGTCACCTTCGCGGATCCTGCGCGCCGGAGCGCCCGCGAGTGGCGCGGCTTTCGTCTGGAGGCGGGGCGGCGTCGGGATCACGCCAAGACGCTAGCCGTTGCTGCCCGGAACCGGTCCCGGTCCCGGTCCCGGTCCCGGTCGTGCGAGGAAAGGTCCTTTCCTCGCAAATTTTGCCAGGAAAGGACCTTTCATTGCACGCCGCGCGGGGGGTTACTTGCCCTGGAAGTTCGGCTTGCGCTTCCCCACGAACGCCTCGACGGCCTCGGTGTGATCGGCCGTCGCGCCGAGCGCGGTCTGGGCCTCGTCCTCGGCGGCCAGCGCGGCTTCGAGGGACGACTCGGCCGCCACCGACAGGACGTTCTTGATCTTCGCGTACGCGACCGTCGGGCCCGCCGCGAGCTTCGCGGCGACCTTCTGCGCGCGAGCCGCCAGCTCCTCGTCGGGGACGACCTCGCCGACCAGGCCCAGCGTCAGCGCCTCGGCCGAGTCGACCGTGCGCGCCAGCAGCATCAGCTCGGCCGCGCGGCCGAGGCCGATCAGCCGCTGCAGCGTCCACGACGCGCCCGAGTCCGGTCCGAGGCCGACGTTCGCGAACGCCATCAGGAAGTTCGCCGACGTCGCCGCGATCCGGAGGTCGCTCGCGTAGGCGAAGGCCGCGCCCGCGCCCGCCGCGGGACCGTTCACCGCCGCGATCACCGGCTTCGGCATCCCCACGATCGTCTTGACGATCGGGTTGTAGTGCTCCTTGACCGTGTGTAGCGGCGCCGGGTCACCCGCTTGCAGCAGTCCGACGTGCTCCTTCAGATCCTGCCCGGCGCAGAACGCCTTGCCCGAACCGGTCAGCACGACCGCGCGGACGCTGTCGTCGGCCGCGGCTTCGGTCAGGCCCGCCAGCAGCAGTTCCTTGAGTTCGACGGTCAGCGAGTTGTACGCCTGCGGCCGGTTCAGCGTGAAGGTGCGCACGCCATCGGCGTCGGCGGTCAGCAGAACGTCGGATGTGGTCACGGGATCTCCTAGTCGGCGAAACTGCGGTCTGGGGGAAGTCTTTCAGCCTCGCGAGCCGCATACCAGCACCGATACGGCGGCAAAAGATCGGTCCGCGTTCGCGCTCGGCCGCTGATGAGGGACAATGGACAGTAGACCCGGCTGGCTTTGACGAGCGCGACCCGGGCGCGCCGGTTGAGACGGAGGGAGCACGCTATGGCGGCCATGAAGCCCCGGACCGGAGATGGTCCCCTCGAAGTGACTAAGGAGGGGCGGGGCCTCGTGATGCGCGTACCACTCGAGGGTGGTGGGCGCCTCGTCGTCGAACTCTCCGCGGAAGAAGCGAAGGATCTCGGCGCGGCCCTGCAGGAGGTCACCGGCTGAGCCGGACCGCACCTACGTTCAACCACCCGCACCCCGGTCTCCCTTCGGAGGCCGGGGTCGCGGTTCATCTGCGCCCGGAGGTCGCTCACTGTGCGTAACCCGCTACCCCCCGTTCCGGGGAAGCTGCTCGAACTCGAGGTCTCGGCCGATCTGCGGCGCGGTACGCCGCTGGCCACGCTGATCGCGGCGCCGTCCGAAGAGGACGGTGACGCCGGCCTCGAGGAGATCGGGGGCGTGCGGCCCACCGGCAAGGCCGGTGACGTGCAGACCGTGCCCACCGGCGGCATCCGCTGGCTGGCCGGCGTCGGCGACGGCGAACCGCGTCACTACCGCAAGGCCGGTGCCGCGCTGGTCCGCGCCGTCTCGGCGGCGCTGGACGAAGACGTCAAGGCGGGGCAGAAGGCGTTCCGTGCCTTCGCCGTCGAACTGCCCGAAGACGCCGGTGCCGAGCACGTCGAGGAGCTGGCGTTCGGGCTGCTGCTCGGCGGCTACCGGTTCACGGTGACGGCCGACGAACCGAAGCCGAGCCTGCGGACAGTCCGGTTGCTCACCCGCCACGAGCGGGCCGTGCCCGCGTACGAGAAGGCATTGGAGCGGGTCCGCGAACTCGCCGCGGCCGCCTCGTTCGCGCGTGATCTGGCGAACGCGCCTTCGAACGTCAAGACGCCCGCCTGGCTCGCCGACACCACCGCGCGCGTGGCGGGTGGGATTCCGAACCTGACCGTCTCCGTGCGGGACGAGAAGTGGCTGGCGGAGCAGGGCTTCGGCGGCGTCCTGGCCGTCGGTGGCGGCTCGGCCGCGCCGCCCCGGCTGATCGAGCTGGAGTACCGGCCGCGCGGGGCTGCGACGCATCTGCTGCTGGTCGGCAAGGGCATCACCTTCGACACCGGCGGTCTCTCGATCAAACCGGCCGACGGCATGCACCTCATGCGCACCGACATGGCGGGCGGCGCGGCGATCATCGCCGCCGTCCGCGCGATCGCCGCGCTGCGTCTCCCGGTCAAGGTGACCGGGCTGGTGCCCGCCGCGGAGAACCACGTGTCCGGCTCCTCGTACCGGCCCGGCGACATCGTCCGGCATTACGGCGGCAAGACGACCGAAGTGGGCAACACCGACGCCGAGGGCCGCATGGTGCTGGCCGACGCGCTCGTCTACGGCATCAAGAAGCACAAGCCGGACGCCGTGATCGACGCGGCGACGCTGACCGGCGCGATGAAGGTTTCCCTCGGTGTCCGCACCGGCGGCGTGTTCGCCACCGACGACGCGCTCGCGGAGCGGGTCACGAAGGCGGGCGAGCGGGTCGGCGAAGCGTGGTGGCGGATGCCGCTGCTGGAGGATCTGGCCGAGACCGTGCAGGGCTCGCTCGGTGACGTCCGGCAGGCGCCCGGTGGCCCCGGCGGGATCGTCGCGGCGCTGTTCCTGCGGGAGTTCGTCGGTGACGTGCCGTGGGCGCATCTCGACATCGCCGGACCCGCGCGGGCCGACAAGACCTACGCGGACGTCGTGCCCGGAGCCACCGGTTTCGCCGCGCGAACGCTGGTCGAACTGGTCGCTTCCTACGCCTGACCTGCGGCTACGTGCGGGGCGGGAGCAAGGGACCTTTGCTGTCGCCCCGCACCGGCAGCCGCGGCATGGGCTGGGTCGGGGCGTCACCCGCGTGCGCGGTGAGGCGGCGGGCGAGCCCGGTCGCGGGGCCGGTCAGGAACCGGATCACGAGCCACGCCGTCACCGCGCCGAGCGCGAACCCGGCGAGGACGTCGTGCGGATAGTGCGCGCCCACGAACACCCGGCTGAAGCCCATCAGCAGGGCGCCCGAGAGCGCCCACGGCGCGAGGCGCCGCCAGGTCAGTGCCAGTCCGACGGCGGCGGCCGCGGCGATCGTGGAATGGTTGCTGGGGAACGACCAGTCGTCGAGCGGCGGGCAGTGGACGAGCGTGACGAGGTTCCGGCAGGGCCGGTCCTCCTGGAGGACGCTCTTCACGCCTTCGCTGATCAGGTACGCGATCGAGGTCGCGGTAGGCGGCAGCAGCGCCACGGCGATCCGCACGGGCGAAGTGCGCGCCCTCCACAACATCCAGGCGAAGAGCGCCACGAAGACGAGCAGTCCTGCTTCGGTGAACACGATTGCCGCCGCCTGGAGCCAGCGCGGGCTCTCACCCGCCAACTCCACGATGTCGTCGTACATTCACCCGAAGTTAGCGAAAACATCGCGTCGGTGGGATGGACGAACGGCACCCATCGACCTTGACGATCGTCACCGGGGCTGGGCGCGGACCCGCTCCCGGAATCGCGCGACCGCGGGCGGCAGGACGACGTCCTTGCGCCACGCCAGCCCGATGGTCCGCCCGACCGGTGGCACCAGCGGGACTTCGGCGACACCGGCCGGACTGCCGGGTTCGAAGCGGGGGAGCAGCGCCACCCCGAGCCCGGCCGCGACCAGTCCGCGCACGGTGTCGGACTCCTGCCCCTCGAAGGCGATCTTCGGTTCGAAGCCGACCGCGGCGCACAGGTCGTCGGTGATCGTCCGAAGGCCGTAGCCGGTCTCGAGGAGGACGAATTCCTCGTCCTTGAGGTCTTCGATGGCGGCGCTCGGCTGGCCGGCGAGACGGTGCGACGTCGGAACGGAGAGGAAGATCTCCTGCTCGGCGAGTACGGCGGTGTCGAGGAGCGGGTCGTCGACGGGGGCGGGCGCGAGCAGCGCGAGGTCGAGTTCGCCGCTGGTCAGCCTGTCGACCATGTCCTGCCGTGAGCCTTGGACGAGCGTGAAGCGTACGTGCGGGTGGTCCGCGCGGTAGCCGCGGAGCAGTGTGGGGACCAGCGACCGGCCGAGCAGGTGCAGGAAGCCGAGGACGATGTGGCCCGATTCGGGGTCGACCTCTTCCCGGGCTTGGCGGACTCCGGTGTCGACGGCGGCGAGGGCGCGTTCGGCGGCGTCGGCCAGGAGTTCCGCGGCGCGGGTGAGCCGGATGCCGCGGCCGTCGGGGACGGTCAGCGGGGCGCCGAGCGCGTCGCCGAGCGCCGAGATCCGGCGGCTCACCGTGGGCTGCGGGACGCCGAGCAGTTCGGCCGCGCGTGTGACGTTCGTCGTGCGGCGGAGTGCGGTGAGGAGCGCGAGCTGAGGAGCTAGCTGGGCAGTCATCCTTTCATTCAGCATGGTATCGATTGTGGCAGATGAACGTATTAGACGTATTGGTTAGCGCGGCTTAGCTTCGAGAACGTGCCTGCAACCGGAACCACACGCCGCGTGACGATCGCCGTCGCCGCGGCCGGGATCTCGTCGTTCGCCCTGCTCTACGCGCCGCAGCCGGTGCTGCCGCAGCTGGCCGAGCAGTACCACCTCGATCCCGGCGGCGCTTCGCTGGCGGTGAGCGTCGCGACCGGCGCGCTCGCGATCGCCGTGCTGCCGATCGCGGCACTTTCCGAGGTCGTGGGGCGGCGTCCGGTGATCATCGCCTCGGTGGTCGCTTCGGTCGTGTTCGGTTTCCTGCTTCCGCTGGCGCCCAGCTATCCGGCGCTGCTCGTGCTGCGGGCGCTGCAAGGGGTCGCCATCGCGGGGTTCCCCGGAGTGGCCGCGGCCTACCTCGCGGAACGGCTCGGCAAGGCCGGGCTGGCGGCGGCCGTGGGCGCGATGATCGCCGGGAACACAGTCGGCGGGATGGTCGGCAGGCTCGCGGCGGGGTTCACGGCCGGTCCCTTCGGCTACCACGGCGCGCTGATCGTCGTCGCGGTGATCGGGCTGGTCTGCACGGTGGTCACGGTGCTGGCCCTGCCGCCGGGGGAGCAAGGGACCTTTGCTATCACTTCGGGAGATCGTCGCAGGTCAGAGGTGCTGCGCGAGCAGGGCAGGGCGGTTCTGGTGGGGCTCGGCGCGGCCGTTCGCAGGCCGGTCCTCCTGGTCCAGTACGCCGTCGCGCTCCTGGCGATGGGCTCGTTCGTCGCGCTCTACAACGCCGCCGGATTCCGGCTGACCGGCGAGCCGCTGGACCTCTCATCCGCGATCGCGTCGCTGGTCTTCCTCGCCTACGCGATGGGCTCGGTCTCGTCGGCGACCGCGGGCAAGCTCGTCGGCCGCTTCGGACGTCGCCGGTCGCTCGCGGGCGCTTTGCTGCTCACGATCGCCGGAGCGGCGCTGACGCTGCCCGATTCGCTGCCGCTCGTCATCGCCGGATTCGTCGTGCTGACCGGTGCCTTCTTCGCCGCGCACGCCGTCGCCAACGGCTGGGCCGCCGCGGAGGCGCCCGAGAACGCCCGCGGCCAGGTCGGCGGGCTCTACACGCTTTCGTACTACCTCGGCAGCAGCGTCGGCGGTGCCGCCGGGGCGACCGTCTACGGGCACGCGGGCTGGACCTGGCTGATCGCCCTCACCGCCTGCTGGCTGGCCCTCGCCGCGGTGGCCGTGGTGGCCGGGACGCGGCTGAAGGGGCCTTTCCCCGCATCGCACGCGGTGAAAGCGTCCTTCACCGCGTCTGATGCGGGTAAAGCGTCCTTCAGCCCCCGGCGATAGCAAAGGTCCCCTGCTACGCGATCGCGGCGACCAGCAGCCCGCCGCCCACCGGCAACAGCGCCGGAACCAGCCGCTCGTCCTCCCGGAAGGCCCGCGCGACCTCGCGCAGCGCCAGCGTGTCCGGATCGCGCCGTGAGGGATCCGTCACCCTGGTGCCCGAGACGTTGTGGAACGCCAGTATCCCGCCGGGCCGAAGCAGTGCGACGGCCTTCTCGTAGCAACTCGGGTACTCGATCGGGGCCGAGTCGACGAACACCAGGTCGTAGCCGCCGGGGGTGAGCCGGGGCAGGACGTCGAGCGCGCGGCCCATGATCAGCCGGGTCCGCCCCGGCGGATAGCCCGCCTCGCGGAACGCCGCCCTCGCCGCCCGGTGGTACTCCGGTTCGATGTCGATCGAGGTCAGGATCCCGTCGTCGACCATGCCCCTGAGCAGGCACAACCCGCTCACCCCAGCCCCGGTCCCGACCTCGACGACGGCCTTCGCGCGCAGCGTCGTGGCGAGGAAACGCAAGGTCGCTCCGGCGCCCGCGCTCAGCGGACCGCACCCCAGATCGGCCGACCGCGCCCGCGCGGTGGCCAGTACCTCGTCGTCGGGGTGGTACCCATCGACGATGAGGCCGACGTCGGCGGTCTCGGCAGGCGAGCCCGCATGCGTCCCGGAATTCACACGCGGAGGTTAGCGCTGCTTATCGACAAAAGAGCGAAGACTCCCTGGTACCGACTTCTCAGCCTCCTCTCAGTCCAGTCTCACTAGAAACATAAGCAGGCCGGACAGACTGGTCCTCGACAACGGGAACACCGTGCACATCGCCCGCGTTGGGTGGAGTAGTTGGGAGAGACGCTGATGGAGGTGCCTACTTCCCCGATGCAGGAAACGATGCAGGACCAGCACGCGGACCAGGTCACACCGGTGACCGTGGACGAGGCCGCATGGACGCCGCCGTCGTGGGACGAGGTGGTGCGTGAGCACGCCGACCGCGTGTACCGGCTGGCGTACCGCCTGACCGGTAACGCCCACGACGCCGAGGACCTGACGCAGGAGACCTTCATCCGGGTCTTCCGCTCCCTCGCGTCCTACAAGCCCGGCACGTTCGAAGGCTGGCTGCACCGCATCACCACGAACCTCTTCCTCGACATGGCCCGCCGCCGCTCGCGCGTGCGGATGGAAGGCCTCCCCGAGGACACCGACCGCATCGTCGGTGACGACCCGAGCCCCGAGCAGGTCTACTCGGACACGCACCTCGACCCGGACCTGCAGGCCGCGCTCGACGAGTTGCCGCCCGAGTTCCGTGCCGCGGTCGTGCTGTGCGACGTCGAAGGCCTCTCGTACGAGGAGATCGGCGCCACTCTCGGTGTCAAGCTCGGCACCGTGCGCAGCCGGATCCACCGTGGCCGCCAGGCGCTTCGCGCTTCCCTGGAGCGTCGTCGCGCCGCGGCGCAGGAGTCTGCGAAGGTGGGGGTATGACCGCACCGCGAGGTTGGGGACTCCCCGAGTCGCATCTGCTTCCGGACGCCATCGTCGCCTTCGTCGACGGCGAGCTGTCCCTCGGCGCCCAGGACAGGGCGTCGGCGCATATCGCCCGCTGTCAGTCGTGCGCGGCCGAGGTCGCGGCGCAGCGGCAGGCCGTCAACGCCGTGAAGCAGGCAGGAGCTCCGTCCATGTCGGCGGGTTTCCTGGCGAGCCTGTGCTCCATCCCGCAGAACACCGAACTTCCCAGCGCGCCGGACAATCTGGCGATGACCGCCGACGGTCAGCTGGTGGCCATCCAGCGGCCCGACAGGGTCGCCGGCCTGCGCGACACCGGAGTGCTGGGCGGCAAAGGGGTTTTGGGAGGCAGTGGGGTTTTGGGGGGCACAGCGCCGTTGGGATCAACGGCGCCACTGGGCCAGTCGCCGAACGTCCTCGGCGGCGGCCGGTTCGGCCTCGCCCGGCGCAAGTACGCGCAGGGCGCCGGAGTCGTCGTTTCCGGTCTGGTGCTGAGCGCCCTCGCCCTGGTCGCGACCTCGGGTGACGGCAGCGAAGACCAGCCGAACACCGGTCTCGTCCCGCCGCAAGGCGTCAACGCCGGACTGCTGCCCGCGCAACTGGGCGGCGGCCGATCCGAACCGCCGCGCAGCCCCTCGCCGACCCCGAGCACGTCGACCGCACCCGTGCCCGTGTCGGCCCGCTGATCTGCTTCTTCAGGGCTTGCCGAAACAGATCGTCACCGATTTGAACCGTGGATCCATGTAGCCCATGTAGGTCAGCGTCTTCTCGGTGTTGTCCGGGCAGCCCGTGCCCAGCGCGTTCGCGGGCGCGGTGGTCAGCACCTTCAGCCGCGCCTTGCCGCACTCGAGAAGTTTCGGCGGCGTCTTGCTCTCGATGTCGTCGAAGCAGGCTCCGATCTGGCCGTTGATACCGAGGCACAACGCGACGCCTTCCCCGCGCATCGGCGTCGGGATCGCCACTCGGTAGAAACCTTCCGAGCAGTTCCAGTCCCCTTTGTTCACGCCGACGACGCTGACCATGTACGGGGTGTTGGGCGTGTTGCACGGCGTCTTCACCGCGTCGGCCTCTTTGCCCGCGCCGGTCAGGACGACGCAATCGCCGACTTCCAGCTTTCCCGCCTGCTTCTCGGGTCCCGCGGCCGCCTTCGCCACGATGAGCAGCCCGGCGAGGCCGCCGACCACCACGACCGCGGCGACGAGCAACAGCACCTTCACCTTGGTGGACAGGCCCTTCTTGGGCGGTCGCTGCGGCCACCCTTGCTGAGGCTGCTGGGGCCAGTGCTGCTGAGGCTGCTGCTGCGGCGGGTACGGCTGCTGCGGCCACTGCTGCTGAGGCGGGAATTGTCCCCCGTGATGCTCCGACATGCCCGTTAGACTGCCAGAGGTGCGACATGGTTGCCTCAAGTGTCACATTTATGACCGTCGAGGCGGAATCAACGCGCACTTCACCGTGGTCACGGCAGAATCAAGGGCGAGGCTTGGCGTACTCTCGCGTCCGGCCAACCAGATCTCAGCCCCGGGGAATGATGACCGAGCAGCCGAACGCGAATCCGCAGCAGCCTGGTGACCCGGCGGGGGATCGGCTGGCGCCGCGCCCGCTGGCCCGGCCCGCCGTCGATCCGGCACAGGCGGCCACGTTCGGCAGGCCGCACGGCGTCGACGGCGCCTTCGACAAGCTGTATCAGCCCGGAACGAACGGGCAGGCCACGCCGGGCCTGAACCTGGCGCCGCCCACCCCGGAATCGCTCGCCGAGGCCTTCCGCCGCCCACCGGGCGCCGAAGGTGTCGTGCTGGAGCGGCCGCACGGGTCCAATGGCTCTGAACCGTCCGGAAACGGCGCTGAAGGCCCGCTCTGGACCACTACGTCGGATCCGTGGCGTGACCCCACCTCCGGCGCGGTACTCGCCGGTCCCGCCGTGCAGGCGGACTCGGAGGAGGAGAATGACGCGAAGCGCCCGCAAGGCGCGCTGTTGAGCCTGCCGGAAGTCCTCTTCGGGCGGCGGGTGCAGACGAAGGCGCTGGCGATGCTCGCGGCCGTCGCGCTGGTCATCGGCGCCGCCGGCGGGCTGATCGGCTGGTGGTTCGCCGACACCGGCACCGAATTGACCGGTGAGGCCAGTATTTCCGAGGCCGACGCCGCCAAAGAGCGGCCGGCTGGCTCGATCGCGGACATCGCCCACCGGGTGGCGCCCGCGGTGGTCTCGCTCGAGGTGTTCAAACCCGGCGCCGACGCCGGTCAGCAGGGCTCCGGCGTCGTCATCGACACCCAGGGCTACGTGCTCACGAACGAACACGTCATCTCGGCCGCGACGGCCGACTCGGCCACCAAGATCACCGCCGTCTTCGTCGACGGCAAACGCGTCGAGGCGAAGGTCGTGGGTTCCGATCCGAAGACCGACCTGGCCGTGGTGAAGGTCAACGTCGAGAACCTGACGGCACTGCAGGTCGGGAAGTCATCCGACCTGGCCGTCGGCGATTCGGTGATCGCCGTCGGTTCGCCGCTGGCGCTGCAGAACTCGGTCACCGCCGGCATCGTGAGCGCGCTCAACCGCCCGGTGACCGCGGGGGGCGACGGCGGCAGCGCGCCGGTCATCTACGAGGCCATCCAGACCGACGCCGCGATCAACCACGGCAACTCGGGCGGCGCGCTCGTCGACGCGACCGGTGCGCTGGTCGGGATCAATTCGGCGATCCGCTCGTCCAGCGCCGAGGGCGGCAGCATCGGCATCGGCTTCGCGATCCCGAGCGACTACGCGGTGAAGATCGCGAAAACACTGATCAGGGACGGAAAGGTCGTCCATCCCGACATCGGCATCAACGCTTCGTCGACCGTCGCGGGGTCCAACACCATGGGCGCCCAGGTCCGCAACGTCGCCCCCGGCGGCCCGGCCGCGGCGGCCGGGATCAAGGAGGGCGACGTGATCACCGAGGTCGGCGGACGGCTCGTCCGCGACTCGGCGGAGCTGCTCGTCGCGGTCCGCGCGCGCGAGGTCGGCGAAGTGGTCCCTGTCCGGCTTGTCCGGGATGGGTCGTCACTCGTGGTGGACGTGAAACTGGCCTCGGACTAGCCGGTCCGGCCGGGTACCCTGAACGGGGAAGACGCCGAGGCGGAGGTTCACACAGGTGTTCGAGAGTGTCGGCTGGGGCGAGATCCTCATCATCGTCGTCGCGGGTCTTTTCATCCTCGGTCCGGAACGGCTGCCCGAAGCGGCGTCGTGGCTGGCCAAGAGTGTCCGCAAGGTCCGTGATTTCGCGACCGGGGCCAAGACGCAACTGCGTGAGGAGATGGGCCCGGAGTTCGACCAGTTGCGGAAGCCGCTGGAGGATCTGCGAGGCCTGCGGAACTTCGACCCGAAGCGGGTCGTCACCCAGCATCTGTTCGACGGTGACCCGGATCCGCTGGGGCTCAAGGATGTCAACGGCACCAACGGTTCGAACGGGACCAACGGGGCTTCGAAGCCCAACGGCTACCCTGCGACCACCGCGCAACCCGAGCCGCTGAAGCCGGGGGAGCGCCCGCCGGTCGACCCCGACGCCACCTGACCCTGAGGCATTTAGCCCTCTGGATGCGGTCGTCGCCTCCTCCACAAGTGTTATGAACGGGACTTTCATTGCAAAATTTGCAATGAAAGTCCCGTTCATAACATCCGCTGGGGCCGCCCGCGGAGGTCAGCGGCCCGCAGGAGTGACGTTCAGCATCATCCCGGCCAGCCCGCGTGCCCGGACGGTGAGCTTCTTCGCCGTCTCCTTGAGCACGAGCGCCGCCGGGGCGTCCGGCTCCGCGAGCACGATCGGCGTCCCCGCGTCGCCGTGGGTCACCACGCGCGGGTCCATCGGCACCTGGCCGAGCAGTGGCACGGGTGAGCCGACTGACTTCGACAGCGAGTCGGCGACGGACTGCCCGCCACCGGAGCCGAAGATCTCCATCCGCCCGCCGTCGGGCGTTTCGAGCCACGACATGTTCTCGATGACGCCCGCGATCCGCTGCCGCGTCTGCAGCGCGATCGCGCCCGCGCGTTCGGCCACCTCGGCGGCCGCCTGCTGCGGGGTGGTGACGACCAGGATCTCCGCGTTCGGGATCAGCTGCGCCACTGAGATCGCGATGTCGCCGGTGCCCGGCGGCAGGTCCAGCAGCAGGATGTCCAGATCGCCCCAGAACACGTCGGCGAGGAACTGCTGCAGCGCGCGGTGCAACATCGGCCCGCGCCACACGACCGGCGTGTTGCCCGGGGTGAACATGCCGATCGAGATGACCTTCACGCCGTGCGCCTGCGGCGGCATGATCATGGTGTCGACCTTGGTCGGCTTCTCGTGTGTGCCGAGCATCCGCGGCACCGAGTGGCCGTAGATGTCCGCGTCGACCACGCCGACGGAAAGCCCGCGCTCGGCCATCGCCGCCGCGAGGTTCACCGTCACCGACGACTTGCCGACGCCGCCTTTGCCGGACGCGACACAGTAGACCCGCGTCAGCGAACCCGGCTGCGCGAACGGGATCACCGGTTCCGTGGCGTCACCGCGCAGCGATTTTCGCAGTTCCGTGCGTTGCTCGTCGTTCATCACGTCGAGCTCGACCCGGACGTCGTTGACGCCGGGGAGCTTCGCGACGGCGTCGGTCGTGTCCTTGGTCAGCGTCGCCTTCAACGGGCAGCCGGCGACCGTCAGGTAGATCCCGACGGTGACCACACCGTCCGAGCCCACCTCCACGCCCTTGACCATGCCGAGGTCGGTGATCGGTTTCTTGATCTCCGGGTCGTACACGGCCTTCAGCGCGGTGCGGACATCGTCGACGCTGGGGAGTTGCTGCGTACTGGTCACACCTCCATGTTACGTACCGGTAGGCGGAGCTGGACGAACCCGCCCTGGCCGAAGGCCCCGGGATCACAGCGGCTGGGCGCCCTGGGGCGAGAAGTCACCTGTTTGACCAGCGTGCGCCCTGGCGATGGGATCGCGGATGGGGGCACATCCGCAAAGATCAAGTACCGGTAGGGGCACGGTCGGGTTTGGCCTTGCGCGGCTTGGCGTCAAGATCCTCCCGGAGGCGGTCGAGTTCGCCCCGCAGGAAGTCGCGGGTGGCGACCTCGCCGAGCGCGATCCGCAGCGAGGCCAGCTCCCGCGCGAGGTATTCGGTGTCCGCCTTGGTCTGCTCGGCCCGGTTCCGGTCCTCCTCCAGGGAGACGCGGTCGCGGTCGTCCTGCCGGTTCTGCGCCAGCAGGATGAGCGGCGCGGCGTAGGCGGCCTGCGTCGAGAACGCCAGGTTCAGCAGGATGAACGGGTACGGGTCCCACTGCAGCGAGACCGCCGTCATGTTCAGCGCGATCCAGACGATGACGGTCAGGGTCTGCCAGAACAGGTACTTGCCGGTGCCGAGGAACCGCGCGACCCGTTCGGTGAGCCTGCCGAAGGTGTCCGGGTCCATGTTCAGCCTGAACCGGCCTTGACCGCGGGGCTGGTCCAGCCGCCGCCCGGACGTCAGTTCAGGCACGTTCGGCCTCCTCGGTCTCCGCAGTGGTCTCTTCGGTGGTCTCGCCGGTGCTGTCGTGCAGGCCGGTCTCACGCCAGCCTTCCGGGAGCAGGTGGTCGAGCACGTCGTCGACGGTGACCGCGCCGAGCAGATGGTCCTCCGTGTCCACCACCGGACCGCAGGTGAGGTTGTACGCGGCGAAGTAGCGGGTGACTTCGGCCAAGGTGGCGTTCGGCCGCAGCGCGGGCAGCTGGGTGTCCACCGTGCTCGCCACCATCTCCGCGGGCGGTTCGCGAAGCAGCCGCTGGAAGTGGACGACGCCGACGAAGCGCCCTGTCGGCGTCTCAGTCGGCGGACGGCAGACGAACACCATGCTCGCCAGTGCCACCGGCAGGTCGGCGTTGCGGATATGCGCGAGCGCCTCCGCGACCGTGGCGTCCGGCGTCAGCACCACCGGTTCGGGCGTCATCAACCCGCCCGCGGTGTCGGAGGAGTACTCCAGCAGCCGTTTCACCGGCGCGGACTCCTCGGGTTCCATCAGCTCCAGGAACCGGCTCTGCTCGGCGGGCGCCAGTTCGGCCAGCAGGTCGGCGGCGTCGTCGGGGTCCATCGCTTCGAGGATGTCGGCAGCCCGTTCCTCGGCGAGGTAACCCAGCAATTCCTTCTGGTCGTCCTCGGGGAGTTCCTCGATGACGTCGGCGAGGTGCTCGTCGTCCATCGCGTCGGCGACCTCATGTCGCCGTTTCAGCGGCAGATCCCGGACGGTGGCGGCGACGTCCGCCGCGCGCATGGTGTCGAACAGCATCAGCAGCTGCGCCGCGCCCTGGGTCTGGCCGGTCAGGTCGGTGAGCCCCAGTCCGGACACCTCCGCCCACGGCAGCACCTGCATCGGCGCGCGGCGCCTGCCGAGACCGAGCCTGCTCGACCGCTCGCGGATTGCGAGTTTCGCGAGCACCCAGTCCCGGGTCCGCGTCGGCTCCATGGCTGCGTCGACGACGGTGACGCGAGTGTCCGAGCCCGCGAGCGTGGCGTGCGCGTCGAACAGCTGCCCGACCACGAGGACCTCGTTGGGCCGCTGATGGAACCGGCGCATGTTGACCGACCCGGTGGCCAGCGTGATCGCGGTGGGCTCGATCGAGGTCACCCGCAACATCGGCACGAACACGCGCCGCCGCGTCGTCAGCTCGACCACGATGCCCAGGATCCGCGGCGGCTGCTGGTCGAGCCGGAGGCCCGCCACCAGATCCCGCACCTTGCCGATCGATTCGCCATCGGGTCCGAAAACCGGCAAACCGGCCAGCTGAGCTGCGAATACCCTGTTCACGGCTGCCATATCCGAAGGTTATCGGCTCCCGGGCCGGGGGACGATTCGTGTGATCATCGCAATGCCCACGCGGCGATCTCCGGGACGGTGGCGTAGGCCGGATCTTCGGCGATGCTCTCGGGCGGCGTGCCCTCGGCGAGGTCTTCGTGCAGCCAGATCCAGTTCTGCACCGCGCGGACGAGCGTCCACGCGCGCGTTCGTTCGGCGTCCACCCCCGCCGCCGCGGTGAACCAGCGGATCTTGTCGTCCATTGTGGACTCGCCCGCCCGGTTCCAGAGGATCGAGATCGCGCCGAACTCGAGGTCACCCGAGAGTGGTTTGGGGTCGATCACCAGCCACGGCTCGCGTTCGCCCGCCAGGACGTTCTCGAAGTGCAGGTCCTCGTTCACCATCAGCTCACCGGCGTCCGGCCCGAGGTTCACGCAGAGTTCCACCGCCGCGTCGATGTACTTCCGGTCGAACGGCTCGCCGAGATCGCTCCAGGTCTCCGCGAGTTCGCTTGCCAGCTCTTCGGCTTCTTCGCGAAGGGACCGCCGCAGCGCTTCCGGGGCCGGGACGGCCAGCCGCCGCGCGAGTGCGCCGACGGTCTCGACGGCCTCCTGGATCGGCTCGGTTTCGAGTGAGCGGGTGGCGTCGAGCCGCTCCAGCAGCAGGACGCCGTCCTCGGGAACGTTGTCGTACATCAGCACGGCGCCCTGACCGGCCCATGTGGACAGTGCGAGCGGTTCGTCGTCGGATTCCTCGTGCGGCCAGCCGAGTTTGAGGATCGCGGGGCTGCCGTCGGACCGGCGGACGGGCTGGGCGACGCCGACGAAGCCGTGCATGGCCGCGCCGTCGTAGCCGAGATTCCATTTGCGGGTGTACTTCTCGGCGAGGAAGGGCAGGGAGTCGAGCCATTCCGCGGCTCCGGGGCCGAGTCCGGCGGCGCGGTCGAGGAACTTGGGCGGGATCTTGAAACCGGTCACGATCTCACCTTGGCAGGCCTGTCCAGCCTGTTTCTTCCGTGACCTGCCGGGCGTACCGTGAAGAGCGAGAACAACCCCGGGAGCAGCCATGGTGGTGGAGATTCTCAGTGCGGTCGCCGTCGCGGGCGGTGCGTGGCTCGCGGCCGGCCTTCGGGTGGTGAAACAGTACGAGCGCGGTCTCGTGTACCGGTTCGGGCGGGTGCGCCCGGACATCCGGCAGCCGGGGCTCGCGATGCTGGTGCCGTTCGCGGACAGACTGCAGAAGGTCAACATGCAGATCGTCACGATGCCGATCCCCGCGCAGGACGGCATCACCCGCGACAACGTCACCGTGCGGGTGGACGCGGTCGTGTACTTCAAGGTGATCGATCCGGTGCTGGCCGCGGTGAACGTGCAGGACTACCGCTCGGCCGTCGGGCAGGTCGCGCAGACCTCGTTGCGGTCCATCATCGGCAAGAGCGATCTGGACGATCTGCTGTCCAACCGAGAGCGGCTCAACGAGGGCCTGGAGCTGATGATCGACAGCCCGGCGCTGGACTGGGGCATCCACATCGACCGGGTCGAGATCAAGGACGTCGCGCTGCCGGAGTCGATGAAACGCTCGATGTCACGCCAAGCCGAAGCCGAACGCGAACGGCGTGCGCGGGTCATCTCGGCCGACGGGGAACTGCAGGCGTCGTACAAGCTCTCGCAGGCGGCCGCGACCATGGCCGACACCCCGGCCGCGCTGCAGTTGCGCTTGCTGGAGACGGTCGTGCAGGTCTCGGCGGAAAAGAACTCGACCCTGGTCCTGCCGTTCCCGGTGGAACTGCTGCGCTTCCTCGACGCGAACACGCCGAAGCGGGAGACGCCGCCTTCAGAGGCTTCAGCGGCTTCAGAAGCCAATGGTCAGGTCGCGCCTGCGCCTCGCGAACCGGACGACGCGGCACCGCGCCCCTGAGGCGATAGCAAAGGTCCCCTGCTCTCTTTCCACAGGTCAGAGAGCTAATCCAGCTTGCCGTTCATGCCGAGGATGATCAAAGTGCCGAAGAAGCCCGAGTACAGCGCGATGACGACGTAAGCGATGATCACCGCCGCGAGCGCCATGCCCCGCCCGCCCGCCTCGCCGCGGTTCGCCTTCGCCAGCCCGATGTGCCCCAGGATCAGCCCGACGATCACGGTCACGAGCGAGCAGATCCCGACGAGCGAGCACACCAGTCCGGCGATCGCCATCCCGTTGTCCTGCGAGCGGCGGGGCATCGACGCCGCGTACGGGTTGTACGGCGGGTAAGAGACCATCGGCTGCGGCACGGGTGCGTACTGCGGCACAGGTGCGTACACCGGCGCTGAAGTGTCCGGAGCCGCGAAGGTGGGCTGGACAGGTTCGGCGGTCAGCGGGTCGATGGCCTGCGCGTACGGCTCCGGCGGAGCGGGAGGCGGTTCTTCGGCGGGCTTGGCCTCGAACGGGGCGGGCGGCTCGAACGGCGGGGGCGGCTCGAAGGGCGCGGGCGGCTGGAACCGCTGTGGTTCCGCGGCCGACGGGTTCGACACCGTTTCGGACGCGGAAGTCGGATCCGAGAACGTGGTCGAGTCGGTGTAGGACGACGTCGAGTCGTTCGTCGACGGAGTGTCCTGCGAGTCGGAACTGCTCATCCGGTTGGCCCCCTGGTTCGTGCGGGACACCACCGTATCCGGGAACGGCTCACGAGACGCCCGCGGCACCGATCGCCAGCACCACGAAAACGAACCACAGGATGACCGGGATCAGCCACAGCGCGGTGACCACGTAGCCGACGACCATCCCGGCCTGCGCCAGACCCTGGCCGCCCGCTTCGCCGCGCTTGGCCTTCGACAGCGCGATGTGCCCGAAGACGATCCCCAGTATCGCCGGGAAGCACATGACCAGCCCGATCAGCGAGCACACCAGCGAGGCCACCGCCATGCCCTGGTCCGGCGGCCGCAGTGCGCCGTAGGGCTGCCCGTAGTACTGCTGCGGAGGCTGATACGGCTGGAGACCGTAGGGCTGCTGCTGCCCATACGGGTCGTGCGGATTCGTCATGCGGGTCCCCTCGTCGGCTCCGGACCGTACCGTCAGGGGAACAGACGTCCGGAAGCGCGCGGGCGTTTCCTGTTCAGCGGAAAGCCCCGCGCTTCGCGGCGCTGCCATGGCCACGGATGGCGGACGCGTGACTGCGCTCATAGCGAGGTCCCCGGCCAGGCGTCATACTCACCGGTAACCCAGCGCCGGGAGCCCGGTGCGCGCGAATTTTAGGGAGCAGCGATGGCTCGCCTCGCCCAGACCGCCGGCTTGACCGACGTGCAGTCCGAAATCCTGGCCACGGTCCGCCAGTTCGTGGACAAGGAGGTCATCCCGCGCGCGCAGGAGCTCGAGCACTCCGACACCTACCCCACCGACATCGTCGAGGGGATGAAGGAGATGGGCCTGTTCGGGCTCACCATCCCGGAGGAGTACGGCGGCCTCGGTGAATCGCTGCTGACCTACGCGCTCGTGGTCGAGGAGATCGCGCGCGGCTGGATGAGCGTCTCGGGCGTCATCAACACGCACTTCATCGTCGCGCACATGATCTCCCGGCACGGGACGCCGGAGCAGAAGCAGCACTTCCTGCCGCGCATGGCGACCGGTGAGGTCCGCGGTTCCTTCTCGATGTCCGAGCCGGATCTCGGTTCCGACGTCGCCGCGATCAAGACCCGCGCCCGCAAGACCGATGACGGCTACGTCATCGACGGCTCGAAGATGTGGCTGACCAACGGCGGCAGCTCCAACCTGATCGCGCTGCTCGTCAAGACCGACGAGGGTGCCGAGAAGGCTCACCAGAACCTGACCACGTTCCTGGTCGAAAAGCCCGAGGGCTTCGGCGAGGTCGCACCCGGCCTCACCATCCCCGGCAAGATCGACAAGATGGGGTACAAGGGCGTCGACACCACCGAAGCCGTGTTCGACGGCTTCAAGATCGGCGCGGACAAGGTCCTCGGCGAGGCCCCGGGCAAGGGCTTCGCGTACATGATGGACGGTGTCGAGGTCGGCCGGGTCAACGTCGCCGCGCGGGCCTGCGGGATCGCGATCCGCGCGTTCGAACTGGCGGTGGAGTACGCCCAGCAGCGCAAGACCTTCGGCAAGGCGATCGCCGAACACCAGGCGGTGGCGTTCAAACTCGCGGAGATGGCCACCAAGGTCGAGGCCGCGCATCTGATGATGGTCAACGCCGCCCGGCTCAAGGACTCCGGCGAACGCAACGACGTCGAAGCGGGTATGGCGAAGCTGATCGCGAGCGAATACTGCGCCGAGGTCACCCAGGATTCGTTCCGCATCCACGGCGGCTACGGCTATTCGAAGGAATACGAGATCGAGCGCCTGATGCGCGAGGCGCCGTTCCTGCTCATCGGCGAGGGCACCAGCGAGATCCAGAAGACCATCATCAGCCGGGGCCTGCTGCGGGAGTACAAGAGCCGGAGTTAGGGTCGTGAGTGGCAATGAGGGTTCTAACCCTATTTGCCACTCACGACCCCACGCGGAACCGCGCATAACGTCATCAATCGGGCGCCGAGTCTCCGAAAGGTGTCCCTTGTGGACAGTCGCGCGACGCCCCGCCTCAACGGGCAGGTCCTCGCCTGCCGCCAGACAGCGAGCCGATCACGCCACATTTGCCTTACCCCTCAATAGCCCCTCGGCTGGGGTAACCCGGACCGGCGAAGAATCATTCAAGATTTCCGGGGTCGATGCAGCGCGCTCGCGTGCTTTTGTTCACCCAAGGTGTCATTCGCGCCGTGGTGACGAACTGATCGTGGGGTTTGAACCGGGATGAAGCCGGACCGGGATACCCCGGGTGACATTTCCCGGTCTTCATCGCCTTGTCCTGCGCCTTTTCCCGATTTTCGCCGCCCTCGCGTCCGGCGTACGTTCCGGCTGAACGTGCTCACGGAGGAGGGAAAGTGACTCGACGGACAAGGATCAGTGGAATCGCTCTCGCGGCTTTCGCGATTCTGACCGTCGCCGGATGCGGCGACGACAACAAGGACAATGGCGCCGCGGCGGCATCGTCCGCGGTGAGTTCCGCGGCGTCCGGCCAGAACGGCATGCCGGGCGACGGGGCCCAGAACGGCGACGGCAAGAACGGCGACGGTCAGAACGGCCAGAACGGTGACGGCCAGAACGGGCAGCCGGACGCCGCGGCCGTACAGGGACTGCAGACCAAACTCGACGAGGTCCTCAAGGCCTCGCCGGTGCGGTTCTCGCCGCAGAGCGCCGAGCTGACCGACGAGGCGAAGGCGACGCTCAAGAAGGTCGCCGAAGCCGCGGCCGCGGTGCCGGCGGTCAAGGTCGCGGTCGACACGCACGCGGGTTACCCCGACGCCGCCAAGGCGACCGAGCTGTCGCAGAAGCGGGCGGACGCGGTCAGCAAGGCACTCGCCGACGGCGGGCTCGCGGCCGACCGGGTCAAGGCCGAAGCGAAAGGCAGCGAAGGGGTCGACGGCGACGACACCAAGGCCATGACCGTGGAGGTCAAGGCCGCTCAGTAGCCTCGCCACCCATGCCCGGCCCCCTTCGGACGTCACACCCGTCCGGAGGGGCCTTCTCTCGCCCGGACAGCTGGTTCGCGCCTCGCGCCCGTCCTTGAGAAGATGGACCGGGACGGGCGAGAGGTGATTACGTGAGTGCTCCCTTTGGCGGAGGTGGCGGGGCCGCGGGTGGGTTGCCCAGGCTGCCGACACCGCCTTCCGGCTGGCCGATCGGCTCCTACGCGACGTACGGCGAAGCTCAGCAAGCCGTCGGATTCCTCGCGGAGAAGGAGTTCGGGGTCTCCGACGTGACCATCGTCGGAGTCGACCTGATGCTCGTGGAGCGCGTCGTCGGCAGGCTGAGCTGGGGCCGGGTGCTGGGCACCGGCGCGGTGTCGGGCGCGTGGTTCGGCCTGATCATCGGGTTGCTGCTGGGCATGTTCAACAACCAGGGCTTCGCCTGGCAGCCCATGATCGGCGGGGTCGTGCTCGGCGTGCTGGCGTGGACGGTCTTCGCGGCCATCAGTTACAGCATGTCCCGCCGCGACTTCTCCTCCGCGAGCCAGCTGGTCGCCGGTCGCTACGACGTGCTCTGCCAGCCGCGTTCGGCCGAACGCGGCCGCGAACTCCTCGCCCAGCTCGCGTTGGGCGGCCGTTCCACCAGGTGACCCTGGAGCCGGACCACTGACATTCGGCGGTACTGATTCACCTGTTCGCCGCGCGATCCGCTGAATCGTTACCGATACTGCTTGCGGGCGGTGATCGCCCGGAATAGGTTGCACAACACCAGTCGGGCGGTCGCGTACTCCAGCGTGCCCGCCCGAGCACTAGCACGTCGGGGTGCTGGCGCGCGGCTTCTTCAACGCGTCCTAGTGCCGCCACATCCCGGGCGTGCGCGCGGGTGAGGGAGGCCCTCATGGGGAAGAGGATGAGCGCGAGCCGGAGGGGCCGCTCACCGGGCCGCGCCGGCGCGCTGCTCGGCGCGACAGCGCTGACGGCGGGCCTGTTGGCGGGCTGCGGGGCACCGGCCGGGCTCAAGATCAATGTCTACTACGCGCCCGAAGACAACTTCCAGTCCGTTGTGGACGATTGCACCAAGGCCTCGGGCGGGCGCTACGAGGTCGTCTACAACAAACTCCCGCGACCGGCCGACGGCCAGCGGGAGCAGATGGTCCGCCGACTGGCGGCTGGGGATGATTCGCTCGACGTACTGGGGTTGGACGTCACCTGGGTCTCCGAGTTCGCCGAAGCGGGCTGGGTCGACGAATGGACTGGGGCGGCGAAAGCCGAGGCGACCGCCGGTGTCCTGCCGGGGCCGCTCGAAACCGCCACGTGGAACGGAAAGCTCTACGCGGCGACCAAGAACACCAACGTCCAGCTGCTCTGGTACGACGACAGGCTGACGCCGAATCCGCCGAAGACCTGGGACGAGATGATCCAGCAGGCCCAGGCGCTCAAGGCACAGGGCAAACCGGCGAACGTCGTGTTCACCGGCGCGCAGTACGAAGGCCTCGTCGTCATCTACAACACCCTCGTCGAGTCGGCGGGCGGCAAGATCCTTTCCGACGACGGCAAAGCGGTCGTGATGGACGAGGGCGCGGTCAAGGCGCTCGAGATGCTCAAGAAGGTCACCACGGCCGGGATCACCGACGCGTCGCTGACCAACTCGAAGGAGGACGAGGTCCGCCAGTCGTTCCAGCGCGGAAACGCCGCCTTCGAGCTGAACTGGCCGTTCGTCTACGCCTCCTACGCCAAGGAGAAGAAGAACGACCTGCAGCACTTCAAGTGGACCACCTACCCGGAGCTCGAAGCGGGCAAGCCCGCCAAGACCACGATCGGTGGCTACAACCTGGCGGTCAGCTCGGCCTCGAAGCACAAGGCCGAGGCCTACGAAGTCGCGCTGTGCCTGCGCAACGAGAAGAACCAGAAGTTCTCCGCGCTCAAGGACGGTGTCCCGCCGACGCTCGAATCGCTCTACACCGACACGGCCCCGCTCGACCCGACCGCGGCCGTCGGCGACGACAACCCGAGCATGGACACGAAGTATCCGATGCGGGAGACGATCCTGGACGCGCTCAAGGACGCCGCGGTGCGCCCCTTGACCCCGGCGTACCAGAACGCTTCGACCGTGTTGTCGAAGGTGCTTTCCCCGCCTTCTGAAATCGATCCGCGGAAGACGGCGGAGAAGCTGCGGGAGCTGCTCGCCGAAGCGCTCCAGTCGAAGGGAGTGATCCCGTGACCGTGCAGGAAACCGCCGGTTCGGCGACCAAGGCCGAGCCGGGCAAGAAGACCAAACCCGTGCTCAGCGAAGGAAAGAAGGCCGAGCGCAGGCTCGGGCTCTGGCTGTGCGCTCCGGCGGCGTTCGTGATGATCGCCGTCACCGGGTACCCGATCGTCTACTCGATCTGGCTTTCCCTGCAGCGCTACGACCTCCGGTTCCCGGCACGGCAGGAGTTCGTCGGCCTCGAGAACTACATCTCGGTGCTGTCCAACGAATACTGGTGGACCGCGTTCGGGACGACGATGGGCTTGACCGTCGTTTCGGTCGCGATCGAGCTCGTCCTCGGGATGGGTCTCGCGCTGATCATGCACCGGACGCTGGTCGGCCGGGGCCTCGTGCGGACGGTCGCCCTGATCCCGTACGGCATCGTGACCGTGGCCGCGGCGTTCTCCTGGTACTACGCCTGGACGCCGGACACGGGCTACCTCGCCAATCTGTTCTTCCCGGACAGTGCGCCGTTGACCCAGTACTGGCCGTCGCTGGCCATCATCGTGCTGGCCGAGGTGTGGAAGACGACGCCGTTCATGGCGTTGCTGCTGATGGCGGGGCTGGCGCTGGTGCCGGACGATCTGCTGAAGGCGGCGGCGATGGACGGCGCGACGGCGTGGCAGCGGTTCACCAAGGTGATGCTGCCGGTGATGAAGCCCGCGATCCTGGTGGCGCTGTTGTTCCGCACCCTGGACGCGTTCCGCATCTTCGACAACATCTTCGTGCTCACCAATGGCGCGCAGGACACGTCGTCGGTCTCGATGCAGACCTACAACAACCTGGTCAAGGGCTTGAACCTCGGGATCGGGTCGACGATGGCGGTGCTGATCTTCCTCACGGTGGCGATCATCGCGTTCATCTTCATCAAGGTGTTCGGCACGGCCGCACCCGGCAGTGACAATGGGGGTAAGCGCTGATGGTGATGGGTGGAGCGGTCACTTCCGGCCGCAAACTCAAGTGGGGCCTTGTCGACATCCTGGTCCTGGTGTTCGCGCTGTTCCCGGTGCTGTGGGTGATTTCGCTTTCGTTCAAGACCAAGGAGACCTTGGACGACGGGAACTTCATCCCGTCGGAGTGGACGTGGCAGAACTACGCGGACATCTTCGCGACCACGGAGTTCATCCGGGCGCTGGTGAACTCGATCGGGATCGCGATCATCGCGACGGTGATCGCGGTCGTCCTCGGCACGATGGCGGCGTACGCGATCGCGCGGCTGGACTTCCCCGGAAAGCAGCTGCTGGTGGGGATGTCGCTGCTGATCGCGATGTTCCCGCAGGTGTCGCTGGTGACGCCGTTGTTCAACATCGAACGTGAGCTGGGGCTGTTCGACACCTGGCCGGGGTTGATCCTGCCGTACATCACGTTCGCGCTGCCGCTGTCGATCTACACGCTTTCCGCGTTCTTCCGCGAAATCCCGTGGGAGCTGGAGAAGGCGGCGAAGATGGACGGCGCGACCCCGGGGCAGGCGTTCCGGAAGGTGATCGCGCCCTTGGCGGCGCCAGGGGTGTTCACCACCGCGATCCTGGTGTTCATCTTCTGCTGGAACGACTTCCTGTTCGCGATCTCGCTGACCTCGACCGAGTCCTCGCGTACGGTCCCGGCGGCGTTGTCGTTCTTCACGGGGTCCTCGCAGTTCGAAGACCCCACCGGGACGATCTCCGCGGCCGCCGTGGTGATCACCGTCCCGATCATCTTGTTCGTGTTGTTCTTCCAGCGTCGCATCGTGGCGGGGCTGACGTCCGGTGCGGTGAAGGGCTGACCCATGGCTGAAATTGTTCTCGAGAAGGTGTCGAAGAAGTACCCGGACGGCGCCCTCGCGGTGTCCGAAGTGGACATCACGATCGCCGACGGTGAGTTCATCATCCTGGTCGGGCCGTCCGGCTGCGGGAAGTCGACCACACTGAACATGGTCGCCGGGCTGGAGGACATCTCCTCCGGCGAGCTGCGGATCGACGGCGAGCGCGTCAACGAACGGGCGCCGAAGGACCGTGACATCGCGATGGTGTTCCAGTCCTACGCCCTCTATCCGCATATGAGCGTGCGGGAGAACATGGCGTTCCCGCTGCGGCTGGCCAAGGTCGACGACAAGATCGTGCGGGCGAAGGTCGAAGAAGCCGCGCAGATCCTCGACCTGACCGGGCATCTGGACCGCAAACCGGCGAACCTCTCCGGTGGGCAGCGGCAGCGGGTCGCGATGGGACGCGCGATCGTCCGTAACCCCAAGGCGTTCCTGATGGACGAGCCACTGTCCAATCTGGACGCGAAGCTGCGCGGTCAGATGCGGACCTCGGTGTCGAAGATCCAGAAGCAACTGGGCACGACGACGCTCTACGTCACGCACGACCAGACCGAGGCGATGACCCTCGGCGACCGGGTCGTCGTGCTGCGGGCGGGTTACGTACAGCAGATCGGGTCGCCGCAGTTCCTCTACGACAACCCGGCGAACCTGTTCGTGGCCGGGTTCATCGGCAGCCCGTCGATGAACTTCGTGCCGGCGACGCTGGAGAACGGCATCGCGCGCAGCGCGCTGGGCGACATCCCGCTCACCGACCGGGTGCGACGGCTGGCCGAGGCCGCCGACGCGCCGCGCGAGGTCATCGTCGGCATCCGGCCCGAGCATTTCGAGGACGCCGCGCTGATCGAAGCTTCCGCTCGCGAGGGCGGGGCGACGTTCACCGCCCACGTCGACGTCCTCGAGTCGATGGGTTCGGAGAAGTTCGCGCACTTCTCGGTCGAGGGGGAGGTCGCGTCGTCGGCCGACCTCGCGGATCTCGCCGCCGACAGCGGCTCCGCGGACGTCCCGGGTGCCGAGTCGCAGATCGTGGCCCGGCTCTCCGCGTCGTCTTCGGCCGCGGAGAACCAGAATGTCGAGCTCTGGTTCGACGCGGACAAGATCAAGCTCTTCGACGGGTCCAGCGGCAAGAACCTGACCTACACCGAATAACTCGCCTCACCCGGAAGCGCGTGAAGGCCCCCTTCCCTCGGCTCAGCCGAGGGAAGGGGGCCTTCACGTAACTTCCCCACCTTCGGCGGTTTACGATCACCGGCCGATCCGAGACCCTCAGCCCGACGCGCGGAACACCGCAACTGAGCGAAGGGCGCCTGTCTTGACGAAGAAGCTGCCACGCCGTCTCCTGCAGGGCCTCATCGGAGCGGTTCTCCTCACCACGCTCGCCCCGGCCGTCGCCTGGGCCGACCCCCCACAGGCCTTGCCGACGAACGCGACGGAGGCCGACAGCACCTGGCAGCCCGCGTTCGATTACGACACCGACGGCTGCTATCCGACGCCCGCCATCTCGCCGACCGGCGCGCTGGCTCCCGGGCTCAAGAACTCCGGCGCACTCAACGGTCAGTGCCGCGACCGATCAGACCTCGACAACACCAACTCCTACGCGCGGTCGAAGTGCAACAACGGCTGGTGCGCGTACCTGTACGACCTCTACTTCGAAAAGGACCAGGCCGTCCCGGGCATCGACTGTTGCGGGCACCGGCACGACATCGAACACGTCGTCGTCTGGGTCAGCGAAGGCCAAGCCCGGTACGTCTCGACGTCCGCGCACGGCAACTACTCCACTTACGACCGCTCCAAGGTCTCCTGGGAGGGAACGCACCCGAAGATCGTCTATCACAAGGACGGTGCGAGCACCCACTGCTTCCGCATCGCGAGCGCGACCGAACCGCCGGAGAACCACTACGGCGCTTGGCAGTATCCGGATCTCGTCAGCTGGGACCGGTTCCCGCCCGGAATCCGTGACATCCTCGTCCGCGCCGATTTCGGCAGCGCGAGCCTGGCGATCAAGGACGGTTCGTTCGCGAACAATCTGGCCAAGGCCAAGCCGAGTGGGATCCCGTTCGACCCCAACGGCTGAGGCCGGATCAGTACTCGGACTCGGGAAGGGCGAGCCAGAGCACGAGATAGACGATGAACTGCGGACCGGGCAGCAGGCAGGACAGCACGGCGAGCAGGCGGACCTTGCCCGGCGTGGTGCCGAAGCGTTTGGCGATACCGGCGCAGACGCCGCCGATCATGCGGCCCTGGCGCGGGCGGGTGAGGCGGGTGGCTACGGGCTGGCTCACGGGTTCGTCCCTCTCGATCGTCACGGTGGGTTCGGAATCGGTGGATCCGATCCGGTGCGTGAAACCCATTTTCGTCTCGCGGCCGTCCGGCCGCATCCCACCGGGGGACGAAACGCACCCCTAAGGGCGTGAAATCGCGGTAAAGCATCCACCTGGGAAAACGACGAAGACCCTGTGTTCTTCGCCCGTAAGGGCTGGCGTTCCCGGATCTTTTGACGATACTGCTCCGGTGCCCTCGAAGAGCCTGATCGCAGTCATCTGTGGCTTGTTCCTCGCCGCGGCCTGTGCCACACCGGAATCCGCGACCACGCCGCCGCCGACTACGGACCGCGACGAAGCCCTGACCGCCTCCGAGGCGCTCGGGGAATACTCGTCGCTCGATTACTGCAGCCTCGTCGACCAGCGAAAAGTGATCGGCGGCGGAAACGCGGTCAAACCGCCGCTGACCTCTTTCGAGTTCTGCCGCCTGGAATTCGTCGAGGGCGCCAATCGCTACACCGTCACCACCGGCCCGGTCGGCGCCGGGCAGGACCCGAACAATCAGCCCTACGAATACGGCGGATCGCTGCCGGAGGGTGTCAGCGTCCAGCAATCGACGTTCAACGAGAACACCACCTGCACGCGGCTGCTGACCTTCGCCGACGGGATCCGGCTGTCCATCATCGTCACCTCCGACAACGTGGACGCGGCCGACCAGGCGAACCGCTGCCGGATCGCCGACGCGACGGTGGGGAGTGCGGCGGGGGTGATCGCCGCGCGCAAGGTCGGGCGGCTGAACCTCGACCAGCGTTCGTGGGGCCGAGTCGCCCCATGTGCCCTGCTCGACCAGCACGAACTCGACGCCTCCGCCGGAGCGGAGAGCAAACCCGCCCCGGCGCTGTCCGGGCACAACTGCATCCGCGGCAAGGTCAGCGTCTCGCTGTCGGTGGACGCGGACACCACGCCGGGCGCGACGGAGGCGCTGGGCGGGCGGCAGGTCCAGGTCACCACGTCGGGCGCGTTCTGTCAGGTGACCACGCACCGGCCGATCCCGGGCACCCCGGACCGGGTCGAGCAGGCGACGCTCTCGGTGGTCGGCGTCGACGGCTCTGATGACGCTGACGCCACCGGCGACGCCGGGGGAGCGACCTGCGCGGCGGCGCGGGAGGCCGCGGTGGCGGTGTTCCCGAAGCTCCCGTAGCCCTCCGACGCGCGCAAGGACCGCGTTCAGCGGACTAAACGCGGGGGATCAGCGGAGCTTGGGCAGCCGGAAGGAGCACATCGCTTCGTCCAGCGCCTCGGCGTCCAGCGGAGGATGCGGCAGCGGGGTGGCGCGACCGGGTTCGGCGCGCAGGCCGTCCAGCAGCATCGCGAGGCAGCGGCGCCACAGGTCCGGCTGGATACCGTGCGTGAACTCGATGACCGAGCCGATCATCTGGTGCAGCAGCGGTATGTCCGTCGGCACGAAGTCCGCGCGGAGGGCGCCCGCCGACTGAGCGCGCTCGACGAGTTGTGTGATCAACGGCACCATGCGTGCCTTCGCCTCGGCGACGCGCTCGTGGCCGAAGACGTTCGACAGCATGACTTCCCGTAATCCGCGGTCGCCGGCGTGCAGTTCGGCCGCGCGCCAGGTGAAGCCGACGAAGCCCTCCCAGGGGTCTTCGGCGCGAAGCGCTTCTTCGGCGAACTGGCGGATCGTCTCGAACTGGTCGACGAACATGGCCTCGACCAGGTGTTCCTTGCTGGGGAACCGGCGATAGACGGTGCCGACGCCGACGCCCGCGTGATGCGCGACGTCGTCCAGCGTCGCTTCGAGCCCGCGCTCGCCGAAGACGTCACGTGCCGCCGCGATGATGCGCTGCCGATTGAGTTCAGCGTCGCGCCGCAGCGGCCGCGCCGGTGCGGCGGGAGCGAGGTCCCGAGCCATGGGGCCAGCTTAACAAACAAAGTAGAGGACGCTTCTCCGCTTTTCGGGTACGTTGGCAGGGAAAGGGGAGATACCTACTCCACATAGCTTCTTCGTCACTATCGGTGAGGAAACCGCCCGTATGCCTGAGTCATCCACCGCTGTCGCCACGCCGCCGGGGGACGCGGCCACGCAGCACCCCAACCCGCACCACGCCAGGAGATGGCTGATCCTGGTCGTGATCGGTCTCGCCCAGCTGATGGTGGTGCTCGACGCCACCGTCGTGAACATCGCGCTCCCGTCCGCGCAGCAAGACCTCGGCTTCTCGAACGACGCCCGGCAATGGGTCGTCACCGCTTACGCGCTCGCGTTCGGCAGCCTGCTCCTGCTGGGCGGGCGGCTCGCGGACCTCTTCGGCCGCAAACGCGCCTTCCTGGTCGGCCTTGCCGGCTTCGCCATCGTCTCGGCGATCGGCGGCGCCGCCACCAGCATCGAAATGCTGCTCGTCGCCCGCGCCGCGCAGGGTGCCTTCGGCGCTCTTCTCGCCCCGGCGGCCCTCTCGCTGCTCACCACGACCTTCACCGACCCGAAGGAACGCGGTAAGGCCTTCGGCGTCTTCGGCGCGATCGGGGGTGGCGGCGCGGCGATCGGCCTGCTGCTCGGCGGCGTGCTGACCGAATACCTCGACTGGCGCTGGTCGATGTACGTCAACATCATCTTCGCGGTGATCGCGTTCGCCGGTGCGGCCGTGCTGCTGAAGAACGCCGAAAGCGAAGGCCCGCGTCCGAAGCTCGACATCCCGGGCACGATCACCGCGTCGGCCGGCCTGTTCGCGCTGGTCTACGGCTTCGCGAACGCCGAGCGTGACTCGTGGTCCTCGATCTCGGTCTGGGGTTTCCTCGCCGTCGGTGTCGCGCTGCTCGCCGCGTTCGTCGTGATCCAGCAACGGGCCGCGCATCCGCTGCTGCCGTTGCGCGTCCTGCTCGACCGTGACCGCGGCGGCTCGTACCTCGCGATGTTCCTGCTCGCCATCGGGATGTTCTCGATCTTCCTGTTCCTCACCTTCTACATCCAGCTGAACCTCCGGTTCACGCCGGTGCAGAGCGGGGTCGCGTTCCTGCCGATGGTCGCCACCCTGATGGCCAGCGCGACGTCGGCGACGGCCGTGCTCCTGCCGAAGTTCGGCGCGAAACCGTTGGTGTCACTGGGAATGCTGATCGCCGGACTGGGCCTGTTCTGGCTCTCGGCCATCGACACCACCAGCACGTACGCCAGCGGCGTGCTCTTCCCGCTGATGGTCATGGGCGTCGGTATCGGCCTCGCCATGGCGCCCGCGATGAGCGTCGCGACCTTCGGCGTCGACACGCACGACGCCGGTGTCGCGTCGGCCGCGGTCAACACCGCGCAGCAGGTCGGGGGCTCGATCGGGACCGCGCTGCTGAGCACGCTCGCCGGGAACGCCGCGACGTCGTTCCTGGTCGGTAAGACGCCTTCGCCGCAGCTAGCGGCCGAAGCGGCGGTGCACAGCTACACGACCGCTTTCGTGTGGGGCGGGTGGATCTTCGTCGCGGGGGCGGTGATCTGCGGGCTGCTGCTGCGGTCCGGTGCCCCGGCGAAGGCTCCCGAGGGGGCTGAGGCTCCGGTCGCGGTGCACATGTAGGGGATGCCATGAAAGGTCCTTTCCTTGCAAAATTTGCAAGGAAAGGACCTTTCATGGCACGCGCGGAGCGCGTCAGCGGGACTGTGACCGCACGGCTTCGAAGACCTCGTCGTCCCATCGGTGCGTCCGGATCAGCCGGTACCGTTCGCACGCCACCCACAGATACGCCTCGGCGTCCGTGCGCGAGCCGATCATGTCGGCCTGCCGCAGCATCGCCACCACCGGCACGTACTCCTCGTCGAACCACCGCTGCGCCAACGTCGCGCGATCCGAGTAGCGGCCTTCGTCCTGCATCAGCCGGAAACCCCACGCCTCCACGTGTTCACCGAGCCGCGCGTAATCCCACGGATCCGTGAACACCACCGAAGCCCGCGCGTGCCCGGAAAGCGGGACGCGCTCCAGGAACAGCCGCCGATAGTCCTTCACGATCAGGTCGCCGCGGTACCGGATCCCGCTCGGGTCCAGTTTGGTCCGCACCTCGGTGATCATCGCCTCTATTGTGGACAGTCCCATCGCGTGTGCCACCGAAACGCGGTGATGTCCGTCGATGATGAAATGCAGTTCGCCGACGCGGTACACCTCGATCGGCGGGATCGACTCGCCGCGTCTGGTCGCGAGCGCCAGTCGTTCCCAGCGTTCGCGGACGCGGCCGGACGTCGGGCGGAAGCGGCGGTCGAAATCGCGGCCGCGGTCGACGCTGCCGACGATCGAATCGAGCCGGATCACCCGCGACCCGATCCTCCGCTCGCCGAGATAGCCGAGCGCGTCGACCACCTCGTTGAACGGCAGCATGATGTTGACGTCGTCGGGCTCGCGGCGCAGCCAGGTCGCCAGCCGGGACAGGACCTGTCGCCGTCGTGCGCGGAGGAAGTCGTGTTCCGCGTCCGCCCGGGGAAAACCGGTGTCCTTCATAAGAACTCCATGATCCGGTGCCCGACCACGTTGCGTACCGTGGTTTCGCCGACCACCCGGTCCGGCACGGGTTCGCCGTGCGGGTGGATATGCCCGTGCAGCAACCATTTCGGCCGCAGCAACTCGATCGTGCGATGGAGACAGTCGAAGCCGCGGTGCGGTGGATCCTCGCGGTCACCGCAGTGCCGCGGCGGCGCGTGGGTCAGCAGGATGTCGACCTCCCGTCCGTCCCGCCAACGCCGGAAGCGCGCCCGGCGCACGAGCCGCCGCGCACGCCGCGCCTGCTGGCGTTGCGTCCACTGGTTCGGGCCGTCGTTGTAGCGGACCGAACCGCCCAGCCCGGCGACCCGGAGCCCGCCGACGTCGACGATCCGGCCGTCCGCGTTCACCCCACCCGCCGGGCCCGGCCACTCCGCGGGAAAACCGTCCTTCATGGACAGTCCGCCATAACGGGTGTAGCCCGACAGATCGGGATCGTGGTTGCCAGGGACGAACACGCACGGCACGTCGAGCGCGCTCGCCAGGAACTCCAGATAGTCGTACGGCAGGTCGCCGGCGCCGATGACGAGGTCGGCCGGGTGGTTGTGGACAGCGGAGGTCCACAACCGCTCTTCGACCTCGTCCGCGACGACCAGCGCCTTCATACGCCCCAGCGTAATGCCGGGCGCGTTATTTGGTGCCGTGCGCGAACGCGGGGTCCTTGGCGATGATCGCGATCACGATGCCCAGCCAGACGACGCAGAAGGCCAGCGCCCAGAACTTGAGGTTGGTCAGGATCCGTGGCATGAGGAACTCCAGAACTACCGAAGGGGAAGAAGGTCAGAGCCAGCGGTTCTTCCTGAATATTCGGTAGAGCAGGATGCAGACGCCGAAGATGATCGTCATCGCCAGCGGGTAGCCGAAGCGCCAATGCAACTCCGGCATGTAGTCGAAGTTCATCCCGTAGATGCCGGCCAGCGCCGTCGGGACCGCGATGATCGCCGCCCACGCGGTGATCTTGCGCATGTCGGTGTTCTGCTGGAGCGTGATCTTCGCCAGCGTCGCGTCCACCAGCGTGGTCAGCAGTTCGTCGAAGTTCGCGACCCGTTCCGCGACCGTGGTGAGGTGGTCGGAGACGTCGCGGAAGTACGAACGGACCTCGTCCGGGATCAGCCGCGTGTAGCCCTCGGCGAGCCGCTGCAGCGGAGTGCCCAGCGGCATGACCGCGCGCCGCAACTCCAGCACCTCGCGTTTCATGAAGTAGATCTGCTCGGCGCTCACCTTGGAGCGCGGCGCGAAGACGTGCGTCTCCATTTCGTCGATGTCCGACTCGATCGCGGTGGTCACGTCGAGGTAGTGGTCGACGACGTGGTCCGCGATCGCGTGCAGCACCGCGGACGGCCCGAGGTCGAGCCGCTCCGGGTCCTGGTCGAGTTCGCGGCGCAGCCGGGCCAGCCCCGAGTGGTTCCCGTGCCGCACGGTGATCACGAAGTCGCGGCCGAGGAACGCCATCAGCTCGCCGGTCTCGACGATCTCGTTCGCCGTCGCGGGCGACTCGTGTTCGACGTAGCGGACCGTCTTCAGCACCATGAACAGCGTGTCGTCGTAGCGTTCGAGCTTGGGCCGCTGGTGCGCTTCGAGCGCGTCTTCGACGGCCAGTTCGTGCAGGCCGAAGGTGTCCGCGATGCCCTGTATCTGGACCGCGTCCGGCTCGTGCAGGCCGATCCAGACGAATCCGGCGTGCCGCTTGCGCACCTCTTTGATGGCCTCGGAGTGCGACCACCGGCCGGGCAGGCGCTTGCCCTCCACGTACACCGCGCAATCGACGACGTACGCCGAAAGGGGGACGGGCAACGGGCGTTCGGGGACGCTCTTGGCGCGGCCGTTGCTCCGGCCGCGAAGGCCACCGAGCGAGGGAATGGCAGGCATGGGATCTCCTGGGCAGACGTCGTGCGTTGTGCGCGAAGACGACGGGCCAAGCGGTCGGGGGGCCGCTCGGCTAGGCCAGCGTTCCCGGTTTCGTCAGCCCTACCAGGTGGGGAACCGGCGAGACGTGAAAGCGGGAACGCTGCGACTACTAGGAAGCGGACTATCGCCACTGGACATCGGGTTCCTCACCTCCTCGGCTCGGCGGACGGTTACGCAGTGGTGTTGGTCGCGTTGACGACCCGACACCAATGGTCGAGGGTACTCCTCAACATGAAGGCCTGTCGTTCCAGGCTCACGCCGCGTTACTCGTGCAGGAGGAATGGGTGCAGTTCGGTCGCTATTACGAAGAGTTCGAGGTCGGCGCGGTCTACAAGCACTGGCCGGGCAAAACGGTCACCGAGTACGACGACCACCTGTTCTGCCTGATCACCATGAACCACCATCCGCTGCACCTCGACTCGCACTACGCCGAGGAGACCACCGACTTCGGCAAGAACGTCGTGGTCGGCAACTACATCTACTCGCTGCTGCTCGGGATGTCGGTGCCGGACGTGTCCGGCAAGGCGATCGCGAACCTCGAGGTCGAGTCGCTGAAGCACGTGAAACCGACCTTCCACGGCGACACCATCTACGGCGAGACCGAGGTGCTGGACAAGACGCCGTCGAAGTCGAAGGACGATCGCGGCGTCGTCTACGTCGAGACGCGCGGGTACAAGCAGGACGGCACGATCGTGTGTGTGTTTCGTCGCAAGGTGATGGTGCCGAAGCGGTCCTACGGTGACACCAGGGGCGGTGAACAGCCCGGCCGCCCCGTTCCGCACGAATAATGGGTGTCACGAACGGGAAAAGGGAGCGCGTCGATGCCCATCGGGCTGGATGAGATCAAGAGCAGGCTGCGGAAGTTCGCGACGGTCGAGGCGGCCGGTGTTTCGCCGCTGTACGAGCACCTGGCGGCCAAGGCGGCCGAGGACGACGACGTCGCCGGGCTGCTGACCGACGCCCGCGGTGGCGAGGCGCGCGGGACGTTGCTGATGGCGACCGCGCACCGGCTCATCCAGGCCGACCCGATCCACCCGCTTTCGCGGTACTACCCGTCCGTCGGCGGCTTCGACGGCGTGGACTCGGAGACGTGGCCGCTGTTCCGCTCGTTCCTGCTGGAACGGGCGGACAAGGCGCGGGCGATCATCTCTTCGCGCTACACGCAGACCAACGAGGTCCGCCGTGCCGCGCTGCTCTACCCCGCCGTCACGACGGCGGCGAAGGAGGCGGGCGGCAAGATCGCGCTGCTCGAGGTCGGCTGCAGCGCGGGGCTGCTGCTCGGACTGGACAAGTACGCCTACCGCTACCAGTGCGCTGGCGGCGAGCAGCTCACCGCCGGGCCGGCGAAAGCCGCCGTCGGCCTGCACTGCGCGCTCGACCTCGCCCCCGGCGCCGTCACGCCGAAGGTGCCGAAGAAGCTGGCGATCACCGCCCGCGCCGGTCTCGACCGTGCCCCGGTCGACCTGAGCGACGAAGACGAACTGGCCTGGCTCGAAGCCTGCGTTTGGGCCGACCAGCCGGATCGGATCCGGCTGCTGCGCACGGCCGCGGCCGCACAGGGCAAACAACGGCCGGAACTCATCACCGGCGACGCCGTCGACGACCTCGCCTCGGCCGCCGCCACCCTGCCCGCCGACGTGCCCCTGGTCGTGCTGACCAGCCACGTGCTGGCGTACCTGGGGGAGCGGCGGGCGGACTTCGTCGACGCGCTGCGGAAGCTGGCCGGGGATCGGCCGCTGTGGTGGGTCAGCGAGGAGTTCTACGGCGCCGCCTTGGAGCCGTTGCTGCCAGGGCGGGCCGAACTGGCCGACACCAACGGCGGGACGGCCGTTCTCGGGCTCGTCCGTTGGGAAGGCGACACGCCGGAGGTGCGGGCGCTCGCCAGGACGGCGCCGCACGGGCAGCGGATGACTTGGCTGCCGGTTTAAGCCTTTCGCAGTGCATCCCCGTGGTCCGTGAAGGCCTCCTTGAGGGACTCGTCCTTGTTCACCCACTGGTGTGGAGCTTGTATCGGTCGCCGGTCCACGGGTCGTGATCAAGGCGTGAGACCGGGGACCACACCCTCGCGCAGGTCGGGCGCCGGTACACAAATGTGAGGCCTTCGCGGAAGATGTCGGTAAAGCATCGCGGAGGATAATTTTCACCTCTCGCGCTGCTTTATCCTCACGTCATTTGCCAAAACGGGCACGGCATTTGTCACACCGACGAGATATTCCCGGTCGGCAACACGCCCCAGTCGCGGAGAGTGACGAACAGCAGTTCGGCCAACCGGCCGTCTTTGTCGAGTTCGATCAAGGTGGGGGCGTCGATCCAGCGAGCGTCGGCGGCGTCGTCACCGGCACGGAGAGTGCCGCCGGTGACCGAGCAGGCGTAGTCGTGGATGTCGTACGGGCCGCGCCGGACGTTGCCGACGAATGTGCCCGGCGTCACGTCCAGTCCGGTCTCTTCCCGCATTTCGCGGATCACGGCCGCTTCGTCCGATTCGCCTGGTTCGACCCGCCCTCCGGGGACCGACCACAGTCCACGTCCGGGTTCATTCGCCCGCCGGATCAGGAGGATTCGCCCGAGTTCGTCGTGGACGATGCCGCCGACGCAGCGGACGGTGCTGTCCGAAACGGTGTTCATTCCCGAATGGTAGACGCGGACGTCCTGACAACGACTGTCCTATACACGGAGAGTAGCCGTACGGTACACTTCCCCTCGCCGGCTGACCCAAGCGCGGGACTTCCCTCCCGCGCGGGTGGAAGGTGCGGTACAAAATGAATGGTCAGTATCCGCAGTCAGTCACCGCAAGAGACAGGATTGATCGCTGTGAACGCGAAAAAGCTCCTCACTTTCGCAGGAATCGCGTTGGTGCTGTTCTTCGTGATCGCGCAGCCAGGTCAGGCCGCGGGCCTCGTGGGAAACATCATCGGCTTCCTGCGTGACTCGGCCGAATCAGTGATCACCTTCGTCAGCAACGTCTTCAGCTAGCGGACGGCGGATACTCTATCGGTATGTTCGCCCCACGCGATCCAGACGAGTATCTCCTCGACACCGAGCGGCGGGTCATCAGGATCCGCCGGCACTGGGCTGTGTTGTTGTGGGACACCTTCGAGGCGGTCGCCCTCCTGGCGATCTGCGTCCTGGTGTCCTACCTGCTGCCGCCCGCCGCGTGGGTGATCCAGAACATCCTGTGGTACGCCGCGTTGCTGGTCGTGCTGCGCTTCGCGTACATCGTGATGGAGTGGTGGGTCGAGCGGCTGGTCGTCACCGACAAGCGGTTCGTGATGACCACCGGCGTATTCACCACGAAGGTGCTGATGATGCCGATCACCAAGGTCACCGACCTCACCTACGAACGTTCGGCGTGGGGCCGGATGATGGGGTACGGCACGATGGTGGTCGAGTCGGCCGGTCAGATCCAGGCGCTGAACCGCATCGACTACCTGCCGCGGCCGGAAGAGTTCTACGACACGATCTCCGAACTCGTCTTCGGCGACAAGCAGAAGCAGGCCGAGCGCTTCTCGATGATCAAGGCCCAGCGCGCCGCGCGCGGTAAGAAGAAGGTCGGCTAACCGCTGATACCGACTCAGCGGTGACCCAGGTCTTTTGATCTTTGGGAGTCGCGCGCCTTTTGGCCGCCAGGCCTCAGGGCCGCGATGGCAGGGCGCCGTCGTCGTCCGCTGCAACGCAGGTCACCAAGTCGCGCCCTGGCAGCGCGGCCCTGATCAGCGCGATAGATACTGAGCCTCGATGCGCATCGACCTGCACGCCCACTCCACCGCCTCCGACGGTACCGACAGCCCGGCCGGGCTCGTCGCCGCCGCCGCGAAGGCGGGCCTCGACGTAGTCGCGATCACCGATCACGACACCACGGCCGGCTGGGCCCCGGCCGCCGAGGCGCTCCCGCCGGGCCTTTCACTGGTGCCCGGGGCCGAGCTGTCCACGATCTCCGTCGATCCGGTGACCGGGCGGCACGTCAGTGTCCATCTGCTCGCGTACCTTTTCGATCCCGAGTCGGCCGCGCTCGTCGCCGAGCAGACCCGGCTGCGTTCGGAGCGGCGGTGGCGGTTGCGGGTGATGGCCGAACGGATGGCCGCCGACGGTCTGCCCGTCGATCCCGACGAGGTCATGTCGCTGCTGCCTGAGGACGGTTCGGCCGGACGCCCGCACCTCGCGCAGGCCTTGGTGCGGGCCGGTGTCGTCTCGTCGGTGAACGAGGCTTTCGGCAGCTATCTCGGCAACGGCAGCGGATATTTCGTGGCGCGGCAGGACACCCTCGTGGAGGACGCGATCGACATGATCGCGGAAGCGGGCGGTGTCACCGTGATCGCGCATCCCTTCGCCTACACCAGGGGCGCGACCATCACCGTCGACGTTCTCGCCGACCTCGCCCGGCGCGGCCTGACCGGGGTCGAGGTCGACCACCCGAACCACGACGAGGAGACCCGCGTCCAGCTGCACGGGCTGGCCGGGGAGCTGGGACTCGTGCGCACCGGGTCGAGCGACTACCACGGCACGAACAAGACCATCGACCTCGGCGACGAGACCACCGACCCGCTCGCGCTGGAGGAACTCGTCTCGCGGGCGACCGGGTACGAGGTCGTGACCCGGTGACGATCACGGACTTCTTCGACGCGCGCCTGTTCATGAGCGCGACGATCACGCTGATCGTCATCATGGACCCGCCCGGTACGGTGCCGGTGTTCCTGAGCCTGACCGGTCGCAAGTCCGTGGCTTTCCGCGCCAAGGCCGCGCGGCAGGCGGTGCTGGTGTCCCTGCTGGTGATCTCGCTGTTCGCCGTCGCGGGACAGGCGATCCTGTCGTATCTCGGCATCGGCATCCCCGCGCTGCAGGGCGCGGGTGGGCTGTTGCTGCTGCTGATCGCGCTGCAGTTGCTGACCGGCAAGACCGGCGGCGAGGCCGAGGCGGCGGGCGACGACGTCAACGTCGCGCTGGTGCCGCTCGGGACGCCGCTGCTCGCCGGTCCCGGTGCGATCGCCGCGACCATCGTCTTCGTACGACAGGCCGACGGGCACGTCGGCGCGTACGTGGCTCTCGCGCTTTCGATCGTGACGGTGCACTTCGTGCTGTACCTGTGCATGCGGTACTCGGGCGTGGTCATCCGGCTGATCAAGGAAAGCGGGATCACGCTACTGGCGAAGATCGCCGGTCTGCTGCTGGCCGCGATCGCCGTCGAACTGGTGGCGAACTCGGTGAAGGGCTTCATCGCGGGGACCTGACCTGCGGGACGACCCCGGCGATAGCAAAGGTCCCTTGCTCCCTTTTGGGGCTTCCGGTCTCGGTTGTTGCGCGTGAAGGCCCCCTTCCCTCGGCTCAGCCGAGGGAAGGGGGCCTTCACGCGCAACGGCGCATCGCGTTCGCGGGCGTGCGCGGCGGCGGGATGATCTGCCGTGAAGGCCTCCTTCCCTACTTTGAAGGTAGTGAAGGAGGCCTTCACGGACCGGCGCACGCTGAGCAGGGGATCGACGCCGGGGCTGCACGAGGGTGGTGGTTCCCGCGGTCTCACCCTTGATCAACGGAGGATCCGGGACACTCAACGTCCCCGATCTTCCGTTGATCAAGCTCGTGCTCACTCACGAGACCGAGCGGGGAAGATTCCGGACGCTCAACGGCCGGAATCTTCCCCATCCGGACCGCCCCGGCAACCCGCACACGCTCCACGTCAGTAGGTAGACAAAGACAAGTCCCTCAAGGGGACCTTCACGGACCGGCGCACGCGCAGCAGGGGATCGACGCCGGGGCGATACCAAAGGTCCCTTGCCGTCGTTCCGCGCAGCGCAGGTGCTCTCCGGGCAGTTTCCGGCGATCGTCCATGAAGGAATTGGGACACTCAACGTCCCAATTCCTTCATGGCCACCGGACGAACCCGGGGCCACGGGGCCCGGCGCACCGGCGATAGCAAAGGTCCCTTGCTCTCTTCCTGGGGATCCCCTCGAAAAGTGTCGGTGGGGGTGCGTAGCGTTGCGGGCGGGGTGATCCGATGGAGCAGATTGGTTTCGACTTCGGCGTCGAGGCGCCGCGCAAGCTGACGAAGGTCTCGCCCGCGCGCCTCGCGACGTTCGAAGATTGCCCGCGCCGCTACCGCATGTCGTACCTCGACCGCCCGTCCCCGGCCCGCACCGGGGCGTGGGCGCACAGCACGCTCGGCGCGGTGGTGCACAACGCGTTGCGGGCGCTGTTCGACCTGCCGGTGGTCAAACGCGTGCCGCAGCGGGCGATGGCGCTCGTCGCCGAGCACTGGAAGGACGCCGGGTTCGAAGACACCGACCAGGCAGCCCGGTATCGGGCCCGCGCGAAGGCCTGGGTCGCGGATTACGTCGAGCACAACGACGTCAGCGTCGATCCGGTCGGGCTGGAGCGCTGGGTTTCGGCGCCCGTCACGCTCGAACCGGGCAGCGGGCCCAGCCTCATCATCGAGGGCCGTGCCGACCGCATCGACCAGCGTGGCCGGGAACTGGTGATCATCGACTACAAGACCGGTCGTCGTGAGCCGGACGAGTACGAGGCTCGGTCTTCGCAGGCTTTGGCGCTGTACGCCGTCGCGGCCGCCCGGACGCTGCGCACGCCGTGCTACCAGGTCGAGTTGCATCACGTGCCCACCGGCACCATCGCGGCCGCCGAACACACCGAGCAGAGCCTCAAACGGCATCTCCAACGCGCCGACGAGACCGCCGGGGATCTGCGGCTGGCGACGGATACCCTGAGCGCGGGCGGCGACGAGGACGTGTTGTTCCCGGCGCGCCCTGGCCGCCGTTGCGCATGGTGCGATTTCCGGCCCAGTTGCGCGGCGGGTCAAGAGGCCGGCCCCGCGGCTCAGCCGTGGGATTTGCTGGCGCCCCTGAAATCCTGAGATCTTGACGATTGGACAGGCGAGGACGTGTCGTCATCGGACACCGAAGAGCTCGCGACCACTCCGCTGCCCGTGAGCCCGGACGAGCCCACGGCGACCCGACGCGGAAATTTCTGGCGCGGCCTGACCGGTTCGCTCGCGGCCGGGATGGTCGTGCTCGCGACGTGCGTCCTGGTGATCGCCGGGATCTGTCTCTTCACCGCCGCACCGGGGCCAGGTCCCTTGATGCTGATCGGTCATCCGGTCGCGGCGGTACTCGCCGTGCTGGCACAGCGGACCGTTGACGCGCGGAACGGCCGCGTCGCGGGCTTCGCGGGTCTCGGCGTCGTGGTGAGCGTGACGGCCGCGCTGAGCCTGTTCTGGTGGAGCTGAATTCGGCAGGAAAGTGCCACGCTGACCCAAAACCCCTTCTGTCGCTGCGAAACTGTGCGGTACCGGGCACGTCGTGGAAGACCACGCTGCCCAGCAGCGAAGACGAAGGGCACCGTTGATGACCTACCCACCCCAGCCAGGACAGCCCGATCACGGCCAAGGCGGGCAGCAGTACCCAGGGCAGCAGCCCCCACCGCAGCAGTACCAGCAGGGCACTTACGACCAGAGCGGCGCGTACCAGCAGCCGCAGCAGTACCCCGGCTATGGCCAGCAGCAGTACGGCCAGAACCAGCAGTACCCCCAGGGCTTCGGCGGGCCGCCCGCGCCACCGAAGAACACCAAGACCGGCCTGCTGGTGGCCATCGCCGCGGCCGCCGTGGTGGTGGTCACGCTGGCCATCACCGGGTTCGTCGCTCCCGGGTTCTTCCTCGGCGACGACAAGGCCGACAAAGCGGCAAGCCCGGAAGAGACCGCGCGGGCGGTCGTCGCGGGCATCAACGCCCACGACAAGACCGCGTTGAGGGCGCTCAAGTGCGTGAACGCGGACCAGGACATCGACCAGGCCATCGAGCATGTCGACGACGTGGCGAACGCGACGCTCGGCGAGTTCACGAAGGTCTCCGAAACCGAGTACTCGGTGGTCGTCAAGCTGAGCGTCGAAGGGCGCTCCCGTACCGCCGCCGGCACGCTCGCCGATGAGGGCGGCCAATGGTGCTGGAAAGAACTCGGCCGGTCCCGCGCCAAGACCTCGACGACGCGCTGACGGGCGCCGGGGGAGCAAGGGACCTTTGCTATCGCCTGCCGGTCACTTGAGGGCGGCCAGTGTGGTGCCGCGCTGCTCCAGCAGCACCGGCCCGACCGAAGAGAGCCGCACGGGGCCGTTGTAGCCGTGCCTGTCGACGCCGACGGTGCGGATCGTGGTGCCGGTCAGCTCGTCGAGGACGGCGAGGCCGCCCTGGATCGGCACCACCAGCTGATCCCCGAAGGTCACACCAGGGCCCACGGCGTTGTTCAGCGTCCAGCGCGGCGTGAGGTCGTCCCGCGAGAACGCCATGGTCTTCGAACCGGTGAACCAGTAGACGCCCTGCGCTGTCCACGCGGTCGCCATGATCCCGCCCACCGGGTCCTGCGCGATGTCCGCGGCGGGCACGTCGAGCGGGTACGCCGACTTCTGCGTTCCGTCGGCGCCATAGATGACCAGCAGCTTCTGTTCCGGCAGCACGATCAGGGCGAGATCGCCGGACATCGCGACGACTTTCGCGTTCTTCCCGGCGAGCACGCTGCTGTAGTCGACCTTCGGTTCGTCGGCTTCGTCGTTGGTCGCGCGGTAGACGGTGAAGCGGTCGGCCGGGTCACCGGGGCAGCGTTCGATCACGCCGATCTTTCCCGACGCGGCGGCCACCGTGCCGTAGGTGCAGCCTGACCGGGGTTGTTTGTTCGGCTGGACGACGGCCGGGACCTCGCCGTACTCCATGCTCTTGACCAGGTCGTCGCGCCAGGTGTTGAGCAGCTTTTTGCCGGTCGTGGTGACGTGCGAGCCGTCGACGACCAGGCGGGTGCCGAGTTCGGCGTCGCCGTTGCGCTGCGCGGTGCGACGGCCGGTGCCCGTGTCGAGCTGGGTGACTTCGCTGCAGCCGGTGTCCTTGCGGTACACCGCGTCCACCTTGATCCCGGCGAGCGCGACGGTGCACAGCTCCAGATCGCGGGAGTAGCGCCATCGGACGGTGCCGGTCAACGGATCCCGCCCGAGTACCTCGCCCTTGTCGGCGGTGACGACGCTGTTGGCCTCACCGATCGGGACGGGTGTCGCCGAACTCGGTGCCTGCCACAGCTCGGTCAACGAGCCGGGCACTTCCGCCGGGGACAGTGGGAGCGCGGGCGGCACGGTGGCGGCGACCTGCGCGACCGTGGCCGCGTTGTCGCTGTTCACCCCGATGACGACGCCGGTGACGGCGACGACCACCACGATCGCGGCGGCGTACACGCGATCCCGCGTGCGGTTCCATGGCGACCGCCTGGCGCGTTTCCCGCCCAGCGGCGGCTCGGTGGCCACCGGCGGGACGGGTTCGGCGTCCAGCACGTCTTCGGTGCCGATCGCGGCCGTCGTTTCCGGCTCGTCGCCGTTCGGCGTCTGTTCGGGTTCAGCGGGCACGTGCCGCGCCGGATCGTCGTCCGGCGCGGCTTCCCAACGTTCGCTCACGTGCCCCTAGCTCCCCATGTCCGCGCTGAAGGTGCTCAGTCTGCCGACGCAGGTGTATCAGAAGTCGCCGAGGGACGGCGACGGCGGCGTCGGCGAGCCGGGCGCTCGGCACTGTCGCCTGCTTCCTTCTCGACCGCGGGACCGCTGACCTCGGGGCTCGGCTTCGCGGCGCCACGGCTGCGGCGACGTGTGCGAGTGCGGCCTTCCGAGGAGCCTTCGCCTTCGGTGCCTTCAGCGGAAGCCGAAGCCGCCGCGGCGGCGTCCGCGGCCTCGATCTCGGCGGCCGCGTCGGCTCCACCGCGGGTGCGCTTACGCGGCGCGCGGGTGCGCTTGCGGGGCGCCTCTTCCTCGTCGGTGCTCCGGCCCTTGGCACCGCGGGGACCACGGCGCTTGCCGCCCAGGTCCTCTTCGACCTCGGCCGAAAGACCAGCGCGGGTTCGCTTTCCCAGCGGGAGACGCCCGGTGGTGCCCTCGGGGATGCCGAGGTCGTCGAACAGGTGCTTGGACGACGAGTACGTCTCGGCGGGCTCGGGCATGTCGAGGCCGAGGGTGTCGGAGATCAGCTTCCAGCGCGGCTCTTCGTCCCAGTCGACGAGGGTGATCGCGACACCGGTGCGCCCCGCGCGGCCGGTGCGGCCGATGCGGTGGACGTAGGTCTTCTCGTCCTCCGGCGTCTGGTAGTTGATCACGTGCGTGACGTCGTCGATGTCGATACCGCGGGCGGCGACATCGGTGGCGACCAGCACGTCGACCTTGCCGGCGCGGAACGCGCGCAACGCCTGCTCGCGGGCGCCCTGGCCGAGGTCACCGTGCACGGCGGCGGCCGCGAAACCGCGTTCCACCAGCTCGTCGGCGACCTTCTGCGCGGTGCGCTTGGTGCGGGTGAAGATCATCGTCAGGCCGCGACCCTCGGCCTGCAGCGCGCGGGCGATCAGCTCGGGCTTGTCCATCGAGTGCGCCCGGTAGACGAACTGGGTGGTGCGCTCGTGGATCGCGCCGGCGTCGTTCTCCTCGGCACGGATATGCGTCGGCTGGGTCAGGAACGTGCGGGCCAGCGTGATGATCGGGCCCGGCATGGTCGCCGAGAACAGCATCGTCTGCCGCTTGTCCGGCACCATCCGCAGGATGCGCTCGATGTCGGGCAGGAAGCCCAGGTCGAGCATCTCGTCGGCCTCGTCCAGCACCAGACCGCGGACCTTGCCCAGCACCAGGTGCTTCTGCTCGGCCAGGTCCAGCAGGCGGCCGGGGGTGCCGATGACGACGTCGACGCCGCTGCGAAGTGCCGCGATCTGCGGCTCGTACGGGCGGCCGCCGTAGATGGCCAGCGTGCGGATGCCGAGGTGCTTGCCCGCGCCCTTGAGGTCGTTCGCGACCTGGATGCACAGCTCGCGGGTCGGCACGACGACCAGCACCTGCGGGGTGCCGTCACCGGGGACCTCGACGCGGTGCAGCAGCGGGACACCGAAGCCCAGCGTCTTGCCCATACCGGTGCGGGCCTGGCCGATGAGGTCGTCGCCGGCCATGGCCAGCGGCAAGGTCAGTGCCTGGATGGCGAAGGTACGCTCGATCCCGGCCTCACTCAGCGCCTTCACGATCTCCGGCTTGACGCCGAAGGACGCGAAGGAGGGGGACTCGGGTTCCACCGGGGCGCCCGCCTGCAGCGGGTGCGACACGTCCAGCGCCGCCGGGCCGGTCTCGCTGTGCTCCAGCGCGACTGCCTCCGGGACTTCGGTCGTGGTGTTTTCGACGGTGGTGGATTTGTTCGTGGTCAGGGTGCTCGCCTCTCTCGTGACCAGCGCGCACTGCCCTGGTCACCGGATCGACACTCGACCACGAGGTTTCGCTCGGCTCCGCGCTACTGGCGCTGAAGCGGCCCTTCGTGGGAATGCCGCAGGATGGCGTGCACGCACATCATTCTTGTGCTGACCGGGGCCGCACGGGCTGTCCTTCAGCCGCAGCAGCGTCCCGGTCCGGACGGAAGATCCGTCGTTTCTCGTCGGCCAGTCTACCTGGTCTGCGGTTTTGCGATAGTCCCCGCCGCGCCGGGGAGGGTGGGATCGGTCTCTTCCCCACCTCAGGGGTGTGTTCGGCGATACCCTCTTCGCCGTGACGGAGGCAAAGCAGATCAGCGAGGGCGTAGTCGATTTGCTCGGCGTACTCGCCTACGGGGAATTGTCCGCGTTCGACCGCATGGCCGAGGACGCGCGCACCGCGCCGACGCTGTCCGGCCGGGCCGCGCTGGCGTCCATGGCCGCCGCCGAGATCGGGCACTACGACCTGCTCACCAAGCACCTCGCCGGGCACGGCATCGCGATCGAAGACGCGATGCGGCCGTTCGTCGGGCACATCGACGCCTGGCACGCCTCCACCAAGCCGCGTTCGTGGCTGGAGTCGCTGGTGAAGGCCTACGTCGGCGACGGGCTCGCGGCGGATCTCTACCGCGAGATCGCCAGCTGGCTCGACCCCGAGACCAAGGATCTGGTGCTCACCGTGCTCGCCGACACCGGGCATTCCGCCTTCGCCGAGCGCGAAGTCGCGGCCGGGATCGAGGCGGACCGCAAGGCGAAGGACAAGCTCGCGCTGTGGGGCCGCCGCCTGCTGGGTGAAGCGCTGACGCAGGCCCAGTACGTCGTCGCCGAGCGGGACGGGCTCGCGGAGCTGATCGTCGAAGGCTCCGGTGATCTTTCGGGAATCGCGGCGCTGTTCCGCCGGTTGCAGCAGGGGCACACCAAGCGCATGCAGGTGCTCGGGCTCGGCTGAGGTTCCTTCGGCTAGCCTTTGGCGGACAAGTAATTTCGAACTTTCTCAGCGGAGGTCCCACGTGGAGGTCAAGATCGGCATCAAGGACACGCCGCGGGAGCTCGTGGTGTCCAGCAGCCAGTCGCCCGACGAGGTCGAGGAACTGGTCGCGAACGCCTTGAGGGCCGGCGACGGGATCTTCCGCCTCGACGACGAAAAGGGCCGCAAGTACATCGTGCCCACCGACCGCATCGCCTACGTGGAGATCGCGCCGTCGGACGTCCGCAAGGTCGGTTTCGCCGTCGGTGGCTGACCCGATCGGGTAGTAGTCGCATGTCACAGCGGCGTCACCACTGCGTCTCAGCTCGCTCTCAGATTTGATCGTCACGCTGATGCGGGGACGGCAGGGGGCTAGCCGAGAGATGAGGTGGACGGCGTCACTGTGATCGACCGCGCGCTGGTGGACGGCGCGCGCACGGTTCCCGAACATGGCAAGCGGGTCGCGGGGCGGCTGACCGGTATCGACGTCGCCCGCGGCCTGGCCGTACTCGGCATGTACGCGGTGCATGTCGGCCCCGATCCCGCCAAAGGCGGCGTCGGGGTGTTGTTCAAACCTTTCGAAGGCCATTCGGCGGCGCTGTTCGCGGTGCTGGCGGGTGTTTCGATCGCACTCATGTCCGGCGGGCGACGGCCGAAGCAGGGTCGGGCCCGGACGCGCGTCGCGCTCAAACTGGCGACGCGCGCGCCGCTGCTGGTGGCGCTGGGGCTGTGGCTGACCAGCCTCGAAACCGGCTACATGGTGATCCTGGCCTACTACGGCGCCTGTTTCCTCTTCGCGATCCCGTGGCTGCGGGCGGGCGCGAAGACACTGGCGATCGCGGCCGTCGTCGTCGCTGTCGCGGCCCCGCTGCTCTCGCATCTGATCAGGGCGCAGTTGCTGCCTCGTGACCTGCTGTTCTTCGCGCCCGACCTGACCGCGGACGACATCACGTCGACAGGGCTGCTGAAGGCCGCGACCGTGCTCGTCCTGACCGGCACGTTCCCCGCGCTGACGCTGATGGCGTACGTGTTCGCCGGGATGTCGATCGGGCGGATGGACCTGACCTCTCGCAGCGTGTGCCGCCGCCTGTTCTTCGGCGGATCGGCGCTCGCGGTGGGCGGGTACTTCGTATCCTGGCTCGCGACCGGGCCGCTCGGCGGCATGCAGGCGGTCTACCGCTCGCTGGAGCCGGCCGCGGCGCAGATGGGGATGACGCCGTCCGAGTTCTTCCGCCTCCACCAGACCTGGATCCACGGCACGCCGCCGACCACGAGCTGGGCCTGGGAACTGCTGCCGACCGGGACCTCGTACACGCCTTTCGACCTGGTCATCTCGATCGGGATCGCGGCGGTGGTGATCGGCGGATGCCAGCTGCTGATGCCGAAGTTCGAGCGCGTGCTGCGGCCGCTTTCGGATCTGGGCGGGCGGGTGCTGAGCGCGTACGTGCTGCATTTCGTGGCGATCGCGCTGCTGTGGGACGAGAGCGACGGCGATTCGATCTTCAGCGTGCTGCACTTCGTCGAGTTCTCGGTGGTCGCGCTGACCGCCGCCGTGCTGTGGCGGAAGTTCGTCGGGCGCGGGCCGCTGGAATGGGCGATGAACAAGCTGTCGAGCTGGCCGAAGTACGTGGGCGCGGTGGTGCGGATACCCGCTCAGCGACGCGGCTGATAGCGCGTGAAGGCCCCCTTCCCTCGGCTGAGCCGAGTGAAGGGGGCCTTCACGCGCGTTGGGGTTGTTGGTGTCGCCGCGCAGGTGATAGCAAAGGTCCCTTGCTCTCCTTCTGTGGGCAGCCCCGCCCGGTCGTGCCAGGAAAGGCTCTTTCCTTGCAAATTTCGCAAGGAAAGAGCCTTTCATTGCACGCGTGACCCGAGCCTCCGCGCCCGGAGGCTTCACGGCACCTGAGGACCCCCGGCGATAGCAAAGGTCCCTTGCTCCAGGCCTTGGGTCTGACCTGTGGATCGCGGGGTGGGTACGGCCATCTCGTCGATGAAGGATTTGGGACGTTGAGTGTCCTGATTCCTTCATCGACGAGCTACTGCCACGCCGGGTGCGGCTCTCGGGGTATGAGCCGGGGCCGTGGGTGGCATCGGCGCCTAGCGAAGTGAAGGGAGCCTTCACTTCCCAAAGGCTTCAGGCGTTCAGTTCGTTGAGTTCTTCCAGGCTGGTCGGCACGTGGAACGGCGGCGTGCTGGTGCCCATGATGCGGTAGCGGTCCCACGGGTCCGGGTCGGAGAGTTCGCCCTTCGCGCTGTACTCGCCCGCGCGGATCTCGACGGCGGTCTTCTTGCCGCCGGCGGCCGCGGACACCTGCGCGTTGGTGGCCACCCGGCCGTACCAGCGGTAGTACCCGTCGATGGGCTGGAAGTAGCCCCGCAGCTCGACCGTGGCCGGGACCTCGGTCCCGTCGATCACGAGGACCGCTTCGCCGGAGTAGCCGTCTTCGTCGTGCTCGCTCATTGACCCTCCACCTGTTTCTCCTGGCTCTTGCGCATCTGGACGACCTTGTTCTCTTCGAGCGGCAGGTTCGGGTCGATGACGATGCCCTGCTGCCGGGAGAGGCCGTCGATCGCGGCCCAGATGATCTGTGTCAGGTACTCGACGACACTGTCGCGGCCCATCGAGCGCCGGTCCAGCCACCATTCGCCGGTGCTCTGCACCATGCCGACGATCCCGTGCGCCCACGGTTCGGCGGCGCCGGAGTCCATGTTGAACATCCGCATGTAGTCGCCGAGCAGCGCGGTCAGCGCGGTGGCGATGAGTTCCTTGTCCTCGGCGACGACGTCGGATTTGACGACCACCTTCTCCTGCAGGCCGCCGCGCGCGAGCAGGCGGTACAGGTTGGGGTGCTCCTCGATGACGCTGAAGAACGCGTCGAGGGCCATCCGGATACGGGGGACCGGGGCGAGTTCGGCGTTGATGGCCGGGATCAGCCGCTGGAAGAGGATCTCCGTACCGCGTTGCCCGAGTGCGACGTACAGGTCGGCCTTGTCGTCGAAGTGCCTGTACAGCACGGGTTTCGTGACGCCGGCTTCGGCGGCGACGTCCTCCATGCCGAGGTCCGGGCCGTGGGTGTCGAGTGCCCGGAGGGCGGCCTCGACGAACTCCGCGCGGCGCGCGATCCGGTGCTTGCGCCAGCGGTCGCGGCGGGCGTCACCCGTGTCGGCTTCGTCCGCCGTGGGGTGCTTGCTCGACTGCTTGCTGTTGCGCTTGACACGTTCGATCACCCGAGTCATGCTACCAGAGGTAACTGTTACCACAAGTTACAGATAGGGGTGTGTGTCGGCAATGACGCGGGCGCTGAAGGAAACGGACCGGGAGAAGACAGCCGAGCGGCTGCTCAAGTCCTCCGCCAACAAGTTCTACGACCCCGACGTCGACATCGACTGGAACGCTCCGCTCGTGGACGGGAAGCGCTACATCCCGGCACACCGTTCCTCCCTATACGGCACGAAGCTGTGGGACTCCCTGTCCGAGGAACAGCGCATCGAACTCGGCAAGCACGAGGTCGCGAGCGTGGCCACGACCGGGCTGTGGTTCGAAATCCTCCTGATGCAGATGCTGCTCAAAGAGGTCTACGACGAAGACCCGACCAGTTCGCACGCGCAGTACGCGCTGACCGAGATCGCGGACGAATGCCGTCACTCGACGATGTTCGCGCGGATGGCGGCGCGGATCGGCTGCCCCTCGTACGGGCCGGTGCCGTGGCTGCGGCGACTGGCGAAACTGATGCCGTCGATCAGCTACGGGCCCGCGCGCTACGGAGCGATCCTGGTCGCCGAAGAGGTCCTCGACCGGCTTCAGCGCGAGCAGATGAACGACCCGGAGATCCAGCCGCTGGTGCGCATGGTCAACCGGATCCACGTGCTCGAGGAAGCCCGGCACGTCACCTTCGCCCGCGAAGAGGTCACGCGCGGGATGGCGAAGCTGTCGAAGAAGGAAATCGTCTACCAGCAGTTCATCATCGCGCTCATCTCGTACTTCGTGACGCGGGCCTTCATCAACCCGCGCGTCTACAAGGCCGTCGGTATCCGGCCGCGCGACGGCGTCGAGGCCGCGCTCAACAACCCGAATTGGCGCGAAAGCATCCACTGGGCGGGCGAGAAGATCATGCCGTTCCTGCAGGAATCCGGTCTGGTCGGCAAGCCCGGTATGTACTTCTGGCGCAAGTCGTTCCTGCTGCCGGGGAAACGATGAGGAGCGTCAAGCAGCGCGGCGTCGTTTCCTGGGACCCGTCGCGCGAACACCGCTTCGTGACCAGTGACGGCACCGCTCTCCACGTCGAGACGAGCGGTCCGGCGGATTCCGAGCTCACCCTGGTGCTGGTGCACGGCTGGACACAGGACCACCGCACCTGGGACGGCGTGGTCTCGCGGCTCGGCGATTCGGTCCGGACCCTGCGCTACGACCTGCGCGGGCACGGCGGTTCCGCGCCGGCGAAACCGGGGACGGCCACGATCCCGACGCTGGCCGACGATCTCGCCGAACTGATCGAAGACCGGGTGCCGAACGGCCCGATCGTGCTCGCGGGACATTCCATGGGCGGGATGACGATCATGGAGCTGTCCAGGCGGCACCCCGAACTCGTGTCCCGGCGCGTCGCCGGTGTCGCGTTCGTCGCCACGTCGTCCGGTGAGATGGACCGGATCACCCTCGGCTTGCCGGGGATCGCGGGCAGCGGCGCGGCGAGGTTCGAACGGCGGCTCGCGAAGCTGCTCGCGAAAAACCGCCGGGACGCCTTGCCGTTGCCGCTGTCCGTGGTGCGCCCCGGCGCGCGCTTGCTCGTCTTCGGCCGGAAGCCGCGACGGGCGGACGTGGACTCGGTCGCGGAGCAGCTGCTGTGCGCGCATCCCGCGAGCGTCGCCGGGTTCCAGGACGCGATCTCGCGGCACGACTGCCGCGTCACGCTCGCCGCGCTTGCGGGGACACCGGTGATCGTGCTGGCGGGGGAGCGGGACCGGCTCTGCCCGACGCCGCACGCCAAGGTCATCGCCGACGCGCTGCCGGAGGCCGAGTTCGTGCGCTACCCGGGTGCCGGGCACATGCTGCCGCAGGAACGGGCACAGGAGGTCTCGGACCGCATCGCGGCACTAGTCCGCCGCGTCGCGAGGGTCTGAAAAGGGAGCAAGGGACCTTTGCTATCGCTTTCGGTGGGGCGAGCGATAGCAAAGGTCCCTTGCTCTCCGCGCTGATCGGACGGGCGCCCGGTGATCACCGGGGCGGCCCGCTAAAGGTGTGTGTAGCCGATTTCCCTGAGGCGGACGCCGGTCGCCCGGTAGGCGTCTTGGTCGTCCGGAGCGACTGTGGCCAGCCCGTCGACGTAGCGGTTGAACATGCAGAACGCGGCCGCGATCAGCACCGTGTCGTGGACCTCGAGGTCTGTCGCGCCCTCCGCGCGGGCGGCGGTGACCAGGTCTTCGCTGACCGATTTTCCGCCTTCGCGAACAGCGAGCGCGACGTGCAAAAGCGCCTTCACCTTCGCCGACAGGGGTGCACCGTCGACGTCCTTCCAAGCCGCTTCGACGACCGGCATACCGCCTTCGAGTGCTTCGGCGGCGACGGCGCCGTGACTGCGTGAGCAGAAGGTGCAGTCGTTTCCGCGCGAGACCACCGCGGCGATCAGTTCGCGTTCTCCCACGCTGAGGCTGCTCGGCCCGCGGAGCAGGACTTCGGCGAGTTGCCCGAGCGGCGCGGCGGTCTCCGGCCGGAAGGCGAACAGCCCGGTGATGCCGGGCAGGTTCTCGTCGAGAGCGATATGGGGCATGGGCTACTCCTCGCGGATGTGCCGAAGCGGTCTCCGAAGTCCTATCCGAAACCAGGCCCATCGCGGTGCCGCTGGACGGACCAAAGCGAGAGCAAAGGTCCCTTGCTCTCGTCCGCGGTCCGCTAGCGTGATCTCGCAACGCTGCTTTCGACTGGGGAGTTGGAACGATGAAACAGCGCGGATCCATCCTGTCCGTCTTCACCCTCACCCTCGCCGTGGTCCTCGGCGCCGCACTGCTCAACGGTCTCGGCGGCAAGTCCGTCGAAGCCGGGAGCGACGCGGAATTCACCGGCGCCGGTCGCGTCGTCATCCGTGACGCCTCGATGGTGCTCACGATGGACCCGAGCCTCGGCGAAGGTCCGCTCGGCGCGCTCGCCGACGCCGACGTCGTGCTGGAAGGCTCCAAGATCAAGCAGGTCGGCAAGGACCTCCAGACCGGCGACGCCCGGGTCGTCGACGGTCGCGGCAAGATCGTGCTGCCCGGCTTCGTCGACCTGCACAACCACCTGTGGCAGTCGCTCATCCGCGGCTGCGCGGCCGACAAGGAACTCATCGGCTGGCTCGGCAAATGCGTCATCCCGTTGTACCGCGCGCCGGTGACCGACGCGGACGCGTATGCGGGTACCAAGCTCGCGGCCGCCGACGTCGTCTCGACCGGGATCACCACGGTCACCGACTGGTCGCACGCCTTCAACACCGACTTCGCCAAGGGCGGTCTCCGGGCGCTCGGCGAGTCGAAGCTGCGGTTCACCTTCTCCTACAACGGCACCACTGACCCCGCTTTGCAGGACGAGATCCGCCGCGTGAAGCGCGAGGTCATCGATCCGAACCCGTTGGCCCGCCTGCAGATCGGCACGCATCCGTCCACCGGGAACTTCCCGAGTGTGGAGGCGTCGGAGAAACTCGCGCGCGAACTCGGCGTTTCGCTGAACGTCCACCTGCTCGAATCGAAGGCCGACCTGACCGCGGGCCAGATGGACGCGCTCCGGCGGGCGAACGCGCTGCATCCGGGGCTGGTGACGAACCACGTCATCCAGACCACCGACGCCGACCTCGACGAACTCGCGGCCGCCGGGGTCGGCGTGGCGCACAACCCGTTGTCGAACATGCGGCTCGCGTCGGGCGTGATCCGGCTGCCGGAGATGAAGAAGCGGAACATGAAGGTCGGGCTCGGCCTCGACGGCGGCACCAACGACACGAGCGACATGTTCAACGTGATGCGGGCGGCCGTCGGTCTCCAGCGGGCGACCGCGACGGATCCGGCGGTCTATCCGACGACGGCGGAGGTCCTGCGCATGGCGACCCTCGGCGGCGCGGAAGTGCTCGGGATGGACAAGGAGATCGGATCGCTGACCCCGGGCAAGCGGGCGGACCTGCAGCTGGTCGAGGCCCAGTCGGTCAACTTCGCGCCGAAGGTGGACTGGGTGAACCAGCTGGTCTTCAACACCCAGCCCGCGAACGTCTCGTGGGTGTTCGTCGACGGCCGTGCTCTCAAGCGCGAAGGACGCGTTGTCGGTCTCGACACCGCGAAGGTCGTCGCTGACGCTCAGGTCGCTGCGGACCGCATCAAGAAGCTGCTGCCCCAGTAAGCCTGGACGCGCGTGAAGGCCCCCTTCCCTCGGGTCAGCCGAGGGAAGGGGGCCTTCACGCGCTAAACGCGGGGGTCAGTGCTGCAGGGGGAAGCCACCGCCGATGCCTCGCCAGGCGAGGTTGGCGGTGAGGGCGACGGCCTCTTCCCGGCTCATCGACTTGTGGTGCGCCAGCCAGAATCGCGCGCTGACCTGCGAGAGACCAACGAGGCCGACCGCGAGCAGCCGCGCCTTGTCCTCGTCGAGGCCGGCGTCGGCGGTGATGGTCTCGGTGATCGCGTCGACGCTGGCCGACGTCGCCCGGTCCACCGCCTCCTGCACGGCGGGCTCGCCGCGGAGGTCGGACTCGAAGACCATGCGGAAGGCGCCGGCGTCACCGTTGACGAAGTCGAAGAACGCGCCGACGGTCGCCGGGACACGCTGCTTGTTGTCCGTGGTGGAGTCGAGCGCTTCCTTGACCCGCCGCACCAGTTCGTCGACGTGGCTCTCCAGCAGCGCGATGTAGAGGTCGAGCTTGCCGGGGAAGTGCTGGTAGAGGACCGGCTTGCTGACCCCGGCCTCTTCGGCGATCTCGTCCATCGCGGCGGCGTGATATCCGTTCGCGGCGAACACCCGCTGCGCGGCGGCCAGTAGCTGGGCGCGGCGTTCCGTCCTGGGCAGGCGGACGCCTCGCGCCTGCAGTCGCGCCATTTCTGTCATCGTTCCTCCAGTTCGAGGCACTCGTCTCCGCCGAGAACGCGTCAGCCTTGTTCGAGGCAATCTTTCCGCCGAGAACTCATCAGCGCAGTCGAGCGGGGCTCCGCCGGGCGGGGTCACCGCCGCGTGAAGTGAACTCGAGATTACTCGCCGGTACGGCCGGACCGCCAAGGGTCGGGCATCCTTGATGCTGTGTCTTCTTCAGTTTCCCGCGCCGCCGGGGACCGCCCGCCACTGACCCACGTACCGCTGTCGCGCAGGTCATTGCCGTCTCTGGACCCCGCGCCGTCACCTTGGCCCGGGGAAACACTAGGTGTCGGCGGGGTGAAATTGCACATCCGCCGGACTCCTGGCGGCCCCGAGACGGCGGTCTACGTCCACGGGCTGGGTGGTTCGTCCACGAACTGGACCGACCTCGCCGCGCTCTTGGCGCCTCAGGCGGGCGGCACTTCGATCGATCTGCCGGGGTTCGGCTACTCGGAGCCGCCCGACGGATTCGACTTCAGTCTCGACGCGCACGCGGAGATCGTCGCGCGGCACATCGAAAGCCTCGAAACCGGGCCGGTGCATCTGTTCGGCAACTCGATGGGCGGCGCGGTCGCGCTGCTCGTCGCGGCACGTCGTCCGGAACTGGTGAAGACACTGACGCTGATCTCGCCCGCGATGCCGGATCTCCGCCCCAGCATGAAACGGCTGTCCGACCCGAGGATGGCGTTCGCGTACCTGCCGCTGATCGGTCCGCGGGTGCGTCGCAGCCTGGCCGCGCTCGGCCCGCGTGAACGCGCCATGCAGGTCATCAACCTGTGTTTCGCCGACCCTTCCCGCTTCGCCGAGAGCAGGCTGAACGAACTGGAGGAAGAGCACAGCGCCCGAGCCGGCTTCGCCTGGGCCGCGCCCGCCTTGGCCCGCAGCACGTTCGGCATCTTCCGGACGTGGTCCGCGCGCGGTCCCGCGTCGCTGTGGGCCGTCGCGCCGACGGTCACCACGCCGACGCTCGTCGTGTGGGGGCAGCACGACCGGGTGATATCCGTCCGGCGCGCCGAGCGCACCGCTCGGCTACTTCCGCACGCCCGGTTGCTCGTTCTGCCCCGAACCGGCCATGTGGCGCAGATGGAACGCCCGAATGTCGTAGCGAAGGCCGTTTTGGGGATGTGGGAATCGGTCGAATCGGGCACCTGGTAGCCCATTCGGGTGGGCGGAACACGCCGCGCGACGCGCCGGTCGATCACAACATCACAGTTCGGTTATGGCACCCTGGTGCCGTGGACCGGGTGAAGCAGGACGCGCAGGGTGAAGGTCGGCGGTCTCAGTACTCCGCATCCGCCCGTCGTTCGTCGCGCCCCCAGCCCCGGACCTCCGATGTCCCGCGCACCGGCCAGTACCGGCCGGCACCGCCGCCGTCGCAACGCCTGGACGAAGATCGCTACCGCCCCGGTACCCGCCGGACCAGCGCCCAGCCGCTCAGCGCGTCCTGGAAGCCGCACGAGCCCGCCGCGAAGGCCGGTGACCGCAAGGCCAAGGGCAAGAGCGGCATCGGCCGGTTCGCCAAGACCTACGGCTGGCGGGTGTACGCACTGCCGATCCTGGTGGTGATCACCGCGCTGGTGGTGTTCAACACCGCCACCGGCCCGCCGGAGCCGATCGCCTCCGACGGGACGAGCCTGGCCTCGGCCGACGGTTCCGCCGGCAACGGCGGGGAGCCGGGCGCGGGGGTGGACGGAGGCGGCGACGTCCTTCCCGAGAACCCCGCCAAGCCGGTCGACCTCAAGATCCCGACCGCGGATCTGCCCAAGGGCGCCAACTTCACCGAGTCCGGCAAGGGCACCTATCACGTGGTGCCGGGTTCCGGGCCGAAGGTGGGCACAGGACAGCTCTTCACTTACACGGTCGAAGTCGAGGACGGCATCGATTCGGCGAGTTACGCGGGCGACGACAGTTTCGCCAGCGCGGTCGTCGACACCTTGTCCAGTCCGCAGAGCTGGACGTGGGACGGGAAGAAGGCGCTCCAGCGTGTGGACGCGAGTTACCCGAACCCCAGCTTCCGCGTGAGCCTCACCACACCGAACACGACGCATCGCGCCGACGTCTGCATGTTCCAGATCACCTATGAGACGTCGTGCTACCGGGCGAGTTTCGACAAACGCGTGGTGATCAACCTCGCCCGATGGGTGCGCGGCGCGATGGCGTTCCAGGGCGATATGACCGGGTATCGCCAGTACGCGATCAACCACGAGGTCGGCCACGCGCTGGGCGGCAAGCACGTCGGTTGCCCGGTGGACGGCGGGATCGCGCCGGTGATGATGCAGCAGACCTTCGGCGTCTCGAACAACTTCGTCGCGCAGCTGAACAACCTTCCCGGCGGGGACAGGGGCAAGGTGCCCGCCGACGGCAAGGTCTGCAAACCGGGGTCCTGGCCCAACCCGACCCCCTAGGTCCACACCATCCCACCTGCTGGAATTTCCCAGGATATGAAACGAGGGAAGGCGTTTTCGCTTCTCGGTGTTGTAGATACTGGGATGCGAACCGCGATCCACGCGAGATGGAGGACCCGATGTCAGGCACGCTGCCGCCGCTCGTAGAGCCGGCCGCCGAGCTCACCAAGGAAGAGGTGGCCCGGTACAGCCGTCACCTGATCATCCCGGACGTCGGGGTGACCGGGCAGAAGCGGTTGAAGAACGCCAAGGTGCTGGTCATCGGCGCCGGCGGCCTCGGCAGCCCCGCGCTGCTGTACCTGGCCGCGGCCGGTGTCGGCACGCTCGGCATCGTCGATTTCGACGAGGTCGACGAATCGAATCTGCACCGCCAGGTCATCCACGGCCAGTCCGACATCGGCAAGCTCAAGGCCGCGTCGGCACAGGAGACGATCGCCGAGATCAACCCGTTCGTGAAGGTGCACCTGCACACCGACCGGCTCGAGTCGTCGAACGCGCTCGAACTGTTCGAGCAGTACGACCTGATCCTCGACGGCACCGACAACTTCGCGACGCGGTACCTGGTCAACGACGCCGCCGTGCTCACCGGCAAGCCGTACGTGTGGGGCTCGATCTACCGGTTCGAGGGCCAGGCGAGCGTGTTCTGGGAAGACGCGCCGAACGGCAAGGGTCTCAACTACCGCGACCTCTACCCCGAGCCGCCGCCGCCCGGCATGGTCCCGTCGTGCGCCGAGGGTGGCGTGCTGGGTGTGCTGTGCGCGTCGATCGGTTCGATCATGGTCAACGAGGCGATCAAGCTGATCACCGGCATCGGTGAGCCGCTGCTGGGCAGGCTCGTCAGCTACGACGCGCTCGAGATGAAGTATCGCGAGGTCAAGATCCGCAAGGACCCGGAGACCCCGAAGATCACCGAGCTCATCGACTACGAAGCGTTCTGTGGTGTTGTGTCCGACGAAGCCGCTTCGGCCGCTTCGGGACACACGATCACTCCGGCGGAGCTCAAGGCCAAGTTCGACAAGGGGGAGAACTTCGCCCTCATCGACGTCCGCGAGCCGCACGAGTACGAGATCGTGAACATCAAGGGCGCGACGCTGATCCCGAAGGACAAGATCCTCTCGGGCGAGGCGCTGTCGGAACTGCCGCAGGACAAGCCGATCGTGCTGCACTGCAAGTCCGGTGCGCGTTCGGCGGAGGCGCTGGCGGCACTGCACAAGGCCGGGTTCAAGGACGCGACCCACCTCGGTGGCGGCGTGCTGGCCTGGGCGCGGCAGATCGACCAGAGCCTGCCGACCTACTGAGGTCTCGGTCCCGCTGACCTGCGAAAAGGGAGCAAGGGACCTTTGCTATCGCTCGCTTGGTGTGGCTAAGTAAGCGGGAGCAAAGGTCCCTTGCTGTTCTTAGCGCCTCGCTTGGGACGATCACCGTCTCAAGCGTGGCGCTCGCGCCGGCCTGGTTCGCGGCCACGGAAATAGGCACACTCGATGTCCCTTTTCCACACAGGCTCTGCGGCGACCAAGCGATAGCAAAGGTCCCTTGCTCCCGTCCGGCCGCTCAGCCGCCGAAGCCGATCGAGCCGCCGGTGAAGATCGCCCGCACGAATCGCGCGTATCCCGCGGGTACGTCGGTCCGGTGCCCGCCGCTCGCCTTGGGCAGGGCCGCCATGATCTCGGCGTCGGTCAGCGGGCGCGTCTTCGCGGCCAGCTCCCGCAGTTCCGACGGCTTCCAGTTGTGGTTGCCCGCGAGGTGCAGTGACACCGCGCCGCGTCGCTGGATGAACTCGATCCGGTCGGCGTTCTGGCGCAGAAACTCGCCTTCGCCGACCTGGGTGCACGTCGCGTTCTCAAGCCGCCAGTCCGTCTTCACCGACGTCTCGCAGCTCTCGACGGCGTCGGTCACGAAGGTCCACACGGGCGAGACCCACAGCATGGGGCTGTACTCGAGAATCAGCGAGCCGGAGTCTTCGGTCGCTTTGCCCGGAAGGCGTTGTGCGCCGAGATCGGCCGCGAGGGTGCGTTCGTGCGGGACGCCGGTCGAGGCCAGCCGTCGGGCGGCGGTGTCTTCGGGGAGCGCGGCGGGGACGGCGATGCCGCCTGCCGCCAGTGCCACGCCGAGGACCGCGGCGCCGGTCCGCATCCGCCAGTCTCCGACGAACAGACCTGCGACGATCGCGACCGGCAGTCCGAGGAACGGCACCGCCACCCACTCGGCGGGCTCGAAGGCTTCCGCCACTTCCACCACGAAGATCGCGCCGAGTACACCGGAAATCCCGACGACGAACGCCCACGCCAGCCTCGGCCAGGGCCGCACCGTCAGCGGCGAGACGTTCCGCGCGGCGAAACCGGCCAGGTACGCCGTCGCGATCGACACGATCGGGACGGGTAACGCCAGCCAGGGAACGTGCAGGAAAGCGGCGAGCACGAGCAGCCAGCCGACGGTGATCGCGCCGAGGGTGCCCAGCAGCCACAACGATCCGAGCTGGAGGGCGGCGAGCTGTCCATCGGTGAGCCGACCCTGCGCCGTTCGGGGGACCATGGCCGAAGAATGGCAGGTCAGAGTGATGGTGTCTTGAGTATCGCTACTCAAGTGACCAGCGCGTCTTCTCGTTAGTGGCGTGGAGGACGAGGTAACGTCCCGTGCCGTGCGTGCCACCCTAGAAAGCCCTCCGGATCACGTCTGTTCGGCGTTCGGCGGACGTGACGGTGACGCGGAGCCGCTGCCAGGCACCACCGCCTGGCGCTACGGCGATCTCGTGCTGAAGCCGGTCGTGGACAAGTCGCGGACCTTGTGGACGGCCCGGGCGCTGGAAGCCGTGAACGAGCCCGGTCTGCGGGTCGCGAAGCCGGTCCGGTCCAGTGACGGCCGGTGGGTGGTCGGCGGCTGGTCGGCGAACCGGTTCGTGTCCGGGACGGCCGAGCACCGCTACGACGAGGTCGTGCACGCGGCGGTCAAACTGCACCGCGCGACGGCGGGCTTGCCGCGGCCGGATTTCCTGGGACGCCGCACCGACATCGAGGCACTGGCCGACAAACTCGCCTGGGGCGAAGCGGATATGCCGCTCGACGAGAACAAAGGTGGCCGCTGGTTCGAGGTCTTGGCAGGCTCCCGAAGACCGATCAAGCTGCCGGACCAGGTCGTCCACGGAGAGCTGCTCGCCGGGGTGCTGTTCGACGGCGACGAGGCGCCCGGGATCGTCGATTTCGTTCCGTACTACCGGCCTGGTGAATGGGGTGCCGCGATCGTCGCGGTCGACGCGCTCGCCTGGGGTGGCGCCACCATCGCACTTCTCGAACGCTGGGCGCATCTCCCGCAATGGCCCCAGCTTCTCCTGCGGGCCATCCTCTTCCGCTTGGCCGCCAACGCCCTCGACCCGCGGTCGACGCGAGCGGCGCACGACGGGCTCCGGGCCGCGGCCCGCGATGTGAGCGCTGTGCTGTGAGTCCGTGAAGGCCTCCTTGAGGGACTCTGATTCCCTCAAGGGGAACCCGCATTTGGGTACCTACGCCTCGTGCCCGATCACGACCGGTGGACCGGCGATCGAGCGGGGAAGATTCCGGACGCTCAACGTCCGGAATCTTCCCCACCCGGACCGCCGCGGCCGCCCCTCGGCGAATCCTTTATGGACAGTTGGAGAGCCTCGGGGACACCGCTTGCCCCAGCGTCGAAGCGTGATGTCCTGAAGGACCCCGTTGAGACCTTCAACGTCTCAACGGGGGCCTTCAGGACACGCCACCTTTGAGTTACCCCTCAATAAGTTCCTGGCATTGGCCCCCAAGGTAGGGAAGGAGGCCTTCACGGACCGGCCTATTCGGTCCGCAGGCTTTCCAGCCGCGCGGCCGAGCGCACCGCCGGGAACGCGGACGCGGTCACCACGAGGACCACCGCGACAGCGGCGGCGGCGAGAGCGCCCACGCCCGCCCAGTCCACCACCAGCGGATTCGTCAGCAGGCGGGTGGCCAGCGCGGCGATGCCGACCCCGGTCGCGATCGCGACCACCACCCCGAGCAGCAGCGGAATCCCGTTCTGCCACAACAGGGACCGCATCACGACGCGGACCGGCACCCCGGTCGCGGCCAGCGCCGAAATGGCCCGGCGCCGCTCCCGCACCTGTTCCTGGGCGAGCACCAGAAGGCTCACCCCGGCCAGCAGGAGGATCAGCAGCGCCCCGGCGAACAAGCCGTCACGGACATCGCTGTACATCCTGGCCTCGTCCGTCTGCTTCTTCCCGTCCACGGTGGTCACCTGCGCGCGCCAGGCGAACGGGGCGATCGCGTTGCGAACCCTTTCGATGAAGTCCGGGTCCGCGGTCGACGACCGCAGGGTCGCGTTGGCCGCCGCGCCGGTCAGGTCGATACCCGCCGCCGCGGCGGGGGTCAGCAGGAGCTGTGCGCCCGGATCGAAGGCGGCCCCGCCCGGCGGGCCCGTGACCGGCCGCGGATCGGCCGGAACAGTCCAGCGCTGTTCGCGTTTCGCGTCGTCGACCAACGTCACCGTCTGTCCACTGTGGAATGTGGTACCGCGTTGCCCGTCGGCCAAGGTGAAGACGTCGCCGTCGGCGCACGCCGGCGCCTCCGTCGTGGCTTTGATCGTGGCGCAGTCCGCGACACCCACGAAGACCCCGGCCTCGATGGCGAGCAGGCTCCGGAGAGACCGGAAGTCCTGCGCGCCCGGGATCTCCCGTACCGCCGCCAGCACCTTGTCCGCGGGCGCGCCATAGGAGTTGACCTGGATGGCGTCCTTCGGTGAAAAGTGACGCGCGGTGTAGAAGGCGGCCTGCCCGGCCAGCAAGGACTGCAGTGCGATCGCCCCGGCCACGACGACGCAAAGCCCCGCGACGACGCGGGAAGGTGTCCCGCTGTCGGTCTGCAGCCGCCGGATGGCGAGCTGGAACGCGGGCGGCCCGCCCCGGATCCGCGAGACCGCGCGGTCCAGCAGCCACGGCAGCAGGGCCGGAATGCCGACCAGCAACGACAACGCGCCCGCCATCATCGCGGCACGGGCGAGTTCGCTGCCGATGGCGTAGTCCGGCACCAGCAGCGCGATACCGGCGACGACGAGCAGGAGCCGCCACCACGACCGCCGCCGGACCGGCGACGCCTCGCGGACCGTGCCGAGCGGTTCGACGATCGTGTGGCGTTGCGCGGTCAGTGTCGCCACCACGGTCAGTGCCGGGACGACCAGCGCGATCAGGACCACCAGTGGCCACGACGGCGTCAGATCGGCGGGGAAGAGCCCGAAGCGGAACACCTGCAGTTCCGCGATCTGCCCGCGCAGGAGCAGGAACAGCCCGGCCCCGGCGAGCAGTCCGGTCGCCGCGCTCACCAGCGTTTCGGCCGCAGCCACCCGCCGGACCTGCCAGGCTGTCGCGCCCGCCAGCCGGAGCGCGGCGAGCCGCCGGTCCCGTTCCGCGCCGCCGACCCGGGAACTCGTGCCGATGAAGATGAACACCGGCGTGAGCAGGGCGACGATCCCGATCAGCAGCACCACGAGTACGCCGACGGGGAGCGGTTCGCCCGGTCCGTAGCCACCGAAGGCGTAGATCGGGCTTCCCGGCAAGGACCCGTCCGTTCCCAGATAGGCGGTCAGGTCACCCGGGTTCCGCAAGGCCTCTGCCTTGATGAGCCCGGCCGGTTCACCCGCGAACCGTGGCCGCAGGAGTTCACCGGCGTCCGAGTCGAGCAGTTCCTTCAGTCGCGGCGAAACGACGACCTCGCCCGGCGCGGGAATCCGGTCGAGCCCCGGCGGTATCGGTGAGTCCGGCCCGGTCGCGTGCACGTACCTGAGCCCGATCGGCTCGCCGCGGAACTCGGTCGTCAGCTCGGTGAAGGTCAACGGGGAGATGTCGGAGGTCGCGTGAAAGTTCGCGTAGGCGGCCCTGTCGCGCTGTTGCCTGCTTTCGTAGGCGTTGCCCACCGACGCGGCGACCAGCAGGATCGCCACCGCGAGCCCGATCCCGACGGTGCCGAGCACCAGCCTGACGATCGAGCCCCGGCCGCCCCCGACGGCCAGCCGGAACCCCAGCGTCAGATCTTCCCACCGGCTCATCGGGTCACCGCCGGTTCGCGTGTCTTACCGTCCCGCACGATGACCTCCCGGTCGGAATACGCGGCCACCCGTGGTTCGTGGGTGACCAGGACCACGGCGGCGTTCGTCTGCTTCGCGGTCTCCGAAAGCAGCCTCATCAGCAGCTCGCCGCTGAGGGAGTCCAGCGCGCCGGTCGGTTCGTCGGCGAAGATCACCGACGGTTCGGTGATCAGCGCCCTGGCCATGGCGACCCGCTGGCCCTGCCCGCCCGACACCCGGCCGGGCGGACTGCCCGCGACCTCGCCGACCTCGAGCCTGTCGAGCCAGGTCCGCGCGAGCCGTTCCGCCGGGCGGCGTTTCATCCCGCCGAGCCGCAGCGGCAGCGCGACGTTCTCCAGGCAGGTGAGCTCGGGGACGAGCTGCCCGAACTGGAAGACGAAGCCGAATTCGGTGCGCCGCAGAGCGCTGCGTTCGGCGTCGGACATCGCCGACAGCGCGCGGCCGCGGAACGACACCCGTCCCTCGTCCGGGCGGATGATGCCGGACAGGCAGTGCAGCAGGGTCGATTTGCCCGATCCCGACGGCCCCATGACGGCGACGATCTCGCCGGACGCCAGTTCGAGCCCGGCCCCGGCCAGCGCCTGGTCAGGGCCGAATGCCTTGTGCAGGCCCAGGCCTTGTAACAACGATGTTTCCACTGTGAGTCCCCCGGATTGTGAGCGGCTCAGCGCCCGAGCTGACGCGCGAGGTCATCGAGACGGGCGGCCGTGAGTTCCAGCCACCGCAGATCCGCTTCGAGATGGAACAGCGCGTGATCGCAGATGAGCTGGTCGGCGAGGTCGCCGGTGGTCTTGCGCGCGGTGAGCTCCCGCATGACGCGGAGGTGGGAGCCGCGCTGGGCGTCGAGCAGGTCCTGGGCGCCGCGGCCGGACATCAGCGCGAGCACCACCTTGGTGTAGAGCGTGTTCTGCAGGTAGACGGAGGGATTTTCCGGGCTTTTCAGCCATTCCTCGACGTTGCTGACGCCGGCGTCGGTGATGGCGTACCGCTTCCGGTCCGGTCCGCCGCCCGCTTCGACGCCGTTCTCTTCCACCAGCCCGTTTTTCAGGAGCCGGTTCAGTGTCGAGTAGACCTGCCCGTAGTGCAGTGGGCGGTCTTGCCGGAACTGTTTGTCATAGAGCTGTTTGAGGTCGTAACCGTGCTTGGGACCGGCTTCCAGCAGGCCGAGCAGGGTGTTCCCGATGGACATGCGGTGACTATACACAGTGTGTATACGCCCGGTCTATACATCGAGTGCATAGCCCTCGACCTGGCGACGTGACCTCACGGTGTGACCTTCGCCGTCGGCAGGCAATGTCAAACGCCTGAAACATTCAGGAGTTTTCAGGTAACACGGCCTACCTACCTTCAAGCGCAATCGACGCCTTAGGAGGTGCCCGTGCCGCTCGCCGCCCCCACCACGACCGCGGTGGACACGCACTGCCCGTACTGCGCCCTGCAGTGCGGGATGAGCCTCGACGGCGCCCGCGTCGCCCCGCGCGACTTCCCGGTCAACGCCGGGGGCCTGTGCCAGAAGGGCTGGACGTCGGGAGAACTGCTCACCTCGCCTTCCCGGCTGACCACGCCGCTGATCAGGGTCGACGGCGAGCTCCGGCCCGCGAGCTGGGAGCAGGCGCTCGACCTCGTCGCGCGACGGCTCACCGAGATCCGGGCGGCCAAGGGAGCCGATTCGGTCGCCGTCTTCGGCGGCGGCGGGCTCACCAACGAAAAGGCCTACCTGCTCGGGAAGTTCGCCCGGATCGCGCTCGGCACCTCGCAGATCGACTACAACGGCCGGTTCTGCATGTCGTCGGCGGCCGCCGCCGGGATCAAGGCGTTCGGCGCCGACCGCGGGATGCCGTTCCCGGTCACCGACCTCGCCGACGCCGACGCCGTCCTGCTGATCGGCGCGAACCCGGCCGAGACGATGCCGCCGTTCACCCAGCACCTGCGCGGCGCGGATCTGATCGTCGTCGACCCGCGCCGGACCGCGACCGCCGAACTGGCCGGATTGCACCTCGCCCCGGCGCCGGGTACGGATCTCGCTCTCGCGCAAGGGATCCTGCACGCCGTCGTCGCCGACGGCCTGCTGGACCAGTCCTATGTGGACAAGCGGACCAACGGCTTCGAGGAGCTGTGGCGTTCGGTCGCGGCGTGGTGGCCGGAGCGGGTCGAACAGATCACCGGCGTCTCGGCCGCCGACCAGCGCAAGGTCGCCGCCAAACTCGCCGCCGCCCGCAACGCCTACATCCTCACCGCGCGCGGCACCGAACAGCACGCCAACGGCACCGCGATGGTCAACGCGTGGATCAACCTCGCGCTCGCGCTCGGCCTTCCCGGCCGCGCGGGCTCCGGATTCGGCTGCCTGACCGGGCAGGGCAACGGCCAGGGCGGGCGCGAACACGGCCAGAAGGCCGACCAGCTGCCCGGCTACCGCAAGATCGACGACCCCGCCGCGCGCGAGTACGTCGCCGGGGTCTGGGGTGTGCCGCCGGAATCCCTGCCGGGGCCGGGCCGGTCGGCCGTCGAACTGCTGGAAGCGCTCGGCACCGAAGACGGACCGAGCGCGCTGATGGTGTTCGGCAGCAACGTCGTCGTCTCGGCGCCCGGCGCCGGACGCGTACAGGACAAGGTGTCCTCTTTGGACTTCCTGGTCGTCTCGGATCTCGTGCTGTCGGAGACCGCGGCGATGGCCGACGTCGTCCTGCCGGTCACCCAGTGGGCCGAAGAGGACGGCACGATGACCAACCTCGAAGGCCGGATCCTGTTGCGCCGCAAGGCGATCGATCCGCCCTCCGGGGCGAGGACCGACCTCTTCGTACTTTCGGAACTGGCCAAGCGCCTCGGCCAGCCCGAGGGACGGTTCCCGTCCGACGCGGAGACCGTCTTCACCGAACTCCGCCAGGCGTCCAAGGGCGGCGTCGCCGACTACTCCGGCATCACCTACGACCGGCTCCGTGACGGCGAAGCGCTGTACTGGCCCGTTCCGGCGGAAACGCATCCCGGCACGCCGCGGATGTTCCTCGACTCCTTCGCCCATCCGGACGGCCGCGCGCGGTTCGTGCCGGTGGACCACGTCGGCCCGGCCGAGGTGCCCGACGCCGAATTCCCCTTGCAGGCCACCACGGGCCGGGTCCTGCAGCACTACCAGTCCGGGGCACAGACCCGGCTGGTCAAGGAGCTGAACGACGTCGTTGCGGAGGCCTTCGTGGAAGTTCACCCGGACACCGCCGCGCACGCGGGACTGGCCGAGGGAGACCTCGCCATCGTGCGGTCGCGACGCGGGGAGACCCGTGCCCGGATCCGTTGTGTCGCGTCGCTGCGCCCGGATCTGGTGTTCCTGCCGTTCCACTTCCCCGGTGAAGGCCGGGCGAACCTGCTGACCAACCCGGCGCTCGACCCGACCAGCCGGATGCCCGAGTTCAAGGTGTGCGCGGTCGCGCTCGCCCCGGCCGAGGCGGCCGCGTGAGCGCCCGGTCGGTGGTCATCGCCGGATACGGGATGGCGGGTGCGCGGCTGGCCGACGACATCCGCCGCCGCGATCCCGACGGCGAACGCGTCCGGCTCACCGTCGTCGGCGCGGAGACGCACGCCGCCTACAACCGGGTGCTGCTCTCGTCGGTGGTCGCCGGGACGATGCGGCCCGAGGTCGTCCGGCTCCACGACGACGACTGGCCGTCCCGCACCGGGGCCGATCTGCGCCGCGGGGTCGCCGCGACGTCGATCGACCGGGCGGCGCGGCGGGTGCACCTCGATGACGGGTCCACTGTGGACTACGACGCGCTCGTGCTCGCCACCGGCGCCAATCCGTGGATGCCGCCGGTCGAGGGGCTCGAACCCGGTCCGGACGTCGTCGCGTTCCGCACACTCGACGACTGCGCCCGCATCCTCGACGCCGCCAAACTGGGCGCCCCGGTCGCCGTTCTCGGCGGCGGGCTGCTCGGCCTGGAGGCGGCGCGCGGCCTCGCGGGGCGCGGAAACCTCGTCACCGTCGTGCATCCGATGCCGCACATCATGGAACGTCAGCTGGACGCGGAAGCCGCGCGGGTGCTGACCAGGAAGCTCGAAGAACTCGGCGTCGGTTTCCGGCTCGGGGTCGGTGCCGCGCGGTATGTCAGTGGTGACGGGCTCAAACTCGACGACGGTACGCACGTACCCGCGGATCTCATCGTCGTCTCGACCGGGGTCCGGCCCGAGACGAAACTGGCCGTGGATGCCGGGTTGACCGTCGAGGGCGGCATCGTCGTCGACGATCTGCTGCGGACCAGCGACGGCCGGATCCACGCGATCGGTGACTGCGCGAAGCACCCCGGTGCGTTCGGCGGACTCGTGCAGCCCGCGTGGGAACAGGCCGCCGTCGTCGCGGATCTGGTCACCGGGACGAAATCCGCGTCACGCTACCGCGGCACCCAGCCGGTGACCCGGCTCAAGGCGCGCGGGATCGACCTCACCGCACTCGGCGAGACGATGACCGGCGCGGACGACCCGACCGCCGAAGTGCTCACCTTCAGCGACCCGGCGGGCTGCCGCTACGGCAAGCTCGTCATCCGGGAAAACCGCGTGGCGGGCGCGATCCTGCTCGGCCTTCCCGACGCGGCCGCGACGATCACGCAGTTCTACGACCGGGGCACCCCGGTGCCGGAAGACCGGCTCGCCGTCCTTTTGGGACGCGCGCTGCCCGCCGGGGCGCCGTCGGCGTCGAGCCCGGCCGATCTGCCCGCGTCGGCGGTCATCTGCCGCTGCAACGCGGTGACCAAGGGGCGGCTCGTCGAGGCTTGGCGCGCCGGCGCCACCGACGTGCCCGCCCTCGCCGGAGCGACCCGCGCGACGACCGGCTGCGGCGGCTGCAAGGACGCCGTCAGCGGGGTCGCGAGATGGCTGGCCGCGCAGTGATCCGGCTGAAGGAAACCCGAACGACGTCCACCAAGAAGGAGGCCCCCATGACCGCCGGGAGCGTTCACCGCGGCAAGCGCTGGATCGAGCACTGGGACCCCGAGAACGAGCAGTTCTGGGAAGAGACCGGGAAGAAGATCGCGCGGCGGAACCTGTGGTTCTCCGTGCTGGCCGAGCACATCGGCTTCTCCGTCTGGACACTGTGGTCGGTCATGGTCCTGTTCATGGGCCCGAAGTACGGGTTCTCGGCCGCCGACAAGTTCCTGCTCGTTTCGACCCCGACGCTGATCGGCGCGCTCATGCGGCCGCTCTACACCTTCGCGGTGGCGAAGTTCGGTGGCCGGAACTGGACGATCGTCAGCGCGCTGCTGTTGCTGGCGCCCACCATCCTGGCCGCGATCGCGATGGAGCCGGGCACCTCGCTCGGCACGTTCCTGCTGATCGCCGCGCTCGGCGGGGTCGGCGGCGGGAACTTCGCGTCCTCGATGACCAACATCAACGCGTTCTATCCCGAGAAGCACAAGGGCTGGGCGCTCGGGCTCAACGCGGGCGGCGGCAACCTCGGGGTCGCGGCGATCCAGCTGATCGGCCTGCTCGTCATCGGCACTGTCGGCGCGACCGCGCCGCGGCTGGTGCTGGCGATCTACATCCCGCTGATCGTGGTCGCGGCGGTCTGCGCGTACTTCTTCATGGACAACCTCGCCTCGATGAAGGGCGACACCAAGGCGATGCGCGAGGTCGTCAAGGATCCGCACACCTGGGTGATGTCGTTCCTCTACGTGGGAACGTTCGGTTCGTTCATCGGCTACAGCTTCGCCTTCGGCCTGGTGCTGCAGAACCAGTTCGGGCGGACCCCGCTGCAGGCGGCCGCGGTGACCTTCCTCGGGCCGCTGCTCGGATCCTTCTCCCGGCCGACGGGTGGCTGGCTGGCCGACCGGATCGGCGGCGGCAAGATCACCTTCGTGACGTTCGTCGGGATGGCCGCGGCGACCGTGGTGCTGATCCTGGCGTCGACGTCGAACTCGCTGGCGCTGTTCACCGTCGCGTTCATCGTGTTGTTCGTGCTGACCGGGATCGGCAACGGCTCGACGTACAAGATGATCCCGGCGATCTTCCGCGCCAAGGCGAAGGTCGCGATCAGCGAGGGCGCCGACGAGACCCTCGAACTGCTGAAGGCGCGCAAGCTTTCCGGCGCGTTGATCGGGTTGGCCGGTGCGATCGGCGCGCTGGGCGGGTTGTTCATCAACCTGGCGTTCCGGCAGTCGTTCGCGGACACCAAGAGCGGGGTGCCGGCGTTCATCGCCTTCCTCGTCTTCTACGGACTGTGCTTCGCCGTCACGTGGGCGGTGTACCTGCGGAAACAGCAGGCGGAGGTGGCGAGCACCCGAGGTCTGGCGCTCGCCGGGGCGGAGGTCTGATGCGGAAACTCGTCGTCGCGGGACATGGCATGGTCGCGCACCGGCTCGTCGAAGCCGTGCGCGCGGAGGACAAGACCGGCGAATGGCAGGTGGTGGTCCTCGCCGAGGAGGCGAGGCCCGCGTACGACCGTGTCGCCTTGACGTCCTATGTGGACACTTGGGATCCGGCTTCGCTCGCCCTTGAAGGCGCCGACTACGCCGACGACCCGCAGGTGGAACTGCGGCTCGGCGACGCGGTGACGTCGGTGGACCGTGACCGCAAGGTCGTCGTCACCGAGTCCGGGTACGAGCAGCCGTACGACGCGCTCGTCCTCGCGACCGGTTCGCGGCCGTTCGTCCCGCCGGTGCCCGGTCACGATCTCCCGGGTTGCTTCGTCTACCGGACGATCGAAGACCTCGACGCCATCCGGGAAGCCGCTCAGCGGCCCGGCCGCGGTCGTCGTTCGGCGGTCGTCATCGGTGGTGGCCTGCTCGGGCTCGAAGCCGCGAAGGCGTTGCGGGACATGGGTCTCTCGCCGCATGTCGTCGAGATGGCGCCGCGGCTCATGCCGCTGCAGGTCGACGAGGGCGGTGGTGGCCTGCTGCGGCGGCTGATCACCGACCTCGACGTGACCGTCCACACGGGAACGTCGACCGACGCCATCGAACCGGACGGCGAGCGGTACATCGCCAGGCTCGGCAACGGCACCGAACTCGACGTCGATCTGGTCGTGTTCTCCGCCGGGATCCGGCCGCGTGACGATCTCGCCCGCTCGTCCGGCCTGGAGGTCGGCGCACGCGGCGGCATCCTGGTCGACGAGTCCTGCCGGACCTCCGACCCGGCGGTGTACGCCATCGGCGAATGCGCCGCCGTTGCCGGAAAGGTGTACGGCATCGTGGCGCCCGGTTACGCGATGGCGGAGATCGTCGCCGCACAGCTGACCGGTGGCGAGGGCACGTTCCCCGAACCGGACATGTCGACGAAGCTCAAGCTCATGGGCGTCGACGTCGCCAGCTTCGGTGACGCGCACGCGGCCACCGAGGGCGCGCTGGAGGTCGCGTTCAACGACGCTGTCGCCGGGACCTACAAGAAGCTCGTGATCTCGGACGACTCGAAGACGTTGCTCGGTGGGGTGCTGGTTGGTGACGCGAGCGAGTTCAACACGCTGCGCGCGATGGTCGGCAGGCCGCTGCCGGCCGAACCGGGCGCGATCCTCGCCCCGGCGGGCGGCGGATCGGCGGTCGGGGTCGACGCGCTCCCCGACGCGGCGCAGATCTGTTCCTGCAACGCGGTTTCCAAGGGCGCCATCACGCACGCGATCACCGAAGAGGGTTGCGATTCGGTCGCCAAGATCAAGGGCTGCACGCGGGCCGGGACGGCGTGCGGGTCGTGTGTCCCGCTGCTGGGCAAGCTGCTGACCGCTTGCGGCGTCGAGCAGTCCAAGGCGCTGTGCGAGCACTTCTCGCAGTCGCGTGCGGAGCTGTTCCAGATCCTGCAGGCCACCCGGATCAGCACGTTCAGCGAGATGATCGACCGGTACGGCACCGGAACCGGTTGCGCCATCTGCAAACCGGCGATCGCCTCGATCCTGGCCACACTGGGCAACGGGCACATCCTCGCCGGTGAGCAGGCGACCCTGCAGGACACCAACGACAAGTTCCTGGCGAACCTGCAGCGCAACGGCACCTACTCGGTGGTCCCGCGGATCCCCGGTGGCGAGATCACGCCGGAGAAGCTCATGGTCATCGCGCAGGTCGCGATGGACTTCGGGCTGTACACCAAGATCACCGGCGGACAGCGGATCGACCTGTTCGGCGCCACCGTCGACCAGCTTCCGCTGATCTGGCGGCGGCTCGTGGACGCGGGGTTCGAGTCGGGGCACGCGTACGGGAAGTCGTTGCGCACGGTCAAGTCCTGTGTCGGTTCGACGTGGTGCCGTTACGGCGTCCAGGACAGCGTCGGGCTCGCGATCGAACTGGAGCTGCGGTATCGCGGACTGCGTTCGCCGCACAAGCTCAAGTCCGCGGTTTCGGGCTGTGCGCGGGAATGCGCCGAGGCACGGAGCAAGGACTTCGGCATCATCGCCACCGACAAGGGCTGGAACCTCTACGTCGGCGGGAACGGCGGCGCGACCCCGCGGCACGCGGATCTGCTGGTGTCCGAAGTGGACACTGAGACGCTGATCCGCACGATCGACCGGTTCCTGATGTTCTACGTCCGCACGGCCGACCGGCTGCAGCGCACCGCGCCGTGGGTCGAGGAGATGGAAGGCGGTCTCGACCACCTGCGCGCGGTGATCGTCGACGACAAGCTCGGCATCTGCGAGGACCTCGACGCGGCGATGGCCAAGCATGTCGGGGACTACGCCGACGAATGGCGCGGGGTGCTGGAGGATCCGGAGAAGCTGGCGAAGTTCACCTCGTTCGTCAACGCGCCGGGCACACCGGATCCGACGATCTCGTTCCGTACCGAACGCGACCAGAAGGTGCCCGTGCTGCTGGGCATCCCGGAGGTGAAGCAGTGACGACCTCGATCGAGCGCACCTGGACCGCCATCTGCGCGGCGGGCGCCGTGCCCGAATGGTCCGGCGTCGCCGCCCTGCTCGACGACGGCGTGCAGGTGGCGATCTTCCGGCTACCCGGCGACCGGTGGTACGCACTGTCCAATCTGGACCCGATCAGCGGTGCCGCGGTGCTTTCGCGGGGGATCGTCGGCGATGCCGGCGGTGTCCCCGTGGTGGCTTCGCCGGTGTACAAGGAACGTTTCGACCTGCGGACCGGCGAATGTCTCGACGCCGAGGGTGTCTCGGTCGAGGCTTACCGGGTCCGGGTCACCGGGGGCGTTGTGGAGGTGGAGGCTTCCCCGTGACAGAAGTCCTTCCCCTGGCGGGATTCGTCATCGGTATCACGGCGGCGCGACGAGCTGACGAGCTCGGCGCGCTGTTCGTGCGTAAAGGCGCGACCGTGCGGTACGGCCCGGCGATCCGGATCGTGCCGCTTTCCGACGACACCGAACTGCGATCGGCGACCATGCGGCTGCTGGAAGACAGGGTCGACGCGGTCGTCGCGACAACCGGGATCGGCTTCCGCGGCTGGATCGAGGCCGCCGAAGGCTGGGGACTGGGGGAGGAGCTGCTGGACCGGCTCGGGAAGTCCGCGCTGCTCGCTCGCGGCCCGAAGGCGCAGGGAGCGATCCGTGCGGCCGGGCTCTCGGAGGACTACTCGCCGGGTTCGGAGAGCAACGCCGAGGTCCTGCAGCATCTGCTCGATTCCGGGGTGGAGGGCCAGCGGATCGCGGTGCAGTTGCACGGTGAGCCGCTTCCGTACTTTGTGGACAGTCTGCGGGACGCGGGCGCCGAGGTGATCGAGGTGCCGGTGTACCGCTGGGTCGGGCCTGCCGACCCCGGCCCGCTCGACCGGCTGCTGGACGCGGTGCTCGACGGCTCGGTGGACGCGTTGCCGTTCACCAGCGCGCCGGCCGTCGCGTCCATGCTGGGGGTCGCGAAACGGACCGGTCGGCTCTCGGGAATCGTGCAGGCACTGGAAAAACGGGTCGTGGTGGCCTGTGTCGGGCCGATCACCGCCGGGCCGTTGGCCGCGCTCGGGATCCCGACGGTACAGCCGACGCGCTCGCGGATCGGGGCGCTGGCGCGGACGGTGTCCGACGCGCTCGAAGCCCGCTCGCCACGGCTGACCGCGGGCGGGCGGAGCATCGAACTGCGCGGGCAGGCGGCGTTGGTGGACGGGCAGTGGTGCGACATCGCGCCCGCACCGATGGCGCTGCTGCGGGCACTGGCGGAGTCACCCGGCCGGGTGTTCTCCCGGCGGGAACTGATCTCCGCGTTGCCCGATGGCGGCGAGGAACACGCCGTCGAGACCGCCATCGGACGGCTGCGGAACTCACTGGGGTCGCCGAGGCTGGTCCAGACGGTGGTGAAACGGGGGTATCGCCTGGCCGTCGACCCGTGAGGTGGTCAGGAGAAGGTGACGTGGAGATCGGGGAATTCCCGGGCCGCGGCGACCCGGGCCGCCTCCTCCTCGGCCGCCTTCCGCACGGCCGGGCGGAGCGCGTCGAACGGGGTCACCGTGAAGTCGAGCCGCTTCTTCCCGCTCGCCTTGGCCCGCCAGACCCCGGCGATCTCGCCGTCGGCCAGCAACGCGCCGGGGTTGCCGAGGATCTTCCAGACTTCCTTCTGCTGGGCCTTGTCCGGCACCAGCACGGCGCGATCCCGCGCCTGGACGAACGGATCCAGCGGCGGCAGCAGGCGGACCACGTCCGGCTCCGGCGGGTTCTCCAGCAACGGCACGCTGTCCTGCGGCAGGAACGCCTTCTTGCCGTCGACACGGACCTCGACCAGCTTGTCCGGCCACATCGCGCCGACACCGGTTCTCGTCGTCCCGACGTAGGCGGCGGCGTCGCCGGGAGCGGCGGGGCCGTTGATCCGCAGGTAGCCCTCGACCACCCGCGTCGCCGCCTTGGCGTCGGGAGCGGTCTTCAGGCGGCCGCGCTTTTCCAGCGGCGCCAACGTCGCCGGGCTCGCGCCCGGTTCCAGCCGGACCCCGGCGTGGATCGACGCGACCCGCATCAACTGCTCGTAGATGTGCACGACACCACAGCCGCGGCAGGCGTACGACAGGCCGTCGGGGATCAGTTTCGTGACCGCGCCGCTCACCGTGCCCTTGGTCTGCCGGCCGGTGACGACCTCCCGGATCGCCTTCGCGGCGGTGAACAGGGCGTCCGTCGCGGACATTCCCGCGGCCTCGACCTGCTTGTGCTGCCACAGGATCCGGGCCATCGCGTCCTTTTCGTCGAGTGGCACGAGCGCGGCCCTGATCCCGTCCAGTTCGGCGCGGCGATGGAAATGCGGTGCGCCGCGGTGCGTCCAGGCGAGCACGAACCGGCCGTCTTCCCAGACCGCGGGTGTGAGGTCGCCGTCGATCCGGGCGGCGAGGCCCAGCAGTGCGGTGTCCCGCATGGAGTCCTGCAGGCCGAGGTCGAATACGGCCGCCGCGGCCGCGTCCGTCACCTCGCGGTGCAGTCCGTGCGCCGCGATCCGGTACGCGAGCACCTGCTCGCGGTCGACCTCGAGCACCTGTCCTCCTAAGTGTCTGTTGGTGAACCCGCGTCCGCGATCGCGTCGGCAGGGCGCGACCTGGTCATATCTCTCACGTTGGTGACAGAGGCGCCCTGCCACCGCGATAGCGGGGCCTTCGGCCAGGGCGGGTTCACGCGTTATGTCCCTTTTGCGAGGCACGTCGCAGCTCCGCCAACAGGCTCTAAAGCGCGTAATCGAACGTGTACGACATCGTCGGCTCACCGAGGACGCCCGTGGTGGTACCGGTGCCGGTGATCCCGGCGAGTTCACCCGTTCCGGAGCCTTCGACCACCGAGAACGTGGACGAGATGCCCTTCGCGTCGAAGCCGGTGTCGTGCTTGATCACGAAGCTGCCCTCGCGTCCGTCCACAACGCCCTCGACGCGTTCGAAGCCCGGCGCGGTCGTGCCGCCGCCGTCGTAGCCCTCACCCGCGTAGTACAGCAGGTAGTCGACGATCGACTCGCCTTCGATCAGCCCGCTGTAGGCGAGTGTGGCGTGCGCGTAGGTGACGCGCGGCCCACCGTCGGTGCCGCTGACGATGTTCTCTTCCCAGTTCTTCATGGCGAACGTGTTCATGGGACCTACCCTGACAGCCAAACCTGTCAGAACATGTCAGGTTTTTCGGCGATACTGGATCCATGCGCGCGAGCAGACTCCTGTCGGTCCTCCTCCTGCTGCAGAACCGCGGCCGGATGACGGCCGACGAGCTGGCCGCCGAGCTGGAGGTGTCGGTCCGGACGGTCTATCGCGACGTCGAGGCTCTGTCCGCGGCCGGCGTGCCGGTGTACGCCGATCGCGGGCGCACGGGCGGATATCAGCTGGTCGACGGCTATCGCACCCGGCTGACCGGGCTCACCGAAGAGGAGGCGCAATCGCTTTCGCTCGCCGGTCTGCCCGGCGCGGCCGCCGAACTCGGGCTGGGCACCGTCCTCGCCGCCGCGCAGCTCAAACTGCACGCGGCCCTGCCGTCGGAACTGCGCGCCGGGGCGAGCAAGGTCTCCGAACGGTTCTTTCTGGACGTCCCGGGCTGGCACCGCGGCATCGAGAGCCTGCCGCGACTGTCCGAACTGGCCGACGCGGTGTGGCATACGCGGCGGATCAAGGTCCGGTACGAACGGTGGGGGCAGCGGAAGGTCGAGCGTGTCCTCGATCCGCTGGGCCTGATCCTCAAGGCGGGGAACTGGTACCTCGCGGCACGGTGCGAGGGGAACGACCGGACCTACCGGGTCTCCCGCATCGAGGAGCTCGAAGATCTCGGCGAGACCTTCGAACGGCCGTCCGGCTTCGACCTCGCGCGGTACTGGCACGAGTGGTCGGAGCAGTTCGAAAAGCGGATGTACTCGCGGGTGGCGGTGGTCCGGCTGAACGAGTTCGCCCGCATACTGGTGCCGTTCTATCTGGGCGCGGTCGGCGTGCGGGCGTTGCGGGAAGCAGCCGCCGAGCCGGACGAGGACGGCTGGCTGACGATGGACCTGCCCGTCGAGCCGGGAGAACCGGCCGTCGGTGAGCTGCTGCGCTTCGGCGGGAACCTCGAAGTGCTCGAACCGCCGGAACTGCGCGAGCGGCTGGCGGAGGAGATCAGGAAGATGGGCGCGCGTTATGGCTGACCTGGGCGGCATCACGATCGGGATCACCGCGGAACGGCGGGCCGACGACTTCGTCGCGGCACTGGAACGGCACGGCGCGACGGTGCTGCACGCGCCCACGATCCGCATCGTCCCGCTGCCGGACGACACCGAACTGCGCGCGGCGACGGACGCCGTGCTGGCCGCACCGGTCGGGTTCACCGCGGTCACCACCGGTGCCGGATTCCGCGGCTGGCTCTCGGCCGCCGAAGGCTGGGGCCTGCGCGAACCGCTGCTGGAACGGCTGGCGGCGTCGCGGATCTTCGTGCGCGGACCGAAAGCGGCCGGTGCGGTGCGCGGTGAGGGACTTCGTGAGGAATTCTCCGCGCCGGAAGAGAGCAACGCCGAACTGTTCGAGGGATTGCGCGACGCCGGGGTCCGCGGGGCGCGGGTCGCCGTCCAGCTGCACGGCACCCTGCTGCCCGAACTCACCGGGCTGCTGCGGGAGTCCGGCGCGGACGTCGTCCAGGCGCAGCCGTACCGCTGGCTTTCGCCGGAGAACGTCGAACCGGTGCACGCTCTCGTCGAAAGTGTGCTCGCCGGGCGGGTGGACGCGCTGGCGTTCACCTCCGCGCCCGCGGCGACGAATCTTCTCGCGCTGGCTGGATCGCGTCGCGAGGAACTCCTCGCCGCCTTGCGAGGCCCGGTGTTGTGCGCGTGCGTCGGACCGGTGACCGCCGCGCCGCTGGAAGCCGCCGGGGTGCCGACCGTTCAGCCGGAACGGCAACGCCTCGGCGCGTTGGTGAAACTCCTGGTCGCGGAGCTGCGCTCCTGAGGGACTCTGACTAGTGGTGCAGGTGGGGCGAACGTGGCGAACGCCGAAGTCCGTGAAGGCCTCCTTGGCGAGCACTGACTTGTTGACCTACTGGTGGAGGTCTCGCACCCGTACCGGGGACCTGAGTGAGGTGCCCTTGATCAGCCTCTGAACCGGTGGCGATCCCCGCTGTCTATGAAGGATTTGGGACACTCAACGTCCCAAATCCTTCATTGACACGCTCGACGGCTCGCCCTGCCTCACGGACCGAGCCACCCTTGCCCTGCCCCTCGAACAGAACCGCCAAGCACGAGGCGGGCGCATTCGGCCGTCTTGACGGGGGTGATCCCCTTTGCCAGGCTCGACATACCGGACGCACGGGAGGGCGGCGGATGTCCGAGTCGCAATCGGTCACCTTCGTGCGCGCCATGTTGCGACGGGGATCTTCGGTGCTGGGTGCCAGCCCGCCCGATGAAGCACCCGACCCCGATTCCGTGCCCGATTGGCGCTATCGCGAGGATTCCGCGGATTCGCTGCTGACGCGCGCGATCCGCTATTCCTCGCTCGGCCCGATCTTCTACCGCGTGGCGGCCTTTCCCAAGGTGTACCTCGGTTTCCTGGTCGCGAACGGCTCGGCCGGAATCGTGCCGGTGCTGAGCACGACGATCTTGGCGGTGTTGCTGAACGTCTTCGCCGTCTGGTGGGTAGTGCGGGGCCGCGGCATCCGGGCGAAGACGTCCGGACGGCTGATGTACGCCGATCTCGCGGTGGGCGTGGTGCTCGCGTCGGTCGTGGCCGCCACCGCGCCTGCCGACATCCAGCCGTTCGCCGTCGATGTCGCGTGGACTTGGCTGGTCGGCACGGTGGCGTTGTGGACGTTGTCGTTCGGGCTGCCCGCCGCTTTCCTGGTGGTGCTCGGGGCCTTGCCGTTCCGCCTGTTCCTGACCTGGATCGGCGGCCTTCCGCTCGACGACCCCCTCGCGGTGAGCCGTTCGGTGGGTTGCATGGTCGCGCTTCTCGTGGCGATGGTGACCACGGCGGGGATCCTGATCCTGCTCGGCGTCGGGACACGGTTCGCGCTGGGGATCGGGATGCGTCGCGGTCAGCGCGCCGAGCGGCTGCGGACCCGGCGGGTCATGCACGACTCCGTGCTGCAGACGTTGGAAGCGATGGGCATGGAGGCGCCCGACGACGATTCCGCGGCCGTGCGACGGCTCGCGGAGATGCGCGCGACGGCGCGGGCGCAGGCCGCCGAACTGCGGCGCGAACTCACCGGCCCAGAAGCGCCGTCGGCTCGCGGCCTCGCGGCGGATCTCGCCGAGGTCGCCACCGAAATGGCGCGCGACGGCCTCCGCACCCAGCTCGTCGCGGCCGAGACCGAGGAGGACTACCGCCTCTCGCACGCACGCCGGACCGCCATCCGCGACGCCGTTCGCGAAGCACTCCGAAACACCGTGAAGCACGCCGGGACCAAGCAGGTCGTGCTTCGCGTCGAAGAGCGCGAAGGCGGCATCGCGGTCATCGCGCGGGATCAGGGGACCGGCTTCAGCATGCTGGACCGGCCGCCGGGCTTCGGGATCAGCCAGTCGATCATGGCGCGGCTGGCGGAGGTCGGCGGGCGGGGGACGATCGACTCGCATCCGGGGCGCGGGACCAGGGTGACGCTCTGGGTGCCGCACTGAGACGGCTGCCGGCAGCGTCTTACTGGGGAGCGCGTGAAGGACCCCTTCCCTCGGCTCAGTCGAGGGAAGGGGTCCTTCACGCGCAGCTGGTGTGACTGCTGATGCTTGCGGGCCGCATGCGGCGATCACAAAGTCCGTGAAGGCCTCCTTCCCTACCCTGAAGGTAGTGAAGGAGGCCTTCACGGACTCCGTGTCGGAACCGAAGGTGACTTCCGCGGTGTCGGTTTCACGCGCATCAGGACCGGGCAAGCCCATGCCGAGTGGGGACCGGCATTGCCGCACTGACCGTCTCGTGAGTGGTATGACGGTTCTGGCCAAGGGTGTTTGCGGTACCTACGGCGCGTGAGTCCGTAGCGGCAGGGCCGTGAAGGACTCCTTGAGGGACTCAGAGTCCCTTAAAGTTCCCCTCACCCGCCCCGGAAGGCCGTCACAAGCCTCAACGGCACCACCTGTCACACCGGGAGCGCGTGAAGGACCCCTTCCCTCGGCTCAGTCGAGGGAAGGGGTCCTTCACGCGCAAGCCCATTACATGATGGCGAGAAGGTTCGCTCTAACGACACTTACTACTCGCGAGGGTTCAGTCCTCCTCGGCCGGAACCTCACCGTTCTCGATCTGCCGCATCGTTTCCCGTCCGGCCGCCTCTTCGCTCAGCCCCTGTCGCCAGTACCCGGTGAAACAGATCGCCCGCTTGTCGATTCCGCGCTCCCGCACGAGATGCCGCCGCGTCAGCTTCACCATGTTCGCTTCGCCCGAAATCCACGCGTACGGCGTCCCGCCCGGCAGGTCGGCCTTCCGCACGGCTTCGAGCACCGCGTCGCCGACAGGACCAGAGCCGACAGGACCAGAGCCGCGCACCACCCAGTGCAGCTCGACGGCCCCCTTCGTCTCGAAGACCTGCCGGTCCTCGCGGTCGCCGATCTCGACGTAGACCACCGCCCTGGCCCCGGCGGGCAGTGCCTCGACGATCGCGCCGATCGCCGGGATCGCGGTCTCGTCACCGACCAGTAACTGCCAGGTGGTGTCCGAAGGCACCTCGTAGAGGCCGTGCGGGCCCAGGAACGCGACCTTGTCGCCCTCCGAAGCGCGCGCGGCCCACGCCGAGGCGGGGCCTTCGTCGCCGTGCAGCACGAAGTCGATGTCGATCTCCCGTGCCGACGGCCGCAGTGCGCGCACGGTGTAGGTGCGCATCGGCGGGCGGACGTCGTCGGGCATCGCGAGGTAGGTCCGGTACCAGGAAAGCACCTCGTCGCCGTTCAGCGGCGCGGGCAGCACGGGCTCGGCCTGGCCGGGCTGCGGGAAGAACACCTTCAGGTACTGATCGGGTGCCTGGTCCACCAGCGACGCCCCCGAGAAGGTCACCCTGCTCATATGGGGGGTGAGCCGACGGACAGCGGTCACCTCCGCCTCGATAAAACTCATTAGGCGAGGCTAACCTAAAATAGAGCTCCGGGACCAGCGTCGTCGCCGGGATCACGCTGCCATCGGTATTTTCGCAGGTCGACGCGCTGTCCGTCGGCCAGGACGCCCTCCGCGCGCAGTCGTTCCAGCTGTTCCTGGACCAGATGCGGCGCCGGTGTCCCGTCGGCGCGCAGAATGCGGTGCCAAGGCAGGTCGTGGCCGTCCTCGCCGAGGATCCGCCCGACCAGCCGCGGTGACGGCGCACCCGAAACCGACGCTATATCCCCATAAGTCGCGACCGAGCCGGCGGGCACGCTCGCGATGACCTCGCGCACCCGCTCGTGCAGTTCGTCATCCATGGGACCACTTTGCCGTGCCGCTGCGAGGTTGTGTCGGCGGGGCGTGGTTCCATCGTGGGCGTGAACGGGCGGCGAACAGCGGCAGGAACCGACGCGCGGCTGGTCCGCACGCCGGTCACCGGCACGCCGTCCTTCCAGTGGGATTCCGGCGCCCGCCGCCTGCTGGCCGCCCCCGACGGCTTCCGCCGGGTCCTCGGCGGCCCCGGCACGGGCAAGACGGCGTTGCTGGCGTCGGCGGCCTCGCGGCGCATCGCCGAGGGCGCGGATCCGGCGAGCGTGCTCATCCTGACCACCTCCCGCAAGGCGGCCGACGTCCTGCGTGCCGACATCACCCACCGGCTCACCACCGATCCGGAAGAGGATCCGCTGCCCCGCACGATCCGCGAGCCGCTCGTGCGCACGGTGCACTCGTACGCCTACGCGCTGTTGCGGATGGAGGCCCAGGCCGACGATCTCCCGCCGCCCCGGCTGCTGGCCGGAGCCGAACAAGACGTTGTCGTCCGCGAACTGCTCGCCGGCGACCTCGAAGCGGGCGCGCTCGACTGGCCGGAGCAGCTGCGCCCTGCGCTGAACGTGCCCGGTTTCGCCGAGGAACTGCGGGATCTCCTGCTCCGCGCCGCCGAACGCGGGCTGGGCCCGGAGGATCTGGTCGAACTCGGCAGGCGGCGCGGCCGCGACGAATGGATCGCGGCCGGACGCTTCTGGAGCCAGTACGAAGAGGTCACGCTGCTGCAGGGGGCGGGCGGCAACGCGCTCGGCGTCGCGAGCGCGCCCGCGCTGGACGCGGCGGAACTGGTCACTTCCGCGCTGCTGGCGCTGGAGGACGACGAAGAACTGCGTGAACGCGAACAACGCCGGATCCGGCACCTGTTCGTCGACGACGCGCAGCATCTCGACCCGCTGCAGACCCAGCTCATCCGGCTCATCGGGCACGCCGCCGACGAGTTCGTCGTCGCGGGCGATCCGGATCAGTCCGTGTTCTCCTTCCGCGGCGCGGATCCCCGGCTGTTCGCCGACGCGGACGAAGACGGCGAGCGCACGGTCCTGCTGACCACCGCGCATCGGCATGCCCCGGTGATCCGCACCGCGGTCACGAAACTCGGCTCCGTGCTGCCCGGTTCGGCGCCGCAGCGCAAACTCGTGGACGCGCCGGACGCCGAGGGTGGCGCCGTCCGTGTCCGCCTGATGCCGACCCCGGCCGCCGAGGCGAGCTGGATCGCCGATCAGCTGCGCCGCGCGCATCTCGTCGACGGAGTGCCGTGGTCGGAGATGGCGGTGCTTGTCCGGTCTCCCGCCCGGACTTTCCTTGTCCTGCAACGTGCTTTGCGTGCGGCCGGGGTGCCGATCGGTTCGGCGACCGAGGAACTGCCGCTCGCGAAACAGCCCGCGGTCCGGCCGTTGCTGGCGATGCTGCGGCTCGCCGCCGATCCGGAACTGCTCGACGTCGACCTCGCCGAGATGTTGTTGTCGTCGCCCTTGGGTGGCGCGGATCCGCTCGCGCTGCGACGGCTGCGTCGCGGCCTGCGCAGGTTGGAACTCGCCGGGGGCGGACAGCGGTCCAGCGACGAGCTGCTGGTGGAAGCCTTGCGTACCAACGACGTCCTCACCGGCTTGGCGGAGGCCGAAGCCCAGCCGATGCGCCGCGTCGGCGGCCTGCTGCACGCGGCACACCAAGCCGTGGTGCGGGGCGACGGCGTCGAGCAGGTGCTGTGGGAGCTGTGGCAGGCCAGCGGTCTGGAGCAGCGATTCCTGCGGCTGGTCGATCGCGGCGGTTCACTGGGCTCGCAGGCGGATCGGGATCTCGACGCGATCGTCGCGCTCTTCGACGCGGCCGGTCGCTATGTCGACAGATTGCCGAAGTCGAGTGTCGCCTCGTTCGCGGATTACCTGTCCGCGCAGAACATCGCCGGTGACACGCTGGCGCCCGCGGCCATGAAGAGCGAAGGCGTTTCGCTGCTCACCGCGCACGCGGCCGCCGGTCGCGAGTGGACGGTCGTGTCGGTCGCCGGGGTCCAGGAGGGCAGCTGGCCGGATCTGCGGCTGCGCGGTTCCGTGCTCGGCGTCGAGCGGCTGGTGGACCTCATGTCCGGCGTCGACGACGAGAAGGTGTCCGCCACCGCGCCGATCCTCGCCGAAGAGCGGCGCCTGTTCTACCTCGCCGCGAGCCGGGCGCGGAAGACGTTGCTGGTCAGCGCGGTCGCGGGGGAGGACGAGCAGCCCTCGCGGTTCATCGACGATCTGGAGGAGAACGGCGCGGACGACGGCGGACTCGACTCGCGGATGAAACCGGCCGAGCGGTCGCTGGTGCTCGCCGAACTCGTCGGCGAACTGCGCGAGGTCGTCTGCGATGAGGCGTGTGAGCCCGAAAGGCGGCAGCGCGCGGCCCGTCAGCTCGCGAAACTGGCGGCCGCCGGAGTGCCGGGAGCGCATCCGGGCACCTGGTACGGCCTCCTCGAACCGTCGACCGCTGAGCCCGTGCACAAACCGGGCGATCTCATCCGGATCTCACCGTCCACTGTGGAGGTTCTGGTCAAATGCCCGCTGCGGTGGCTGATCGAACGCCACGGCGGCAGCGATCCGGCGCAACTGGCCGCCGTCACCGGCACCCTGGTGCACGGGCTCGCGCAGGCGGTCGCGGGCGGGAGCAGTGACGAGCAGATCCGCGCGGCGCTCGACGAGGCGTGGGTGCGCGTCGACGCGGGGGCGCCGTGGTTCTCGCGCCGCGAGCGCTCGCGGGTCGAGCAGATGCTGCGGAACTTCATCTCCTGGCTGGAAACCAGCCGCAAGGAACTGATCGAAGCAGGCGTCGAGCAGGACATCGAGGTCGAACTCCCGGTCGGCGACGCGGAGAACAGCGACGTCCGCGTGCTGCTGCGCGGCCGCGTCGACCGGGTGGAGATGGACAAGGACGGCCGCCCGGTCGTCATCGACATCAAGACCGGCAAGGTCCCGATCTCGGCCTCGGACGCCGAACAGCATCCGCAGCTGGCCGCGTACCAGCTGGCCGTGCTGCTCGGCGCGGTCGAGGGCGGCTCGAAACCCGGTGGCGCGCGGCTGGTCTACGTCGCGAAGTCCAACAACAAGACCGGCTCCACCCAGCGTGAACAGGCGCCGCTGGACGAGGACGGCGGCAAGCAGTGGCTCGAACTGGTGCGCTCGGCGGCCGGATCGGCCACCGGCCCGGAGTACGGGGTCACCGAGAACCCGGACTGTGATCGTTGCCCGGCAAGGGGTTGCTGTCCGCTGCGGCCCGAGGGCAGGCAGGTGACCGGCCCTTGATCTCCGATCTTCAGCGCCGTCAGGTCGAACCGGGCGAGATCGCCCGCGCGCTCGGCCTGCACAGCCCGACCGACGAACAGGCCGAGGTCATCGCCGCGCCCATCGAGCCGTCCCTGGTGGTCGCGGGTGCCGGTGCGGGCAAGACCGAGACGATGGCCGCGCGCGTCGTGTGGCTGGTGGCCAACAGTGTCGTACCGCCGGAACGCGTGCTCGGCCTGACCTTCACCCGCAAGGCCGCCCGGCAGCTCGGTGAACGCGTCCGCACCCGGTTGCGCCGTCTCGTCGGATCGGGGCTGCTCGACCGGATCGATCCGACCGGTGACCTGCGCATGACGGTGACCGCCGGGGAACCGACGGTGCTCACCTATCACGCGTACGCCGGCCGGTTGCTGTCCGAACACGGGCTGCGGTTGCCGGTCCAGCCCGGTGTCCGGCTGCTTTCGGAGACGTCTTCGTGGCAGTTCTCGCATCGTGTGGTGTCCACTTGGGACAATGACCTCGACACCGATCGCGTGCCCTCCACGGTGACGGCGCAGTTGCTGGCGCTGGCCGGGGAACTGGGCGAGCATCTGGTCGAACCCGAACGGCTCGCGCAGTACACGTCGTGGCTGTGCGAGGTCATCGAGAACGCGCCTCGGGCCAAGGGGCAACGCGCCGCGCTGCCGCAGAAACTGGCCGAAGTCATGACGGCGCAACGGTTCCGGCTCGCGCTCCTGCCGCTGGTCGAGGCGTACCACGCGCGGAAACGGGCCGAGGGCGCGCTCGACTTCGCCGACCAGATGTCGCTGGCCGCGCAGCTCGCCAGCAGCTATCCGGCGGTGGTCGCGGGGGAGCGCGAGCGATACGGCGCGGTGCTGCTCGACGAGTACCAGGACACCGGTCACGCCCAGCGCATCCTGCTGCGGTCGCTGTTCGGCGGTGTCGAACATCCGCCGATGCCGGTGACGGCGGTGGGCGATCCGGCGCAGGCCATCTACGGCTGGCGCGGGGCGAGCGCGGCCAACCTGCCGAGGTTCACCACGGACTTCCCGCGCGACAACGGCGAACGGCTCGTCCCGGCACTCGATTTCGGGTTGCTGACCAGTTTCCGTAATCCACCCGAGGTGCTGGAACTGGCCAACGCGATCTCGGAACCGTTGCGGGAGCGAGGTCTCGGTGTCGCGCGGCTGCGCGCGCTGGAGGGCGCGGGTACCGCCGACATCGCCTCCGCGTTGCTGCCGGACGTCCGTGCCGAACGCGAATGGGTCGCCGACGCGGTGGCGAAGCGCTGGTTCGAAACCATGGAGGAGACCGGGAAACCGCCCACGGCGGCGGTGCTGGTCCGGCGCCGCGCCGACATGGCGCCGATCGCGGCCGAAATGCGGGCCCGCGGGCTGCCGGTGGAGGTCGTCGGACTCGGCGGCCTGCTCGACGAACCCGAGGTCGCGGACCTGGTCAGCACGTTGCGCGTACTCGCCGACCCGCTCGCGGGCAGCGCCGCCGCGCGCTTGCTGACCGGGGCGCGGTGGCGGATCGCGGCGGCCGATCTCGCGGCGTTGTGGCGTCGCGCGGGCGAACTCTCCTCGCCGGAGCCCTCGGCGAAGTCCGATGTGGACGAACCAGTGCTGGTGACCGAACGGGTCGAGCAGGCTGGCCTCATCGACGCCATCGACGATCCCGGTACGCCGGAACGGTATTCACCGGAAGGGTACCGGCGGATCCGGCGCGTGGGCGCCGAGCTTTCGGCCTTGCGCCGCCGTCTCGACCAGTCGCTGCCCGAACTGGTCGCCGACGTGGAACGCACGATGCTGCTCGACGTCGAGTCGCTGGCCCGTCCCGGACCGGCGGGCCGCGCGCACCTCGACGCCTTCGCCGACGTCGTCTCCGATTTCGCCGAGACCTCGCCGACGGCCACTCTTTTGTCCTTTGTGGACTACCTGAACACCGCCGCGCACGCGGAAGACGGGCTTACCCCCGGCGAGGTGGAGGTCGTCCCGGACCGGGTGCAGGTGCTGACCGTGCACTCGGCCAAGGGGCTGGAATGGCGCATCGTCGCGGTTCCGCATCTGGTCAAGGAGGTCTTCCCCGGCAGGCGGCGTTCGTCGTCGTGGCTGCGGACGTCGACTTCGCTTCCGGCCGCGCTGCGCGGCGACTCCGAGGACCTGCCGGAGCTGCGGATCTCCGAGGGCTATGACCGCAAAGAAGTCCAGGAAGCCTTGGAACTGCACGAAGAAGGTTTCGTGGCACGAGAGGCGGATGAGGAGCGGCGGCTCTGCTACGTCGCGCTGACCCGTTCCGAGCACACGCTGCTCGTTTCCGGGCACTGGTGGAACGAGAGCAGCGCGCGGCCGAAGGGGCCTTCGGAGTTCCTGCTCGAAATCGGCGAGGTGATGCGGGCGAACTCGGTCGGCCGGATCGAGCATTGGGCCGACGAGCCCGAGGGTGACGAGGAGAACCCCCTGGTCGCCGACTCCCGCCGCTCGCGGTGGCCGGTCGATCCGCTGTGGCCGCGGCGTGAGGGTGTCACCAATGGCGTCGACATGGTGCTCGATGCCATGGAAAACGCCGAAGAAGGGGACGTCGAGGAAGAGGAGGATCCGGACGGCTGGATCTCCGACACCAAGGTGCTGCTCGAAGAGCGCGCACGAGCGCAGAACCGCGTCCAGCAGGTCGTGCTGCCGCCGCATCTCTCGGTGAGCCAGCTGGTCGAACTGTCGGCGGACCCCGCCGCGCTGGCGAGGCGGCTGCGGCGGCCGCTTCCGGTGCGCCCCAACACTTACGCGCGCCGGGGGACGGCGTTCCACGGCTGGCTGGAGCAGCGGTTCGGCGGCGAACAGCTGCTGGAGATCGACGATCTGCCTGGTGCGGCGGACGTCGGCGAGGCGCCGGATTCCGAGCTGGAGGCGCTGCAGACGGCGTTCGAGAAGAGCGAGTGGGCGAACCGGGTGCCGCACGCGGTCGAGGTCCCGTTCTCGGCCGACGTCGTGGGCGTGACCGTGCGCGGGCGGATGGACGCCGTGTTCGCGGACGCCGACGGCGGCTGGACCGTCGTCGACTGGAAGACCGGGGCGGTGCCGGAAAAGGAGCGGCTCGCGCCGCTGGCCGTGCAGCTCGCGGCGTACCGGCTGGCGTGGGCGGCACTGAAAAAGGTGCCAGTGGAAAAGGTGCGGGCGGCCTTCCACTATGTGAAACACGACAAGACCGTCCGCCCGGCGGATCTGCTGGACGCCGAAGGCTTGCGAGACCTGCTGCGGAGCGTCCCGACGATCTAGCGTTTCGTCCTCTGGACGCGGGTCAGGCGCCCGGCAAAGTCGCATAAACGCTGGTCAGTACACCGACAGGCCGGTCAAGGTCGTGAGTGGCAATGAGGGTTCTAACCCTATTTGGCACTCACGACCCCACCCCGACTCAAGCTCCGCCACCGGCGCATGCGAACCCGCCACGCTCGCCCAAGATCGCATTCAGAGGACGAAATGCGGGTCAGGCGCGGTCGCGGACCTTCAGCGCCCAGGTCACGAGCGGGATCTGAAGCGGAACGCGGGCCCAGAAAGCCGCTCGCCAATGCTTCGGCGCCTTTCGGCGATCGGCGTCCACGGCCATCTTGACGTTCCCCGGCAAGACCACGACGAACAGCAGCGCGGCCGCGAGCCCGCCGAGACGGCGCGTTTTCGGCGCGGCGATCGCGGCGGCGACCCCCAGTTCGGCGACACCCGAACCGTAGGTCCACGCGCGAGGCGAACCGGGAAGCTGCTTCGGGATGATGGCGTCGAACGGTTTGGGCTGGAGGAAGTGCAGGACGCCCGCCGCGCCGAGGAGGCCGGCGAGGAAATACGCGGGCCGCTGCGACGGCTTGGATTCCGAAGACATGCCCTGAGCTTCGCATACCGCGCTGAAGGCGAGGATCTTCGGCTATCCTCGGCGACCGTGAGTGACGCGGACCAGGCCGGAGCCTGTGCATGAGGGTTCTCAAGCGTTTCCCGGTCCGGCTGAGCGACCGCCCGGACCACGAGCTCGTCGGCGTGATCCGGATGCCGGAACTGACGGTCAGCCCGCTGCGGTCGATCCTCAAACGGATCATCGGCGCGATGCTCGCCCTGCTCGCGACCGTCCTGATCGTCTACTTCGACCGGGACGGCTACCGCGACGCCAACGGCGACGGGCTCAGCCTCCTCGACAGCCTCTATTACGCGACGGTGTCGCTCTCGACCACGGGGTACGGTGACATCGCGCCCGCGACGTCGTCCGCGCGGCTGGTGAACGTCCTGGTGATCACCCCGCTGCGGGTGCTCTTCCTCATCGTCCTGGTCGGTACCACCCTGGAAGTGCTCACCGAGCGCTCCCGCCAGGCTTTCAAGATCCAAAAGTGGAGGACGAAGGTGCGTGACCACACGGTCGTCGTCGGATTCGGCACGAAGGGCCGGTCGGCGGTCAACGCGCTGCTCGGGGACGAGAACGTCGAGCCCGACCACATCGTCGTCGTCGACACCGAGCAGCAGGCCCTCGAAGCGGCCACTTCGCTCGGCCTGGTGACCGTGCACGGCTCGGCCACCCGCGCCGACGTGCTGCGGGTCGCCGGTGTCCAGCGGGCCAAGGCCGTCGTCGTCGCCCCGAACCGGGACGACACCGCGGTACTGGTCACGCTGACCGCGCGCGAACTGGCGCCGAAAGCCCACATCGTGGCCTCGGTGCGGGAGGCGGAGAACGTCCACCTGCTGAAGCAGTCGGGCGCGAACCAGGTCGTGGTGTCGAGCGAGACGGCAGGCCGCTTGCTCGGTATGGCGACGTCGTCGCCGCTGGTGGTCGACATGGTCGAGGACCTGCTGACCCCCGAGTCCGGCCTCGCGATCGCCGAACGCCCGGTGGAACCGTCCGAAGAGGGGGGCTCGCCGCGGCATCTGTCGGACATCGTGCTCGGCCTCGTCCGCGGCGGCGTCCTGTACCGCGTGGACGCTCCGCAGGCCGACGCGATCGAGCCGGGCGACAAGCTGCTGTACGTCCGCAAGGTGACGGCCGCGGAGACCATCGAACGCTGACCCCTCGGCGGTAGCGGGGGACCTTTGGTATCACCTTCGCAGCCGGGAGGGTTCGCTGTGTTTTGCCGCCCGGTTCTGGGAGCATGGCGATCGTGCGCAAGCGATCGGACCCCGCCAGAGGGCTCACCCCGGGGTGGAACTCCCTGGCCGTGGCGGCCGGTGCCGGCCTGCTGGTGATCTTTCTGGCCTGGCTCGCCGGGCCTGGTCTGTTCGGCATCACGAACGAAACTCCGGGGACGACCGTGAGGGCCGAGGTCGTCCAGCCCGCGCCCTGTACGGGCAGCGGCGCCACCGAGACCGTCAAGTTCGAATTCGGCGGCCAGCCCAGGGAAGGCTCGCTCAACGCCTGTGGGCACGGCAAGGGCGAGCGGGTCGAGGTCGTCGTCCCCGACGGCGCCACAGGTGCCACTGTCCCGGTGCACGCGGCCGACGCGGCGACCGGAGCGAGCGACGCGCGGCGTCCGCTCGGGCTGGCACTGCTGGTGTTCAGCTGCTTCGCCGGCGGGATGTACGTCTTCCTCGTCCTGCGTGGGCCGCGGCGGCTCGCGCCCGCGTGACCGGACTGGCCTGGTCAGGAGCGTGTGGATTTTGCTTCGTCTAACGCAACAAAATCCACACGGTCACGCATCGCACCTTGGCCTGCGAGGCGTCAGGAGACGGCGCTGGCCGGAGCCGAGAAGGTGTTGCAGTCGGCGATCCGGTTGTTGCTCGCACCGGCCCGCCACCAGGACGCGTAATGCGCGTTCGTCCCGTGGTCCTGGCTGCGTGAGGTGTTGTCGCCCCGGGTCTCCTGGTCGTTCCAGGCCTTGTTGTACATGTCCCGGCTGACCGTGCCGCCCTGGTCGACATGCGCGCCGAGGAACATCCCGGAGAAGCACTGCGCCTGCAGTTCCTTCCGCCGCGACATCTCCAGCCCGGCCGGGCTGTTCTGGCCGGCGTCGTAGATCTTCTGCCAGGCCGCGTCCATCAGCCCGGCGACCTCCTGCACGTGATGCCCGTACTCGTGGGCGAAAAGCGCGAGGTAGACGCCGGGATTGTTGCCGTACTGGTCGGTCTGCAGACCCCGGAACGGCACGTAGAGGTTGTTCTCGCAGTAGTAGGCCGCCGTCGCGATGCCCACCTGGATCGTGCCGCATTCGGTCTCGAAGCTGGCGCCGGTCGGGAAGTGCAGGGCGGGCGGGGTGAACGGCAGGCGGTAGGCCTCGAGGAAGGGGCCCCACGCGTTGTCGAGGCATTTGCCCGCCGCGGTGAAGAACGCCTCCGCCGCCTGCTGGCTGCTCTGCCACTGCGGCAGCGTGCAGACGCGGTTCTGCAGGCCGGCGTTCGGATCCTGGAGCATCGGGTGGTCCGCGAGTTTGAGGATCTTCTGCGGCCCGTTCGAAGTGGACGGCGCCCTGGACGGCGACGTCGGGAACGGATCCGGCGAGGACGAAGGCGACGACGACCCGCTCGGCGGCAGGGCGGCCGGGGAAGTCGGGCCGGGGGAGTTCTGGTAGCCCGCGTTCGCTACGTGATCGTTGTCGTCACGATTGAGTGAAACGATCGCCACCAGACCGAGGACCAGTACGGCGACCGCGCCGAGGCAGATCCCGATGATCGCGCCGGCCGACCGGCGCGGCGGCGTCGGGAACTGGTGTGGCGCGCCTTGCCACGGGGCAGGGGGCTGGCCGTGCACCGGCGGTGGCTGGACGGCGCCGCGTGGCGGCCACTGGCCGTGGGGCGGTTGCGTCATCAAGTCGGTCCCGGGTGGTCCTAGGGGCGAACCGGGGGTACCCGGCCCGAATGTTCAGCATAACGAGCTAACGGCGCACCCTCCCATTGCTCGCTGCAGAGGGTATCCATGGTGAGGCGAGCGGTCACCCATCAGTGTCGTCACCCCAGCTCTGGCTGGGTGTCGGACCCTCTGGAAGAGTGTGCGTAAGCCACGCGAACGGGTAAGGGGTTGTCGCATGACGGAGACCGGGGGACCGTCCGGGCCGGAAGGTGCCGAGACGCCGAAGCCGCAGGCGGACGCACCGACACCGCCGCGCGGTGAAGTGCCGCCACCGCCTGCGCCGGAGCAGCAGTGGCAGTCCCCGTCAGGGGCGGCACCGCCGCCTCCCCCACCGTCCTATCAGCCCCCGCGGCAGCAGTATCCGGACTGGAAGGTCGGGCTCGGCAGGCCAGGGGTCATCCCGCTGCGCCCGCTGAACCTGACCGACATCCTCGACGGCGCGATCACGACCATGCGCCGGTACTGGCGGATGGTCTTCGGCGCCGCCGGGGTGACCGCCGTGCTCACCGCCGCCATCGACCTGATCGGGTTGCTGCTGGTCGACACGACCGAGGACCTCGAGCGGATCCGCGATCTCGGCCCGGCGGCCACGGATCAGGAAGTGATGAACCAGCTGCTGGGCATGCTCGGCGGATCGCTGGCGGTGAGCTTCATCAGTCTCATCGCCACCATGGTCGGGACGACGCTGCTCACCGGCTTCCTGACCGTCCTGATGGGCAAGGCCGCGCTGGGCAAGCCGGTCGTCTTCAAGGAGGCGGTGAAGGAGGCGGCGGCGCGGCTCCTGCCGCTGCTCGGGCTGACCGTGCTCTACACGCTGGCGATCCTGGTCGCGGCGATCTTCTGTCTCATCCCCGCGATCATCCCGTTCACCTTCTGGGCGCTGGCCAGTCCGGCGCTGCTCCTGGAACGCGGCACCGTGCGCGAGGCGTTCCGTCGTTCGGTGAAGCTGGTCTCGGGGATGTTCTGGCGGGTCTTCGGAATCCTGCTGCTGGCCGCCGTGATCTCGGGGTTGCTGGCGTCGATCATCACGACGCCGTTCAGCTTCGGCGCCTTCATGTCCGTCTTCACCGATCCCCAGCAGGTGTACATCCCCTCGACCGGTGACCTGATCCTGCAGTCGGTCGGCACCGTGATCGCGCAGACGATCGTCGGGCCGTTCACCGCGCTGGTCACCGTCATCCTCTACATCGACCAGCGGATGCGCCGCGAGGGCATGGACATCGAACTGGCCCGTGCCGCCGGCATCACGCCGCCGCCTCCGCCGCAGGCATGGTGACGCGTTTCCTCACCGAAGTCCCGGTCGACATCGACCGGGACACCGCCCGGCTGCGCGCGGCCGAGGAACTCTCGGGTCCGGCTTACCAGGCCGCGAAGCCGAGTTGGCTGTCCGAGGCGTTCAGCTGGGTCCTCGAAAAGCTGCTGAAGTTCCTCACCACCGTCAACAGCGCCGTGCCCGGTGGGATCTTCGCCGTCGTGGTGCTGATCGTCGTGGTGATCGTGCTGTTCGTGGTGATCCGGCTGCGGTCCGGTCCCTTGGCGACCTCGGCCAAGGGGGAACGCGCGGTCTTCGCCGGGCGGCGCAAGCCTTCCGGTGAACACCGCAAAGCGGCCGCGGAGGCCGCGGCGCGGGGCGACTTCGACGACGCCGTCCGGGAGATCTTCCGTGCCGTGGTGCGGTCACTGGAGGAACGGGCGCTGCTGGACGAGAAGTCCGGCCGGACGGCCGACGAGGCCGCCATCGAAGCCGGACGGTTGCTTCCGGACGTCGCCGACGCACTGCGCGCCGGCGCCCGGTTGTTCGACGATGTCCACTATGGAGGGATACCGGCCACCGAGGCCGGTTACCGGTCCTTGTCCGAATTGGACGATCGCTGCCGCCGTTCCCGGCCCGTCGCGCTGGCGGCCGGATGACCTCGGTTTCGCCCGACGCCCGCCGGATCTGGCGCGGGGTGCGGCTCCCGCTCGCGGTGATCTTCCTCGTCGTGCTGACCGGCACGCTGCTGGTCCTCGCCAGAGGTGAGCAGACCCCCGGCGCCCTCGAACCGGGTTCTTACGAGCCCGGCGGCAGCCGCGCGCTGGCGACCCTGCTGGAACGGGAAGGCGTCAAGATCCCGGTCGTGCGCACCGCCGCCGCGGCCAAAGGTGTCGCGAGGGACGCGACCGTCTTGATCACCCAGCCCGCCTACCTGCCCGAGAACACGTTCGCCGAAATCCGGCGGAACGCCAAGCACGTCGTACTGGTGCAGCCGAGTCCCGGCATGCTCGAGGAGATCCTTCCCGGGGTGCGCTCGACCGGTCAGCTGGAAATCCAGACCCGCGCCCCGGACTGCCAGGCGGCGGATCCCGTCGCCGCGGGCAGCGCGACGATGGGTGGCTTGAGGTACACGGCCACGCAGCCGCGAGCACAGGATTGCTACGGCGGTTCGTATCTCGAAGTCCCCGGTTCACAAGCGACGGTGACCGTGCTCGGCTCTCCCGACCTGCTGACCAACAAAGAGTTGTCGGCCGAGGGCAACGCGGCGCTCGCCATGCGGCTGCTCGGGAAGCACGAACGGCTGGTCTGGTACCTGCCGACGCCGGCGGATCCGTCGCTCGAAGCGGAGAAAAAACCGCTGTCCGAACTGATCCCGGCCGGCTGGTCGTACGGGGCTTTGCAGGCCGGGATCGCGGTCGTCCTGTTGGCGCTGTGGCGCTCCCGGCGGCTCGGGCCGGTGGTGACCGAACCGATCCCGGTCGTGGTGCGCGCGGCCGAGGCCACCGAGGGCAGGGCTCGGTTGTATCGCAAGGCGAAGGCCGCCGCGCACGCCGGGGAGACCCTGCGTGAAGCGGCCCGCGCGCGGCTTCGGCCGTTGCTGGGACTGACCCGCGACGCCGAACCCGCGGCACTGGTGGAATCCGTCGCCGCGCGGACCGGCCGGGCCCCGGTCGAGATCGGCGCGCTGCTGTACGGGGATCCGCCCGCCGACGACGCCGCGCTGGTGCGGCTGGCGGACGGACTCGACGTCGTGGAACGAGAGGTGGAGCGGTCTTGAGTACCGAACAGACCGAACAGACCGGACAGTCCGGCCAGTCCAATGTGGATGGTGCGGCCGAGGCGCGGGCGGCACTGATCGCGTTGCGCGCCGAGGTCGGGAAGGCCGTCGTCGGCAACGACGCGGCCGTCACCGGGCTCATCATCGCGTTGCTGTGCCGGGGACACGTGCTGCTCGAAGGCGTTCCCGGCGTGGCGAAGACCCTGCTGGTACGCGCCTTGGCCGCGGCGCTGGACCTGGAGACGACCCGGGTGCAGTTCACGCCGGACCTCATGCCGGGCGACATCACCGGCTCGATCGTCTACGACGCGCACAGCGGCGAATTCTCCTTCCGCGAGGGCCCGGTGTTCACGAACCTGCTGCTGGCCGACGAAATCAACCGCACGCCGCCGAAAACGCAGTCGGCACTGCTGGAGGCGATGGAGGAGCGGCAGGTCTCCAACGACGGCAAGACCCGGCCGTTGCCCGATCCGTTCATCGTCATCGCGACGCAGAACCCGGTCGAATACGAAGGCACTTACCCGCTTCCCGAGGCGCAGCTGGACCGGTTCCTGCTGAAACTGACCATGCCGACGCCGTCGCGCGAGGACGAATTCGGCATCCTTTCCCGGCACGCGCAAGGATTCGACCCGAGGAACCTGGTCGCGGCCGGGCTGAAGCCGGTCGCCGGGGCCGCCGAACTCGACGCGGCGCGGCGCGCGGTCGCCGGGGTCACCGTGCGCCCCGAGGTGCTCGCCTACATCGTCGACGTCTGCCGGGCGACGCGGGCGCTGCCGTCCGTGCGCATCGGTGTCTCGCCGCGTGGCGCGACCGCGCTGCTGGCCGCGACGCGCGCGTGGGCGTGGCTCGCCGGCCGCGACTACGCCACCCCGGACGACGTCAAAGCCTTGGCGCGGCCGTCTTTGCGGCACCGGCTCGATCTGCGGCCCGAAGCCGAACTCGAAGGCGCGACCGCCGACGGTGTGCTGGACCGCGTCCTCGCGTCCGTGCCCGTCCCACGCTGATGGCCGTCACCGGGCGGCTCGGGCTGCTGGCGCTCCTCGCGGCGCCGGTGGTCGGCCTCCTGCTGCCGTCGTGGACCGGGATCGGGCTGGCGGCCGCGGTCGTTCTTCTGTTGGTGGCACTGGATCTCCTGCTCGCCGGCAGTGTCCGGCGGCTGCGGTTCGCGCGGTCCGGTGCGACGTCCGTCCGGCTGGGGGAGGCCTGCGAGATCACGCTTACCGTCGCCAATCCCGGTGGCCGCCCGGTGCGCGCGTGGCTGCGGGACGCCTGGCCGCCCAGCGCCGGCGCGGACGACCGGCACCGCTTGACCTTGCCCGCGGGCGAACGCCACGTCGTGACCACCCGGCTCCTGCCGACCCGGCGTGGCGACCGGCGGGCGGTCCGGATCACCGTCCGGTCGACCGGCCCGCTCGGCCTCGCGGCACGGCAGGGTTCGCACGAGGTGCCGTGGACCGTGCGGGTGCTGCCGCCGTTCCACAGCCGTAAGCATCTGCCGTCGCGGCTGGCGCGGCTGCAGCAGCTCGACGGCCGTAACGCGGTACTGATCCGTGGGCAGGGCACGGAATTCGACTCGTTGCGCGAGTACGTGATCGGCGACGACGTCCGCTCGATCGACTGGCGGGCCTCGGCGCGCGCGTCCGACGTCATGGTGCGGACCTGGCGCCCCGAACGCGACCGGCACGTGGTGCTTGTCCTCGACACCGGCCGCGTTTCGGCTGGCCGGGTCGGGGACGCGCCGCGGCTCGACGCGGCGATGGACGCCGCGCTGCTGCTGGCCGTGCTCGCCGCGCGGGCGGGTGACCGCGTCGACCTCTTCGCCTACGACCGTCAGGTACAGGCCGCGGTGCAGGGTTCGACGGAACTGTTGCCCGCCTTGGTGAACGCGATGGCGCCGCTCGAACCGTCACTCATCGAAACCGACGCGCGCGGGATGGTCGCGGAGGTGCTGCGGCGGACCCGGCGGCGCGCGCTGGTCGTCCTCCTGACCGGTCTGGACGCGGCGCCGCTCGAAGAAGGCCTGTTCCCGGTGCTGTCCAAACTGACCTCGCGGCATCAGCTGGTGGTCGCTTCGGTGGCCGACCCGCGGGTGGCCGACATGGCGGCGGGCCGTGGTGACGCGGAGGCCGTCTACGACGCCGCCGCGGCCGAGCGGGTGCTGGCCGAACGGCGTCAGGTCACCGCGCGGCTGGCGCGGCACGGGGTCGAGGTCGTCGACGCCGTGCCCGAGGACCTCCCGCCGCGGCTGGCCGACCGGTATCTCGCGCTGAAGGCGGCCGGGCGACTCTGAGGTCCTGTGCGCTTCGGCTGAACCCGATGGTGTGGTGCCGGTTGGCGGCGGGCGCCACGGCCTGTTAGGTCGGAAAGGGATCCAGACCGACAGGACGACAGGATTGGGGTTCGGCTTGCGCAGGATCGTGCTGTTCTTCGCGTTGCTCCCGGTTGTGCTCCTCGTGTCGCCCGCTTCGGCGCAACCGGCCGGGACGCCGGTCTACCTCGCGGACGGCGGCGGAACCCTTTCGCTGGCCGCCACCGACGGCAAGCCGGTCCTCGCCGACGCGAAGGACGCCGCGGCGCAATGGGTGTACGACAAGGCGGCGCTTTCGTACAAGCATGTCGCGAGTGGACAGTGCCTGGCGACGATCAGCCCCGTCGACGGCGTCGGGGTCAAACTCGTGGCGTGCGACGGCAAAGACCGTTACCAGCAGTGGCGCCGCAACGCCGGGCTGCCCGGACTGGTCCTGCTGGCGAACGTGGCGACCGCGCGCTGCCTGACCGCGGAGGCGCCGACCGCCGGTGCGCGGCTCTACCAGGAGGTCTGTTCGCTGCCCGGCCTGTCCAACACCTGGGCCGCCGGGGTGCGGACGCTCGCGATCCTGTCCGGCAACGGCCAGCGGCTGTCGTCGAAGTCGCCAGGGCAACCGTTCGCCGTCCGGGTGATCGGGGAGAACGGCCAGCCCGCGGCCGACGTCCCGGTGAACTTCTTCGTGCGTGCGGCGCGGCCGAAGAACGTGCTGGTCTTCGAGGGCGGTGCCGAGACCGCGTCGGCGAAGACCGGTGCCGACGGTTCGGCGACGAGCCCGAAGATCGTCCTGACCGAACCCGGCGAGTTCGAGATCCGGTTCGCGGGCAGCGCGAGTCTGGAGGACGGGAACAGCATCGCCTTCGAGGGCAGCTGCACCTGCTAAGGGGGCCATCATGTACTGGGGAAGGTGTGAAGGGCTGAGTCGCGGGGAGGGCCTTCACGCGCCGTCGTTGTGGCTGGTGGGGCCGCTACCGGGCTCCCCTGCCGGAAGCCGGCCTCGACTCGGGTGTCCGCAAGAGACCCTTTCCGGAGACAGGTGTCCAACTTGAGCAGTTTGCATGGTTTCGGGATGGGGTCGTACTTCTAGGCATCAATCAGACACCGAGCCGGTTGGTGACGGCGGGAGCCAGCCGCGACAGGGTCGCGAGCGCCACGCTTGAGACGCTGATCGTCCCCGGCGAGGCGCATGAGACATCCGGGCTCCTCACTCCTCATGGTCACACCCGGAACCGCGCCAGGGCACGCCACACGCACGACCGTCCATGACCTTCCACCCGTGAGCGGCCGGCTCAGCCGGCTTCTGGTCGGGAATCACCGGCGTATCGCCAGTCGACATCGCCCGTTTCCCCCGCTTTCGCGGCCTTTCGCCCGACCACGAATACGTAGAGCAAAAAGGCGACTTCGGCGATCACGCCGATTCCGACCCGCGCCCAGGTCGGCAGGCCCGACGGGGTCACGAAGCCCTCGATCACGCCGGAGATCAGCAACACCACGGTCAGCCCCAGCGCCATCACCACGACCGACCGCCCCTGCTCACCGAGTGCCGCCGTCCGGGAACGGCGTCCGGGGTCGACGACCGTCCAGCCCAGCTTCAGTCCCGTCCCGGCCGCGACGAACACGGCGGTCAGTTCCAGCAGGCCGTGCGGGAGGATCAGGCCGAAGAACACGTCGAGCCGTCCGGCCGAGGACATCAGCGCCGCGCCGATCGCGAGGTTCAGCGAGTTCGCCCAGAGCGCGTAGATCACCGGGAGACCCAGCACGACGCCGAGGAACAGGCAGGTCGCCGCCACCCACGCGTTGTTGGTCCACACGCGTGCGGCGAAGGAGCCCGCGGGGTCGGACGAGTAGTACGTCTCGTACTTGCCGCCCGGCGCGGTCAGGTCCTTGAACTCCTCCGGCGAGGCCAGCGACGCGAGCACCTGCGGGTCACCGGCGATCCACACCGCCGCGATCGCCATCACCGCGATCGACGCCGCCGCCGACGCGAGCCACCAGCGCCTGCTCAGGTACAGCGCGGCCGGGAAGCGCTGGGTGAAGAACAGGCCGACCTCGCGCCAGGCCGGGTTGTGCGAGCCGGTGACGGCCGAGCGCGCCTTCGCGACCAGGCCGGACAGCTGCGCGACGAGCGCGGGGTCGGGCGCGACCGAGCGGATGATCGAAAGGTGGGTCGCGACGCGCTGGTACAGCGTCACCAGCTCGTCGGCGTCCTGGCCGCTGAGCTTCCCGGCACGGCCGACGAGGTCACGCAGCCGGTCCCATTCGGCCTGATGCGCGGCGACGAACACGTCCACGTCCAACTCGGAGCCCTCCCCGGCGATCGTCCTTGGTCGCCCAGCCTATTCGTCACTACGCTTGCCAGGTGGAACAAGAGTCCGAACTCGTCACCGGCGAGGCCGTCGTCCTGGACATGCGCGCGGCGAAACTGGCCAGCCGAGGGCTCGCCATGATGATCGACGTCGCCCTCCAGCTGATCGCGCTGTTCGTCGCGATGCTGGTACTGAGCCAGGTCATCGTGTTCGGCGACGAAGCGCTGATAATGACCCTGTTCCTGGTGACCCTCGTGCTGATCATGGTCGGCTACCCGGTGATCTTCGAGACGCTCAGCCGGGGCCGCACGCTCGGGAAGATGGCGCTCGGCCTGCGCGTGGTCCGCACGGACGGTGGTCCGGTCCGGTTCCGGCACGCGCTCGTCCGCGGGCTCGCCGGGTTCTTCGTCGACTTCTGGGCGCTGGGTCTGCTCGGCGTCGTGGCGGTGGTCACGTCGCTGCTGTCACCCAACGGACGCCGGGTCGGCGATTACCTCGCCGGCACCCTGGTGATCCGGGAACGCGCGCCCGCCTCCCGGACGCCGTACGTCGGGATGCCGCCGGAGCTGGCGTACTGGGCCTCGCAGCTGGACTTGACCCGGTTGCCGGACGACCTCGCGCTGGCCGTCCGCCAGTACCTGAGCCGGACGAGCGAGCTGCGTCCCGAGGCGGTCGAGGCTCTCGGATACGGGCTCGCGCAGCAGATCGCGGCGGCGATCGGGGCGCCGGTGCCGCCGGGGGTGCCGTCGTGGGCGTACCTGTCGGCGGTGCTGGCGGAGCGCCGCCGCCGGGATCAGGCGAAGCTGCAGCACGCGCCGCTTCAGTCTGCCGTGCAGTACGTGCCGCCGGTGCAGGCCCAGCCGGTGCAGCAGCCGTACCCACAGCCCTATCCGCAACCGCAGCCGTATCCACAGCCGTATCCGCAGCCGCAGCCGCAGGCCGCCGCTCCCGCGCCGGTCGCCCAGCCGGTCCCGCCGCCTGAGCCGGAGAACCCCTTCGCCCCACCCGGCTGACCCCCGCCACGCCGGCGGGCACGCCACGCCTCGGACGCCGTGAAGGCCTCCTTCCCTACTTTGAGGGTCAGGGTCCCCGGCAAAGTCGCGATTTTGCAGGTGAGTCGACTATTCCTGCGCTGCAGCGGGGCCGCCTGCACCGGTGGCGGAGCTTGAGTGTCCACAAGGGACATCATCGAGCGATTGAGCGCCCGATTGATGTCGCTATGTGCGGTTCTGCGTGGGGTCGTGAGTGGCGAATAGGGTTAGAACCCTCATTGCCACTCACGACCCCCGCCCAAAACCGCGCAACTTGCCCAAATCGGGCACATTTGTCCAACAAAGTGTCCCTTATGGACGATCAAGAGCCGGGTGAGGCCCCTTGCGCGAGCCCGCTTCCTCCGGGGCCACCTGGCTGACCCCGGCCAGGCCTTCACGGCGTGTCGGGTGACCAGGAGCGCCGCATTTAGAGGACGAAATGCGGCCTCAGGACACTTCGGACGAGTTCGCCGCCCACGTGTTGCACTGGTACATCCGGTTCTTCTGCGCGCCGTGCTGCCACCATGAGATGGCGTGCGCGTCGGAACCGTGGTCGCGCGGGCCGCCGTTGTGGTCGCCGCGGTCCTGCGATCCCCACGCGTCCCGGTACATCGCCTGATCGACCGAGCCGCCGCGGCCCACCGTCGAGCCGAGGAACGTCCCGGAAAGGCACTGCGCCGAAAGTTCGTTCCGCCGCGACATCTCCAGGCCCGCCGCCGAGTCGGTGCCCGCTTCGTACCGTGCGTCCCAATAGGCGTCCGAGATACCGGAAAGCGCCTGGATGTGGTGTGCGTACTCGTGGGCGAAGACGGCCAGGTAGACCCCGGGCCGGTTGCCGTACTGGTCGACCTGGAGGCCTTCGTACGGCATGTACAGCGTCTCGTTCTGCGAGCAGTAGAACGCCGCCACCGAGCCGTTGCTGGCGTCACCGCACGGGCTCGACCAGTTCTTGCCCGACGGGTACTTCACGGTCGGGATCCGGAACGGCAGTTTCGTGTAGTTCATGACCTGTTGCCACACACTGTCCAGACAAGGCCGCGCGCTCTCGAAGAAAGCCGACGCCGCGTTCGGGTTGTTACCCCAGCGCGAGAGGTTGCACGCCTGGTTCGGCAGGCCGACGTCGGTGTTCAGCCACAGCGGGTTGTCCGCCAGCTTGTGCTGCGGTTGCGGGCCGGACGGTGCCCGGCTGGCCGAGGTCTCGCGGGTCGAGCCGGTCGAGCCGGTCGAGGTCCCGCGCGTGGCGGTCGAATCACGCGAGCTGGTGCCAGTCGTGGTGGAGGTGTCACTGGACGTGGTCGTCGTCGAGTAGTCCGAAGTGGACGTGGTCGGGTAGGCGCCGGTCGTGTACCCGGCGTCCGCGACGTGGTGTGGACCGCTGTTCGCGATGGCGATCACCATGATCAGCCCGCCCATCACCGCCATCACGGCCACGATCGCGACGGCCGCGATGACACCGCCGTTCGACTTCTTCGCGCGGTATCCGCCGTAGGGCATGAACGCCGGCTGCGTGAAACGCGGGCCGTAGGGAAGCTGCGGCGGGCCGACGGCACCGGGCTGGAACGGGACCGGGGCGCCGATCCGCGGCGGCGGAAGCGGAGCCGCGCCCGGCGGGGGGAGCGGTGTCCCGCCGCTCGGCGGACCCGGCCGGTACGGGGGCGGGATCGGCGTCGGCTGGGAGATCGGCGGCCTGCCAGGGCCCGGCTGACTCGGGCGACCAGGCGGAACCGGGCCGCCACCTGGGCCCGGCCGGTTCGGCGGCGGAACCGGCGGCCTGCCCTGCGGACCACCGCGAGGCGGCAGCGGGCGCGCTCCCGGCGGCGGGAGCGGACGGCCACCCTGCGGAGGCCGTGGTGGAGTCGGCCGGTGCCGCGGATCAGGCGGGCCGGGCGGCTGGTGGTTCATCGAGTGGATCCCCCATGCGGTCTGCAACGCCTTCCGCCCCAGGTGGCGGGTTTCGGCGTTTCGGCGGTCAGCATAGATCGGCTGGCCTAGAGTGTGTGGCTGTGTTGACGAAATGGGGGACGGCGGTCGTGGCCGTCGCGGCGAGCACGGCCTTGATGGCCCCGCCGACGGATTCGAACGTTCCGGAGGCGCCCGAAGCGGGCCCTTCGCTGACGAACGCGCCGCAATTGCCGAAGCCGCCGCCGCTCGGCGCGCGCGGCCAGCTCGGGCTGCTGCAGCCACCGAGCGGCGCGGCCACGAACGTGGCGGTGAAGGTGGAACGCGACGGTTCGGTGTCGATCACCGAGCAGGTGACCGTCCCGGGTGGACAGCACCTGGTACGCCGGATTCCGTTGAAGGTCCCCGCCACCGACGAGCAGGACCGGGTATACGGCATCCGTGACGTCTCGGTCGAAGGCGCGGGCAAGACCGAGCTGACCGGCGAGCAGCTGGTCGCCACCTTCGACGGCGGAGCGGCCACCCTCAAGTACAAAGTGGACGGAGCGGTCGCCGACGTCGGCGGCGCGCAGCAGGTGCGCTGGCAGGTCGCGAGCGGCTGGGACGGCGAAGTGTCCCGGGTGTCCGCTTCGTTCAGTGCGCCGACCCGCGAAACGCCCACAGTGGACTGTTTCGCCGGGCCGCTCGGTTCGGACAGGCAGTGTTCGCTCGCCGAGACCGACCACAGCGGTGTCGTCCGCATCGAACAGGACAAGCTCGCGGCCGGGGAGCGGGTCGACCTCGCCGTCCAGCTCCCGGCGGGCACCGTGCCTGCCAACGCGCGCTTCGAGCGCGTCGACTCGGTCGGCGGCGCGTTCGCGCTGACCACGCTCACCGGCATCGGTTTCGGGGTACTGGCGCTGTTCCTCGTGCTCGGCGCGCTCGCCGTCTGGCTGGCGCGCCGTCGCGACAAGGGCGCGCTGACCGCGGGCACCGGTCCGGTCGACGTCCTCATGCGTGACGGTGATCGTGTCTCCTTCGCCTCGCCGGACGGCGTCCTGCCCGGCCAGGTCGGCACGGTCGTCGACGAGACGGTCGACGTCGTGGACGTCAGCGGCACGGTGGTCGACCTCGCGGTCCGCAACTACCTGTGGATCGCCGAGGTCCGCGGCGCCGGAACCGTCGACTGGCAGATCGCCCGCCGCAACGCGCCGGACGAGCACCTCGTCGCCTTCGAGCGCGAGATCTACACCGCCCTCCTCCCCGAGGGCACCGATTCCGTGCTGCTGTCGGAACTCCGCGGCCGCGGCACCGTCGACCTCCGCGTCGCAGGCGAGGCGATGTACGCCGACGTCGTGCACAAGGGCTGGTTCTCGCGCCGTCCGGACAAGAGCCGGAGCAAGCTCACCTTGGCGGGCGTCGGCCTGGTCGCCCTCGGTCTCGTGGGCACCGTGGTGCTGACGTTCACCGCCGGGCACGCGCTGCTCGGGGTCGCGGTGGCGCTCGCCGGGCTCGCCGTGCTGCTGGGCGCGTCGTGGGTGCCGCCGAGGACCTCGCGCGGCAGGCGTCTCGTCGGCCAGGTGCGCGGACTCCTCGAATACCTGCACACGGTCAAGGTCGCCGACATTCCGTTGGGGGACCGGGAGATGGTGTTCTCCCGGTCGCTGCCGTACGCCATCGTGCTCGGCGACACCGAACACTGGCTCCGGACGTTCGAGGCGCTCGACCCGTCGGCGGACGGTTCGGCCGGGCTGTACTGGTTCGGCGGGCTCGAAGGCGATCGGGATCTGCGCCGGTTCGCCGCGCATCTGCCGTCGTTCCTGTCCGCTTTGGACGGTCTGCTCGCCGAATCCGGTCACCTGCGCTCCATCCGCCCGGAACCGGTGCCCGCCTGACGTGAAGATCTGCTTGCTGGCCGTCCTCCTGCTGGTGCTGGGCGCGGCTCCGGCGTCGGCGCGAGACGAACCGCAGCTGCCCACGCTGCCCAACAGCGCGGAGATCTCGCTCAAGGTGGAACGCGACGGCGCGCTCTCGGTCGTCGAGGCCGTGTCCGTGCCGAGCGAAGCGACGATGACGCGCCGCGTCCCGTTGCGGACCGCCGCCCCGCGCGACCGCGACCGGATCATCGGCATCCGCGACGTCGTCATCGAGGGTGCCGGCAATTCCGAGCTGACCGACGACGAATTCACCATCCGGCTCAAGGGCGGCACCTCGATCGTCCGGTACACAGTGGACGGTGCGGTCGCCGAAGCCGACGGCCTGCTGCGGGTCGGCTGGCAGATCGCGGGAGGCTGGGATACCGGTCTCGAACTGGTGCGCGCCGGCTTCGCCGCGCCGGTCATCCCGAACGCGGTCACCTGTTACGCCGGTCCCGAAGGTTCGCGCGCGCACTGCGGGACCGCGCAGATCGGGCATTCCGGACTGACCCGGTTCAGCCAGCAGAACCTCGCCGCGGGACAGCGGATGGAGATCTCGGTCGAGCTGCCCGGCGGCACCGTCCCGGCGAACGCGCGGCTGGAGCCGTCGAAGACCTTCGCCGGGGCGTTCGTGCTCACCGCGCCGGTCGGCTGGGCGTGGGGTGGCTTCGCGCTCGCGCTGATCGCTGGTGCCGTGGCGCTGGGCGTGCTGCGACGGCGGGACAAGCGTCCGGGTGGCGCGCTCCCGGTCCGGCTGCTCACCGGGAAGGACGATCAGGCCGCGTTCGCGTCACCTGAGGGCGTGCTGCCGGGACAGGTCGGATTCGTCCTTTCGGGGCGGGCCGACGCCGTCGATCTGGCGGCGACGGTCGTCGACCTCGCGGTCCGGAACTACCTTTGGGTGAGCGAGGAGCCCGGCGAACTCACCGACTGGCGGTTGGTCCGCCGCAACCCGCCGGACGAGCAACTCACCGCCTTCGAACGCGCGGTGTTCGACCTCCTGCTTCCGGAAGGGCGGGAGTCGATCCTGTTGTCGGAGATCCAGGCCGCGGGTATCGGGGTCGGCGCGGTGCGGGGAGCGCTGCGCGACAGCGTCGTCGAGCGTCGCTGGTACTCGCGGGGGCCCGGCAAACTCACCCGGGCCGGCCTGCGGGTCTGCTTCTACGGCTTGTTCCTCACCGTCCTGCTGGCGCTGACCGTCGGCTACGCGCAACTCGGGCTGATCGTCATCGCCGCGGGCGCGGTACTCGCCGTCACCGCCCGTTGGCTGCCGGTGCGCACGGGTGCGGGCGTCGCGTTGCACCGGCGGCTGCTCGGCGTCCGCGACGCGGTGCTGGCGACCAAGGCGACGGCCGTCCCGAAGCTCGAACGCGAGGTGCTCCTGTCGCGGGCGCTGCCCTACGCGCTCGCTCTCGGCGAACAAGAAACCTGGATCGCCGGCTTCGCCGGGCTCAAGGGGCCGCCCAAGATCTACTGGTACGGCAGGGAAGCCGCCGAAGAGGCGGAGATCGCGCGGGTGAGCGACTTCACGGCCGCGCTAGTGGGAACCTTCGCCGCGACCCGCCAGGGTCGTCGCCTGAAGTCGTGACCAAGCCGTAGGGTGGTGCGCATGGCCGATCCCGAGCTTGTCCGATTCACCCTCGACAACGGTCTGCGCGTGGTGCTCGCGCCCGACGAGACCGCTCCGGTGGTGGGTGTCAGCGTCCACTACGACGTGGGCTTCCGTTCCGAGCCCGAGGGGCGCACCGGTTTCGCGCACCTTTTCGAGCATTTGATGTTCCAGGGGAGCGAGAGCCTGGAGAAGCTCGCGCACTTCCGGTACGTCCAGTCGAGTGGTGGCAGCTTCAACGGCTCCACCCATCCGGACTACACGGACTACTTCGAGGTGCTTCCCGCCGCGGCTCTCGAGCGCGCCCTGTTCCTCGAAGCGGACAGGATGCGGGCGCCGAAGCTGACGCAGGAGAACCTGGCCAACCAGATCGACGTGGTCAAGGAGGAGATCCGCCTCAACGTGCTGAACCGGCCGTACGGCGGGTTCCCGTGGATCCTGCTCCCGCCGGTGCTGTACTCCACGTTCCCCAACGCGCACAACGGTTACGGCGGTTTCGAGGATCTCGAACAGGCCACCCTTGACGACTGCGCGGCCTTCTTCGACACCTACTACTCGCCCGCGAACGCGGTGCTGACCGTCGCCGGTGACTTCACCGTCGAGCAGGCCCGCGAGCTGATCGAGAAGCACTTCGGCGACGTGCCGCACCGGCCCGCGCCTCAGCGCCCGTCGTTCGCCGAGCCCGCCCCCGAGGGCGAACTGCGCGGCGAGCACGTGGACCCGCACGCCCCGCTGCCCGCGGTCGCGCTCGGTTACCGCATGCCGGATCCGATCAACGACCTCGACGGCTATCTGGCGAACCTCGTGCTCGCCGGCGTGCTGACCGACGGCGACGGCTCCCGGCTCCAGCAGCGCCTGGTGCACCGCGAGCCGCTGGTCGTCGACATCGGCGCGGGCGCCGGGCTGTTCGGCCCGTTCGAGGCCCGCGACCCGGACACGTTCACCATCACCGCGATCCACCCGCACGAGGTGAGCACCGAGCAGGTCCTCGCCGCGCTGGACGAGGAACTGGAGAAGCTGGCGGCCACGCCGCCGGAGGAGCAGGAACTGAAGAAGGTCACCGCGCGCTGGGCCGCGAGCCTGCACTCCGAGCACGACAAGCTGGTGTCCCGCACGCTGGCGCTGGGCTCGTTCGAGCTGCTGTACGGCGACGCGTCGCTGGTGCACCGGCTCGCCGAGAAGATGTCGGCGGTCACCGCGGAAGCCGTTTCGGCGGCGGCGAAGGCGCTGCGGCCGGATTCGCGCGCCGTCCTCGTCATCCGTCCGGGCAGTGGATCTTCAGAGCAGGAAGGTACCGAGCAGTGAGCGCACCGCACCGCACCGCCGAGGAGATCGGCCGCACGGCCGCCGGGCCGCGTCCGGTCCCGTCGCTGGGGACGCAGCGCGCCGCCGCCGATCTGTCCCATGTGGACACCACGCTGAGCAACGGGCTGCGGGTGCTCGCCGTCCGCAAGGCCACCGTGCCGCTGGTCGAGCTGCGGATGTGGATCCCGTTCGCCGGTGACGACGCGCTGCACCCGGCGACCGCCGAGGTGCTGGCCGAGACGCTGCTGACCGGCACCGCTCGCCGCGACCGCATCGAGGTCGACGCCGATCTGGCGCTGATCGGCGGTGACCTGGCCTCCGGTGTCGACCCGGAGCGGCTGGCCATCACCGGTACGTCGCTGGCCGACGGCCTGCCGACGATGCTCGACGTCCTCGCCGACGCGCTCACCGGCGCGTCGTACGCGGACGCAGAAGTGGAACGGGAACGCGAGCGGCTCATCGAGCGGATCGCCGTCTCGCGCACCCAGCCGAGGACGATCGCCCGCGAGGCGCTGCAGAAGCACCGCTACGGCGACCACCCGGCGACGCGTGAGGTGCCGAAGGCCGAAGACGTGGCGGTCGTGACGCCGGAGCAGGTGCGCGCGCTGCACCAGGCTTCGGTGCTGCCGCGCGGATCCGTGCTGGTGCTCGTCGGCGACATCGACCCGCAGACCATCATCGGCGACCTGGAGAAGGCGCTCGGCGGCTGGGCTTCGGACCGCTCCGCCGTCCGGCTGCCCGCGCTGCCCGAGCTCACCGGCGGCGACGTCCTGCTCGTGCCGCGCGCCGGTGCCGTGCAGTCGCAGATCCGGCTGTCCGCGCAGACCGTCCCGCGTACGGACCCGGGTTACGCCGCGCTGCAGCTGGCGAACCTCGCCTACGGCGGGTATTTCTCGTCGCGGCTGGTCGAGAACATCCGTGAGGACAAGGGTTACACCTACAGCGCCCACTCCGGATTCGAGTTCACCGACCAGACCGCGGTGGTGAACGTCGACGCGGACACCGCGACCGACGCGACCGCGGCCGCCCTGCTGGAGACGCGCTACGAACTGGCGAGGCTGGGTCTCGTGCCGCCGACCGCGGACGAGGTCGAGTCGGTGCGCCAGTACGCGATCGGTTCGCTTGTCACGTCGGCGTCGTCGCAGGGCGGGCTGGCCGCGCAGCTGTCCGCGCTCGCCGCGACCGGGCTGGGCGCCGAATGGCTCGCCGGGCACCCGGAGCGGCTCGCCGCGGTCACCGCCGAAGACGTGGCCAACGCCGCGCTGGAGTACTTCGCGCCGAAGCGGTTCACCGGGGTCGTCGTCGGCGACGCCGACGTGCTCGCGCCGAAGCTGCGGGCATTGGGTGACGTGACCGTCGGGGAGCCGGCTGAATGAGGACACCGTTCGGGCTGGGGGCGCTCCCGACGCTTTCGCGCTCCACGGCGGACCGTCAGGAATCCTTGCGCACCAACCCGGACAGGCTCGCCGCGCGCTGGCCGGACGCCCGGGTCGTGCTGCTCGACGAGCACTCCCGCACCCCGGTGGTGGAGGGTTCCGGCACGCTCGCGACCCGCAAGACGCAGGACTTCGGCGCCGAGCCGCCCGCCGACGCGATCTTCCTGGGGGAGTGGCAGGGCACCGACTTCTGGTCGCTGCCCGGCCACCCCACCGGGGAGACCGAGACCGTCGAGATGGCGGGCAGCTGGGGCGTCGTCGAACAGGTCCCGCGCCACGAAGGTGAGATCTGGGTCGACCTGCGCGGCTACGGCGACCTGCTCGACGACACGTCGGCCGGGTTGTTCACCACCGCGCAGGCGCTGCGGAACTGGCACCGCCAGGCGAAGTTCTGCACGCGCTGCGGGAGCTCGGTCGAGGTGATCCAGCTGGGCTGGGCGAGCAAATGCTCCGGCTGCGGCCGGGAGGAATACCCGCGCACCGACCCGGCGGTGATCTGCCTCGTGCACGACGACGCCGGTGTCGACGGCGAGCACGTCCTCTTGGCGCGCCAGCCGATCTGGCCGGAGAACCGGTACTCGATCCTCGCCGGTTTCGTCGAGGCGGGGGAGTCGCTCGAAGGCTGTGTCGAGCGGGAGATCCGCGAGGAGGTCGGCGTCGAGGTGCGTGACGTGCGCTACCTCGGCAGCCAGCCGTGGCCGTTCCCGCGGTCGATCATGCTCGGTTTCACCGCGCGGGCGGACATCTCCTCGACGATCGTGCCCGCGGAGGGCGAGATCGAAGAGGCGTTCTGGGTTTCGCGCGAGGAGGTTCGGGCGGCGTTCGCGAACAGTCAGCTGCGGAACGCGGGCGCCGTGCCGACGCCCATCGCCGGTGGCAAGCGGCAGCTGGTGCTGCCGGGGAACTCGTCGATCGCGCGCGTGATGCTGGCGGCTTGGGCCGGCGTCTGACAAGGAGTTCAGTGGGTAAGAACAACCGCCAGAAACGTGCGGCGAAGAAGCGTGCTCGCGCGGTACGCGGCCCCACGGCGCCCAAGTATGACGCCGGATTCGACGAGTTCACCGTGCCTCCGGCTGGTCCGCCGCGGCGGCTCACCGTGGAGATGATCGCCGAAGGACTGGCACAGGCCGCGTTCGAGCACTACGCCGACCACGCGCCGGGGGATGCCACCGATTTCCCCGACCGGGTGGTGGCGGATCTCGCCGGACCCGATCCGGTGGCCGAGCCCCGTGCGGTGGCCATCGGAGCCGGGATCGCGGTGGCGGAGGAACTCGGCAGGGTCTGGAAGTCGGGTTGGACGCCCGCCGACGTCTGGGAGTTCGTCCGCCGGGAGGAGAGCGCGCCGGTGGCCGCCCTGCTGGTGGACCACGTCGCCGACGATCTGGCGAAATACGCTCCGTCCACTGTGGACGAACGATGGGTGAGGCAGGTCCAGGATCTCGGCGGTGAGATCTGGTGGAAGCGCGATCGGCCGCATCTGCTGCACTGGGCCGATCGGCACGGTGCCGACCTCCGCCAGGCATTATGGGCCACGATCAAGATGCTCGGTCTGCTGATGAAGCTGCCTGAGCTGCCACAGATCGTGCCGCTGCCGGGTTCGGCATCGGCGCGGGTGTCCGCCTCGGCCAACGGGGTCGACCGCAAGGTGCTCACCAAGGTGCGTGGCCTGCTGGCCAAGGCTGAATCCACGGAGTACCCCGAGGAAGCCGAAGTCTTTTCGGCCAAGGCACAAGAGTTGATGAACCGGTACGCCTTCGAGCGTGCCTTGCTCGACGCCGACGCGAACCGAAAGCAGGCAGCGGGGTCGATCAGGGTCTGGCTGGACGCGCCGTATGTCGAAGCCAAATCGCATCTCGTCGCCGCGATCGCGAGGGCGAATCGGAGTAAATCGGTCTTCTACAGCAAACTGGGATTCGTCGCCTTGGTCGGTGAAGCGATGGACCTGGAGATCACCGAAATGCTGGCCACGTCGCTGCTGGTACAGGCGACCCGCGCGATGGTCGCCGAGGGCAAGCAGATCAGCCGCAACGGTACGTCTCAAACCCGGTCGTTCCGGCAGTCCTTCCTGGTGTCGTACGCCGTCCGCATCGGGGAGCGGCTCGAAGAGGCGAGTTCCCGCGCTCACGACCCCGTCGAGGACAAGCGGTTGCTTCCGGTGCTGGCCGCCCGGTCGCTGGTGGTCGAGGAGACCTTCCAAAAGATGTTCAGCAATACGGTCCAGCGCTCCGCGACGGTCAGCAACGGAGCCGGCTGGGAAGCGGGCCGGGCGGCCGCGGACCGCGCGGACATCGACATCGAACGCCAAGCCGTCGACGTCTGAGCCATCCAGCTGCGTGATCAGGCACCTCTTCGCGGCCGTTCGGCGTTTCGGTGCCGTGAGCGGAGTTCGTGATTCGCTCACGGGCGCGAAGATCGTTCGTTAAGCTCCCGGCGTTCCACTTTCTGGATCGACTAGTCAGGACACTGGGGAAAACATGAAGAACACGTTGCGGCGGTTCGCCGTCGCCGGAGCCGCTGTCGCGGCCATCGCCTCGTTCAGCGTCGTGAACGCCGGAGCGGCGCAGGCCTCGGACTACGAGTACTTCGATACATACGAGAACCAAGATCGGTGCGGATCCGTCGGCTACCACGGCCAGATGGTCGGGGACTGGACCGGGTGGATGTGCTACCCCTCCAACGTGATCCCCTGGGCGTACGACCTGTACGTGCAGCCCAACTTCTGATCGAACGCGTAGCCGAAGGGCCGCTCAGGACGCTCCTGAGCGGCCCTTTGTCGTCTGGCGCGCCTTTCCACCCCGGTTCTTTTGCACGTGAAGGCCCCTTCCTTCGGTTGAGCCGCAATGCCAGGAACTTAAGGTCGGTGGCGTGGTGCTGTTTTGGCGTGTTTTCCCTGTTCGGGTGGTCCGGCTCCAGCGGGTACCGGACGTTCGGGCGGCGCTGGTTCGCCGACGAGGGTTGGTGGGTCCGTGAAGGCCTCCTTGAGGGACTCAGAGTCCCTCAAGGAGGCCTTCACGGACTTGTAAATACGGGCAAATACTACTCAAACGGACAATTTATCACGGTAAGCGTCCTTTGTGGACGATCAGGGAAACCTCGGGCACTGTCGCTTAAGTTCCTGGCATTGCGGCTGAGCCGAGGGAAGGGGGCCTTCACGCGGCTCAGCCGCAGGGGGCCGGCAAAGTCGGCATCGTGCAGGTCGGGGACCTCTTCGTCAGGGCGCGGGGTCACACCCCTTGTCGAGCTTGATCGGCAGAGGATCAGGGACATGTCCCCAGCCCCCGAGTGTGGTGGATTTGGGACGTTGAACGTCCCGAATCCTCCATGCTCGAACCCTGCAGGCGCCGGTGATGCCACAACCGGACCACCGAGAACAGCGTCGACCAGCAACTCTGCGACTTTCCCGGGGCCCTGGGCTCAGCCGAGGGAAGGGGGCCTTCACGCGCAATGCCAACCTTTGCTCACCGTGCCCCCACGTGTACCCGCTGCGCGGAACACCGCAAGCGTTACCTCCCCGTTTCCCCACCCCGTTGACGGCTGTGGTTCGGCTCACTACAGTCCCCGGAAACCGTCTGTAAAGTTTCCTAACGAAGTCGGGAGCGAGCCACAGTGCGAGCCGGTAGTCCGCGGATGCTGCGCGAGATCAACGATCGTGCGGCCATCGAGGTCCTCCTCCGCGAGGGCCCGCTGACGCGCTCCGAGCTCGAGGTCGCGATCGGCCTTTCGAAGCCCGCGACGGCGCAGCTGCTCACCCGTCTCGAACAGGACGACGTCGTCGGCAAGGCGGGCGTGCGCGGCGGTGGCCGTGGGCCGAGGGCGCAGCTTTGGCAGGTCAACGGCGGTCTCGCCTACGTCGCGGCCGTGGACCTCACACCCCAGAAAGCCGACTTCGTCGTCGCGGACGTCACGGGCGCGGTGCTGGCCGAGTACCAGGTCCCGTTGCCGGTCCACGAGGGCGCGGACGTCGTCGGCACCTTCGGCACCGCGCTCACGAAGGTCGCGAACGACGCCGGACTCGCCGCCACCGATCTCCGCCAGGTCGTCATCGGCGCGCAGGGTGCCTTCGATCCGCGCACGGGTCTGCTCTCGTCGGCGCCGCACATCCCCGGCTGGCTCGGGTTCGACGTGCCGCGCAGGCTCAGCGCGGAACTCGGCGTCGAGGTCACCATCGAGAACGACGTCAACCTCGTCGCCATCGTCGAAATGACCGTCGGACAGGCCGTCGGGCTGGACGACTTCGTGATGATCTGGCTCAGCGACGGCGTCGGTGGCGCGGTGGTGGTCGGGCGGCGGCTGCTGCGCGGCGCGACCGGCGGCGGTGGCGAGATCGACTGGATGCGCGTTCCCGATCCGGTTTCGGTGGCCCGGCGAGGAGAAAAGCCGCGCGCCGGAGACCGTTTCGGTGACCTCGTCGCCTCTCCCGCGGTCGTCGAACTGGCCGCCGCGCACGGGATCGAGGCCGTGGACGGCGCGGACGCGGTCACCAAGGCCCGCCAAAGCGCCAACGAACCCTTCCTCGACGACCTCGCCCGCCGCGTCGCGGGCGGCGCGGCCGGTCTGATCGCGGTCGTCGACCCCGAACTCGTGCTGCTGTCGGGTGACACCAGCCGCGCCGGTGGCGAGGAGTTCGCCGCGCTGGTCGCGAAAAGGCTGCACGAACTCGTCCTGCCCCGCACCCCCGTCGGGGTCGCTTCGGTGCAGGGCAACGCGGTCCGCGCGGGCGCCCTGCAATCCGCGCTCGCCACCGTCCGCAGGGACGTCTTCGGCGTCAACACCCCTTCGCTCCTCGGGCCCCGCAGGTCCGGGGCGGGAGAGCCGGACCCGATCGCGGCGATCCCGGATTCACGAACAGAACCACCGTCTCCCGCCCCAACCAACTAGGAGGAGGGTCATGAGTTTCACGACCCAGGTTTCCAGAAGCGGCCGCCGCTGGCGCGGCTCGATAGTGCTCGGCGCGGTCACCGTCGCCGCACTGGTGTCCGCCTGTTCGGGCGCCGCCGGCGGCCCGAACGGTGGTTCGGGCGACGCGGCGGCCGCCCCCGCCGCGGACGCGAAGCTCACGCTGACCGTCTACAGCAAGTTCACCGATCGCGAGTACAACGTGGTCACCGCCGGGCTCAACAAGCTCAAGGCGAAGTTCCCGAACATCGAGATCAAGCACGAAGGCCAGCAGGACGACGACAAGATCACCCAGTCCATCCGCGGTGGCAACCCGCCGGACGTGGCGATCTCGTTCTTCACCGACAACCTCGGCGCGTGGTGCTCCACCGGCAGCTTCCAGGATCTCAAGCCCTACATCGACCGCGACAAGATCGACCTGACGCAGATCCCCGACGCGGTCCGCAGCTACACCGAGTTCCAGGGCAAGCGCTGCGCCATGCCGCTGCTCGCCGACGTCTACGGCTTCTACTACAACAAGGACATGTTCGCGGCGAAGGGCATCACGTCGCCGCCGAAGACGACCTCGGAACTGTTCGAGGCCACCAAGAAACTGACCGAGTTCAACCCGGACGGCTCCATCAAGGTCGCGGGCTTCCTGCCGTCGATGCCGTTCTACGCCAACATGGCGCAGTACTGGGCCCCGAACTTCGGCGCCAGCTACCTCGGCCCGGACGGCCAGTCGCATCTGGCCGACAGCCCCGAGTGGAAGGCGATGTTCGACTTCCAGAAGCAGCTGGTCGACTTCTACGGCGGCCACGCCAAGGTCGAGCAGTTCAAGGCCGGGCTCGGCGAGGAGTACTCGGCGGACCACGGTTTCCAGCGCGGCAAGCTCGCGATGATGATCGACGGCGAGTACCGCACCGCGTTCATCAAGGACCAGGCGCCGGAACTGAAGTTCGGCACCGCGGCCCCGCCGGTGCTCGACAGCAAGCCGGACCGCTACGGCGGCGCGTTCACCACGGGCACGATCATCGCGATCCCCAAGGGCGCCAAGAACCCCGGTGCGGCTTGGGAACTGATCAAGCAGGTCACCCTCGACACCGCGACCCTGGTCGACCTGTCGAACGGCCTGAAGAACGTCCCCAGCACCAAGGCCGCGTTGACCGACCCGAAGCTCGAGGTCAACCCCGAGTTCAAGACGTTCCTCGACCTGTACAACGGCGGGAAGCTGCTGCCGAACCCGTCGACCCCGATCGGTGACGCGCACCTCAAGGCGGTCAACGACTTCGCGGAGAAGTGGCAGGCCGGGAACATTCCCGACATGGCCGCGGGCCTGAAGCAGGTCGACGCGCAGATCAATGACGAACTGGCCCAGAAACGCGCCGGCGGCTGATCGCATGACATCGACCCTGGATCCCAGGGCGGTCGCCTCCCCTTCCGCGTCCACCCGGACGCGGAAGGGGAACGCGGCGCGCCGCCGTCGTACGGTCTTCTACTTCATCGCCCCGGCGATGCTCGGGTTCCTGATCTTCTTCGGGTACCCGCTGATCGCCACGGTGTACTACTCCTTCACTCGTTACGACCTGATCAACGCGCCGGAATTCGTCGGCTTCGACAACTACATCCGGATGTTCACCAGCGAACAGCTGGTCGGCACCGCCGCCTACAACACGCTGTGGCTGGTGATCGTCCTGACGTTCTGCCGGGTGGTGTTCTCCCTCGGCGTGGCGTCGATCATCTCCCGGCTGAAGTCGGGCGTCGGCCTGGTACGGACGCTCTGCTATCTGCCGTCGCTGGCCCCGCCCGCCGCGGCGACCCTGGCGTTCGTGTTCCTGTTCAACCCGGAATACGGCCCGGTCAACGCGTTCCTGCGGACGGTCGGCATCGACGGCGGGCTGTGGTTCAACGACCCGGCGATGTCGAAGCCCGCGCTGACCCTGCTGGTGATGTGGGGTTCGGGCGAGCTGATGATCATCATCCTGGCGGCGCTGCTCGACGTGCCGCAGGAACAGTACGAGGCCGCTCAGCTCGACGGCGCCGGGCCGGTCCGCCGGTTCTGGCACGTCACGCTCCCGTCGATCTCGCCGGTGCTGCTGTTCGGTGTCGTCAACTCGATGATCTTCGCGCTGCAGTTCTTCACGCAGGCGATCGTCGCGGGTTCGGCGGCCGCGGGCGCGGCCGACGTCGCGGGCAACACGAGATTCATCGGCGCGCCACAGAACTCGACGCTGACCTATCCGGTCTGGCTGTACGTCCAGGGTTTCCGGTACTTCAACATGGGCTACGCGGCGGCGATGGCGGTACTGCTGTTCATCGTCTCGGCCGGGTTCACCTGGATTCTCGTGCGGCAGCTCCGTAAGTCCCAGCACCAGGAGGAGGGCGGATGACCACCCTGGCCGAGCCCCGGCACACCGCCCCGGCGTCCGAACCGCCGAAGGTGCGGGTGCGGCGCCAATGGGACAAGAAGCTGTACTGGATCGCGACGCACAGCCTCGGCATCGCGATGGGCGTGATCTTCATGCTGCCCATCCTGTTCGTGTTCCTCACCGCGGTGATGTCCAGCGATCAGGCGCTTTCGTCGAATTTCTGGCCGAAGGAATGGCACTTCGAGAACTTCATCGAGGTGTTCGAAAAGGCGCCGCTGCTGCAGTACTTCGGCAACAGCATGCTCTATTCGACGCTGGCGACCGCCGGTGCGCTCATCTCGGCGATCCCGGCGGCGTACGCGCTTTCGAAACTGAAGTTCCGCGGGCAGAACCTGTTCTTCATGCTCACCGTGGCCGCGATGATGCTGCCGCCGCAGGTCACCGTCGTGCCGCTCTACGACCTGTGGGTGCGGCTCGGGTTCACCGGGACGCTCGTTCCGCTGATCGTGCCGTACTTCTTCTTCGACGCGTTCTCGATCTTCCTGCTGCGGCAATTCTTCCTCACCATTCCGAAGGACTATCTGGAAGCGGCGAAGATCGACGGCTGCAACGAGTTCCAGGCGATGGTCAAGGTGCTGATCCCGATGGCGAAGCCGGGTATCGCGGCGACGGCGATGTTCTGCTTCCTGTTCACCTGGAACGACTACTTCGGTCCGTTGCTCTACACCGGTGAGACCCGGGACAGCTGGCCGCTTTCGCTGGCGATCGCGTCGTTCCGCGGGATGCACCACGTGGAATGGAACCTCACCATGGCGGCCACCGCGCTGATCATGCTGCCGGTGATCGTGCTGTTCGTGTTCGCGCAGAAGTCCTTCGTCAAGGGCATCACATTCACAGGGGTCAAGGGATGAAACTGGCAGTCGTCGGTGGCGGGTCCACCTACACACCCGAGCTGATCGACGGGATCGCCGGACGACGGTCCACTTTGGACGTCGACGAGATCGTGCTGATCGATCCGGACGCCTATCGGGTGGAGGCGGTCGGTGACTTCAGCAACCGGTTGCTGAGCCACGCCGGGCATCCGGCGCGGGTCCGGACCACCGCCAACCTCGAAGAGGGCGTCGAGGGTGCGTCGGCGGTGCTGATCCAGTTGCGGGTCGGCGGGCAGCGCGCACGGCGCGGGGACGAGACCTTCCCGCACGTCTGCGGCTGCGTCGGACAGGAGACCACGGGAGCGGGCGGCCTCGCGAAGGCGTTGCGCACCGTGCCGGTGGTGCTCGACATCGCCGACAGGGTAAGGAAAATCGCCGGTGACGACACCTGGATCGTGAACTTCACGAACCCGGTCGGCATCGTCACGCGCGCGCTGCTGAACGAGGGGCACCGCGCCGTAGGGCTGTGCAACGTCGCGATCCACCTCCAGCGGACGTTCGCGCATCTGCTCGGTGCCGGGGTCGACGACGTCAAACTCGTGCACACCGGGCTCAACCACCTGAGCTGGGAACGCCAGGTTCTCGTCAACGGCGAGGACAGGCTGCCGGAGTTGCTCGCGGAGCACGCGGAATTCCTCGGTGAGCACGTTACCGCGCCGGTGGAATGGATGCGGCGGATGAACGTCGTGCCGTCGTACTACCTGAAGTACTACTACGGGCACGACGAGCAGGTCATGAAGCAGCGCACCGAGCGGCCGCGCGCGGACGTCGTCAGCGACGTCGAAGAGGAACTGCTCAAGGTGTACCTCGACCCGGAGGTGGTGACCAAACCGGAGCAGCTGGAAAAGCGGGGCGGTGCCTACTATTCCGAGGCCGCGGTGCAGCTGGTGCACGCGCTCACCTCGGGCGGGCCCGCGGAGGAGCACGTCGTCAACGTCCGCAACGAAGGGACTTTCGACTTCCTGCCGGACGACGCCGTCATCGAGGTCCCGTCCCTTGTGGACGGCAAGGGGCCGAGGCCGATCCCGCAACCGCCGGTGGAGCAGCGGTTCGCCGGGCTCATCGCCGGGGTGACCGCGTACGAGCAGCTCGCGCTGGAAGCGGCGATCAAGGGCGGGCGGGACCGGGTGGCCGACGCGCTGCTCGCGCATCCGCTGGTCGGCCAGTACACCAAGGCGGATCAGCTCGCGGACACGCTGGTGCAGGTCAACCGCCAGTTCCTGCCGTGGGCGGGGGCATGACGGCCGGCTCACGGGATGTCGTCGTCGCGATCGACGGTGGCAACAGCAAGACCGACGTCCTGATCGTCTCCCGGGACGGGCGGGTGCTCGGGCAGTCGCGAGGGCCGGGCGCGTCCCCGCAGAACATCGGGGTCGACGCCAGTGTCCGCGCGCTGGAAAAGCTGGTGCTGGAGGCCCTTCGCGGGGCAGGGCTTCCCGACGAGCGCCCGTTCGCGACGCATACGTCGGCCTACCTCGCGGGACTGGATTTCCCGCAGGAGGAGGCGATCCTGCACGCGGCGCTGGCCGCGCGCGGCTGGAGTGACACGCTGATCGTCGGCAACGACACGCTCGCGCTGCTGCGCGCGGGCAGTTCCGACGGCACCGGGGTGGCGGTGGTGTGCGGCGCCGGAATCAACGGCGCCGGGGTCAGCGCAGACGGCCGGGAGCACCGGTTTCCCGCGCTGGGCAAGATCTCCGGCGACTGGGGTGGCGGCTACCGGCTGGGCGAGGAGGCGCTGTGGTGGGCCGTCCGCGCCGAGGACGGCCGTGGGCCCGGTACCGCGCTGCGGACCGCCGTCGCCGCGCATTTCCAGGCCTCGTCGGTGCTGGAAGTGGTGCAGCGCCTGCATTTCGAGGAGCTGCACACCGATGCGATCCACGGTCTGTGCCCGCTGCTGTTCGCCGTCGCGGCCGACGGCGACGAGGTGGCGCAGGACGTGGTCGACCGGTTCGTCGAGGAGGTGGCCGTGCTGGTCGCGGTCATCCTGCGGCGGCTCGAACTGACCGAGGAGGCACCGGAAGTCGTCCTCGGCGGGGGAGTGCTGACCGGGGTCGGCGCGCAGGTGATCGCGGAGATCGAGCGGCGGTGCCTGAAGGTGGCGCCGCGCGCTTCGATCCGCGTCGTCGACGTCGCCCCCGTGGTCGGCGCGGCGCTGTTCGCCCTGGACACCATCGGTGCCCCCGACACCGCGAAGGTCGCGCTGAAGGCCGCCACCAGACGGGTCTAGAGCGGGCTGAAGGGGCCCTTCACCGCATGCGATGCGGTGAAGGGCCCCTTCGTCGCGTCTTATGCGGGGAAAGGGCCCTTCAGCTCCCGGCTCAGGAAGCGGCGGGGACGAGCGGGGAGTCCGTCTCCAGCAGCGACTTGAGATCCGACAGCACCCAGGGCCAACCGCCACCGGCGTTCTCGCCCGGTCCGGCGTCGATGTCCTCCTGCGAACCGTTGAGCAGCGCGGCCATCAGCGGCGCGCCGGTGACATCGTGGGTGACGGTCAGCCGGGTGCCCGCGGTCTTCGTCTCTTCGATCTCGTAGGTGAGTTTGGTGTAGGGCTCATCATCGAAGGCGGGGTCCATCCGCAGCTTCCAGGTGATGACCAGTTTGCGTGGCGGGTCGACTTCCAGAACCTCACCGTCCACGAGGTCGTCGGTGAAACCGGCTTGGACGAACTCCGGTGTCGGGTGGGTGGCGTGCTTGCCGCCCGGCCGCAGGTCGTAGTCGACGAGGCCGGTGTAGCCGTACTTCTGCGACCACTCGGGCTTCGTGATGGCGGCCCAGATCTTCTCCGGGGTGGCCTTGATGTAGACGCGGTAGACCTGGGTGTCGGTCATGAGGGCTCCTCGTTCTCGAGTTCGGCTTTGAGGTCGAGCAACGCGGTCACGTTGCGCTCGGTGAACTTGTCGATCCACCTGTCGTGGATCTGCCGGATCGGAACCGGGTTGAGGAAATGCTTCTTCTCCCGGCCTTCCTTGCGCGTGACGACAAGTCCGGCTTCTTCCAGCAGTTTCAAATGCTTCATCACGCCGAAGCGGCTCATGTCCACTTCGGACTCGAGTTCGGTCAGCGTGCGACCGTCACGCGCGAACAGCCTGTCGAGCAGGAACCGGCGGGTCGGATCCGCCAGGGCCTTGAAAACCAGGTCGTCGTCGGGCACGTCGAAAGAATAGGTGACCAAAAGGTCACATGTCAACAGAACGTTCCGGGAAGCGCGTGAAGGCCCCCTTCCCTCGGCTCAGCCGAGGGAAGGGGGCCTTCACGCGCATCGGGCTTCGGTTACAGGAGGGCGCCCAGCGGCAGGATCAGCGCGATCGCGACCACGGAGATGACCGTCTCCATGATCGACCAGCTCTTCAGTGTCTGGCCGACCGAAAGCCCGAAGTACTCCTTGACCAGCCAGAAGCCGGCGTCGTTGACATGCGAGAAGAACAGCGACCCGGCGCCGATCGCCAGCACCAGCAGCGCGCTGTGCGACGGGTCCATGGTCGCCGCGAGCGGCGCCACGATGCCCGCCGCGGATACGGTCGCGACCGTCGCGGAACCGGTGGCGAGCCGGATCGCGACCGCGACCAGCCAGCCGAGCAGCAGCGGCGAGAGGTTCGCGCCGGTCGCCAGGCCGGTGATGACGTTGCCGACCCCGGCGTCGACGAGGGTCTGCTTGAACCCGCCGCCCGCGCCGACGATGAGCAGGATCCCCGCGATCGGCGGAAGCGAATCGCCGATGGTGGAGGACATCTTGCCGCGGGTGAAGCCGGCGGCCCGGCCGAGGGTGACCATGCCGAGCAGGACGGCGGCGAGCAGGGCCACCAGCGGGTCGCCGATGAAGTCGAGCACGCGGCGGACGTGGTTCTCCTTCTCCAGCAGGATGTCCGCGAGCGCCTTGCCCATCATCAGCACGACCGGCAGCAGCACGGTCGACAGCGTCGGGAGGAAGCCGGGACGTCGTCCGTCCGAAGAGGACGATTCCGGGACGAGCCGTTCCGGCGCGACGGCGTCCGGCACCATTTTCGCGGCCAGCCTGCCGAACAGCGGTCCGGCGATGATCACCGTCGGGATCGCGACGAGCAGGCCGAAGGCCAGGGTGAGACCGACGTTCGCGTTCAGCGCGCCGGCGGCGGCGAGCGGGCCGGGGTGCGGCGGGACGAGGCCGTGCAGCACCGAAAGTCCGGCGAGTGCCGGGATTCCCAGCAGCAGCAACGGTTTCCCGGTGCGCTTGGCGACCAGCAGGATCACCGGGATCAGCATGACCAGGCCGATCTCGAAGAACATCGGCAACCCGATCAGCGCGGCGACCAGCGCCATCGCCCACGGCAGGGTGCGGTCACCCGCGCGGCGCAGGATGGTGTCGACGATCTGGTCCGCGCCGCCGGAGTCGGCGAGCAGTTTGCCGAGCATCGCGCCGAGCGCGATCAGCACGCCGACCGAGGCGACGGTGGAGCCGACTCCGGAGCTGAAGCTCTTGATCAGCTTGTCCACCGGCATGCCGCCGACGAGCCCGAGAACGCCCGAGCCGAGGATCAGAGCCAGGAACGGATGCAGTTTCGCCTTGGTGATGAGCACGACGATCACGGCGATGGCGAGCACCGTCGCGCCGATGAGGCGCGTGTCGTGTCCGGTCCAGGCGGCGGCGAGGGTGGTGGTCATTTGCGGTCCTCGAGAGCGGAGAGGGCGGAGGTGATGATCTCTTCCGGCGTGTTCGCGATGTCGGCGACGAGGCCGGATTCGTCCGGCCGCAACTGTTCGAGGTCGGCCAGCTGACTGTCCAAAAGGGACACCGGCATGAAATGGCCGGAGCGGGTCTTCATCCGGTCGGCGAGCAGGGCGCGGTCACCGTGCAGGTGCAGGAACCAGACGTCGCCGCCACCGCGCAGGACGTCGCGGTAGCGGTACTTGAGCGCGGAGGACGTGACGACGCCGCCCGAGTCCTGGTGGTCGCGGATCCAGCCGGCGATGGCTTCGAGCCAGGGTTGCCGGTCTTCGTCGTTCAGCGGGTGGCCGGAGCTCATCTTGTCGATGTTCGCCTTCGGATGGAACGTGTCCGCTTCGGCGTAGTCGACGCCGAGGCGTTCGGCGAGTGCCGTGCCCACGGTCGTCTTGCCCGAGCCGGAAACGCCCATCACCACGATGACGGTCATCCGTACCTCCCACGTCGTTGTAGCCGGGACGAGTACAGCTCAAAAGTACTACTTAAGCAATATGAAGTACTACTTAATCGAATCAGAACGCTAGGGTCACCAGGTGGGCAATGACAGGCATGCCGAAATGCTCGACGCGCTCGGCTCCGCGATCGCGAACGGGGAGTTCGCGCCGGGTTCGGTGCTGCGGTCGGAGGAGCTGCAGGAGCGCTTCGGCGCGTCGCGCACCGTGGCACGCGAGGTCGTCCGCGTACTGGAGACGATGTGCCTGACCAGCAGCAAACGCCGGGTCGGGGTGATCGTGCGCGACCCGGGGGAGTGGAACCACTACGACCCGCGGCTCATTCGCTGGCAGCTCGACGGCACCGAGCGGAAGACCGCGCTGCGCACGCTGACCGAGCTGCGCTCCGCCGTCGAACCGAGCGCGGCCCGGTTCGCCGCGCTGCGGGCGACCCCGGAAGAGGGCGGCCGCCTGCGCGCGCTGGCCAAGCGGCTGGAGGAGACGGCGCACCAACGTGATCTGGTGACCTTCCTCGGCCACGACGTCGCTTTCCATGACCTGCTGCTCTCCTCGTCGCGGAATCCGATGTTCGCGCAGCTTTCCGCGGTCGTCGCCGAAGTGCTCGCCGGGCGCACCGGGCACGGGCTGATGCCGGAGGAACCACAGCCCGAGGCCGTCGCGCTGCACGTCGAGGTCGCGGCCGCCGTCGACGCCGGTGACCCTGACCGGGCCGAACGCGCCATGCGGGACATCGTCAGCCAGGCGCGCGACGAGATGGCCGTCCTCCTGGACGGATGATCTTCGAGTAATCTCTGCAGGTCTTCGAGGGAACTGCATGCAGGGGGCGACGGTGAGCGCGGCACGCGCGATCGGTTTGGTGTTGGGGGTGGCGGCCGACGGGGCGATCGGGGACCCCAGGTCGCGGCGCCCGGTGACGGCGTTCGCCAGGGCGGCCTCGGCGGTGGACGCGAAGGTCCGGTCGAAGCATCCGGTGGCCGGACTGCTGTGGACCGGAGGTCTCGCGGGCTCCGCCGTGCTGGCGGGTGTGCTCGCCGAACGCGCCGGACGGCGCAGCCCCGTCCTGCAGGCGACCACGACCGCGGTGACCACCTGGGCCGTACTCGGTGCCGCCGGGCTCGCCGCGCACGGCACGTCGCTGGCCAGGGATCTCGAAGAAGGCGAACTCGAGACCGCGCGCGGCACACTGTCCACACTGGACCCCCGGGTCGCCGACGACCTCGGCGTCATCGGGCTTTCGCGCGCTTCGGTGGAGATGCTCGCGGAAAACACCTCGAACGTCGTCATCGCGCCGCTGGTGTGGGGAGCGCTGGCCGGTGCGCCCGGTCTGCTCGGCTCGCGCGCGATCAGCCTGCTGCGCGGCCTCGGCCGGGGCCGACCAGAGAAGTACCGCTGGTTCGTCGCCCGGCTGGATGAAATCGTCCACCTCGTGCCCACCCGGATCGCGGCCGGGCTGACCGTGCTCGCGGCGCCGGTCGTCGGCGGCTCGGCGGGCGGCGCGTGGCGGGCGTGGCGACGGGACACGACCGCGCACCCGAGCCCGAACGCGGGCCGCGTCGAGGCCGCGTTCGCCGGCGCGCTGGAGATCCGGGTCGGCGGGCGGACGGTGTACCCGCACGGGGTCGAGGAACTGCCGGTGCTCGGTATCGGCCGCAACCCGGACGCCGGGCACGTGACGCGGGCGGTGGAGCTTTCGCGGGTGGTCGGGTGGCTGGGCGCGATCAGCTCGGTGGTGCTGGCCGCCCTCGTCGGTCTGCGGCGGCGGCGCGGGTAGCAAGGGACCTTTGCTCTCACCTAGGCTCCTGACCTGCGCGAAGGGAGCAAGGGACCTTTGCTGTCACTCCCGTGGGAGGAGCCGATGACCGCGACCCGGCACTGGGCGGAGCAACTGGCCGCGTGGGCGATTCCGGACGACATCCTCAGCGGCGCGCCCGAGTCACCCTGGGTGCTCCCGCGTCAGGTGTTCGTCCGTCGAGCGGACGCCCGGATCGCCCGGCCGGTGGGCGCGACCCACGCGGCGGCCGTCGCGGCGCTGGCCACCCCGGGCACCGTCCTCGACGTCGGCGCGGCCGCCGGGGCGACGAGTCTGCCGCTGCTCGGCCGGGCACCGGTCCGGGCGCTCACCGCGGTCGACGCGGACACCGAACTGCTCGCCCATTTCGCCGACCGTGCGCACACCCTCGGCACGACCGCCCGCGTCGTCGAAGGCCGCTGGCCCGAGCAGGCCGGGCCGGCGGGTGCCGCCGACGTGGTCGTCTGCGGGAACGTCCTCTACAACGTCGCCGACCTGGGCCCGTTCGTCCGGGCGCTGACCGCGGCCGCCCGCCGGACGGTGATCGCCGAGATCGCGGCCGCGCATCCGCTCACCGAGCTGAACCCGCTGTGGCGGCGCTTCCACGGCATCGAACGCCCGGCGGGCCCGACCGCGGAGGACTGCGTCGCCGCGTTGGCCGAACTGGGCGTCGAACCCAAGGTCGAGCGATGGCGTCGAGAGCCCGAAGCCGAGTACGCCACCTTCGCGGAGCTGGTCGACGTCACCCGAAGGAGGCTTTGTCTTCCTTGGGAGGCGGAGTCCGAAGTCGAGGCCGCCCTCTTGGACCTCGGGGTCGACCCGGCGGTACCACCGGATCTCGGCTCCTCGGGCCGCGAACTGGTCACCCTCAGCTGGTCGGTCTGAACGGGACTGTCGAGTTACCGCAAGCCACTCGATCCCCGGCTGTCCACCGCCCGGCCGAGGAACGCCAGCAACCGGGTCAGCTCGTCGGCGTCCGCGGGCGGGGTGAGCTCCGGTCCGAAGAACCCGGGACGGCGCACGACATGGGCGCGAGCCCATTCGAAGGCGACGTCGACGAGCGGGCGAGCGGGCCGGACGTCCATCCCGAGGGCGTATCCGATGTCCCAGGTGTGGGCGAGGTGATCGGTGATCAGCAGGGTGACGATCGCGGCCAGCGGGACTTCGCCGATCCCCGTGATCGAGGTGATCCTGGCGAGCGCGTCCGGCGTCAGCGCCGCGACCGACTCCTCCCGCGCCGCCCGCCAGGTCCGCAGCGGATCGTCTCCGGCCAGCACCGCCGGATGCGGCGCGCCCGGCGCACCCACCGGTTCCCGGTAGTCCTCGCCGGTCGCCCAGGCACGCATTTGGCGCTGGCCCCAGATCACGTGCCCGGCGACGTCGCGCACCGACCACTCGGAGCACATCGACGGCTTGTCCCACTGATCCGGCCGGACCGCCGCGAGGACCGCGTCGAACCCGTCCTGGGCGTGCCGGTACGACTCCATCGTTTCCATCACTGTTCCCTTCCTCGGACTGTCGTGCACCCCGAGGACGAACGGGAAGGGCGCGACTCGACACCGGAGGGGGAGCAAGGGACCTTTGCTCTCGCCTAGGCCGCTGACCTGCGGAAAGAGAGCAGGGGACCTTTGCTATCGCTCCCGCCGCGCCAGCTGCGCCCGCGCCGGGCCGTCCAGCGGATCGCCGCGCCGCTCCAGCTCCGCGTCGATCCGCGACCGGTCGGCGGGCTGCTTGTTCCCGCCGAACTTGAACTTCGCCCGCACCCCGGTCACGGTCAGCTCGACGCCCCGGATGCCGGGCAGCAGCCGCTTGTCCGGTGCCTCGGTGGAACTCACCGCGACCCGGCCACCGGAGGGCTCGAAGTGCGCGAGCTGCCGGTTCAGGAGCGCCGCCTTCTCCGCGGCATCGTCGATCAGCCGGACGTCGCATTCGAGCTGGACGGACGCGTAATACGACGTCGGGACGCCGTGCGCCGGGTCGGCCGGGGTGTTCCAGTCGGAGCGGATGTAGGTGTGGTCGCCGGCCACCGAGAGCAGCGCGCGTGGGTGCTCCTCCAGCAGCGGCCAGACCGGGTTGGGGCGCGCGAGATGCAACAGGACCGTCCGGTCGCCGTCGTAGGTGAAGTGCACCGGATTGACGACCGGCAGGTCACGACCGGAACCGCCGGCGATGAGCTGGCCGAAGTCGTGTCCGCAGAGCCAGGCCCGCCATTCGGCGTCGTCGTGGGCGGCATCCCACGGGTGAATCAGCATGATCGAATACGAACACGGGAAATGGCCTCATAAAAGGGCCATTTCCGTGTCATATCAAGTGGCCACTTCGGACCGTTCGTCCTCGGCCAGCATCTCGGCGACGCTCTTGCGGCGCTGCGGCCGTTCCGTGGTCAACGCGCCGCCCGGTTTCAGCTCGCGGACGGTGAAGTACAGCCAGCCGAGCAGCGCCATCGCCCCGAACGCGATCCACTGGAGCGCGTAGGAGAAGAACGGCCCGGCGTCGGTCTGCGGCAGCGGCAGCGCGCCCAGCACCCCGGGCTGGCCCACGTCGAGCTGGAAATAACCCGGCCGGATGTCCAGCTTCGCGGCCCGCGCGACGACCTGGGAATCGACGACGTAACTCTGCAGTTTCCCGCCGGTCGACTCGTCGGCGAAGGCGTCGCGGTTCTTCCCGTCCCGCTCGTCCTGACGAGCCCGTGTGACGATGTCGACGGTCCCGGTGGGCGGCGGGGCGATGGGCAGGGCGCGTGACTTCTCGTCGAGCCGCACGTACCCGCGGTTCACCAGCACCACGGTGCCCTCGACGGTCCGGAACGGCGTCAGTACCTCGAAGGCCGCTTCGCCCTGGATGGAGCGCAGACGGGCGACGACCTCGGCTTCGGGAACGTACGTGCCCTTCATCGCGACCAGGTGCCATTCGGTGCGCTGATCAGGGGCGGCGCCCGCGGGGAGCAGCTCGTCCAGCGACTTCGGTTGCCCGGTGAACGACTCCCGCAGCGCGGTGTTCTGGTGCTCGCGCTCCGCGTTGCGGGAGAACTGCCACGGCGCCAGCAGGGTGAAGCAGCAGACGGCGAAGGTGAACACCACCAACGTCAACGCCAGCCAGCCGGGCTTCAGCAGGAACTTCAACCGCACCCCACCACGGTAAGCGGTCCGCCTCAGGCGTGTGCGCGCACCCAGTCCAGCAGGCCCGGAACGGACCGCTCGATCATGCCGAGGACGTCCTCGAAACCGTCGTCCTCGCCGTAGTACGGGTCCGGGACTTCGGCGCCTTCGGGTGCCGACGGATCGAATTCGCGCAGGAGGCGGACCTTCGATCGGTCCGACACCTTCCGCCGGAGGAAGGACAGGTGGCTCTCGTCCGCGGCGAGCAGCAGGTCGGCGGCGAGATGCCCGCGGTCGACCTCCGCCGCCACATGACCGGTCGGGTACCCGTGCTCCGCCAGCTTCGCTCGGGCCCGCTTGTCGGCGGCTTCGCCGACGTGCCAGCCACCGGTGCCCGCGCTGGACACCTGGACGAGGTGGTCGAGACCGGCTTCCTCGGCCTTCGCGCGGAAGACGAGCTCGGCCATCGGTGAGCGGCAGATGTTGCCGGAACAGACGAAGACGATGTGCAGCACCCGATCAGTGTGACCGCAGAGAGAGATCGACCGCTCACCGGCTCCGAACGGCAACCGGGCGCGCGAAGCTGGAAAGCCGGGGCGAAGCGGGAGTAGACCTCCTGAAGAGAAACACGCAGGAAGGTCGCGTATGAGCGCACCCACACCCACCGTCGAATCCCCGGCAACCGGGCTTCGCTGGTACCGCATCACCGTCAAGCATCCGCACCCCTACGAGGTCGGGCGGATCCTCTCGGAGCACCACTTCGTCCAGGCGAGATCGCCGAAAGAGGCGATGACCAGGATGCCGTTGCACCTCCGTACGAGCGCTTCCGTCGCGCCGTACCAGGTCGACCACTCCGACGTCCCCGATCACGCGACGAAGGCGTACCGGGCGATGCTGTGGACGGGCCGCGTAATGCGCGCGGCCGGCCGCTGGGCGGTCAACAAGGACGCGAAGGCGCTGGACTGACCCGGGAGCGATAGCAAAGGTCCCTTGCTCTCTTTCCGCAGGTCAGGCGCTTAGGCGATAGCAAAGGTCCCTTGCTCGCTTCGCGCGGGGCGGCCGGGCTGTCTCGGGGGTGACTGTGTGGATTTTGTTTCATCTAACGCAACAAAATCCACACAGCCCCCGGCGATACCAAAGGTCCCTTGCTCTCTTTCCGCAGGTCAGGCGCTTAGGCGATAGCAAAGGTCCCTTGCTCGCTTCGCGCGGGTCGGCCGGGCTGTCTCGGGGGTGATTGTGTGGATTTTGTTTCATCTAACGCAACAAAATCCACACAGCCCCCGGCGATAGCAAAGGTCCCTTGCTCCCGTCCCGCAGGTCAGGGGTGGGAGCAGGCCGACCGCACGGCGTCGCCGAGAGCGACCGAGTGCAGCCGGTCCAGTTCGCGTCGCGCGTCCACCAGCCGCACCGTGACGTCGAGCCGCACGTCGCAGGATCGCCGCGCCCGCGCGTCCCGGGTCGTCGCGAGTTCGGCGAGCAGGCCCGCGTTGAGCCGGTCGATCACCGGCCGGACCTCGGTCGCGAGGTCGGGCCGTTCGGGCGGCCGCGAGCCGGGGTCCTCGGTCCATCGCGCGTACAGGCCGCGCTGCACGAGCTTGTTCGCTTCGATCTGGTCGCGGAAGAACCGCACCACCTCGGCAGCGTCGAGGCCGAGGCCGGGTGCCTTCGCCGCCACCGAGTCGAGGATCTGCTGTTCGCGCGCCGGGTCGTCGATCGGTGACGGCGTGCCGAACTTCGCGGCCGCGACCTTGTCGGCGATCTCCACGCGCTGAGCGGCCAGCTCGGTCAGCGTCCAGAAACCGGAGGACGCCGAGGCGGGGGCGGGCATCGCCAGCGGTCCGGCCACGAGCAGCGCGCAGAGCACCCGAAGTCGCATGCCCGGAAACGCTACATGCGAAAATCCCCGGGTGCCCGCGTTAGCCGAAGTCATCGCCGCCCTGGAGCAGGCGTACCCGCCCGAACTCGCCGAATCGTGGGACGCCGTCGGACTCGTCTGCGGCGACCCGGCCGAGAACGTGGACAAGGTCCTGTTCTGCGTCGACCCGGTCGAAGAGACCGTCGACGAGGCGATCGACGGCGGCGCGCAGCTGATCGTCGCGCACCACCCGCTGTTGCTGCGCGGTGTCCACGGCGTCCCGGCCGACAGCACCAAGGGCCGCCTCGTGCATCGCCTGATCCGCGCCGGAGTCGCCCTCTACTGCGCGCACACCAACGCCGATTCCGCGTCGCCCGGCGTCTCCGACGCGCTCGCCGAGGCCATCGGCCTGACCGTCCTCGGCCCGCTCGATCCCCGCGAGGACGGCGTCACTGGCATCGGCCGCATCGGCGAACTGCCCGCGCCGGAACCGCTCTCCGTCTTCGTCGAACGTGTCGCGAACGCCTTGCCGCGTACGGAACCCGGCGTCTACGGCGCGGGCGATCCGGACCGGCTCATCCGCCGCGTCGCCGTTTCCGGTGGTTCCGGCGACAGCTATCTCAAGCGGGCCACCGCCGCCGGAGTCGACGCCTACGTCACCGCCGATCTCCGGCACCATCCGGCGGGGGAGCACCTCGCCGACATCGCCGAAGTCCCCGCACTGGTCGGCGTCACGCACTGGGCGAGCGAATGGCCGTGGTGCGAGCAAGCCTCGGCCGTCGTCCGCGCCGTCTTTGCGGGTAACGTCGACATTCACGTCTCCACGAGGTGCACCGACCCGTGGACGCTACGGGCCACCCGAACCGAGCACTAAGAATCAAGGAGCACCGTGAAGGCTGACCCCGCCATCCAGCGCCAGCTGCTCGAACTCGCGAAGGTGGACGCCGAACTTTCGCGTACCGCCCACCGCCGCCGCACCCTTCCCGAAATCGCCGAGATCGACGCGGGCGAGAAGACCGTCCGCGAACGCCGCGACGCGCTGGTCTCGGTCCAGACCGCGGCGTCCGACCTCGACCGCGAGATCGCCCGGCAGGAGAAGGAGATCGAGTCGGTGCGCGCTCGCGGGGACCGCGACCGCAAGCTGCTCGAATCCGGTTCCGTCGCGGCGAAGCAGATGGCCGACATCGAGCACGAGCTGAACAGCCTCACCCGGCGTCAGTCCGCGCTCGAAGACGACCTCCTCGAACTGATGGAACGCCGCGAGGCGCTCGAACTCGACGCCCAGCGCACCAGCGCCGAGGTCGCCAAGGCCGAGAACGAGGTCGCCGAGGCCATCCGCCGCCGCGACGAGCAGTTCGCCGATTTCGACACCACGCAGGCACGCCGCGACGAAGACCGCGCCAAGCTCCTGCCGCGCTTCCCGGCCGACCTCATCAAGCTCTACGAACGCGTCCGGGCCCAGAAGGGCATCGGCGCGGCGCTGCTGCGGGCCCGCCGCTGCGGTGCCTGTCAGCTGGACATCGACCGCCGCGAGATCGCCGAGATCAAGGCCGCTCCCGAGGACAACGTCATCCAGTGCGAGAACTGCGGCGCCATCCTGGTCCGCACCCTGGAGTCCGGCCTGTGACCGAGCACGTGCTCATCGAGGCCGACGGCGGTTCGCGGGGCAACCCCGGGCCCGCCGGGTACGGCGCGGTCGTCAAGGACGCGGCCACCGGCGCGGTACTCGCCGAGCGCAAGGCCTACGTCGGCATCGCGACCAACAACGTCGCCGAGTACTCCGGCCTGATCGCCGGGCTCGCCGCGGCCGCCGAGCTCGGAGCGTCCACAGTGGACGTCCGGATGGACTCGAAGCTCGTGGTGGAACAGATGTCCGGGCGCTGGAAGGTCAAGCACCCGTCGATGCAGCCGCTGAACGCCGAGGCCAAGGAACTAGCGTCGCGCTTCTCGCGAGTGCGCTACGAATGGATTCCGCGCGCGGAGAACTCGCACGCCGACGGGCTCGCGAACGAGGCGATGGACGCCGGGGCCGCGAAGAAACCAGAAGAGATCGTGAAGCAGGACAGGAACAGCCCCGCAGGCTGGACCGGCGCCACCGGGACACCGACCAAACTGCTCCTCGTGCGGCACGGCCAGACGGCGATGTCGGTCGAGAAGCGCTACTCCGGCCGCGGCGACGTACCGCTCACCGAGCACGGCAAGCAGCAGGCGGCCGCCGCCGCGAAACGGCTCGGCTCGATGGAAGGCCTGGTCGTCGACGGCGAAGCCGCGCCGATCATCGCCTCGCCGCTGATCCGCACCCAGCAGACCGCGCAGGCGATCGCGGACGCGCTCGGCGGCCGGGTCGAGACCCATCCCGGGCTGATCGAGACCGACTTCGGAGACTGGGAAGGCCTCACCTTCAAAGAGGCCATGGACCGCGACCCCGAATTCCAGACCGCCTGGCTTTCCGACACCTCGATCGCGGCGCCGGGCGGGGAGAGCTTCGACGGCGTCCACCGCCGGGTCCGCAAGGCCCGCGACGAGCTGATCGCGAACTACGGCGGGCGCACACTCGTGCTGGTCAGCCATGTCACGCCGATCAAGGCGCTGCTGCGGATGGGCCTCGACGCCGGGCCGTCGCTGCTGTTCCGCCTGCACCTGGACCTGGCCTCGCTGTCGATCGTCGAGTTCTATCCGGACGGCAACGCGTCGGTCCGCCTGGTGAACGACATCTCGCACCTGTCCTGACCCGAAGAGTGTGGCGCGGATCACGCCTGGATATGACGCGTCGTCCGCCCCGGATGGGGTATTGGCTACAGTTTCGACGACGGGCACGTGAACGAAAAGGCGAAGACGGGGACATGACGGCGAGCGCACTCAGCGAGGCTTCCGAAAAAGACGTGCCCGGCCCGGCGGAGACGCCGGCTTCTCGCGGCATGGCCGCCCGGATCGCGCCTTACCTGGCGATTCTCGCCGGTGTCGCGGCGCTCGCCTGGCACGCGACCCTCTATGGCCACTGGATCGTCGACGACGCGGCCATCACCTTCTCCTACGCGCGCAGCTTCGCCGACGGGATCGGCCCGGTGCTGCAGCCGGGGCAGCCGTCGGTCGAAGGGTGGTCGAACTCGACCTGGCTGGTGCTGCTGGCGGTCGGCAAGCTCATCGGGGTCTTCGACAGCGGCATGCTGTTCGGCCTGCCCGACTACGTGCTGTTCCCCAAACTGCTCGGTCTCCTGTTCACCGCCGGGACGCTGACGGCCTGCCACGTCGTGGCGAAGCAGGTCTTCGCGCGCTTCGCCTGGCTGGCGACGCTGGTGGTGGGGCTGACGCTCGCCGCGATCCCGTCCTTCGTCATCTGGACCATCTCCGGACTGGAGAACTCCCTGTTCGGGATGGCGGTCGCCTGGCTCGCCGCGCTGCTGTTCGTCGCGGTGCGCAAGGACACGGTGCTCACCGCGAAGGTCGCCATCTGGTGCGGGGTGCTGGTCGCGTTCGCCGCGCTGACCCGCCCCGAAGGTCTGATCTACGGCGGCGCGTACCCGCTGGTCGTGCTGTTCCAGCTGCGTAAGCCGCTGCTGGGGAAGAGCGTCAAGTTCGTCGTGGTCTCGGTGGTCGCGTTCGCGATCCCGTTCGGCGCGTACCTCGCCTGGCGGATCGCGGAGTTCGGCAGGCTGCTGGCGAACCCGTCCATCGCGAAGGGGCAGGGCCTGCCCGGCCTTTCGGCGCTGAAGCAGCCGTTCGAGCTGGTCGGCTACGCCGGTGTCGCCGGGACGATCCTGCTGGCGCTGACCATCGGTTACGCGCTCTTCCGCGCGGAATGGCGCCGCAGCCTGATCGCGTTGCTGGTGCCGCTGGCGCTGGCCATCATCGCCTATGGCGTGATGGTTCCGGACTGGATGGGCCAGCACCGCTTCGCCACCCCGATCTGGATCCTCGCCGTGCTGGCGGGGACGCTGTCCGCGGGCGAACTGCTGCGCCGTTCGCGTGCGGTGCTGCGGACCGTCGTGGTCCTCGTGCTGGTCGCGGCCTCGATCCCGTCCGGGATGGGCTTCGCGTCGGCGTCGGAGAAGTTCCAAGAGGTCCCGACGGTGCCGGCGTGCCTCATCGCCGACCGCTTCGGCCGCGGTTTCAACACCATCGCCGACATTCTCGGCCTGCAGCAGGCGTCGTTGCTGCTGCCCGACCTCGGTGGCTCGTCGATGACCAGCCGCCTGCACCTGGTCGACATGGCCGGGCTGGTCGAGGCGAACGTCGCCGACTTCGTCAAGAACGGCGATATGCCGGGGCTGCGTGACTACGTGTTCGACCAGGTCAAGCCGACCTTCATTCACTCGTGGGGCCCGTGGGCGGCGGGGAACGGCATCACCGTCGACCCGCGTATCGATCGCGACTACGAGCCGATCTTCGTGTACCCCGGCGCCGGGCCGCGCAACGGCGACTTCGTCCGCAAGGACGCCGTTTCCAGCCCGGAGAAGCTGAAGGCGGCCCAGGACTACGCCGTGAAGACCCTGCCGGACGTCGAGAGGGCGCGCTTCGGCGGACCGCTCAAGGACTGCGGGCCGACCATGCACCCCGGCGAGACCGTCTACCTCCCCTGACCACGACGAAGGCCGCTTTCCCCAGGTGAGACCTCGGGAAAGCGGCCTTCGTCGTAGGCGGTTAGGTCCGTTCCGTGTAGTCGAAGCCCCACGAGGTCCCATTGGGCCGGTAGCAGGCCTTCACGATCCTGTAGTAGCGGGCGTAGTCGGACTGCTCGTCAAGGCAGACGTCGTACTTCCAGAACGGCCCTGCGTAGCGGATTTCACCGGCTTGGGCGGGAGTCGCCGCGAGAAGGAGCGGTGCGATCGCCGCCGCCGTGCAGGCGGCGGTGATCGCGGCGAGCTGACGGAGTGACCTTCGCGCCTTCGTCCGTTCGACTTGCTGCATGTGATCCCCCAGGATCCTCGGGTTCCGGACAGGACGGCCACCGTATCCCGGTGCGCTGCCAAACCACTGTCGCCGCAACCAGAGGACTAAACGCGCAGGGGTTCCGGGGTGGCGGCGCCCCGGTCCAGGTCCGCCTCCTTGGCCCGGATCACCGGCAGCACGTGCTTCCCGAAGTACTCGACGTCCTCCAGGTAGTGCAGGAAGCCGAGCAGCAGCAGGTTCGCCCCGCGCTTCTTGTACTCGATGGCGCGGTCCGCGATCTGCTCCGGCGTGCCGATCAGCCCGGTGCGGAAGCCGTCGTTGTACTGCACCAGATCCTTGAACTCCGAGTCGGCCCACATCCCCTTCTTGTCCGAAGTGGAGCTTCCCGCCTGCTTGACGGCGTTGCGGAACCCTTCGACGGCGTCGGTGTTCGCCTTCGCGACGATTTCGCGTAGCACGGCCTTCGCCTCGCTCTCGGTCTCGCGCGCGATCAGGAAACCGTTGAGGCCGAAGCGGACGGTGTGGCCGTTCTCGGCCGCGTAGCCGCGGACCTCCTGGACCTGCTCGCTGAAACCGTCGAAGTCCTTGCCGTTGCTGAAGTACCAGTCGGAGACCCGGCCTGCCAGCTTCCGCGCCGCGGTGGAGTTGCCGCCCTGGAAGATCTCCGGATGTGGCCGCCCGACCGGTTTGGGTTTGATGTCGAAATCGTGGATCCGGTAGAAATCGCCGTTGAATTCGGCGTGGTCGTCGGTCCAGAGTTCCTTCAGTACGCGAATGAACTCTTCCGAACGACGATACCGTTCGTCGTGTTCCAGCCACTGTTCGCCGAGGTTCGTGAATTCGTCCTTGAACCAGCCGCTGACCACGTTGACCGCGGCGCGCCCGCCGGAGATCACGTCCGCGCTGGCGATGAACTTCGCGAGCACGCCCGGATGCCACAGTCCGGGGTGGACCGCCGCGATCACCTTCAGCCGCTGCGTCGCGAGCAGCAGCGCGAGACTGAACCCGGTCGATTCGTGCTGGTAGGCGGCACCGTAGCTGGCCGTGTAGCGGACCTGGCTCAGCGCGTATTCGAATCCGCTGTTCTCCGCGAGGACGGCGAGATCCCGGTTGTACTCGTATCCCCAATCGGTGCGCTGCTCGATGTCGCTGGTGACCAGTCCACCGCTCACATTGGGGACCCAATAGGCGAATTTGAGTGGTTCGGCTTCGATTCCCGGCATGCTGCGGAGTGAACCCGCCGTCCCCGGAAACCGTCAATCGACGTCCACGCGCTGGGAACGGCCGAGGGTGGAACTCAATTCGGTCCTTCCGGTGATCCCCAGTTTCCGGTATGCCCCGGACAAATGGAGTTCGACCGTGCGGCGGGTCAGGTGCAGCGCTTCGGCGATCTCGCGGTTGGTGAGACCTTGCGACGCCATCAGCGCGACGCGGTACTCCTGTTTGGTGAGCCCGTGTTCGTTGTCTTTCGCCGTCGTCAGGCTCGCCCGCGCGTCCCGCAGTACCTCGGCGGCCCGCCTCGCGAGCGGCCGCGCCCCGCAGTGGTCGCTCGACTGCGCGGCCCGCCGCAAGGTGACGATCGCCTTCTCGCTCTGCCCGTGCCTGGCCTGCAGGGTGCCGAGTTCGGTCAGCGCCTCGGCCAGCGCCAGTTTCGCGGTCGACCCGCCGAGGACGTCGACGGCCCTGGTGAGCAGGCGTTCGGCCTCCTCGTCGTCGCGGACGAGACCCGCCGTGGTCAGCGCGCCGCCGAGGACGCGCGGCGCTCCCCAGCGTTCCGCGGCTTCGAGATCCTCTTCGGCGAGCCGGGCCGCCGCGTCGGTGCGTCCGAGCGCCAGCGCGGCGCGGACGGCGTGCGTCCGCCAGGGCGCGAAACCGGGGAAACGCATGCCGTGGTGTGCGAGACGGCGGCCGCAGGCGCGCAGGTCTTCGTAGCCGAGTTCGGGTTCGCCCGTGGCCGCCCGGAGCCTGCCGCGGGCGTAGAGCAGGTAGTTGTGCGTGAAAAGTGCTTGTGTGGCACCGAAATCGATCTTTTCGAGCAGGGCGTTCGCGACGTCGAACCGGCCGAGGTCGACCGAGGTTTCGATCAGCCTTGCCGCGCACAGCACGGCCACCGGGCACTGGCTGGTGGCGCCGCGCTCGTCGAACTGCCGCACGAGGGTTTCGTAGTGGACGCTCGCCCGCACCAGGTCGCCGCCCGCCTGCAGGGCGATACCGCGGGCGAGGGTGGCGAGGGCGCCCTTCGGCAGGTGGAAGTCCCACGGCAGGCGTTTGGTGTCGAGCACCTGGCAGAGCCTGTCGGTGAGGGCGGCCTCGTCGGCGAGCACGGCCGTCGCGAGCGTGAAGAAATAGGGCTGCTCGAACAGTTCGGGTTGATTGCCGGACAGCGCCTCCCCGAAATGGCGGACGGCGTTCGCCGACGAGTTCCCGCTCCGTACCGAATCGAGCGCGAGCAGACCCGAGCGGCTCTGCTGCGCGGCGGGGTCGTTCAGCGGCGCCCACTGCTGTTCGAAGTCGCGGAAGTCCGGCGGTGGCCCCAGTCTGCTGCCCGCCTCGGCGAGGTAGGTCATGCACAGCAGCGGCCAGACGGCGTCGGGCCCGCCCGCGTCGAGCCGCGCGGCGAACTGGCCGGCGGAGTTGATCGCCAGCCGCGCGTCCGGGCCGCAGCACAGCGAAAGGATCATGGCGGTCGCGACGAAGGCCGCGGTTTCGCGGTCGTCGATGTGGTCGACGGCCTCGCGCACCCTGGCGGGCGCCAGATCCGGGTCGCAGTGGAACTCCGCGTGCGCGAGCTGGAGCAGGATCGCCATCCGCTTGCGTTCGCTGAGCCGTTCCTCCAGCGCCCGCAGCAGGAACCGGACCGAAAGCTCCGGGTCGCCCTTGACGACCGAACACCGGGCGGCCTGCCGCAGGATGTCGACCGCCCAGGGGATCCTGATCGCGGTCGCCTCCAGCAGATGGGCCCCGATCCGCTCCGGCGGCGCGCCCGCGTCGTGCAGGAGCCGCGCCGCCCTGGCGTGACTGACCGCCCTCGTGGCGAGCGGCATGTCGGCGAGCACCGAGTTGCGGACGAAGCGGTAGGTCAGCGCGGGCTGATGGCTGTCGGTCAGCAGGTGCACGCGCACCATCGTGTCGATGGCTTCCAGCGCGGTGATCTCGTCGACGCCGGCGAGCTGCGCCAGCAGGTCGAAACTCGCGTCCTCGCCGAGGATCGCGACGGCTTCGAGCATTTTCGGCGCGGCGGTGTACTCGTGCATGCGGACCCGCAGGACCTCGCCGACCATGGCCGACCCGGCGGTGTCCAGCTCCATTCCGGGGACCAGGCGACGACGCAGCGCGGTGAGCAGGTACGGGTTGCCGCCGGTCACCTCACGGCAGTCCTCGGCGAACCGGCCGGGGGAGATACGGAGGAGTTCGGCGACGTGCCCCGTGCCGAGCCCGCGCAGCCTGATCGCCGCCGGAGTGCAGCCGGACATCTCCATGAGGGCGACCTCGCCGGTCTGCAGATGTCCGATCAGCGAGGTCAGCACGATCATCACCGGCAGCTGCTCCACGCGGTGCCGGATGTAGGCGAGGCAGCGCATCGACCACGGATCGGCGAGGTGGATGTTGTCGATGCCGAGGAAGACCGGTCCCTGTTCGGCGGCGTGCCGGACGATGTGGAAGAAGGCGTCGAGCGCCTCGGTCTGTTCCTGCTCGTTCCGGGGACGGCGGTCGGGCAGGATCTCGGTCGCGTGCGGTGCCCGCGGGCGGGGGGATCCCATGGCGGCGGGGGCGTGGGTGAGCCCCTCGATCAGCTGACGGGCGACGCCGCCGCTCAGCTGGGTCTCCAGCCTGGACGCGGCGGCGATCGCGACGGTGAATCCGGCCGCCGTCGCCAGCTCGCCCGCCGCGGCGAGCACCGACGATTTGCCCATGCCGAACTCGCCGACCACCACCGCGCTGGTGGCGCGCCCGTGGAGGGCGGCCCGGAACAGCCTGGTGATCGTGTCCAGTTCGCTGTCGCGGCCCAGCAGTCCGGCGGCGCGGCGCTTCGGTACCGAAGGCCCGCCGAAGGGACTCTCGGGATTTACTTCGGTATGCACCGTAGAGACCTTCGTGTCGGCTTGCGGCAGACTACTGGAACGTAAGCGGTAGTGGGAGTAATCGCTGGTCGGAGTCACCGGCCGGCCCGTCGAGGGGAGCCGGGGACGAGATGTCCGGATCCGAGGAGGCGCGCCGGTACCGGCCGGACGACCGGTGTGACGACATCAGGGCCGCGACGACGCACGCCAGGAGCACCACCACCAGGTTGGCCGTGATCAGCGACAGCCGCCCGCAGCGCCGGACGGCGATGGCGCCGGGACGGCGCGTGGCCGTGGCGCCGGGCGACAGGTAGCGCAGGTCGGCCTTCGCCAGCGCGCCCTCCACCGACGTGAACTCCGCGACCTGGCGGCCGCAGCGCTCACAGGCCTTCAAGTGTTTTTCGAAGGCGTATGCCTCGGCTTGATCGAGCACGCCGAGCACATAGGCCGCGACATCGGTGTGTTTCACCTTTCGCTTCCTCATCGCGAACCCAGCTCTCCTAACGACCGTCGCAATGTCTTCATAGCCGCGTACAGCCGTGATTTGACCGTTCCCTCCGGGATTCCCAATATCACCGCCGCCTCCCGGACCGTATGTCCGGTCAGATATGTCTCGTAGATGACAGCCTGGTATTTGCGGTCCAGATATCGTAGCGCTTCGGAAATGACGAGCGCGGACAGTGACTGATCCGTCTGATCCGCTATTTCGGCGTTTTCGGAACTGTCCAGCTCCACCTCCTGAGGTCGGGCCCGCCGGTTTCGCCAGCCGTCGATCACGATCCGCCTCGCGACCGTGAGCAGCCAGCCGCGCAGCATTCCCGGCTCGCGGTTCAGTGTGTCGGAATGCTGCCAGGCGCGAATCAGCGTCTCTTGGACCACGTCCTCGGTCCACTGTTGGTCGTGGCCGGTCAGGTACATGACCTGGTTGAACAGATTCGTCCGGAAATCCTTGTACAGCAACGAAATAAGCTCGTCGGACGGATCGTCGGACAGGTCGGTCGCGTGCCGATCGCGGCCGAACTGACACCCTCTGCCCACTGCTTCCATAAGGTTTGCGACCTCCCCAGCGGTGGAGGATTTCACGAGTCCGTACACCGTAGCGCAGACTATCGCCGTAAGCCATGTGCAGTAGTCATCTATTTACAATTAGTTGCCCCCGGTACGTATGGCGGCGCAAAACGGTTCTAAATGACTAGTGTGATGCACATCACACTACCTTGGGTACGCAAAGATCGAACCGGCCGCTCCGCTTTGCCGTACTCCCAGTGAGGCACTGAACGGCAATGGGCTGCACGGGGACGGGTGAAATGATCTATCGACTGCTCGGTATGGTGATCGGTTGTCTTGCGATATGGGTCGGCTTGCCTGCCGACGCCTATGCGGAAATCGACGCCCATGACCGGGAACTGCTCGTAGGGGTCCGGCAGGCGGGTCTATGGGAAGGCCCGGTCAGTCGTCAGGCGGAACAACGCGGGACCGGGCAGCGGGTGCGCGAGGTCGGTCGCAAACTCGCGGACGACCACGATCGGCTCGACACACAGGTCCGCGAACTCGCCGCGAAGGCCCGCGTCGAACTCCCCAGCGAGCCGACCGAGGAACAGCGATCCTGGGTCGACGAGATCTCTGGTGCCGCCGGCGCCGACTTCGACCGCCTCTACGTCAACCGCGCCCGCGCCGCGCACGGGAGCATCTTCGGTCTCGCCTCCCAGGTCCGGGCGGCCACCCGGGACGACGCGATGCGTTCCTTCGCCCAGACGGCCGTCGACACCGTCATGCGGCATATGACCCTGCTCGAAAGCACCGGTATCGCCGGGACGGACTCGCTGATGGTCGTCTCCACCGGCGGCAACGAACTCGACGGCGGCGACATCGTGCTCGGCGTGCTCATGGTGGGGATCGCGGGCGGCGCGACCTTCGGCCTCGTACGCCTGCTCGGCTCGCCGGGCAGGCACGCATGACGGCCTCACTCCTCGCCCTCATCCCGGCCCCTTCGCCACACGACAGCGGGGTGCGGGACATCGCCACGCTTTCGGCCCGGTTCGCCTACGTGACGATGTGCCTGACGCTGGCCTGGGGCGTGCTGAGCGCCACCGGCTGGATCCGGCGGATCACCGGGCACGAGGCGCTGCGCGGCGGTCATATCGTGCTCGCCGCGTTCACCCTCGCGACCGGCGTGGTCCACGGGTTGTCCTACCTCTTCCTCGACGACGATTCGTTCGGTTTCTTCATGCTGCTGATCCCGTTCGCGGGCGGCGGGTTCGCGCGGCACGCGGCCGGTGTCGTCGGCCTGGAACTGTTCGTCGCGGTCTCGGTCACCGCCGCCTTGCGCCGCAGTGTGGTCACCCGCAGCTGGCAGCGGTTCCACCAGGTCAGCTACTTCTCGGTCGGTCTGCTGGCGATCCACTCCTGGCTCGGCGCGGCCGCGAACGGCACCCTCGCGACGGTCTGGCTCGGCGGGATCACCGTGCTCACCCCGGCCGTCGTGCTCACCGTGCTCCGGGTGCTGCCGCTACCGGCGCTGGTCCGCCTCGGGCTGCTCGACGGCGCGTCCGGCCGGGCCCAACCGGTCCGGATCTCCGTCGACGACAAGAAATGCCACCGCTACGCCATCTGTCAGGCGGAAGCGCCGCAGGTCTTCCAGCTCACCGGCGACGGTCAGCTGCGCTATCTCCGAAAACCCGGCGCGAAACAGGTGCCGCGGGTACAGGCCGCGGCCAGAGCTTGTCCGATGCGAGCCATCCAACTGCAAGGGGCGGGACAATGAGCGAACGGATCGTCGTGGTCGGCGGCGGGCTGGCCGGGCTGCGGTGCGCGGAACGGCTCCGGGAACTGCGGTTCGACGGTGAACTGGTGATCGTCGGCAACGAGCCGGATCTGCCCTACCACCGGCCGGCGCTGTCGAAGCAACTGCTGACCGGCGAGACACATCCGGCGGAGATGATGCTCGCCAGGCTCGACGAGATCGACGCCGAATGGCGGTTCAACACCCCGGCCACGCATCTGCAACCGGGCCGCCAGGTGGTCCACCTGCCTGGGGCGGAGGAACTGCGCTACGACGGTCTCGTCATCGCCAGCGGCGTCGAACCGCGGCGCCTGTCCGGGGTGCCGCACGGGCATCCGCGCGTGGTCGTCGTCCGGACACTGGCCGACGCCGCCGAACTGCGCGACAACCTCGCCGCCGACCACGGGCCGGTCGCGGTGCTCGGCAGCGGTTTCATCGGCTGCGAGGTCGCGGCGAGCCTGCGGGCGATGGGCCGCGAGGTCACCATCATCGGCCGGTCGGCGAATCTGCTCGGCGAGGCCGTCGGCAAGCACATCGGACAGAAACTCTCGGCGCTGCACCGGGCACGGGCGGTGCGGCTGCGGCTCGGCGCGTCCATCGAGAACTGGCAGACGACGGCGAACGGGCTGCGGCTGCGGTCGTCCGACGGCTGGATCCTCGACGTGTCCTGCGTCGTCGTCGCCGTCGGGACCGTCCCGTCGATCTCGTGGCTGCGCGGGTCCAAACTGCCGCTCGACGACGGCGTCGTCTGCTCGCCCACCTGTCACGTGCTGGGGATGGGCAACATCGTGGCAGCGGGAGACGTCGCGCAGTGGCCGAACCTGCGTTTCGACGAGACACCGAGGCGGGTCGAGCACTGGCTCAACGCCGTCGAAATGGGCCGGGCGGCCGCGGAGAACCTCCTCGCCGGGCCGCAGGCCGCGCAGCCGTTCGCGCCGGTGCCGCGGTTCTGGTCCGAACAGCACGGCGTGCGGATCCAGGCGGGCGGCATTCCCAAGCTCGGCACGGACACCGTCGCGCTCGCCTCGCCCGTCGGTGGCGAGAAACCCGTCACCGGCTTCGTGCGCAAGGGGCGGCTCGTCGGCGTCGTCGGCCTCGACAGCCCGTCCGCCGTCCTGCATTGGACCAACGAGATCGCGGAGCAGAACCCCGTCAGCCACCCAGGAGAAACGGAGAAGTCGGATGCGCCGATCGCGGTTGACCATGCTCCTCGTCATCGCGGCGCTCGTCGTGGGCGCCGCGATGTGGTGGCAGGCGGCTGATTCCGGGGAGCAGGCGGCGCTGACGGCCGGGGCTCCGGTCACCGAAGCCCTCCCCAGCCCGCGTACGCCGCAGACCAGCACTCCACGGCGGACGAGTTCTCCCACCGAGTCGGCGCCTCCGCCAGGCAGGCAGCTCACGGCCGTCTACATGACGAAGATGGGGCAGGCCGTCCTCGACGACACCGGCGCCGTCCTCTTCCGCTACGAACACGACAACCCGCACAAGGCCCGCTCGGCCTGTCACGGGGACTGCGCCGCGGTGTGGATCCCCGTCACGACCGCGGGGACGCCGAGGGTGACCGGCATCGACCCCGCGCTCGTCGGCACCGTCAAACGTCCCGAAGGCGCCAAACAGGTGACCTTGGCAGGCTGGCCGCTCTACAAATTCGCCAACGCGCGGCCAGGGGAATGGACCGGACAGGGCACCGGCCACGTGTGGTTCGTCATCAAACCCGACGGGCAGCGCAACCTGAACTGCCTCCCCGCGCCCGTGCAGTAGGATTCGCCGACGGACGAGTCGGCGGGGCGGCCGCGAGCCGGGAGACCGGTTCGAGGAAAGTCCGGACTCCACAGGGCAGGGTGGTTGTTAACGGCAACCCGGGGCGACCCGCGGGAAAGTGCCACAGAAAACAGACCGCCTCCGTTCGCTTCGCGGGCGGGGGTAAGGGTGAAACGGTGGTGTAAGAGACCACCAGCGTCCTGGGTGACCAGGACGGCTAGGTAAACCCCACCCGGAGCAAGGTCAAGAGGGAGCCGCGAGGCTCCTGCGCAGGCGTTCGAGGGCTGCCCGCCCGAGCCTGCGGGTAGGCCGCTCGAGCCCGTCGGCGACGGCGGGCCTAGATGGATGGCCGCCACTCGCTCCGCCGCAAGGTGGAGCGGGGACAGGATCCGGCTTACACGCCGGCTCGTCCGTACTCCTTCCCCTCGCTCAGGCGCGGGGCTGAAGGGAACCTTCCCCTCATCTCACGCGGTGAAGGGCGCTTTCCCCGCGTGAGATGAGGGGAAAGCGTCCTTCAGCCCCTTTGGACGCTGCGCCCCCTGTCTACTTGCCGGTAGGGTGCCCGCATGGGCGAAGCGAGTCGGGTCTCGGGACGGTTCCGCGGGACGTTCGATGTACTGCATTCCCTCAGCTACTTCGCACCCGAAACGGAAGCCGCGCTCACCGACGCGGGCCTCCGGCCGGGGCGCATGACCTACTTCGCGGGCCGCGCGGCGCCGATGGGCGCGGTGGGCCCTGGCGTCGTCGCCGCCACCTTCTACAACTTCAATCCGGAGCTGGTCGCCCGCTATATCCCGCGCGCGTGGACGCTGGCCACCCCCGACCGGATCATCGAGGCCCGGTTCGAAGCGGTCGACGCGACGTTGATCCGGCTGCTCGGCAAGGACGTCCTGGACTCCGAAGAGGTCGCCGAAGCCGCCCAACTCGCACGTGAGGCGACCGCGGGCTGCCAGGTCGACGGCCGTCCGCTCTACGCCGGGCACGCTGACCTCGACTGGCCGAGCGAGCCGCATCTCGTCCTCTGGCACGCCATCACGCTGTTGCGCGAGCACCGCGGCGACGGCCATATCGCCGCCCTCGTCGTCCACGGCCTCAGTGGGCTCGAAGCCCTCGTCACGCACACCGCCACCGGCAAGGGTTTCCTGCCCGAGGCGGCCAAGGCGTCCCGCGGGTGGAGCGACGAGCAGTGGGACGCGGCGGCCGACGCGCTCCGCGAGAAGGGCCTCCTCGACGCCGACGGCGGTCTGACCGAGGCCGGGAACGATCTCCGTGAGCGGATCGAAGCCGCCACCAACGCGGCGTCGACCGGGCCATGGGAACACCTCGGCGAGGAGAAGACCGCGCGGCTTCACGAGCTGTGCGGGCCGTTGAGCCGTCAGGCCATCGCGGCGGGCGCTTTTCCCGCGAATGTGTTCTCTACGGGCAGATAATCACGCTATGTAGTGAAAATACGGGTCCGGATTTCGCGTTGGGTAACGGAAGCGTGACTTTCCCTTGATCGGCCTCCATGATTTTTGTCGAATGCGTGCTCACCCAGCGGACTCGCGAGAAGCCACCGAACGAGTCATGTCACACTGGTCGCGGCCAAAATCTCGCCGGTCGACCCGTACTTACAGTGAGCGGCTGCCTCGCAACCGGGTGAGTCCGTCAGCACACTGCGAAATACGGGTGGCCGGGGTTAATCCAGACGACCCTTGCAACGATGATGGAGACCGAGGATGGTCGTGGTGCTGTGCCTCGCTCTGTGATCAGTAGACAAAACGATATCTACAGAGCGCGCTTTGACCACTACGCCTCGTGACGCCATGATGTTCGAAGCACCACCGAGCCAGAACCGCGCGAACCCCCTCTCCGCGCACCGGGAGTAATGCGATGATGACCTTGACCACCCTCGACACGCTGGCCGCCGGCGAGCTCGGCACCGGCAACGTCCGCACCTGGCTGATCGACAACATCATCCCCCTGGTGCTGCTGGCCGTCGCGCTTCTTCTCCTGTGGCTGGGCGGTGGCAAAGGGGACAACGCCGGTGTCATGCGTCGTCTCGCCGGTGTCGTGATCGCGCTGGCGATCATCGGCCTCGCGGTGAGCGGCGCCGGAGTCAACGTGGGCCAGTGGATCGCCGGCCTCTTCACAGGCTGAGGGCTCGCGTTGCGTATCCGGACCGATGACGAGGTTTACCGGGTCGACGCCGTCTGGCTCGGCCCGCCGAAAGCGACTTTTCCCTGGAGAGCCCGCTACGTCGCGTGGCTCGTCGGTATCCCGGTCTTCCTGCTCGTGCTCACCGTCGAACGGTGGGCGGGCTGGAGCTTCGGGTTCTTCTCGACCGCCTGGGCTTTCGTCGCCACAATCGTGATCACCAGGTTGATCACGTCCAAGATCAGCCACGAGCGTCCGCTGGGCGCCGTGGCCGGGATGGCGGCGAAAGAGCTCAACACACCAAGAGAACGGACCACGGGCACAGGCGGCGCAGCCAGCGCATCCCGCGTCCGGGTGCGGGCGACGCGCCCGTTGCCGAAGCATCGCAGGAGACGGCAGTACCAGCACCACGGCTACGGCGGCGGCGCCGGAGCTCAGGGAACACCACGAGCGCGTCGGAGCCGCTCTGCGGCTCGGGCCGGGAGGTAGTCGTTGTTCGGTCGCGGCGGAAGCCGAGGAAAACGTGATCGTGACCTGCACCAAGGGGCCTGGAACCAGCCCCAGCAGGTTCGCTCCGCGCAGCCCAAAAAGGCTTCGGGCAAGGGGAGGCGGCTGCCCGGCGAGGCGGCCATTCCTACCTATACCCCGTCGATCGCCGCGCGAAGCATCGACGGACACCTGTTACGCACCGGTTATGAGGTTTACGCCTGGTACCGGCTCGCGCCGCAGCGCTGGTCGTTCCGGTCGGACTCCCAGCGCCGCGACCTGATCGCGGCCATCGCCGGCCAGTACGCGGAACTCCAGGGCCGCTGGCTGCACCTGCGCGTGACCAACCGGCCGTACCCGATCCGGATGTGGGCCGAGGCCCACGTGCACAACGCCGTCGGCCGTCCACAGGACGTGCCGGGCGCGCTGTCCTTCGACGACTACCTCATCGGCGAGCAGCAGCAGCTGATGGGCCGCTCGATGGCCGAGAAAGAGGTCTATCTCGGCGTCCAGGTGCAGACGCGGCGGATGATCGACCGCGCGGTCGAGAGCGCCGCCCCGGTGCTGCGCAAGATCCTGCCGGAGGCCGTCGACGCCGAACTGGCCGCGCTCGACTCCGAGGTCGAGCACCTCGACCAGGTGATCGGCTCGGCGGGGCTCGAAGGCCGCCCGGTGCACGCCGAAGAGATGTCCTGGCTGATGCACCGCTCGTGCTCGCTGGGGCTGCCCGCGCCGCGCAACATGCCCGCCGTCCCCGGCGCGGCCTGGGAGCCGGAAGACCTCGCCAGCTTCACCGACGCGGCGGACTTCCACGCCGAGCCGTACGCGCCGACGGTCACCGTCCGCGGCCGCACCGGCTCGAACGCCGGGGTCTCGCGGCATCTCGCCGTCCTCACCGTCGGCCAGATGCACGGCCTGCAGATCCCCGAGGTCGACGACCCGTGGATCCAGCACGCGGACAGGCTGCCCGCCGCCGTCGAGGTGTCCGCGCGGATCTACGTCCGGCGCCCCGAAGAGGTCGCCGGTGAGCTCCAGCGTCAGATGAACAAGGTGCGTTCGCAGGTCAAGCACTACACCGACGAGCACGAACTGGAACCGCCGCAGTCACTCGCCCGCCAGGCGGGCCGGGTGCTGGAGATCGACGACGAGATGACGTCGGGCTTCACCGCGCTGGCCACCCGCGTGCGCTCGTGGTGGCGGCTCGCGGTGTCCGGCCCGACCGAGCGCGACGCGCTGCGCCTCGCCCAGCAGCTGCTCGACCTGTACAAGCCGAAGATCGCCGTCGAACATCCTGAGGCCCAGTACGCGCTGGCCAGGGAATTCATCCCCGGCGAGCCGCTGGCCTCGGCGGCGTACATGCGCCGCGGTTCGGTCGTGTGGGCGTCCTCGTCGGTGCCGACGGCGACGGCCGAGGTGGGCGACCGCCGCGGCATCCTGCTCGGCGAGACCGTCACCGCGACTCGGCGCCCGGTGGCGTGGGATCCGTGGATGGCGCAGGAGATCCGCGACGGTTCGGGCCTGACAGCGATGGTTGCCGGACTCGGTGGCGGTAAGTCGTTCCTCGGCGGCGGCATCGTCTACAAGACGCTCCGAGCGGGCGCGCACTGGACGATCCTCGACCCGTCAGGCCCGCTGTCGCGGCTGTGCGACCTGCCCGAACTACGGCCGTACGCGCGGAACATCAACCTGCTCAACGCTCAGCCCGGCATCCTCAACCCGTACCGCGTGGTCGCCGAGCCGCAGCTCGAGCACTTCATGGACGAGGACGACCCCGAGCGCTCCTGGCGGCGGGAGAAGGCCCTCGCGGGTGCGACGCGACGCCGTCTCGTACTCGACGTCCTCACCGGGGTCCTGCCGTACGAGGTCTCGCGGATGGCGCAGACCCGGATCGTGCTGTTGCGCGCCGTCCGCGCGGTCGGTGGCCGGTTCGAAGCAGACCCCGGCCAGGTCATCGACGCGCTGCGCCGGGACTCCAGCGAGCACCACGAGCACGCCGTCGTCGTCGCGGACTTCCTCGACGAGATGCGCGAGCGGATGGCGCTGCTCATCCCGGAGACCGACGCGGACCCGTACGCCGAAACCCGTGACGACCGGATGACCGTGCTGACCATGGCGGGGCTGACCCTGCCCAAGGACGGTGTCCCGCGCGAGTACTGGACGGACGCGGAATCCCTCGGCGTCGAGATGCTGAACCTCGCCGCGTGGCTGACGCAGCGGTCGGTGTACGAGAAGCCGAAGGAACTGCGCAAGGGCGTCTGGATCGACGAGGCGTTCTTCCTGTCCGAGGTCCCGACCGGTCGCGTGCTGATGAACCGCTTCGCCCGTGACTCGCGTAAGTGGAACGTCCGGGTGCTCCTGTCCTCGCAGATCCCCGCGGACTTCCTGAAGATCCAGGGTTTCGTGGCGCTGCTGGACTCGGTGTTCGTCGGCCGTCTCGACGACGACGACGCCCAGGCCGACGCGCTGCGCCTGCTGAAGGTCCCGGTCGGCGTCGGCTACGAACAGGTCGTCGCGGCGCTGGGCCGCCGCCCCGGCTCGTCCCGCGATCTCCAGCGCGACGTCGAGCCGCGGCAGTTCATCTTCGGCGACGGCGCTGGTGGCGTGGAGCGGATCCGCGTCGACTTCTCCGGTCCGCACCTGGAACACCTGCGCCGGGTCATGGACACCACGCCGGGCTCGCCCGACGCCAAACCGTCCCGGCCCGGCAACGAACTCGCGGTCCCGGCGGAGAAGCAGTTCGTGGCGTCGCCACCGGAGGAAGACGACTTCGAGCTCGAAGAGGATCTCGAACTCGCGGCAGAACTCGAGGTCGGGCTCACCGACGAGCAGATGCTCGGCGCGCCGGACCCGCTGGCCGCCGAGACCGGCGAGGTCCAAGGCACCGTCCAAAATGGACACAATGGGAGCGGGGAAAAGGGCGAGCAGCACGCACGGGCCGGTAAGGGTGGCACCGGCAGGGATGCCGCATGAACACGGTGATCACGCTGGCGTGCGTGCTCGCGTTCGCCGCCGGCTGGCACGCGCTGCGCCGCCGCCTCAAAGAGGGGCCGCGGCCGGGTAAGAGCATGCCCAGCCGTCGCGCGACGATGTTCGTCGTCGTGCTGATCCTCGGCCTGCAGGCCGTGGCGACCGCTCCGGCGGCGTCGGCCGCGGCGTGTGGTGAGGCGCCGAACCCGGAACGGCCCGGTGCGGGCATGGTCGGCGCCCTCGACCCACCCGCGACCGCTCGCGGTGAAGGCGGCAGCCCGTACAACGTCTACGGGTACGCGGGACACGTCTGGGACACCTACGAAACCGACTGCGGTCCGCTGGCCGGCATCACCTCGCCCAACTCGACGATCGACACCTGGGCGGGCAACCAGCTCTTCAACATCGGCAAGAACATCGTCGGTGCCACGAACTCGCTGCACTACACCGTGCTGCAGGGCAGCCTCCTCAGCCCGCTGTACAACGCCGTCAAGGCCGGGGCGGAGAAGGTCTACAACAACATCTACGCCCAGTTGTTCGGCCTTGCCGCGCTGATCATGTCGATCATGTTGTTCCGCAACATCTGGCGTGGTGATCTCGCGGCGGTCAGCAAACGGGCGCTGTACGGGCTGGCCGCGGTCTGGCTGGCCGCGTCTTCCTTGGCGCTCCTGCGTTTCCTCGATCCGATCGACAACGCGATCGTGCAGACCACGACCAACATCCAGGCGGGCTTCATCGACGAGGCCAAGACCCCGCCGCCGACCCAGCCGGCTCCGCCCACGCCGCAGCCGTGCCAGGCGACCCCGGAGGCCGTGGCCGCACGCCAGCCATGGGACCGGGTGCCGACCGAACTGCATTGCCGGGTCGTCTACGACAACTGGCTGCGTGGAGAGTTCGGCAGTCCGGACTCGCCGCAGGCGCTGCAATACGGTCCGGCCCTGTTGGACGCGCGTGCCTTCACCTGGGGCCAGATCCAGCAGGGCGGGGACGCCGACGCCGCGCTGGTGGATTCCAAGAAGGCCGCCTTCAAGGACATCTCCACCAAACTCGGCCCGGCGACCGGCTACTTCACCGGTGAGGACGGCAGCCGCGTCGGCGCCGGTTTCCTTTCCCTCGGCCAGGGAATCGTCTACTCGCTGTTCCAGCTGCTGGCCAAGGCGACGGTCCTGCTCGCGCAGGTGCTGATCAGGATCTTCGTCCTGACGGCCCCGCTGATCGGCTTGATCGCGTTGCTGCAGCCGCAGATCATGCAGCGCATCCTGAAGGTGGTCGGAGCGGTCGCCTTCAACCTGATGGTGCTCTCGGTCCTCGCCGGGGTGCACACCCTCCTGCTGGAGGCGATCTTCACCGCGGGGAACTCGCTTTCCTTGCTGACGAAGATGGTGCTGGCCGGGATCATCACCGTGCTGCTGTTCATGGTCGGCCGTCCCGTGCGGCGGCTGTGGCAGATGGTCGAGATGTCCGTCGGCATGGTCGGCGGCGCGGTGCCCTCGCCACGCGGCGGGCTCTTCTCCCGCTTCCGCAGGAAGAACAACGAACCGACCCCGCAGGACGCGTTCTGGCAGAACGTCCGCGACACCGACGACGTCGTCGACGGTGACCTCCGCGGTCCTGTCGGCGCGACGGTCGGCGGCGGCCGGTTCCGGCCGGAAGCGACGATCTTCGCCAGCTCCCAGCGGCTCGACAACGGTTCCGGTGCGATCAGGCCCGCCGCGGCCTGGTCCGGCGCGCCGTGGCCGGGCGCGGTCGGCGGTGGCGGCGGCATGCCCGCGCTCCCCGCCGGTGGCGGTGGCGGCGTCCCGGTGTTCGGCCAGTACAACCCGTCCGCGGGCAATCCCGGCGACTCGATGTTCACCTCCGGCGGGCGGAGTCCGATCCAGGTACCGAGCCGCCGGGTCGACACCTCTCCGGTCGCCGACCGGCGCTGGAGCGACGAACCGGAGCCGGTCGTGGTGCCCTCGCGGATGAATTCCGCCGGTGGCGGCTACGCCATCCCCGATCAGTCGGGCACCGTGCCGGTGCAAGCCGGGCCGTCGACCCCGCGTCCTCGCCGGGTCGACCCCGAGGTCGTCGCGGGCAAACCGGTCTTCGTGCTGTACCGGCCTTCGCGCGGGCTCGAGGTCCGCGAGGAAGTCCGTGACACAGACCGCGCAATGGGTCGGTGACCCATGCCGATCCGGACCAATCGCGGGCGTACCGCGGTTTACCGCAGACTGTGGGGCTGGCCGCTGCGCTCGCCCCGGCACCTCGTCGGCACGCTGGTCGTCCTCGCGGTGGTGCTCACCGCGGTGGGCATCATGCTGCCCAAGGCCATCGAAAAACCGGGGCAGACGGCCGGTGGGCCGGGTTCTTCGGCGACCAGTACCTCGCGTCCGGGCGTCGCCGCGCCGGTGACCGTGACGTCGACGTTGCCGCCGCGGCTGACCACCCAGCCGCCACCGTCTTCCGCGCCACCTGACCAGAGCGGTGTCCGGGTCGCCAAGGAGTGGGTGACGGCATGGGCGAATCATCCGAACGGTACGACGACCGAGCAATGGCTGAACGGATTGCGTCCGTACACCACCGAGGAATACCTGGCCGGGGAACTCACGACGGTGGACCCCGCGAACATCACCGCCACGAAGGTGACCGGGGAGCCGCAGGTGGTGTCCTCGCTCGCCGGATCGATGGAGGTGGACGTCCCGACGGACGGGCCCAAGGTCCGGGTCACCGTCACCCAGCGGAACTCCGGGTGGCGGGTCACCAAATTCACTCAAGCGAGCTGACCCGATGAAGATCGGGATCATCGTCGGCGTGCTGATCGCCGCGGTCTTCGCCGCGGTGGTCACCACGGGCACGGTCACCAAGGTGGTGACCGAGCATATGGAGGCGCAGGCCGGCGGCGTCGTCAAGACCTCGTGCGACGCGTCGATCGGGCCGACCCTGCCCGGTCAGGTCGATCGCGGTTCTTCGGACATCAACAAACTCGACGACGAACAGAAGGGGATCGTCGCGCTGATCATCTCGATCGGCAAGCAGCGGTCCCTTTCGCCCCGCGCGTGGCAGGTGGCGATCCAGGCCGGGATGACCGAGTCCAAGCTGCGGAACCTGACCTACGGTGACCGCGACTCGCTCGGTATCTTCCAGATGCGGCCGTCGATGGGCTGGGGCACCGTCGCGGAGGTCACCAACCCGCCGTACCAGGTCAACAAGTTCTACGACGTGCTGCTCGCGGTGCCGGACTGGGAGAACCTGCGCCCCGGTGACGCCGCGCAGCGGGTGGAGCGGTCCGGCTTCCCCGACCGGTATCACAGCTGGGAGCCGATGGCGGCGCTCCTCGTGCAGAACGAGGGCCAGATCGTCGACGTCGTCGGCTGCGGTTCGAGTGTCGGCAGTGTCGTGCCGCCGAGCCAGGCCGCCGCGCAGGCCATCAAGTTCGCCCTCGCCGAGCAGGGCAAGCCGTATGTGTGGGGCGCCACTGGACCGAATTCCTACGACTGCTCCGGGCTGATGCTGCGGGCCTACGAGTCCGCCGGAATCATCCTTCCGCGGGTTTCCCGCGACCAGTACAAGGCGGGCGCGATGCTGCCGGTGCGGCAGGCGCAGCCGGGTGACCTGCTGTTCCTCGCCACCGTCCCGTCGAACCCGGCGACCATCCACCACGTGGCGATGTACCTGGGAGACGGCAAGATCGTCGAGGCGCAGCAGACCGGCGTCCCGGTGCACATCCGCGACTTCTCCTTCGATGAGGCCGAAGTGGTCGCGCAGGCGGTCCGTCCTGGCGTTTAGCATGGTGAACGGGTGGTTTCGCGACCGCGGGACCATCGGATTCACCCGAAGTGGCGGCCTGTCCACCGGCGAGCGGCCGCACACTGGCAGAGGATGAAGAACGTGGCACGGAAATTCGGAAGGCGAGGCAAGCCCGCGGCGGGAGTCGGCCCGGAGGTCGATCCCCGCGATCTTTTCGGTACTCCACAGCCCGCGCGGCAGGCGGCGAGGCCGGCGTCGAGCACGCCGCTGGCCGATCACCTGAACCAAGGCTGGCCGGGCGTCGACCCCGGTTACGTCGTGCTGCCGCGTTCGCTGGCCGAGGGGATGTCGCTGCCATGGCAGCAGCAGATGGCCGCCCTGCTGGCCCAGTTCCACCACGAGAACGGCCACCTCGCGTGGCCGATCTACCGAGTCGTGCCTTCGCGCTACGAAAAGCTCGTCGATCTCGATGAAGAGCAGCTGGCGGAGGCCGGCTACCTGGTCGAGATGGACACCGAAGGCGAGATGATCTACCGGGAGCGCAGCGGGCGGAAGATCGAGGACCCGGCGAACACCACGGTGCTCGTCTCCTGTCTCGACCCGATCCCGAAGCCCGCGCAGCGCCAGGCACCGCCGCCGTCGCAGGCGGCCCCGCCGTCGACCGGTCAGCCGCCGCGCGCCCCGGCGCCGATGAACATCGGGCCCGCCCCGGTGTGGCGCACGGTCGCTCCGCCCGCCGGGCCGCCCGCGCCGCCGTTGCCGGGCGCTCACCCGGCACCGCAGCCACCGCCGCCCGCGCAGACGCAGGCCGGGCCGCCTCCTGTCGCGCAACCTCCGGCTGCTCAGGGGCCGCCTCCTGCGGTGAGCGTGCCTCCGGCGACACCGGAAGCGCCGCGGTCCGCCGCGCCGTCACAGGCGGAACCGCAGCCGGAGCCGCCGCAGGCCGCGAGTCCGCCGATGCCGGTCACGCCACCGCCTTCTTCGATGCCGCCTGCCGCTCCGCCGGTGGCGCCGCCCGTGACCGGGCCGCCTTCGGGACCCTTGCCGCAACCGACGTCGCCCGGTTCGCCGCCGCCGGGCACCCCGGCCGCGCCGGAGCCCGCCACCCCGCCGCGCGGTGTGCCGATGCACCGCGGATGGTTCGACGAACTCGCCGACAACGTGCCGGAAAGCTCGAAGGTGGATCCGCCGGAGGGCGGGGAGTTCGGCCCGACCGGTGAGCCGACGGAGATCCCCTACCGCTACCGCAAGTGATGACAGGACGTCCTGGTGATGTCACGCTAGACGCATGTCGAGCGACCCGAACCCGGATCAGGGCTGGTACTTCAACACCAAGACGAACCAGGTCGAGCACCTGGAACGCGGCCGGAGCATCGACCTCCTCGGCCCGTACCCCGACGAGGCGACGGCCCGGCGGGCACTGGAGATCGCCAAGGAACGCACGCGGCAGGCCGACGCCGAAGACGCCAAGTGGAACGGCGACTGAGCCTCGCCCGCCGCCCCCGCGCGCGCGGTCGCGGACCGCGTCCATGAAGGAATTGGGACACTCAACGTCCCAATTCCTTCATCGTCGCGGTCCGAGTACCGGGCCGAGCCTGCGGAGAGAGCAAGGGACCTTTGCTACTTGGGGTTTTGCGGGCTGGTCGTCACCCCCAACAAGAGCCGTGACCTGGCATTACCGTGCACTAGTTCTCAGTAGTGGGAGACGTTGCACGGCCTGGATACGGCCTGAGGGCGGCGGGCCTGGTGCGGTCGGATCGGGGCTCGATGCCTCGATCCGACCGCTCACGCGGCTACACCGCGAGAAAGTCAGTGCCGCACCCTTGACAGGTGATCGATGCCTGCTCAAGGGTACTGCGGGCGACTCGGATCCGGCGGGAGCACAGGCAGGTCGCCACCGCCAAGTTGCTCGATCCGGGCTTTTTGGTTGTGCCCGCTTCGGCGTGCCGGTAGGCGGTGATTGCGTGGTTGATGGCGGTGATGGTGTCGGCGTAGCGGTCGGCGGTCTCCGGGGTGACAGTGGTCAGGCTCCACCCGATACGCGGATCAACGTCGACGGCAAGCCCCAGCTCCTCGGCAATCGCCCGGAACTGCTGGTTGTGGTAGCGGCCCTGCCGGGAGGTGTCTTTGACCTGGCGGGTGTGGGCGATGCCGTGCGCGGCCTCGTGCAGCAGGGTGCCGAGCACATCCACGGCTCCGCGCTGGAGTCCTTCGCCGGACACGAACAACTCCGGCAGCCGCTCACCGTCGCCGTGCTGCCACCGTCCGGCCGCGAAATGCCCCAACCGGAGAGTGCCCGCTTTGGCTCCGATGCTGCCAGAGCCGATGGTCAGCACGACGTCGGGAACATCGGCGTGGCGGGCTTGGATGATCACCCACGCCGTTTCCAGAGCGTGAACCAAGGGGCTGGTGATGGTGGCGGTCATAGCGGTGTACCTCCCTGACGGGCTTTGACACTTAAGCGTCAAAACGCTTGGTTTTCGTCGAGGGGATCCCGGCTGAACCTGGCCTGTGGAACTGAAACCGGTCTGCCCGGCCTAGCCGGTCCCCTTACCCGATAGGGAGCCCGCTTATGTGGCTGGGCTGGTGTGTCAAGGCACGCTTTCCCGCCTTGACACGGCGGACCGGCCATATAACGATCAGCGATCGAGGAAGGGGCTACATTTCCTTATTTTTTGAATCTTTGGTTCTTTTGGAGTAATAAGCTCCGGGCGTTCTAGAAGGAATAATTCGTTTCTGCTAGGTTTTCGGCGTGCCTCAGTTCCCCGTCTTCGCGGGGATGATCCAGCAAGCACGTTCTCGTGAAGGTTGGATGAGGCACGTTTTCCCTGCGAACGCGGGGATGCTCCGTACACTCACACGCGTTTAGTGCGTTCCCTGCGTTAGCGGGGGTGTTCCATATACGCGCATGCGTTTAGTGCCTTCCCTGCGTCAGCGGGGATGATCCGTTGTTTCACAACGGAGCTAAATTTCTCCCTGCTGTAGCGGGGATTGAGGAGTCCCGCTCAATTGGGCGGGGCTCTTCTGCGTTGTGCGGCTTTCGCCTTGCGGCACGGTGTCACTCAAACGCGGCGTGGATGGGTGCTCGACAATCCGGCAGAGAGCCCAGCAACGCGGCGCGTGGCGGTGAGGGGTCGAGACGCCAAGCCCGCGCGAGCACCAGTTGGTCGCCGTTGTTCGGCGTGACTGGTGTGCAGTGGTTATCGATGGCGGCTTTCGTGCCGCTGCCGGACGGGTCCGGGGACCGGCCGCCAGGCCGCACGCCCCGGTGCCCGTCCCGGCAGCGCGGCCCCGAAGGGGCCGCCTTGATAGATAAAAGAAACTCTGAACACAACACTGCGGCACGCCCGAAAATGCCGGTCAGACGCACTGTGTCCGGTGAATGCTGAACGCGTCGGTCTCACCTGATCCTGGACATCGCCACTGCTGAGCTGCGAGGCGCGTGCCTACTGGGCGGGTAGGTTCCATTCGGTGAACTGGACGCGCATTGTGTCGCGGTAGTTGTAGTCCTCGATGAGGACGGCGGCGACATTGCCTGACCGGCTTTGAAGGCAGTACCAGTTCCCGGGCTCGACGGCGTCTTCGCTTGCTTTTACGTCGATGTCGCGGGTGAACTCGTCTTTGCACCCCTCGGCGGTGGCCGCACGGTAGGCCCGTTTCATCTTTCCGCTCGCGGCGCTCACGCTCTGGTGCAGTCCACCGGGAAAGGAGAAGTCCGGGTTGGCGATGCCTTTGCCCGCGGTGCCGCTGGCGAAGCTGAGGGATTCGCCCTCTTTGATGGTCGCGCCGCCTTGCCGGACCACGGTCGGCGCGGCCGGCTGGGGCGTAGACGCGTCAGGGGTGCTCGGCGGAGTTGTCGAGACCGGCGGGGTCGCTGACGGAGGCGGGTTCGTTGTGGTGCCGGTGGTGGTGGCTGATCCGTCGCAGCGGGAGACGGTGATGCCGATAGCGGCAAGCCCTGCGAGCAGGGTGCCGATCGCCGCGATCCACTTGTGCCCCTCGGACATCTTCGATGGCTTGTCCGGCACGCTCACGTTCAGGCCCCCCGCTCTCCGTCGCCGTTCCCATCCGTCGAGCGACACTCTACGACGAACAGCGGGACCAGCACGGGGCGTTGGGGATTTCGGGAATGCGGGGCGCGCGGGCGGTGCTCATCAGTGTTCGGCCGTGGTCTCTGGAGCTGATCTGTTTGCGTCCGGGAACGGTGTTTCGGCGGCGTGTGCACAGTTTGACGGTAAGAAGGTCCGGTCGTGTCAGCGAGGGCCTGGAGGGTGTAGAGCGTCGTGGACGGCATGGGCACGTTTTGGCTGGGGTTGGCACTGTCGGTGCCGATCGCGATTGCAGTGAACCTTGCGACCCCGTTGTTGCAGAAGGGGCTCGCGGGAGCAAATGCGCGTTATCGAGCTCGCCGGGTCGCCAAAGGTGAGCGGGAAGTGAAGCTGGTAGTGGCGTTGTGTGACGACCCTGAGCAGTTTCAAGCGTTCCTGATAGAGATGACAGCGGCAGCGAATCGCCGCCTTCTTCAGGCACTGTCGTTGATGACGTTTTCCGCTGCTGGCGCGATCCTTGCCTTTGTGCTGGACAACATTCCTTCTAACGGCAGGCTAGCCGCGTTGCTGATCATGCTTTTCGCTGCCCTAGTGGCCCAACAGGCATTGATGAGTGCCTACAAGATCACGGAGAAAAAGTCGCGGGTTCTGAGGTTGGTGGGCGACGAGAAAGGCTGGCATCCGTGGTACTAGCACGGGTCATCGTTGCAAAGTCGAGAAAGTGTTACCGGTCACGCGCGTTAGTCCGTTCGTCTTGACCTCGGCTTATTCCGCGCCATTGTGAATTCTAATTCTCCACACTGGTGTTCATGAATGATGTTCATGAACAAGAAGAGAATGACGATACGGTATCGGACCACCACTGGAGCCCTGATGCGGTCGGGGATTTTGCCGAGGCTCCGGCTGCGGTGGACGGGAGCGCCCTCGTTCGACCGGAAGTGACCGCTGAGCAGGAAGCTGAGCTTGTGGCGATCGCTCTGCGGGCTACTGAGGCGATGGAGCTGACGGTGAAGAAGATGGCCGAGGTGGTGGCTAATCACAACGAGATGGTGCGCGCCGGGGGCATGGACAACGCTGAGGTGCGGGCGGACTACCAGCGTAAAGCGCGGGTGATTGCCGCTGATATTCCGCGTGGCGTGATACGCGAGTGCGGTGATCAGATGCTGCACGTGCTCGGCGTCAGTGAGGCTGAGGCGTGGCGTAGAGCCCGGCCAACCCGAGACCTGTCGGCTAACTCGACCCATAACGCTGCTCCGGACGGGTTCCGTCCTGACGCTTAAGTGTCAAGTTGACACTTAAGCGTCAAACGTGGGGCACCACGCCTTCGGGTGACACTCGACCGCTGTTTGCGCTGGTAGCGTCGACTACTCACTGTAGGGCTGCGTGAGGGTGGGTTTCGGCGATGATGCGCAAAGTGGTCCGGTTCTACGAGCTGCGAGCCGAGAAGAAAGTCGGTAACGGGACACGGACGGACCCGGTGTCGAACGACTTCTGGCTGAAGATGGCCAAACATGTGGAGGCGCTGCCTGCGGCGGATCGGCAGATCAACATCCGTGGACGCACCACCCATGGGGAGAGCCGTACTGGTAAGCAGCCCGCGACCCGCTATTTCTATATCGCCGGAGTTCGTGAGCGCGCGGAGTGGCCGGACAGTCTCAGCAGCGCGACCGGGATCGTGGGTGATCTGGAGCCCCAGGACCAGGACGCGGTGCTGGTCGAGCCGACCTACGTCGTCCCGTTCGGCGCGTCGAATCAGATCGCGGTGCTCACCATGTCGGCGGCGTCACCGCGTGTGACCGCGCTGGAGTCGTGGTTTTCGTCGATGCTGGACCCTAACGGGGTCGTGCACAATTACACCCTTGTGCCGATCATCAACTCCCGCGTCTCCGAGCGGTTGGCCGACGCTCAGGGGGCGACGATCCTGCGAGTGAAGGTCGAGCCGGACGTGGATGTCCCGGAGACGGGCGGTGGACGGATCGGTGCGGCGGCGCGGGCGGCGAAGCGGGTCTCGACCGAGACCGACATTGAACTGGGCTGGACCTTGGGGCGTCGTTCGGGGCATGAGGACACGAAGACGACGCTGTTGGAAGGGGCGCGTTGGGTGCGGGAGGACTTCGTCAAGAGTGCCGAGGTGAGCTTGGAGATCGCCGACGGCGATGATCTTAAACGGCTCAAGTATGACCTGATCAAGGAGCAGTTCACCTCGACGCAGAAGTTCGACATCAAGCGCGACGAGAGGCCGTCGGAAGTGTCGGTCCTGACTGGTATGAACAACGCCATCGAGGTGTTCCGGAAGGAGTTCTCGTAGACGGCTGATCCGCGACGGCTCAGCCGAGGTTAGGTGACCTTGGGAGGGGCCATGGACCCGGCGACCAGCGCCGAGGACAGCAAGGTCGGCCGGCTGCGTGCGCTGTGGGCGGCGGTGAGACGGGCGTGCTCAAATCATCCGCTGCGGGTCGCGCTCGCGCTGCTGGTGGGGGTGGCCGCGCATGGCGTGGTGACGATCTGGTGGCGGTTTCTGGACCCGTTCAAAAGCCTGGCGTCAGACGCGAACACGGGGACCGCGGTGACCCTGTATCTGGGGGCTGCCGCTGCGGCGGCGATCGTCGCTGGTTTCGCGGGTGTGGTCATCGTGTTCACGATCGGGTCGGAGGCTCGGCGTATCCGGTTTTTCCGGTTCGAGTCGGGTAAGCCGTTGCAACGCGCATGGCTGGCGGTGGTGGCCGAGCCGTTCGCGGCGACACTGCTGGGGTTGGTCGCGGCGATGGTCCAGGTCACCTCGGGTAAACGGGTCGCTCCGTGGCTGTTCGAGCTTGGGCTAGTCCTGCTCGTGCACGGTGCCACGTTGTTGTTGTGGCTATTGCGGGAGTTGGTGGAGATCGTCTACGCCAACGATGCCGAGGCCGACGAGAAAGACCGGGAAATCCCCGCCGACACCCTCTTTCCCGTTGTGAACTCAGACAAGCTAGCGGGGTCGGGCGCGGTGAAGCAGCCGAAGCGGCGAGGTAGGGCGCGGTAGCCACGGCGCACTCGTCCAGGATCGGCCACGATCCGGTCATCGTCGCGTTCGGGGATATCTGTCGTTCGATCGTTTCCCCTGGCCATGATGGGGCTTCGCTGTTCGTGTCATTCGATTACCGGCTTCTTCTGTTCGCCAGCGGCTTGTTACCGACGGGTGTGCCTCAACCCTCTCCACTGGGGGTGACCGATCCGCTACGGTGATATGCGCCGCTGATCGGCCTTAACCGATCAGGGCGCGACAGGTCGCACCGATCACGCACACGTGGACGAGGGGCTAGAGGGGCGGGCATGGGCGAGGGTGGCTTTTACAGTAGAGCGTTTGAGGCTGTCGGCGACATAGCGTCACAACTAGGGCAGATGGGACCTCGAACCCAGTTAGCCCTTGACGCTGCGACCACGACACCTGGTCAAGGATTCACGCTCAGTCTAGATCAAGCTCACTCAGCACTCGAAGAAGTGAACGGTTTCCTTGCCCAACTAGACCAAATGAAGTCAAAAGCCCGAAATCTTAAGCAGCTTAAGCCGCCTGCACAGGATGTTGTGAGCGTGGACTATAACGGCAAGCTCACAGCGGGGTTTTTAGCGGGCGTAACTCCGTGGACCACAACGAGCGCGGCGTTCGATGCGGCGGTCAAGCAAATCGAGAACGAGATTCGATACCTTGAGACGCTGCGTGAGAAGCTTTATAAGGCGTTAGGGATGACCGCCAACAACGACGCCGACAGTAAAGCGGCGCTCGATAAGACGAGCGCGGGCGCTGAGAACTCAGGGGGTATGGCCGGATGATGAAGACAATAAAACATGGTGCCTTAGCGGCAGGTGTCGCAGTGCTGCTGACGGCGTGCTCGTCCGGCGCGACGGAGAAAACCCCGACCCCTGCCCCATCCAGCAGTCTGGCACCGTCGAGCAGTGCGGGTTCGGCGTTGCCGTACGCGGGTGCCCCCAAGGTTCAAAACCCTTTGCCCGCCTCAGTGCTGTCGGGTGCTCCATGCGAAACCGCGCTCACCCCCGCGCAAGTCAAGCAGGCCATCGGGGTCGAAGTCGCCGGTAAGGCCGACAACACGGGAGGAATTGGCCCAAGCTGCGCATGGGTCAATCCGACCTCGCTAGGCCAAATCATCGTTGGCTTCACGACCGAAACCCACGCCGGACTGAGCGGGGTCTATGAGAACACCAAGCCAAAGAGCCAGGTATGGCGGCCTTTGCCTGATATACAAGGGTTTCCTGCGGTTGCACACTCGGACAACACTGACCGGGACTGCGCGGTTTCGGTCGGGCTCGCTGACGATTTGTCCATTGATGTCAACGGTTTTCTCGGTGACGGCAAGCGGGGCAAGGCTGATTCATGCGAAGTAACGGCGCAGATGGCAGGGCTTGTGGTGACCACACTCAAGCAGCGGGCGGGGGCGTGACCTGGTGAGTCTGTGGGATGACGCGCGGAACCTGGTGACCAAGGCCGTGCACACGGTCGAAGGCGGTGTGAAAGCCGGTCTTCACGCCGCTGGCGAATGGGTCGGTGGCTTGTTCGGTGGTGGCGGTCAGAGCGGCCGGTTAGGGCGGGTCACCTCGATCGATGAGGCGATCAGGGCGATTCTTGTCGGGTCGAGTGAGCAGTGGCATGACGGCGCGCGCACCGCGTCGGGCTTGGCTGGTGATCACCGCGCGTTGTCGTCGGAAGTGCTCGCGTTCGCGGGAAAGTTCGAATCCGCGTGGACTGGTCACGCTTCGGATGCGGCGCAGGCCCGGATGAAGAAACTGAGTTCCGCGCTCGATGTCACCAGTAACACCCTTGGGGAAAATAGTAGGAATGTGTCCGGTGTGGCTACCCACTTTGACACGATGAAAGCCAGCATTACCCCGCTCCCGAATAAGCCACCGGAGAAGAGTTTTCTGGATTCGGTGTTTCCCTGGAACACCGACACAGAGAACGCGATCAGCGACTATAACAATGCCGCCAAGCGGAACGCGGAAGCCTACGACTCGTACGCGGTCAACACCCGCGAGCAAGGCCAGCGGCTCACCGGAGACTACGGCACGCTTGGCGATTTTGACGCCGGAGATATCACGATTGCCCCCGGCCCTGGGACACCGGACGCGAAACGCGGCCCGGTCAAGGGGTTCGGCGCTGGCCGCTCCGACCGCGACACCGGACCGGGAACGGTGGCCCCGCCGTCGTCGGGACCTGCGCCAGTTGCGCCGGGACCTTCGACGAGCGCGGGACCAGGAGAGCACTCCGTAACTCCTGCCCCTGTGCGGCACCCGGCAGCACACGACGAAACAACCACCTCGGGATGGACACCACCAGCGACTAACACCGGCCCGCTCACCTCTGGCCCCGTCGTTCCTCCCGTGAACGCTCCTGGAGGACTCGACCCCCGCGCGGCGAATCCGTATCTCGGTGGTGTCGGCTGGAACCCCGCACCCGGCACGAGCGGTGGTCCGGGCACGGTAGGGAAAGGTCCGGGCGGCTCTGGCGGTGCTGGGGGTGTTCCGGGGTCGGGTCGGCAGACCGGGATGCGAGGAATGACCGAAGGAACTGCCCCGAGTGGCGGTCCGGCCTCGACGCGCGCCGGTAGCCGCCTCGGCGGGACCCCAGGGATGATGCCCCCGGCTGGAGCACGCGGTAAGGGCGAGGAAGACCGCGAACGGCAACGCAAGTACGTCCAGGACGACGACGCCTTGTTCACCGAAAAGGGCGACAAGCTGGTCGACCCGGAGACCGGGTATCCAGCCGTACCGCCGACCATCGGCAAGTAGCTTTTGACCCGGTCCCCGTCGAGTAGCTCCCTGTCGAGTCCATCATCGTAAAGGCGTGCCCGTGAGTGTGCTTGAACGCGCGGTAGTTCTTCCCCGTCAAGGGTTTCTCACCGCATGGTCGATGATCGACCTACCCGACCCGCACCCGATCATCGGCACCGATCGGCACCTGTGGACCGATGACGACGCAACCCGCGCCTTACACGAGGCAACACTGAAGTTGTTGGTGGATAAGGGTTTAGCCCGTGGCGGCAGGCTAAACCCGTTGTGGATCAGCACCATGAAACTCATGGCATCCCCGGTGAGCGAGTTCTACGCGTTCAGCCAGTACCGCGACGATTCCCACGGCGCGGTACTGATCGCCGCCAATGACACCGACGCGCTACGCGTCATCGCAGACCCGCAGGCGGTGATCATCGAGCCCATCCCCGCGACCCGGCTAGCGACCGCGCTGTTTGATTCGCTTCCGCCGATCGACCCCGCCGCCGTGCGGGCGGTGTCCATGGCGCGGGCGGAAGCTGAGGACGGGCCAGCACACCCGGACGACCCGTTAGCGGAGCCTGTGGATACTCGCGACTTCGACGAGCTGGTGTCGGTGCTTAATGCGCCTCGTGACGCCGCGCACCAACTGTATGCCGCGTGTCGCCGCGACGGTGAGCGCGTGCGGTCGAGCCCGATCACCGCGCTAGATCTGACCGGGCGGGGTCGGGTGCTGACCTACGCCACCGGCGACAGTCAGATCGTGATGCACCCGGCCACTTTCCGAGACTCGATTCTCACCCTGAACGACACCCTCGACGGACTGCGCTGACCCACTTCACGGGGGCTGTGGCGGGTCGTCGGGTTCGCGGTTGGGCCAATGCCAACCAGGCGGGAGCCGTGAGCCGTGCCGGGGCTCTGGTTCTAAGCGGGGTTCGATGGGCTGGCCGGCTTGACGCTTAAGTGTCAATCTGGCTGCCGTGGATTCCGCGGCGTCCTCACCGTCACCTTCGGCGCTGTGGTCGTGGTCAGGCTCGGTGGCGATGCGTTCGGCGATTTGCGCGACCGTGGGCCGCTTTGCGCCGCGTCTGATGCGGCGACGGCGGCGGTAGTCATAGACGGCGAGAAATACGGCGTAGGCCGCGACGGGTGCGAGGATCACTCCGGCGCTGACCAGCATCCGGCCAATGTCCACCCTTCGCCCTTCTGCCGGTGTGGAGTGGCAGCCCACGAGCGGCGCTGGGGTCGCGGCGCTCTCTGCCCGCCGTCACCCGCTCCGGTTCCGGTGATCGATCCGGAGGCGTGCGGGCTGGTCGACGGGTGGGGCGTTCGCGCGGGGCCTGGCGCGGCTCGTGGGCTGCCTGGTCCGACCGCCGCAGGCCGGACCGTGTGCCGGGCGAGACGTTGCGAGAACCACCCGGCATGTGGCCACGATTGCCGGTGCTGGGCAGAGGCGGGGAGACGGCGCGAAGGGTTCGGCTTGGAGTACAGCTCGACCGATCACGAGGTGATCGGGGCGGCTGATCGGCTCGTGTCTTGCTACGGCGCTAGGAAAGGGGCGCGTAGCCAGACACGAGAGGGAGCGCAGGCCCGCGCGGTGTGGGGTTCAATCAGCGCGGTTATGCCTCTGGGAACCCGTTTGGACGCGCACCCCTTCGCGCGTCCCCTTCCCAGGCCCCAACCGGCTAAATGCGGGTTTAGTCGGCTGGGGCTCAAACCCGGTCTCCGCTCCGCCTCGGGGGTAGCTGAAGCGGGAACCGGGGGCTTTAGTGAAGTAAGTGGCAGTGGGTTCGGATCTCGCGGTTGAACCCGAGCGGTAGCGGTTGTCCTGTGGTCTCCGATTGCGCGTGGAGAACGAGGGCATTGACGAGGCGGTGAAGGTCTCGCGCGTGGACTACCAGGTCGTCGGCGACCGGGAGACCTTCCATATTGCGTGCGATCGATTCACGAATTCCTTTGGTGTAGCACCACTCTAGAACGCTTGCGTTGACTAGGAAATTCTTCAAGTCAGTGTCAAACACGGTGCTCACCTGCGTAGATATTGTGTTGCAAGCCGGTTGCTCGCTGACACGCTAGGCAAACCCGCATCGCCCGCGGCCGTTTGGACTCGGGAATCAGTCGGCCGCAAGCGGTGAGATAACACAGAAGACCATGTGGCATGGTGATTCGCGATGCGCCTTGCACAAAATGCAAATCGGCAAGCCAACTTTCCTCGGGTCCCACCATCCATCTGTCCGGCAGAGGGTGCTTGACGGTGGAATCGATATAGTCCGGCATCTCTATTTGTCCCTTGCAGCTTTGGCGCTCCCGAATGTGCAAGCGTTCGATCGGACTTAAAGCGGAGGTGTAACTGTTTGTAGCCCTTTCGATGCTGAGTGCAATAGAATCAAATCTGATGATTTCCCACAAGTGAGAAATCATCACTAATACACGAACGGGGTAACGATGGCTGGGGTGTCTCTACGGCGTCGAAGACTGGCTAAAGCCTTTGCCAAAGCCAGAGAAGAGTCGGGCTTGACGGTGAATCAAGTAGCGGCGCTCAGCGGATTCTCGCCGTCAAAAGTCGCTCGCATTGAGACGATGCAACAGGGCATCAACGGGGACGATGCGCTGACACTGTCCACCGCTCTTGACATTCCAGCAGAGACAACAGAATCACTGGTGAGACTGGCACGCCAAGCGAAGAACCCGCGCCGAGACTGGTGGAGCTCATATAGCGACGTTTTGGGAACGGAAGCGGGTTGGATTGAACTAGAAGCCGACGCCGCAATGGTGCATAGCTTAACTATCGACGTTGTGCCTGGACTGCTTCAAACTGAGGCGTACTGCCGGGAGTTAATTACGTTTGTTCGAGGGCAAGAACCTCCAAGCTCGATTCAGAAACGAGTCGACGCGCGGCTAAAGCGTCAAGGACGCGTCAAAGATGGCGATCTCACGATGCATGCAATCATTGCCGAGCAGGTGCTTACAGGGCTCGTGGGCAATCATGCGGTCATGGCAGAGCAGCTCGATCACCTCATCGAGATGGCGAACCGCCCTAACGTCACTATTCGCATCTTGCCCCGTGAGGTCGGACCACACCACGCGCAAAGCACACCGTTTCACTGCTTCCTGCTCGACGACGGGCTAGGCGTGGTCGCCATAAACAATCTGACCGGCGGCCTTTTCATTGACGACGAGGAGCAGTACAAAATCTATAAGGACACATGGGAAAAGGATGCCGCGCTGGCGATATCCTCCGATCACTCGATAGGGCTAATGCGGGACCTATCAGTAGATCATCACAGGAGCACGGCTAGTGACGCACGTAAAGCACAAATGGAAAACGAGCGCTAGAAGCGGGGACACAGGCAACTGCGTAGAAGTGTGCCTTGACGCTAAGACAATCCTTCTCCGAGACTCGAAAGATCCTCAAGGACCCAGATTTGAGGTGTCACGCAAAATATGGCGTTCGTTTATCGCTGTCGCCGCCAACGACGATTCCGCAAAATTTTCCGGCAACCATGCTTACGTCGATAAGGTGCCAGTTCGCGCGAACCTCGATCTAACAGGCGCAACCTGGCTAGGAATCTCTAGAGCTCTTGAATATTCACGAGTGCAGCACGGTGCAGCCACTTTTATCGTTATGCAACAAGAAAACATGCACCTTGTTTTCACGCCCTCGGAATGGTCTGCATTCGTAGCGGGTATCCGAGACGGCGAATTCAACCCCCCAACCAAACGCCCCTTCTTTACGGCTCTGCTAGTTCGCGTTCGAGCGTCCATGCGATGGCTAAGCCGGCCGCGGGCGGTAAGATCCGGCCGGGATATTCAGCGGTGAATCCACCCGCTGTAGGACTTGGCGCACTGTAAGAAATTCGGGTGTCCTCGTCGCCGAAAAACGTTGGCGCGGTGATATGCGAGATGCCGCAATCGTAGTGCGCAAAATCAACGAGCAATCCTTTGGTGATCGTGTCAATGTTCAGCCACAAGATATGTCCCCGTTGCGCTACCAAGGTTGTGTAAGTGTAGGTGATTCGGCGTCGACCTTGAGGCGTAAGCGATTGCGGAAGTGGTGTCACCGTATAGGTTTGACTACTTGACTGGGCGTGGTGCGTGATTGTCTGCGGCACGCCGTCTATCGCGTAGTCGGCAAGCCTGAACACGGCCGGATTTTCAGCACTTAGATCGCCGACGGCGGGAAAGTGCCACGCCTGACCGGAGCTGTTGCGGCGCAACGAAAGATAGTCCGCATACTCGGAAACACAAGTGAAGCTGTACGGCTCATGGGTCACGGTGTCGGTGTAGTACTGGTGCGCGATCGTGGCGACGAACATCGCGCCGGGTCCGTCAGCAGGGCCGCTTCTCCATGGCGTGAGTTGTATGGATATCCGAGTATCGACATGGCGTCGTTGTCCGGCGCGTTCCACTTTGCCCACGAGGTCGCGCACAAGATCGCGCGCTAAGTCTTCGTCCCCTAAGCGGACTGCTAACGAATTCTCCACCAAGCTATTCACGGCTTTAGGCGAGAGAAACCGCGCGATATCTCGCGTCCGCACCGACACAGCGCGAATGAACGCCTCCACAAATCGCCACAAACCCTCGCGCTTAATCAGATATTCAAGCGTGACCGGGATTAGTCCCGTTGTGATAGCGGTGAAACCTGCCTCTTTGACTGGCAGCCACTCGATGCGCCGCACGGCGGGCGTGACCCCGATAGCAACCAACGCAATACCGACGATAATAAGAGCGGCCGCAAATGCGGCGGCCTTCAAGCGGAAGTATCTGTGGTGAATATCGGGGTCACTGGTCACAAATAGACACACTACAAATATCGCCCGCGTCACGCTTTTGTGCTACGACAAAGGAGGGACCCCGGCGAGTCTCGCGCCGGGGTCCCTCTCGTTGTGTGGTGTTACTTCTTCGGGCCGGTCTCGCCCACGGTGCCGACTCCACCACTGCCGCCACTGCGCATGTGCACCAGCGTCTCCGTCCGTCGAGCACCCCGCCTCTGTGCGGTGGGGTGCGGTAGGACGCACACTAGTACTTATAAGCCGCCAACAGTCAAGCTGCCAGCGGATCACCTCTGGTCTGTTGAGCCGGGAGCCGATCGGCTATGTCGCGTGCCAGAGCCCATTTTTGAAGCGGCCCGGATCCTGGGCGAGCGGATCAAGGCGCGCCGTGGGGTGCTCAAGATCAGTCAGGAGAACCTGGACGCGCGGACCGGTGTCCATTTCTCCTACATCGGGCAGGTCGAACGCGGTCTGCGGAACTTGAGCTTGCGGAATCTGCTGCGCCTGGCCGAAGGGTTGGAGATCGACCCGGCCGAGCTCATGAAGGGCCTGCCCGCACCTCCCCCGAGCCCGCCAGGGGAAGACGCGGAGGGGCGACCCTTGCGGCGTCCGCGCCGGGGTTGATCGGCGAAGCCGAACCGCTCGAACGGGCTAGGGGCTGATCGGTGCGACCGATCGGCTTGACCTATCACCACCCGCCCGCCTGCTACACACCGCGTTGGTATGCGTCTACTCTGGGTGGCGTGATCCAGCTTATGAGCTGCAATCAGGCCGGTCGGTGAACACGTCCGGCGCAGGTGAGACGCTGATCCCAGCGGCTGTCTGGGATGAGCCGCTGATGCGTGCCGCACTGCGTAAGCGGGACGTCGGCTCGGTGTTTCTGCTGCTCAAGCGGCATGGTGTGTCTCAGCGGAGGATTGCGTCACTGACCGGGCAGTCACAGTCTGAGGTGTCGGATATCGCGAAGGGCCGTCAGGTGATGGCCTACGACGTGCTCCTGCGGATCGCGACCGGTCTCAAGATTCCGCTGGGGTTGATGGGCATGGCCTATACCCCGGACACTGAAACCAGCGCGGCTCTGTCCGCTGCCCCGATGGCCGCGCGGGAGGTGACCGACACCATGCCCGACCGTAGGGCCGTTCTCGGGATCGCCGCGAAACTCGCTGTTGGCGCTGCCTTGACCAGCGCCGAGCTGACACTCCTGTCGGTGCCCGCAGTGGCCACCCCCACCCCCGCCCGCGTCGGCCGCTCCGAAGTCCAAGCACTACAGCAACTGACCACCATGCTGTGGGAGCAAGAGAAGCAGCTCGGCGGTGACACGGTGCGCGACGCAGTAATCGCGCAGCTCGGATGGGCGCGGTCGCTACTGCGCTCCACCCATACCGACGAGATCGGCAGGCAGCTCTACGCCGGGCTGGCTGATCTGCTCAGCCTGGCCGGCTGGGCCTCCCACGACGCCGGTCTACCCGGTGTCGCCGTGTCCTACCTGGGGCAATCCATGGCCGCCGCTGGGGAGATCGACGACCCAATGCGCACCGCGCTCGCGCTGGAGCAGACCGCACGCGTGTACCTGCGGCTCAATTCGCCGGGCGAAGCAGTCAAAATGACCCAACTCGCCACCGTGGCGGCTGCTCGGGCCGACATCGGCGAGCTCGACGCCCTCGTGCACTCCACCACCGCTCGCGCGCACGCGGAGATGGGCAGCGTCCGCCAGGCCCTCGACGCGCTCACCACCGCACGGGAAGCGCTCGCGGCTAGTTCCGCGGTGATCCCCCAGCCGCGCGGCTTCGACACTGCCGCGCTCGACTCCGAGACCGGCCGCGTGCTGGCTATCGCCGCGACCCATGACCGCGCCCATGCTCCAAAAGCAATCGAAACCCTGGCCGCGTACACCGCGACCACGGACCCGCTGCGGATCAAACGCCGCACGATCAGCACGAGCCAACTCTCGGCGGTGCTGTTTCGGGCCGGGGAGCCGGGCGAAGCTGTAGCCGCTGGGCAGCGCGCACTTGAGCTCGCGTCCACAGTCAAGTCGCGCCGCGTGGCCGACCACCTCGCCGATGTGCGGGCCGAAGCGATCCGCCACCCACGACACTCCGACGCGGCCGACCTCGCCTACCACATCGACACCGCCACTCGACGCTAGCCCGCGCCGTCCATCGCTACCGCGAGCCGCCGACGGTAGGCCGCTTCTACCGGTAAGCGCTCTAGTCCTTGCCGGATTAATGACCGCAGAGTCACCACGCCGGTAACGTTGGGTGCACACCTGTGACAGGTCGTAGCGTTGAGGTTTGCTCGCCGGCTCACCCGAATGCACTAACCTCGGATGCGGCGGTGGCGCTCTGGGGCCGACACGAGCGCGGATGGGCGAATATCGCACCAACCGCGATTATCGACTTTTCGTGATTAATGTGGCAGTTAATGCGCAGCGTCACCGTTCTTGTCTCGCATGGTGTACGCGGCAGCTCGAATCATTGGTGACGTGCTCTTCTTGTTGCCTAGCGTGCTAGGTGAACATCATTTATCAGGTGATCTTGCCGCCCCGATCGGGGTTGATCAATCTTCATGGTGGCGCGGTGATTAGCAGCGCGGCAACACTGGGCACCGGAAGGTTCAGACCACGACGTCACAGAAAGGAGGGCATCACAGTGAACGTGTCGACTCCGGCTCGATGGGCACGGCGCACTGGGCAACCCAGACTCGCCGTTGCGCGCCCCGTTGAGCGCACGTGCATGCGGTGCTCCTTTTCGGTGAGGCTTGGTCGAATTGGATGCGCCCCGCTCGTCAACCAGATAGGCAAGAAAGACGTGAAAGGTTCTCGCTTTCTGGGACGCTCGTACCGGGGCGACCGCGAGAATGAACAGCGGCAATGGGGCCGCGCAACGCTGATTTCCGTTACGGGGAAACACATGTAGACACCTAAAGGAGCGATATTGTCCGGCGATGACGTGACCACGGCTCGCGATGGCGACGATGATCTGCGGGTGATCGCGGATCAGCTCGCCGCACTCGAAGTGCTCTACGGTGACGTCAAGCGCCGCGTCGAGGCTTTGTCTGACGACGAGGATGTTCCTCCTCGACCTTAGTCAGACGTTGGTTAATCTCGACGTACAGCTCCCTTAGGTTCTCCAGACGGGCGAAGATCTCCCGGACAACCGGCGATTCCTCGTCGATTGTGGCGGTATCGAGCTGCGCCTGGCCGGGTCTGCGGAGAACGACTGTTCCCTTGCCGTGCCACGGCTGCACGAGCCCTTCGTCCCGCAAGACAGTGAGCGCCCGCTGCACGGTCGTGGTGGACAACCGGTGAACCTTGGACAGTTCGCGCACCGATGGGAGCATGTCGCCTATCTGGTATTCACCCGCGTCGATCGCGCTGCGCAGCCCCTCAGCCAGTTGCGTACTTGGCTGCAACGGGCCGCCAGGATCGGAAGGTGAATTCACCATGCCCATCAGCCTATCCGGGGTGGTTCACCTAATACAAGTGATACACCTGCCACACCCTCTTGACTGTGGTACCACACCTGCTACAGTCAGCTGTAGTACCACAGTTGACACACAGGATAGGAGGCGATGTCATGCAGAATCTTCCGATCAACCTCAGCGGCTTCCGGCTACTGGTGACCGAGGAGCCCGCCGTCAAGACGCGTGAGGTCGACGGCAAACGGGTGCCGGTGACCAACCGCGCCGGTGAAACGCAGTTCGTGGTCGCGGTGTTCTGTAAGCGGCAACCGGTGCCGGGGCAGGAGCAGCAAGACAAGGGTGAAGAGATCCGCGTGAACCTGCCGGTTGATCCCGGCTCCGGTTTCGACGTCGACACCCGCGTCGAGCTGATTGACCCGGTGGTGAACACCTACGAGATGCGCAACGACGCGGGGGCGATTACCGCCACGGGTCAGTGGTACAAGGCCGCGGGCCTCAAGCCACTAACCGCGCCACCAAAGACGAAGGAACGCGCCCCCGCTGCCACCTAGGGCGGCAACTCGAACCCTTGTTTCCGTTGGGGTGTAAGGCGTTTTGTTGTTTGACAAATCCATAGTGGGCCAAACCATGCCAAAAAAAGCTGCCCCTACGGCCGTCGTGTTGACACTTAAGCGTCAACACGACGGCCATGGGGGCATGGACTAACGACGTGAAGAACAACAATCAAAGGAAGGAAAGTGCATGGGAACTCGGATAGTCACCGAGGATTTGATGGTGGGCGGGCGTGGCACGCACACCGCGCACCGGGTGGATCGGTGGGTGGTGTCGTGGCTGCCGGATCGGATCCTTGATCTGAGCGCGGCGATCACCGCGATGGTTCTCGGCGACATCTACGCCGACAACCCACCCGCTGATTCTCCACGGTGGCGGCAAGCCCGCGACTACGAACGAGAACTGGGCATCGATACCACCTACCGGCCCGCGCGGCGCGCTCGCGCTGGCAGGAAAGGAGCAAGTTGTGGGTAGCAGGGCGAAGCAGAACGTGCTGGCAACGCTGATTGACATTCAGGACCAGGCGCAACTGCTGGAAGACCGCGTGACCAACGTGGCCGATCTGGTGGCCGACATCCACAGTGGACTGTCGGTGCACACGACCGCGATCACGGTCAATCTTCTGATGGCCGGTCGTAAGCTCGCCGCGCTGGTGGGCGTACTCAACGCGATGGAAAACCGCTAGACGTCTATGTGTGACAACAACTATTGGGGTGGGAGGTTCCAAGATGATCGACATGATGATCCTGATGAAGCTGGTGGAAACCTACCGTAAGACCGCAACGGCGCTCGGGGTAATCTCCGACCGGTTCGACGGGCACGCCACCGTGCTCATGACGGCTTCGGAAGGGTTGGGCGCGATGGCCCGCGGCTATGCCATCGACTTGCTCTCGCACAAACACCGCTTGAACGCGCTGGCAGAGGACCTGCTTAGCCAGATGCAGAAAAGGGCATTGCTGGGCAAGGCGAGGAGGTGAGCGATGGCGACACGCACAACACTGCTGGAGATCTCTGAGGATTTTCTCATCACGTCGAAGAAGATCCGCGAGTTCGGAGACTTCCTCGAAGCGTCGGCGGCCGTGGTCAACTCAACTAACCGGGTCATGGCCAACCAAGTGAAGGTGGCCGGCTTGAACCTGTTGATGTTGTATATCCGGATTAACGATCTCGCCGGTCATGTGGCCGATGGGGTCGACCGGCTCGCCGAGATCGACCGTTGACCGCTGCATACCGGCCTTAGTCGTGTCCTATCGGGCGTGCTCCTGGGGCCGGTTTTCCTTTGTGTAGAAGGGAAATGATCATGGCTGACTCTTCGTCGCGTCGCCGGGGTCGGGAGGTGAAGGCTCTCTTGTGGGCGGCGCGGCATCCGGGAATGTGGCTGACTCCCGCCGCTATCTGGTGGGCGGGGACCTGGTGGGATTGGCGGGCGACGGCCATCGCGCTTGCCGGTCTCGCGTTCGTCATGCTCGCTTGGTATCGGGCTCATCCCGACACGTTCGACCAGTACGCCGCACCGCATGTTCGGGCGTGGTGGCGGCGCTGGACCAGCTACCTCGGCCCGCGCTGGCATCACGTTCTACGAGCCTGCGAGCTGTCGACGGCTCACCGCAAAACGAACGAGGAACGGTTTCCACGGATCACCAGAGCCCGTTCTTATTCGTCTACAGTGGACACGCTGCATGTGCGGATCGTGGCCGGACAAAGCGAGAAGAACTATGAGAACAAGACGGCGGAACTCGCACACGCCCTACGCGTGCAACGGATCGCCGTGGAGCAGATCAAACCCGGCACTATCGGCCTAATCATCCAACGTCGCGAACCTTTCACAAAAACGATCCCGGCTCCGGAGATGCTCGAGACCTCCGACGCCGTCGACCTGGGTGATGTGTATCTCGGTGAGACCGAGTACGGGAAGCAGTGGCGTATTCCCGTACTGGGCAAGCACATCTTCGTTGCGGGCAACACCGGCGCGGGTAAGAACTCGATCCCCATGTCGATCTTGCGGTCGGTCGCGCCGATGATCCGCGACGGGCTGGTGCGGGTCTGGATCGCCGACCCGAAACAGTTCGAGTTCTCCGCACTCCGAGACATCGCCTACCGGTACGCCGCTACCGGGCAGGAGTGTGCGGATCTGGTCACCGATTACGTGGAGGATATGCAAGCGGCACAACAAGTTTTCGCCGCTGGCGGCACCCGCCGTCTGAATATCTCCCGCGACACCCCGGTCAACTTGTTGATCGTGGATGAGATGGCCGCGCTGCTGGCCTACGGTGACCCGACTATCGCGCGGCAGCTTCGCGGGCAACTCTCGCTGGTCGGCTCGCAAGGCCGAGCTTCCGGGCACACCATGATCGGTCTCGTGCAGGAACCCACGAAAGATACGGTCAGCATCAGGGACTTGTTCACCTGGCGGATCTGCCTTCGCCTGACCGTGGGAAACCACGTTGATGGGGTACTGGGGGAGGATGCGCGGGCTCGCGGTGCCCGCGCCGATGACATCCCCGATATCCCTGAAGCTGCGGGGATCGGCTATGTGATCCGGCCGCGCAAGCGGGTGCCGGTTCGTGTCCGCGCCGCCTACGTCAGCGACGCCGACATCACCGAACTCGTCCGGTTCGTCACTGCATACGGACCAATCCCCCACGGAAGCGTTCACAAAACACTATCCGCGCGGTAGCCGCAACACTCTCTCGATCCCCTCGGACGGGGCATGGCCACTCGGTCATGCCCCGTCTTGTGGTTTACCAGCTTTCTAGGAGGTTCTCATGTGGACTCTCGATGACCGCATCTCCTACCGATTGGCCGCCAAGGATTTTCCCCGCTGGCGCGACAAAGTGATTGCGGTCGGCGGCTGCGCTCGCCCGATCACATTGCACGGCAAGACTCAGATCCGCGACATCGCAACCGGGTTACTGCTGCACGGTTTCAGCGGCGCGGTGTTCACACCGTGCGGCAACCGACGCGCGACCGTGTGCCCGACCTGCTCGGCGCGCTACGCGGGCGACGCGTTCCATGTGGTGCGCGCCGGACTGATCGGCGGCACGGCGAGCGTGCCGGAATCGGTCGCGAACCGACCACGCGCGTTCGTCACGCTCACCGCGCCAAGTTTCGGCCCAGTGCATAGTGATCCCGGCTATTCGACGCGGGGCCGGAGGATTCCGTGCCGCTGCGACGAGTGCCACCACGAGGGCGACACCCGCCTCGGATCGCCGATCGACTCGGACACCTACGACTACACGGCGGCGGTGTTATGGCAAGCGCACGCCACCATGCTGTGGCAACGGTTCGTCATCCGGCTGCGCCGCGAACTCGCCGCGCTCGCGGACATCCGGGTACGAGACTTTCCTTACGCGGCAAGGATCTCCTACGGGAAGGTAGCTGAGTTTCAGCGGCGAGGGGCGGTGCACTTTCACGCCGTCACCCGAATCGACGGCCCGGACGGACCAAGCACCCCGCCGCCGGCTTGGGCAACCGATGAACTTCTGGAACAGGCCGTACGCGCGGCGGCAACGTCCACCAAGGTCACGATCGAACGGCCGGACGGCTCTCCTCTGGAGTTGACGTGGGGGCGACAGCTCGACGTACGTCATATCGCCTCGACCGCCCGCGCCTCGGTCGAAGACATCGACGGTGCGATCAGTGAAGCGCGGCTGGCCGCTTACGTCGCGAAGTACTCCACAAAGGACACCGGAGCCACCACCACGGGAAGCGACCGGCCCGTGCGCTCGCAGCGGCACATCGACTACCTGCGGGTGTCGCCGCATCATCGGCGGCTGATCCAGACCGCCTGGACTTTGGGCAGCCTGGAGCGGTACGCACCTCTCAACCTGCGCAAGTGGGCACACATGCTCGGTTTTCGCGGTCACTTCCTCACTAAGAGCCGCGTCTATTCCATGACATTCACCTCGATCCGCCTCGCCCGACGTGCCTACAGGATGGAAGAAACCCTTACCCGCCTCGGAATCTCTGGCGGTATGGAGTCGGTGGCAGTCATCAACGATTGGGACTTTGCCAGCGCGGGCTACCGCGACGACGCCGAAATCGCCCTCGCTGCTGGTATCGCCGCGCGGCTGCAATCCCGAGACAACCACGCACGAGAAGGGAGGAACCGTGTCTGAGGAGACCTTGTGGACACCAGAAGACGTGTCCGACTACCTGCGTGTGCCGGTCACAACGTTGTACCGGTGGAAATGGCGCGGCGAAGGGCCACCGGTCCACAAGACCGGACGCCACCTTCGCTATGACCCCGCTCGCGTCCGCGAGTGGTTCGCCGCACAGCAATCAAGCGGCAAATCCCTACAGTGAAAGGAAAACCTGTGGCACATATCCAAGACCGCTGGTTCCGACAGAAACGCGACGACAACGGCGAGCTACTGTTCACCGGGACCGGCAAACCAGCGCTAGAGCGGACCGACACCTACGGAGTGGGTTTACGCTACAAGGTCCGCTACCTCGACCCGGACGGGATCGAGCGCTCCAAAGCTTTCCCAGACAAGGCAAAGAAGCTCGCCGAAGACTTCCTGATTGAGGTCGAGGCGAGCAAGCGTGAAGGAACCTACCTCGACCCGCGAGCGGGTCAAGTGCTGTTCGAGACGATCGCGAACAAGTGGCTCGCCGCTCAAACCTGCGACTACACGTCCCTGGAGCTGATCGCACGAGACGTGAAAAAACACCTGATCCCCGTTTTCGGGAATAAGGCCGTGGGGGCGGTCAAGCCTTCGCACGTGCAAAAGTGGCTACGGGCACTCCAGGACGCCGAAGTCAGCGTGTCGTGTCAGGTGCGGTACTTCGCGCACTTCACCGCGATCATGGAGTTCGCCAAAGACGACAAGAGGATCCGCGACAACCCCGCACACGCCAAGAGCGTCAAACGCCCCCGCCGCATACTCACCCGCGTGCGGGTCTGGCCGGTCCGGCGTTCGCACCAGGTGCGCGCGACCCTGCCGCCGCGCTACCGGCCACTGGTCGACCTCCCACGCGGTCTTGGCCTCCGGCAGGGCGAAGTCCTGGGATTCTCCCTCGACGACGACGTGGACCGCACCCGCAACATCGCGAACATTCAGCGGCAGATCCGCATGGTGCGAGGCAAGCTCGTGTTCGCCCTACCCAAGGGCGGCAAAACCAGAGAGGTCCCGATCTCTGGCGAACTCCTGGAACTACTGGACAGCTACGCCCAGCACTTCCCCTCCGTCGCTGTCACCTTGCCTTGGCGGCACCCCGGCGGCGTGCCGGTCACGGTCCGGTTACTGCTGGTGAGCGAGACAGGTAAGCCGATCAACCGGAACGTGTGTACCCAGAGAATCTGGAAACCCGCGCTTCGGCGAGCCGGGATCGCCAAGCCGACACCAGAGGACGGTATGCACGCTTTGCGGCATCTGTACGCGTCCGTGCTTCTGGACGCGGGCGAGTCCATCAAAGCGCTCGCGGCCTACCTCGGGCACACGGACCCCGGGTTCACGCTCAAGGTCTATACCCACCTGCTGCCCGGCAGCCACGAACGCACCCGGGCAGCGGTCGACGCGCTGCTCAACAGCTCACCGGACACCGACCAAGCCGCCTAACGGCCTGGTGACGGCCCACACGCCTCAATCCGCCGCAAAACCCCAGGTAGGACCCTATGATCGACCAAACAAGGGACCTTTGCGCTCACTCGCTTAGCATGCCTAAGTAAGCGATAGCAAAGGTCCCTTGCTCTCTTCGCGCGTGAATCCGCAGTTCAGGCGTCCTGCCGGGCCAACGCGGGGCCCAGCACGAACTCCGGGTCCACCTGCGCCGTGAGGTCTTCCCCGGCGCGGCCGCTGCCCCACGCCCGCGCGTTGCGGAGGTGGAACTCGACGCCCTGACGCTGGTAGCGCGCCCAGTCACGCTGCTCGGCGTCGACGGTCGCGAGCATCGAGCCCAGCGTCTGGAGGTTGTGCGCCTCGAGTTCGCCGATCGGGCGCGCGCGGCCGCGTTCGGCGGCGCGGACGTGCCGCGAGTTCTCCATCCAGCCCAGCAGCGCGTCGCCGACCTCGTCGCGCAGGAACTCGATGTCCTCCTCTTCGGTCACCTTGTTGCCCACGACGACCAGCCGGACGCCGAAGTCCCGGGCGTAGTCGGCGTACTGCCGGTACACGCCGACGCTGCGCACGGTCGGCTCGCATACCAGGAACGTCACGTCGAATCGCGTGAAGAGGCCGGACGCGAACGCGTCGGCGCCCGCGGTCATGTCCATGACCACGTATTCGCCCGCGTCGTCGATCATGTGGTTCAGCAGCAGTTCCGCCGCGCCGACCTTCGAGTGGTAGCAGGCGACGCCGAGGTCGTCCTCGTCGAATTGACCGGTGACGCCGAGCCGCACCCCGCCGAACTCGCGGAAGCAGGCCTGGAAGATCGGGTTGTCCTCGAACGGCCGGACCAGCCGCGAACCGCGTCCGGGCGGAGTCGTCTTGATCATCGAGGCCGCGTCGGTGATCCGCGGGTTGTCGCCGCGCAGGTACTCCTTGATCAGGCCCATGTTGTCGCCCAGCGTCGGCCACGCGATGGCCTCTTCCTCGCTCGCGCCGAGCGCGACGGCGAGGTGCTGGTTGATGTCCGCGTCGATCGCCAGTACCGGTTTCCCGGCGCCGGCCAGGTACGCGGTGAACAGCGACGCCAACGTGGTCTTGCCGCTGCCGCCCTTCCCGACGAACGCGATCTTCACGCCACGGCCCTTCCTGTCGTTTTGAAAAGGGTATCGGTTTTCATTTCGGCCCGTAACGTACACCCGACCGGCCCGCACCCGAACGGGCGATCAACCGGGCCGGATCGAGATAGGGTTGGGTGGTGCCTCCACTCGTGATCAGGACACACGCGGCCGGAGGGGACTTCGGTCGCCTGCGCGCCGAGTTCTTGCTGCCGGAGACGTTCGGGCCCGACGTGCTCGCCGAGGCGGAGGCGGCGGTCGTCGACCCGCTCGAGTCGGCGGGGGAACGCGAGGACGCCACCGGTCTGCCCTTCGTCACCATCGATCCGCCCGGTGCCAAGGATCTCGACCAGGCGGTGCTGATCGAGCGCGTCGAGGGCGGCGGATTCCGGGTCCACTACGCGATCGCCGATCTGGCCGCGTTCATCCCACCGGGTGGTGCGCTCGACAAGGAAGCGCGACGCCGCGGCCAGACGCTCTACCTGCCGGACGGAAACGTGCCGCTGCATCCGCCGGTGTTGTCCGAAGGCGCGGCGAGCCTGCTGCCGGGGGAGACCCGGCCCGCCGTGCTGTGGACCATCGACGTCGACGCGGGCGGCGAGCCGACGGCGACCAACGTCCGCCGCGCGCTGGTCCGGTCCACCGAGCAGTTCGACTACGAGACCGTCCAGGCCTCGATCGACGCGGGTGACCCGCATCCGTCGGTCGCGGCGCTGCCGGAACTGGGCCGTCTGCGCCGCGAACTCGCGGTCCGGCGTGGCGCGGTCGAACTGCAGTTGCCGGAACAGGAGATCAACGGCGATCCCGACGGCGGCTGGGTGCTGGTCCAGCGGCCGCGCAACGACGTCGACGCGTGGAACGCCGAGATCTCGCTGCTCACCGGGATGGCGGCGGCGAAGCTCATGATCGAGGCCAAGATCGGGGTCCTGCGGACCCTGCCCGCGCCGGAGCCCGAAGCGGTCGATTGGCTGCGCCGGTCCGCCCAGGCGCTGAACATCGACTGGCCCGAGGGCAAGAGCGTGTCGGAGTTCCTCGCCGCGCTCGATCCCGGCCAGCCCGCCTCGATGGCGCTTTTCGCCGACACCACACGCCTTTTGCGCGGCGCCGGGTACACCTCGTTCGACGGTGAACTGCCCGCCTTGACCACCCACGCCGGAATCGGTGGCGCGTACGCCCACGTCACCGCGCCGATCCGGCGGCTGGTCGACCGGTTCGCCACCGAGATCTGCCTCGCGGTGAGCGCCGGCCGCGAGGTACCCGCGTGGGTCCGCGCGGCGCTTTCGGAGGTGCCGGACCAGATGACCGCGTCCGACACGCTGGCGGCGAAGGTCGAACGGGCCTGCATCGACCAGGTCGAGGCCTGGGTGATGGCCGAGCACATCGGTGAGGAGTTCGGCGCGATCGTCCTGCGGGCCGACGAGAACAAGGCGGAGATCCTGATCGAGAACCCGCCGGTGATGGGCAAGTGCGCGGGCGGGAAGCTGCCGGAGGGTGAGCGGATCCAGGTCCGGCTCACCGCAGTGGACGTCGACAAGCGGAAACTGTCCTTCGAGCGCGCATGATCGACGATCTCGGCGAAGTCGTCCCGCTGCGCGAACCGGCGTCGCGGGTGGTCTCACTCGTGCCGTCGCTGACCGAGGCCGTCGAGGTGAGCGCGCCGGGAAGGCTCGCGGGCGCCACCGACTACTGCACCCATCCGGTGGATCTGGACGTCCCGAGGGTGGGCGGTTCGAAGTATCCGAACGTGGACAAGGTGCTCGAACTCGAACCGGACCTGGTCTTGGCCAACTCCGAGGAGAACCGGCCGGAAGACGTGGAACGCCTGCGCGCCAACGGGATCCCGGTCTGGGTGATGGAGGCGTCGGCCACCGTGCCCGCCGCGCTGGGCTCGATCCGGCGGCTACTGACGCAGGCCTACGACCTCGCCGAGCCGGACTGGCTGGTCGAGGCCGAAGAGGTGTGGCGGGAGACGCGGCCGGAGCGGTTCCGGGCGGTCGTGCCGGTCTGGCGGAAGCCGTGGATCGTGCTCGGCCGGGACACCTTTGGCGGCGACGTCCTGCGACGCGTCGGAATCGGCAACGTCTACGCAGACGACGAAGAGCGCTATCCGCGTCCCAAGCTCGAAGAACTCCAGGAGCGCTTCGCGGCCGGGGACGCGAACTTGCTCGTCCTGCCCGACGAGCCCTACGAGTTCACCGCCGACGACGGTCCCGAAGCGTTCCCCGGCGCGACGTACGTCCTGGTCTCCGGACGCCATCTGACCTGGTACGGCCCTTCGCTCGTCGAGGCCCACTCCGCGCTGCTCCGCGCCCTCGGCTGAAGCAAGGGACCTTTGCTATCGCGGTTGCAGTCAGGTGCTCCCCGCCGAGACACGGCGCGTCCTTGACTGTCCACAAGGGACGTTTTTCGGAGACTCGGTGTCCGATTTGGGCCTGTGTGTGCGGTTCCGCGTGGGGTCGTGAGTGGCGAATAGGGTTAGAACCCTCATTGCCACTCACGACCCCCGCCCAAAACCGCGCAAACCACCCAAGTCGGACAGTCTTCTTCGGAAAAGTGTCCCTTGTAGACACTGGGGCGCGGCCCGGCTTCCGGTGGCCGGTCCGAACCGCAGGAGGGCACGCCATATTTGGCTTACCCCTCATGGTGCTCTGAATGCGGGTCGTCAGAGGGTCAGGCCGGTCAGGACGGTGACGCGCTCCTCGGTGAAGTCGGCCATCGCCGACGCCGGGCCCTCGCGGCCGACACCGGAGTCCTTCACGCCGCCGTAGGGCATCTGGTCGGCCCGGAAGCTCGGCACGTCGCCGACGAGCACACCGCCGACACGCAGCTTCGCGGACACGTCGAACGCGGTCGGCAGGTCGCGGGTGAACACGCCGGCCTGCAGCCCGAAGCGCGAGTCGTTGATCCGCCGCACTCCGTCGTCCACCGATTCGACGCGCGTGATCGAGACGACCGGCCCGAAGACCTCGTCGGCCATCACCGCCGCATCCTCCGGCACGTTCGCGAGCACGGTCGGCTCGACGGTCGCGCCGTCGCGCTTCCCGCCGGTCAGCAGTTCGCCACCCGCGTCGACGGCCGCGGCGATCCACGACTCCACCCGGGAAGCGGCGGCGGTGTTGATCAGCGGCCCGACGTCCACGCCGTCCGCCCGCGGGTCACCGGTCCCGAGCGCCCGCACCTGCTCCAGCACCTTCGCTCGAAGCTCGTCGTAGACGTCGGCGTGCGCGTACACCCGCTGCACCGAGATGCACGACTGCCCGGCCTGGTACATCGCGAACGTCGCGATCCGCTGCGCCGCGAAATCCAGATCCGTCCAATCAGGACAGACCAGAACCGCGGCGTTACCGCCGAGTTCGAGCGCGACGTGCTTGCGCGGCACGCTGTCGCGGATACCCCAGCCCACCGGCACGGAGCCGGTGAACGACACGACCGGCAGCCGGGGGTCGGCCACCAGCTTGGCCGATTCCTCGTTGCTCACCGGGAGAATCGACCAGCTTCCGGCAGGCAGGTCCGTCTCGGCGAGGATCTCGCCGAGCAGCAGCGCGGTCAGCGGCGTCGCGGGCGCGGGCTTGAGCACGATCGGCGCGCCGACCGCGATCGCGGGCGCGACCTTGTGCGCCACCAGGTTCAGCGGGAAATTGAACGGCGTGATGCCGAGAACCGGGCCCTTCGGCACGCGGCGCACCAGCGCCAGCCGTCCGGTGCCGCCCGGATCGGTGTCGAGCCGCTGCAGGTCACCGGAGAACCGGCGAGCCTCCTCCGCCGCCCAGCGGAACGTCGACGCCGCCCGGCCGACCTCGCCGCGCGCCCACTTCAGCGGCTTGCCCGACTCGGCGGTGATCAGCCGCGCCAGCTCTTCGGACCGCTCACCCAAGACCCGGGACACGTGGTCCAACGCGCCCGCCCGGACGTGGGCGGGCAGCGTCGCGAACTCCTCCTGGACGTCGTGCGCCGCCTGCACGGCGGTCTCGATGTCCGAAGTGGACGGAACGTGGTGCGTGCCCGCCTCGCTTCCGTCGAAGGAGTGACGGACGATGACGGTCTCGTCGCTGGTGACCGGCTTTCCGGCTACCCAGTAAGGAAATGTGGTCACTTGGCGGCCTCCGTGCGGACAGCGTGCTCGAGGACGGACAGGCCTTCGTCGAGCAGTTCGGTGGACAGGGAAAGCGGCGGCAGCAAACGGACGACGTTGCCGTAGGTGCCGCAGGTGAGGACGACGACTCCGGCCTGGTGACAGGCCTGCGCGATCCGTTTGGTCAGATCGGCGTCCGGTTCGGTGGTGCCGGGTTTGACGAACTCGGCGGCCAGCATCGCGCCACGCCCGCGGACGTCACCGATCACGCCGGTCTCCGCGGCCAGCTCCCGAAGTCGCGGCAGTACCGCGTTCTCGATGCGCTTCGCCGACGCCGCCAGGTTCTCCTGCCGCATGACCTCGATCGAACCGAGCGCCGCGGCGCACGCGATCGGGTTACCGCCGTAGGTTCCGCCGAGCCCGCCCGGCCCGACGGCGTCGAGCAGTTCCGCGCGGCCGGTGACCGCCGCGAGCGGAAGCCCGCCCGCGATGCCCTTGGCCGTGGCGATCAGATCCGGCACGACCTCTTCGTGCGTGGAGGCGAACCACTCGCCGGTGCGGCAGAAGCCGGTCTGCACCTCGTCGGCGACGAACACGACGCCGTTTTCGGTGCACCACTTCGACAACGCCGGCAGGAAGCCGGGCGCGGGCTCGATGAACCCGCCCTCACCCTGCACCGGTTCGAGGACGACGGCCGCGACCTGGTCGCCGCCGATCTGCTTCTCGATGCGGTCGATGGCGATCCGCGCCGCCTCGGGACCGGAGAGGCCATCGCGGTACGGGTACGACCCCGGGACGCGGTAGACCTCGGGCGCGAACGGGCCGAAACCGTGCTTGTAGGGGATGGACTTCGCGGTCAGCGCCATCGTCAGGTTGGTGCGGCCGTGGTAGGCGTGGTCGAACACGACGACTGCCTGGCGGCCGGTCGCGGCGCGGGCGATCTTCACCGCGTTCTCGACGGCCTCGGCGCCGGAGTTGAACAGCACCGAACGCTTCTCATGGGTGCCGGGTGTCAGCTTGTCGAGTGCCTCGCACACCTCGACGTAGCCCTCGTACGGCGTGACCATGAAACACGTGTGCGTGAACCGGCCTACCTGCTCCCGGACCCGGTCGACGACGGCGGGCGCCGCGTGGCCGACGTTGGTCACGGCGATACCGGAGCCGAAGTCGATCAGGACGTTGCCGTCGACGTCGGTGAGCAGACCGCCCTCGGCGGAGGTGATGTAGACGGGCAGCACCGAACTCACGCCCGCGGCGACGACGCCGGCGCGTCGCTCCTGCAGGGCGCGCGAGGCGGGGCCGGGGATCTCGGTGCGCAGCCTGCGCTGGGTTTCGGTGGTGGCGGTCACGGCCGGGCTCCTGCGGACACGGGGACGGGGTCGCCCTCCAGGATGGGAGCCGCGCCGATGCGCGTCAGCTCGACATCTTGTCGATGTCGGGGCGTAGAGTTGGACAACATGGCACTGACGCTCCGCGACCTCGCGGCCCAACGCCCGCTCGGGCTGCGCGTGCGTGCCGCCGAAGCCGAGCTCGACCGGCCGATCGGCTGGGTCCACCCCACCGAGCTGACCGATCCGCAGGCCTTCCTCGAAGGCGGCGAGCTCCTGCTGACCACCGGCCTAGCTCTCGATGAGACCACATCACCCGGGTACATCCGGCGGCTCGTCGACGCCGGGGTGGCGGGGCTCGGGTTCGGCGTCGGCCTCAGCCACGAGACGATTCCGCGGTCCCTTGTGGACACCGCGGAAGAGGTCGGGCTCCCGGTGCTCGAAGTCCCGAGGAAGACGCCGTTCATCGCGATCACGCGGGCGGTCTCCCGCGCGGTCGCGGCCGACGAGTACGCCTCGCTCGTGCGCACCGGCAAGGGCCAGCAGGAGCTGACCAGGACCGCCGTCGGCAAGGGCGGACCCGGCGGAGTGGTGCGCAAACTCGCGAAGCTGATCGACGGCTGGGTGCTCCTGCTCGATTCGGCGGGCCGGGTCACCGAAGCGTCGCCGTCATCGGCTCGGCCGTTCGCCGACGAGGTACGGGAAGACCTCGCGCGCCTGCGTGCGGGCACGCTCGTGACGGCGGTTGGGGAAGACGAGGTGGTGCTGCAGACGCTCGACACTCGGGCACGTGGCGTGCTCGTGGTCGGGACAAGCGGGCCGCTGGACGCCGCGGGGCAGCACATCGTCAACACCGCGGTGTCGCTGCTTTCCCTTGCGCTGGAACAGAACCGGGAACACGTGGCCGCTTTGCGGTACTTGCGCACCGGTTTGTTCGACCTCTTGGTGGGCGGCCAGGACGAGATCGTGATGAATGCCCTTTCCACTGTTTGGGGCGATGCGCCAGACGCGCCTTGGCGGGTGCACGCCTTCGTGGGGCCGCCGGGGGCGAGGCAGGCGTTTCACACTCTGCTTGAAGCGGAAACCGAGGCGAACGAGGTGTTCTTCGCGCACTCGGGTAGCGCGGTGATCGCCGTTACGGTCGCGGATCCCGGGGTCTCGGAGAAAGTGGTGCGGCTCGCGGCTCGCGTCGGTGGGATGCACGGCGGCGCCTCCGAGGTCGTCGCCATCGCCGAATTCGCCTTCGGAGCCCGCCAAGCCGAGCAGGCGGCCGGGGTGGCGAAAGCCAGGGGTGTGGAGTTCGTCCCCTATGCCGACCATGCTGGACGTGGCTTTCTCAGCCTGGTCGATTCCCCAGCGGCGCAAGCGTTTTCGGACAGTCTGCTGGCGCCTCTGCGGCAGCACGACGAAACAGGCCGAGGCGAACTGGTCGCCTCATTGAGGTGCTGGCTCGAACACCACGGCCACTGGGATCTGGCGTCCGCGCGGCTCGGCGTGCACCGGCACACCCTGCGCAACCGCATGCGCAAGGTCGCCGAACTGACCGGCCGGGACCTCGATTCCCCCGGCGTACGCGCCGAACTCTGGCTCGCGCTGCAGGCCGCCGGGGGCTGAAGGACGCTTTCCCCGCATGCGACGCGGTGAAGGGCGCTTTCCCCGCATCAGATGCGGGTATGGCGTCCTTCAGCCCCCAGCGGACCTGACCAGCGCGATCGGCGAATCCCCGCAGCGCCGGAGTTGGGTACCGTTCTCCGTCGTGACCGGTTCCGCGCCGGAGGACCACCACGCCGGGACGTCGACATCGCGCACCAGCGACCCCGTCGCCTGGCGCGCGTTGTTCGACACGATCACCCGGCCCTGGGCGTTGACCAGCGCCGCGCGGCCGCCGAGCCCGCGCAGTTTCGGCTGCAGCAGGCGCTCGACCTCACGGACGTAGATGTCCGCGCCGACGACACCCGCGAAAGACCCGCTTCGCTGGACCGGGACGGTGAACGTCAGCGTGTATTCGTCGGTGCAGAGGTAGTCGACGTACGGGCCGTTGATGTGACGGCGGCCGGTGTCACGCGGCACGGTGAACCACGACTGGCGGGTGTAGTCGAGGAAGTTCTCACTGTCCGGATCGAGGCTGATGACCAGCCGCGCGGGTTCGGCGTCGCCGGTTTCGGTCCACCACTCGAAGCCGAATTCCTGATCGGCCAGCGCGTTCGGCGCACTGATGAACCCGGCGCCGACGACGAGGCCACCGAGGACGTCGAAGACCTGCGGCCGGAGCCGGGTCAGATCGTCGGCGAGGGCATCGGCGGATCCGGCCAGCAGCCCTTCTGCCGCGGCCAGAACCGGCTTCAGCCTGCCGAAGACGTCCTCGACCAGGGCGGATACCTGCTCGACGACCTCGGAAGCGGCGGACGGTGTGTCGTTCACGATGCTCACCTCGGATGCGCGGATGCCGCAGCTTAAGGGCCCAGAAGGTCTAAATGCACGTCCGCCAGCCGGTCTATCGCTTCGAGGATGTGCTCCTCGGTGAGCTTCCTGGCCAGCTCGCCGTCGGCCTGCGCGATGGCGGCGGTGATCGCGCGGTGTTCGGCGTAGGCGTGCTCGCGGGTGCCGTGCGGTTCGAGCGGCAGCCACAGCAGCCCGCCTCGTTCGCTCTGCAACTGCACTTCCTCCCTCGTCAGTCGCGGCGACTGAGCGGCCGCCGCGACTTCGAGGTGGAACTGGCGCTCGGCGCGGGACGCCTCCGCGCCTGTCGCGGTGCGGATGTCCTCGGTCGCCAGTTCGAGCCGCTCGATGTCCTCCGGCGAACTCCGTTCGGCGGCGAGTTTGGCCGCGGCGCCGGCGATGGCCAGATAGTGGTCGCCGACGTCACGCAGATCCGACAGCGAAACCGTGCGAAGGCGTTCTCGCCACGAAGCGGCCGAAGGGTTCACGGGCGTCTTCACGAAGCTTCCGCCGCCCCGGCCGCGACGCGTCTCGACAAGTCCCTGCTGGCGTAGGGCGACAAGCGCTTCGCGAACGGTCACGGTCGAGACGCCGAACTGGGCGGCCAGTTCGGCTTCGCTCGGCAGCTGTTCGGAGTCGGCCAGCAGTCCGAGCGTGATGGCGTCGACCAGCCGCGCGGTGACCGCTTCGGCCCGGCCGATCTGGTCGAGCGGCGCGAACATCGCTGACCGCGCGCTGTGCGACAACCCCTTACGCATGGTGGCCCTTCACCCGTACCGCTACCCGATGGAACCAATCTTGCCCCATCGTCTTGTCATTTAACCTATGGGCTTATATGTTTTAGCTCGCTTGCCGCCCCACAAGGGAGCAAGGGACCTTTGCTATCGCCTCACGCCCCCAGGCCCAGTCGCCAGGAGCTCTCGTGCAGCAGTTGAAGCACTTCATCGGCGGTGAGTACACCGGATCCGTGTCGGGCGAAGTCGCCGACATCGTCGATCCCGTCACCGGCCGCCCGTATTGCACCGCCTCAGTCGCCGGCCCCGAAGACGTCGATCGCGCGCTCAAGGTCGCGGCCACCGCCTTCGAGCGGTGGGGCGAGACCACGCCCGCGCAGCGCCAGCTCGCGCTGCTGAAGATCGCCGACGCCGTCGAAGCGCGCGCGGAGGGCCTTGTGCTCGTCGAATCGGCGAACACCGGCAAGCCGATCGCGCTCACCGCGGCCGAAGAACTGCCGATGATCGTCGACCAGTTGCGGTTCTTCGCCGGCGCCGCGCGTGTCCTGGAAGGACGGTCGGCAGGCGAATACATGGAAGGACATACCTCTTTCGTCCGCCGAGAACCGATCGGCGTGTGCGCGCAGGTTACGCCGTGGAACTACCCGCTCCTCATGGCGGTCTGGAAGATCGCGCCCGCCCTCGCGGCCGGGAACACCGTGGTGCTCAAACCGGCCGACACCACCCCCGCGTCCACCCTGCTCCTGGCCGAGACCTGCGCCGAATTCCTGCCGCCCGGCGTATTCAACGTCATCTGCGGCGACCGCGACACCGGGCGTGCGCTCGTCGAGCACGACATCCCCGCGATGGTGTCCATCACCGGCTCCGTCCGCGCCGGGATCGAGGTCGCCGCTTCGGCGGCGAAGGACGTGAAGCGCGTACACCTCGAACTCGGTGGGAAGGCACCCGTACTGGTCTTCGCCGACGCCGACATCGAAGCGGCCGCCGAGGGAATCGCCGCCGCGGGCTACTTCAACGCGGGTCAGGACTGCACCGCGGCGACCCGGGTCCTGGTCGCCGACGAGGTCCACGACGCGTTCGTCGGGGCGCTCACCAGGCAGGCGCGGGCGACCACCACCGGCAAACCCGACGACACTTCGGTGAGTTACGGACCGCTCAACAACGCCGCCCAGCTGGCCAGGGTCGCCGGTTTCGTCGACCGGCTCCCCGAACACGCGACAGTCCACTGTGGAGGGAAAAGGCATGGGGACGAGGGTTACTTCTACGAACCGACGGTGATCTCCGGCGTCCGCCAGGACGACGAGATCAGCCAGACGGAGGTCTTCGGCCCGGTCATCACCGTGCAGCGCTTCGGCTCCGAAGCGGAGGCGCTCACCGCGGCCAACGGCGTCGACTACGCGCTCGCGTCGTCGGTGTGGACCACCGACCACCAGCGGGCGATGCGGCTGGCCGGGAAGCTCGACTTCGGCTGCGTCTGGATCAACACGCATATCCCGCTGGTCGCCGAAATGCCGCACGGCGGCTTCAAGAGGTCCGGCTACGGCAAGGACCTCTCGCTCTACGGCCTCGAGGACTACACCCGCGTCAAGCACGTGATGAGCGCGCTGTGACGACCACCGAAAGGCACGCCATGCCTCATCAAGCACCTGTCGCCTCCGCCGCGGGGGCGCAAGGGACCTTTGCTATCACTTCGGCCGAGGACGGGGTTCCCGCGATCCGGCTGCGCGGGCTGCGCAAGGAGTTCGGCCAGGTCCACGCGGTGGACGGCGTCGATCTCGACATCCCGCCCGGCGAGTTCTTCTCGATGCTCGGACCGTCCGGCTCCGGCAAGACGACCGTGCTCCGCATGATCGCGGGCTTCGAACTGCCGACGTCGGGCACGATCGAACTGCACGGCCGCGACGTCAGCCGTCTCGCCCCGTTCGACCGTGACGTCAACACGGTCTTCCAGGACTACGCGCTCTTCCCGCATATGACCGTGCGACAGAACGTCGAATACGGCCTTCGGGTGAAACGCGTCCCTCGCGCGGAGCGGCGTCAGCGTGCGAAGGAGGCCCTCGACACCGTCAGGCTCGGCGAGTTCGGTGAGCGCAAACCCGATCAGCTCTCCGGCGGCCAGCGGCAGCGGGTCGCGCTCGCCAGGGCACTGGTCAACCGGCCGAAGGTGCTCCTGCTCGACGAACCACTCGGCGCGCTCGACCTGAAACTGCGCCACACCATGCAGACCGAGCTCAAGCAGATCCAGCGTGAAGTCGGCATCACCTTCATCTTCGTCACCCACGACCAGGACGAGGCGCTGACGATGAGTGACCGCATCGCGGTGTTCAACGCCGGCCGCATCGAACAGGTCGGCTCGCCGGTCGAGGTGTACGAGCGGCCCGCGTCGGCGTTCGTCGCCGGGTTCGTCGGCACCTCGAACCTGCTCAGCGGGGGCGGCGCGGAGAACATCATCGGCAAACCCGGCGTCTTCAGCATCCGCCCCGAAAAGATCCGCGTCGACGCCGATCTCTCGAAATCGGCGGAGGTCGGCGAGACCAGCGCCACCGGCACCGTCACCAACACCGTCTACGCGGGCGCGACCGTGCGCTACGAGGTCACGCTCGACGCCGGCGGCCAGCTCTCCGTGGTCCGGCAGAACACCGCCGAGCCCACGGATTTCGAAGGTGGCCGCGTCCGCCTGAGCTGGCGGCACGAACACAGCTTCCGCGTCCCCGAAGCCGGCTAGCCCCTCCCCAGCACCGAAAGGTTCGTTCAATGAAGAACAGGAAACTCGCGCTCGCCGGGCTGCTCGGCGCCGGGCTGCTCGTGGCCGCCTGTGGCACCTCCGGATCCAGTTCGACCGCCGCCGCTCCCGGTGGGCAGGGCTTCACCCCGCCGAAACTGGACGCGCTCGCGCAACTCGGCCAGCCGGAAGGGCAGGTCAACGTGCTGGCCTGGCCCGGCTACGCGGAGAACGGCTCGAACGATCCGGCCGTCGACTGGGTGACCGGCTTCGAAAAGGAGACCGGCTGCAAGGTCAACGTCAAGGCGTTCGGCACCTCCGACGAGGCCGTCAGCTTGATGAAGACCGGACAGTACGACGTCATCTCCGCCTCCGGTGACGCTTCGTTGCGGCTCATCGCTTCCGGAGACGTCGAACCGGTGAACACCGCGCTCGTGCCGAACTACGCCGACGTCTTCGATTTCTTGAAGAACCGCCCGTGGAACAGCGTGAACAACGTTTCCTACGGTGTGCCGCACGGCTGGGGCGCGAACCTGCTCACCTGGCGGACCGACAAGGTGACCCCGGCGCCGACGTCCTGGTCGGTGATGTTCGACGCGAACAGCCCGTACAAGGGCAAGATCTCCGCCTACGACTCACCGATCTACATCGCCGACGCCGCGCTGTACCTGCAGGCGCACAAACCCGAACTCGGCATCAAAAACCCGTACGCCTTGGACGACAAGCAGTTCCAGGCCGCGGTCGACCTGCTCAAGCAGCAGCGGCCGATGGTGGGGGAGTACTGGTCGGACTATCTGAAGGAGAGCCAGGCCCTAAAGAGCGGTGACGCCGTCGTCGGTACCGCCTGGCAGGTGACGGTGAACCTGACCAAGAGCGAGGGCGCGCCGGTCGAGTCCGTGCTGCCGTCCGAGGGTGCGACGGGCTGGTCGGACACCTGGATGGTGTCGGCGAAGTCGCCGCACAAGACGTGCTCCTACAAGTGGCTGAACCACATCGTCAGCCCGAAGGCGAACGCCCAGGTCGCCGAGTACTTCGGTGAGTCACCCGCGAACCCCAAGGCCTGCACCGAAACCAAGGACAAGGCGCACTGCGAAACCTTCCACGCCGGTGACGCCGCCTATGCCGCCAAGATCGCCTACTGGACAACGCCGATCGCGCAGTGCCTGGACGGCCGCACCGACGTCAAATGCAAGGACTACGGCGAGTGGACCCGCGCCTGGACCGAGATCAAGGGCTGACCCTCCCGAACTCCGGGAGCGGCCGGTGGTGCCCCCCAACTCCGGCCGCTCCCGGTCCCATCCCCTTGGTGGAAGATGATGACGACCACACTCGATTCGCCGAGGCGGAAAGCGTCCGCCTTCCTGTACCGCAAACCCAGGCTGCGACTGGGAATCCTGCTCTCCGCGCCGGCGCTGTGGCTCGGCCTCGCCTACCTCGGCGCGCTTGCCGCGCTGTTCGTGACCGCGTTCTGGCACACCGACGTCTTCACCGGCCAGGTCGTCACCGAATGGTCGCTGGACAACTTCACCACACTGTTCAGTGACGCGGTGTACCGCACGATCACCCTCCGGACGGTCGGGATCGCGGCGCTGGTCACGGTGATCACCGCGATCATCGCCTTCCCGATGGCGTTTTACATGGCCAAATTCGCGTCACCGCGAGCGCGACGTCTTCTGGTGATCGCCGTGATGACCCCGCTGTGGGCGAGCTACCTGGTGAAGGCGTACGCGTGGCGGACCATGTTGTCCGGCAACGGAGTCCTGCACTGGCTGCTCGACCCGTTCGGCCTCGACACTCCCGGCTACGGCGTCCTCGCGACCGTGATCACGCTGTCGTATCTGTGGCTGCCGTACATGATCCTGCCGATCTACGCGGGGCTGGAACGGCTGCCCGATTCCCTTGTGGACGCTTCCGGCGACCTCGGCGCGCGGCCGTTCAGGACGCTCCGGTCGGTGGTGCTGCCGGTGACCTTCCCGGCCGTCGTCGCCGGATCGATCTTCACGTTCTCGTTGTCGCTGGGCGACTACATCGCGGTGAAGATCGTCGGCGGTACGTCGCAGATGCTCGGCAACGTCGTCTACGACAACATCGGCGCGGCCAACAACCTGCCGTTCGCGGCCACCGTCGCGACCGTGCCCGTGGTGATCATGCTCGCCTACCTCGCCGCCGTGCGCCGCACGGGCGCGCTGGACAACCTGTAGGAGCGCGCGATGCGGCTTTCCCGGACGACCAAATACCTGCTGCTGGCGGCGCTCGTGCTCGGGCTCGCGGTGATCTACTTCCCGCTGCTGGTGGTCCTGCTCAACTCCTTCAACGCGGACACCACCTTCGGCTGGCCGCCGTCGAGCTTCACGCTTGAATGGTGGGGCCGGGCCGCGGAGAACCAGGGCGCGCTGAACGCGCTGTGGACGAGTGTCCAAGCAGGACTCGCGGCCACCGCGATCGCGCTTGTACTCGGCACGATGGCGGCGTTCGCGCTGCAGCGATACCGGTTCTTCGGCCGTAACCAGGTGTCCCTGCTGATCATCCTGCCGATCGCACTGCCCGGCATCGTCACCGGTATCGCGCTGAACAACGCCTTCCGCACGATCCTCGGCATCGACCTCGGCCTCTTCACCGCGATCGTCGCGCACGCGACCTTCTGCATCGTGGTGGTGTTCAACAACGTCGTCGCGCGCCTGCGGCGCATGGGCGGCAACCTCGAAGAAGCGTCGATGGACCTCGGCGCCGACGGCCTCACGACGTTCCGCCTGGTGACCTTCCCGATGCTGCGGTCGGCCCTGCTCGCCGGTGGTCTGCTGGCGTTCGCGCTGTCGTTCGACGAAATCATCGTCACGACGTTCACCCTCGGCACCGGGCTGGAGACGCTGCCGATCTGGATCCTGAACAATCTCTTCCGGCCGAACCAGGCGCCGATCGTCAACGTCGTCGCCGCGGTGCTGATCCTGGCCTCGACGGTGCCGGTCTATCTGGCGCAACGTCTTTCCGGTGATACGACCTCGGGCGGTCGGCTGTAAGGCAACGCCGGTGCGACCGTTTGGCCGCACCGGCGTTTTCACTCAGTATCGACGGTCTTCGATCGCTCCAGTCGAACCGTTGTAGGTGATGTAGCCGTACTGGAAGTCACTGCGCTTGCCGGTCGGGATGTTGTACTCACCGCTGGTGGGGAAGCCGAGATACGACGTTTCCCAGCCGAGATCCCGCCAGCGCAGCCGGATCATCCCCTTGACCTCCCAAGCTTCGTTGGTTCCCCAACGCCAGTAGATCGAGTGCTCGAACCCGCCTTGGCGGAAGTGGTTGTACTTCCCGGCGTTACCCGGCGTCCAGGTCTCATCGGTGGTCGGATAACCCATGCCGATCTCCCAGCCGAGTGCCTTGTAGCGGTCACGGATCGACCCGTGAAGTTCGAAGGCGTCCGTCGACGGAGACCAGTAGATGGAACCATTGCCACTGAAGTGGTTGAACCGGCCCGCGCCGTCCGCCGTGGTCCTTTCATCGGTTGTCGGGTAACCGAAGAATTTCTCCCAGCCCAGCGACCGCGGCGAAGTGGGCACGCAAGGCCGGTGACTTCATCGGAGGTGGTCGTCGGGTCGGTCGTTACGCCGATGACGCTATCGACCTCGGTCCTCACCCACAACTGCGGTGAGGAGGCTCCCAAGAGCTTCTCCAACCTGTTCCCTGAAGACAAACCTGGCTGGGCGAAGACCTGGTCACCAGAAGCGTTGCAAGCGCGATCGGGGAACTTTGCCTACGTTGTGAAATCAGACGGCTCACTTATCCTCGAAAAACAGACTGATGGCCACGTCAGCTTGGCCCAGGGTGAAGATGTGCTTGCTGCCGGCGTCGCCAAACTCAGGACCGGTAGGATCAAGGAGATCAATAACGCGTCTGGCCACTAAAAGCCCTACGGTGAGCACGCTCAAGGCGCGGCGGAAACAGCTTTCAGCAATGCAGGATGGGATGACGTGGCAGGCAGGTATGTCGAACGCTTCTGAGGGCCGCCGTGCACCCTGTGCGCTGGCGTTAGACAAGGTTGACTTCATTGTCCGTGTGGAACCGCATGCGGCTGGCGTCGATCAGATCGAGCCGCTGCTGGAAGACCTGCTCGAGTACATCCTTCGACACGAAGAATGTCGCGACGAGCTGGAATCTCGTTTGAAAGACCTCCTGGATGAACTTCCTGGTGGGGCGGTCGAGATCATTCAATTCACTATGCATGAACTGCGCTGGAATTCAGTGCTGCATTTCGCCAAGGCGCGACTTGCGACGGAATCGAATATAACGAAGCAAGTGCTTCTGAGAAATGTCATCGATGCATTCGGTGACGATTGGGAAGATCGTGACCTTTTCGAGCGTTACCAGGGATGAAGGGTCGGAATGTGCTATTGCTCCCCTAGTGAGTGCGCCGAAAGAGATCCGTCGCGGCCCGGAGCGCCGCCAGCATCCCCGGATCCGTCACCGCGTGCCCGGCGGCCTCCACCAGTTCCAGCTTCGAGTCCGGCCAAGCCCGGTGCAGCTCGTACGCCGTCACCGGCGGACACACCGCGTCGTACCGCCCCTGCACGATCACGCCGGGAATCCCGGCGAGCTTCCCGGCCTCCCGGATCAGCTGTCCTTCTTCAAGCCAGGCCCCATGACAGAAGTAGTGCAGCGCGAGCCGGGCGAAGGTGACCGCGAACTCCGGTGACGCGTACTGGTTGTGAAAAGCCGGATCCGGGCGCAGGCAGACGATCGCGCCTTCCCAGATGCTCCAGGCGATGGCGGCACGCTCTCGAATCACCTGATCGGGGTGATAGACGAGTTCGCGGTAGGCCGTCAGCGGGTCGTCGCGGCGGTCTTCGGGGATCGGCGCGAGGAAGGCCTCCCACTCGCGCGGGAAAAGGTTCGCGGCGCCGCCGTTGTAGATCCAGTCGAGTTCGCTCCGCCGGACGGTGAAGACTCCGCGCAGGATGATCTCGCTGACGCGGCTCGGATGGGTTTCGGCATAGGCGAGGGCGAGAGTCGCGCCCCACGAGCCGCCGAAGAGCTGCCACTGCTCCAGATTCAGCCGTTCGCGCAGCTTTTCCATGTCCGAGACGAGGTGCCAGAGGGTGTTGACCGACAGATCGACATCCGGCGCGCTGATATGCGGAGTGCTGCGGCCGGTGCCGCGCTGGTCGAACAGGATGATCCGGTAGGCCTCGGGATCGAAATGCCGTCTGGTCATCGGAGAGATGCCGCTACCAGGGCCTCCGTGCAGGACGACGACCGGTTTTCCGTCCGGGTTCCCCGCCTCCTGGCAGTAGATCCGGTGCCCGTCGCCGACGTCGAGCATGCCCTCGGCGCGCACGTGGATCGGCGGGTACAGATCGTCCATACGGACACTCTGCCCGAATCGGCGAGTGTCCGAAGGGTGGGGGCCCGCCCCCGCCGCCGGGCTGAGCGGGCCCCCGGTCTTCGGTCGCGTCAGCAGCCCGCCGTGGCGGCCACGTTCGCGAATCCCTTCCCGGCACCGGTCACCTTGTTGCTCGCGCAGACCTTGTTCCCCGTAGCGGCTTTCACGAGATAGAAGCCGTACGCGTAGCTGGACTGCACGTCCGCGGTGTTGCCGGAGAAGGTGTTGCCGCGGCCCCAGCCGTCGAGCTGGACATGGACTTCGAAGGCGCCGTAGGTCGCGTCGTGCACGAAGACCTTGCTGCCCCGGTTGTCCGCGACCACGTAGTTGTTGCCCTTCAGGTCCACCCAGCTGTCGGCGAAGTGCTCGCCGCTCTGCCCGGTCCCGTCGAAGACGTTGCCGCGCAGTTCGCCGCCGGTGGTGCCTTCCTTGATGTCGATCGACTCCGCGCGCACGTTCGGGCCGATCTTGTTGTTCAGCGCCTTGTTGCGGTCGCTGCGGTCAGGGGTGCCGCCGGGCCAGTTGCCGTTCGCGGAACCGAAGTAGATGCCTTCGCCGTAGCCCGCGTACTCGCGGCCGGTGTCGGTCACCTCGGAGTTCTTCACGACGTTGTCTGTGCTCGTGTACTGGAAGTGGATGCCCTCGTGGCCGACGCCGGTGACCTTGACGCCGTCGACGACGGTGTTCTTGACGCCCGTCGCCATCAGGCCCTTCTGGCCGCCGGTGATGGTGAAGCCGGTCAGGTTCCAGTAGCTCCCGGTCAGTTCGAGGGTGCGGCCGGCGGAGGCCTTGATGACCGCGCTTCGCGGCCCCTTTAGCGTGATGCGGCTGCTGGAGGTGCCGCTCTTCGCCGCCTTGAAGTTGCCGGTGAAGGTGGTGTCGGCCGCGAGTTCGATGACCGTGCCGGGAGTGACCGAAGCGAGCGCCGCCGACAGCTGCTCCGAAGTCCCTACGCGGACCGTCGCGGCCTGTGCCGGGTACACCGCCAGGGTCGACAGCAGGGCAGCGCCGGTCGCGATGGCCAGCACCCGCTCACGAACACGCATCCGTGGTCCTCCTCGTCGAGGGATCGAAGCTTGGTCGTGGCGGCGACGGGCTAGACGTTAAGCCTCCTTACGAATGCTAGTCAAGGACATGATTGAAGTTCATATACGTGAACAACTAAAGGAGGGAGGCCGTGCGGGGACCAGTCGAAAAGAGAGCAAGGGACCTTTGCTATCGCCCTCCTCCGCGGGAGCGATAGCAAAGGTCCCTTGCTCTCTTTGTGCAGGTCAGAGGCGGGTCAGTCGTGGAATGAGTGCTCCGGAGCCGGGAACTCGCCCCGTCGGACGTCCTCCGCGAACGCCGACGCGGCCCCGGCCAGCACGCCCGCCAGATCGGCGTACTTCTTCACGAACCGAGGCGTCTTGCCGCGCCGAAGCCCGGCCATGTCCTGCCAGACGAGCACCTGCGCGTCGCAATCCGGCCCGGCGCCGATGCCGACGGTCGGGATCTTCAGCTCGTGCGTGATCCGCTTCGCCGCCTCAGCGGGCACCATCTCCATGACGACCGCGAAGGCGCCGGCTTCCTCCAGGGCGAGCGCGTCGGCGAGCAGCGCGTCGGCCGCTTCGCCGCGTCCCTGGACTCGGTAGCCGCCCAGATTGTGTTCACTCTGGGGGGTGAATCCGATATGTCCCATCACGGGGACCCCGGCCGACGTCAGTGCCTCGACGTGGGGCGCGAACTTTCGCCCGCCTTCGAGTTTCACCGCGTGCGCGCGGCCTTCCTTCATGAACCGTACCGACGTCTCCAGCGCCTGCTGCGGCGAAAGCTGGTACGAGCCGAACGGCAGATCGGCCACGACCAGCGCCCGCTTCACCGAGCGGGTCACCGCCCGGACCAGGGGGAGCAGCTCGTCCACGGTCACCGGGAGTGACGTGTCATACCCGAAGACGTTGTTCGCCGCGGAATCCCCGACGAGCAGCACGGGAATGCCCACCTCGTCGAACAGTGCGGCGGTGTACATGTCGTAGGCGGTGAGCATCGGCCAGGTTTCGCCGCGCTCCTTCATGTCGCGAAGGTGATGTACGCGGACCTTTTTCCCGGGCGCGGCCTGAGGCGTCGCGCCGGTCCCGTACGGTGCGGCGAGTTCGCCGGAATCCTTCTCGGTGGCAGACATCTTTGTCGACCGTCCTTCCCTCGAGGCCTCGCGGAGGTCCCCGGGTCGTGGAGCTGAACAGTCCAAAGCGTGACACGCGGAGATGGGGCCCCCAAGGCCCTGCGACCAGCTTCACACCGCAGGGTCACGCCTGCGGGCGACAAGATTCACGACCAGAGGATGATGATCGTTGACAACCACACGGGGTTGTGTGACGTCAAGTAAGGCAGCACCTGTGAGTACCGCGAAAGGCCAGTATGGGAAACCCAGCGAGCCGTGTCTCGCCGTGGAAGGCGAGGGCGGGCGGCATCATCGCCACCCTCGTGCAGCTCGCGGCCGTGTTCTCGGTGATCCTCCTCCTCGCCGGCGGTGTGAAGGGCCGGGTACTCAAGACCGGTGACGTCGCGTTCTCCGCGCTGAGCATCCCGACGAACGCGAGCCTCGTGATCGTCCTGCTGCTCGTGGTCCTCGGCGCCGCGCTCCGCCGTCGCAAACGCGCCGCCCTCTACACGCTGCTGTTGTTCCAGGTCGGCGGCCTCGCGATCACGCTGGCGTGGCAGGCCGCGCTGCTGTGGTGGCCAGGGCTGCTGGAGCTGGGCCCGCGCCAGGTCCGGCACATCCCGCACCAGGTGTGGGCGCTGACCATCGCCGACCTGATCTCGATCGGGATGATCGCGTTCCTGTGGAGCCTGCGCCCCGCGTTCCCGGCGAGGCTCGCGCCGGGCGCCTGGCGCGACGGCCTCACCGTGCTGTTCGGTGGGCTGGCCGCGGTCATCCTCGTCGGCTGGGGCCTGAGCGAGGCCTTCCCCGGCCGTCTCGCCGACACCTGGGAGCGGTTCGCCTGGGTCGTCAACCACACCACCGGCGAGAACATCCAGCTACGCCGGGTCGGCATCGGCGAAGGGCCCGCGTGGCTCGATCTGCTGCTCGACCTCAGCGCGACCGCGGTCGCGACAGCCGCGCTGTACACACTTTTCCGCGGCGTCCGCAGCCGGCGGTTGAGGACAGACGAAGAAGAACTACGCGTACGCCGCCTTCTCGCCGAACACGGCGAAGACGACTCTTTGGGCTATTTCGCCACCCGCCGCGAGAAGAGCGTCGTCTTCTCGCCGAACGGCCGCGCCGCCGTGGCTTACCGTGTGCTCGCGGGTACCAGCGTCGCGAGCGCCGACCCCATCGGTGATCCCGACGCCTGGCCGGACGCGGTCCGCGCGTGGCTCAACGAAGCCCGCACCTACGGCTGGACTCCCGGAGTGCTCGGAGCGAGCGAACGCGGGGCGAAGGTGTACGCCGACGCGGGCCTGCGCGCGCTGGAGATCGGGGACGAAGCGGTACTCGACGTCCGCGACTTCAGCCTCGCCGGGCCCGAACGCCGATCGGTCCGCCAGGCGGTCAAGCGGATCGAACGGGCCGGGTACACCACGAAAGTCCGGCGCCACAGTGAGATCCCGGCCGACGAAATGGCGCGATTGCTGCTGCAGGCGCAGCAGTGGCGTGGCGCGGAGACCGAGCGTGGATTCTCGATGGCGCTCGGCAGGCTCGGTGATCCGAGCGACGGCCGCAGCGTGATGGTGGAGGCGTACGACGCTCAAGGCGATCTGCGCGGCATGCTGTCGTTCGTCCCGTGGGGCCGCCGAGGGTTGTCGCTGGACCTGATGCGGCGCGACCGCGACGCCGAAAACGGCCTCAACGAGTACATGATCGCCGAGGTCGTCGCGGCGAGCTCACACCTTGGCGCACAACGGATTTCGCTGAACTTCGCGATGTTCCGCGCGGTCTTCTCCGAAGGTGAGCGGATCGGTGCGGGCCCGGTGCTGCGCGCATGGCGCGGCGTCCTCAGCGTGGCGTCGCGGTTCTTCCAGCTGGAATCGCTCTACCGGTCCAACGCCAAGTACGGACCCGACTGGGAACCGCGTTTCCTGTGCTATTCCTCGGCTCGACGGCTTCCGAGGGTCGGTATCGTCGCCGGCGCGCTCGAAGGATTCGTCCCGACCGGCCGGTCGGGACGGGCACTGAAACTGGAGACCGTCACCGACGAATTCGTCGCCGAGGTCCACCGGATCGACGCGAACGCGGCCACCCCCGCCCCGAAACAGGTGCGGCGCCCCGAACAGGTCCGGGTCCGGATGGCGAAGCTGGATCGCTTGCGTGAAGCGGGAATCGACCCCTATCCGGTCGGTTTCGCCCGGGAGGACCTGCTCGGAGACGTGGTCGCCAAGTTCGGCGACCTGAACCCCGACACCCACACCGGCCACCGGGTCCGTGTCGCGGGCCGGGTGCTCGCGATGCGCGACCTCGGCGGGCTCTGTTTCGCGCGGGTCAAGGACTTCAGCGGCGAGATCCAGTTGATGCTCGACGCCTCCGTGCTCGACGTCGGCGGCTGGCTGCGGGGCGTCGACCTCGGCGACCATGTCGGCGTGAGCGGGCAGGTCGTGACGTCGCGGCGCGGTGAGCTTTCCGTGCTCGTCGACGAATGGACGGTGACCGCGAAGAGTCTGCATCCGTTGCCGGACAAGCGAAAGGGCCTCACCGACCCCGAGACGCGGGTGCGGCAGCGCTACCTCGACCTCGCGGTCAACCCGGATTCGACGGCGATGCTGCGGATGAGGTCGGCCGTGGTGCGCGCGGTGCGGGAACGGCTGCACCAGGGCGACTACCTCGAAGTCGAGACCCCGATGCTGCAGACCGTGCACGGCGGCGCCAACGCCCGCCCGTTCATCACCCATATCAACGCCTACGACATGCGGATGTACCTGCGGATCGCGCCGGAGCTCTACCTGAAACGGCTGTGCGTGGCCGGGGTCGAGCGGGTTTTCGAGCTGAACCGGAACTTCCGCAACGAAGGCGTCGACGCGACGCACAACCCCGAATTCACCATGCTCGAGGCGTACCAGGCGTATGCCGACTACAACACGATGCGGACGTTGACCCGGGAACTCGTCCAACACGCCGCGGAGGTCGCGTACGGCGCGCAGGTGGTCCGCCGTCCGGGCCCGGACGGGAAAATCGTCGAGTACGACATTTCCGGCGACTGGCCGGTGATCCCGGTCCACGAAGCCGTTTCGGCGGCGCTCGGGGAGAAAATCGACGCGGGCACCCCGGTGGCCGAACTCCAGCGGTTGTGCCGGGCCGCGGGGGTGCCGGTGAACGAGGAGGCCGGGCACGGCGACCTCGTCCTGAAGGCGCATGAGCACCTCGTCGAGGGCGCGACCGTGCTGCCGACGTTCTACACCGACTACCCGACCGACGTTTCGCCGCTCACCAGGGAGCACCGCGTGGATCCGCGGCTGGCCGAGCGCTGGGACCTGATCGCGTTCGGCTCCGAAGTCGGTACGGCCTACACCGAGCTGACCGACCCGCTCGAACAGCGGCGCCGGTTGGAGGCCCAGTCGCTGCGCGCGGCGAGCGGGGACGTCGAGGCGATGGAACTGGACGAGGACTTCCTGCTCGCGCTCGAACACGGTATGCCGCCGACCGGTGGGCTCGGCATCGGCATCGACCGGCTGCTGATGATGCTGACCGGGGCGTCGATCCGGCAGACCGTGCTGTTCCCGTTCGTCCGGCCGCAGGGGTAGCAAGGGACCTTTGCTACCGCCGGGGTAGCGGGGGACCTTTGCTACCGCCGCGAGGCGGTGATCGGCACCCGCTTGTACCCGGACACGAAGTTCGACGTGATCCGCTCCGGCTTGCCCGCCGGGGCGAAATCGTGGAACCGGCTCAGCAGTTCCTCGAACAGGATCCGGATGCTCATCCGCGCCACGCTGTGCCCGACGCAGTAGTGCGGCCCGATGCCGAACGCGAGGTGCTTGTTCGGCTTGCGCCGGATGTCGAAGGTGTCCGCGTTCGGGAACTGCTCCTCGTCGCGGTTGGCCGAACCGAGCCAGACCACCACCGGGTCGCCGGCGGCGATCTTCGTGTCGCGCAGGACGACGTCCTGGGTGGCGTATCGCAGCATGTGGTTGACCGGCGAAGACCAGCGCAAGGCCTCTTCGACGGCGGTCTGCCCGGTCTCGGGGTGCCGCGTCCAGTCCTCGAGCACGCCGGTCTCGATGAATTCCGCGAACACGAAGTTCGGCGCGTGCGGCGTGGTGACGTTCGCGCCGAGCAGGAGGCTGTAGCAGTTGGCCACGATCTCACTGGGTGACATGTGCCTGCCCTCGAACTCGGTCGAGATCAGCACGCTGAGCAGGTCGTCGCTGAGGTGGTCGCGCCGGTACGAGACCAGATCCTGGAAGTAGACGAACAGTTCCCGGTGCGCGCTGGCCAGCGTCGCGTCCTTGCCGTCCGCTATCTGGAACTCCGGATCGTCGGCGGCGACACAGGCGCTGGTGAGCTTCGTCAGCCACGGCCAGTCCTCTTCGGGCAGGCCGATCATCCGCCCGGTGACCGCCATCGGCATGGTCATCATGGCTTCCGCGAAATCGAAGACACCGCCGTCACCCAGCGGGGCGATGAGACCCAGTACCAGTTCCCGGACCATGTCGCGCTGCTTGTCCACCGCGCGGACCGCGAGCGCCTTCTTCAGCCGCGCCTGCATGATCGTATGCCGTGGCGGATCGGTGACCACGAGCTGTTTGCCGCCCGCCGGATCGTCCATGCCCAGCAGTTCGAGCATGGTGCCGCGTTCGGAGGTGAAGAGTTCCGTGGTGCGCATGACGAAGTCGGTGTCGGCGAACTTCACCACCGACCAGAAGCCGCGTTCGGCGTCCACCTGGTGCCAGGTCAGCCCGTCCTGTTCACGGAGTTCACGCCAGATGGAATGCGCGTCACCGTCGGCGTACAGGAAAGGGTCGACCAGGTCGGCGCCGGTGAAATGCACCGGACAACCCCTGGTGGTGTCCTCGACCGTCATGCGCGTTCCCTTCATTTCGCGGCGGACCGCCATGATTTATTGCACCCGAATGGCATAGTGGCCCGATACGCCGAACACCCCAGTCGCCACTGCGCCCAATGGACCAACGAATACGGGAGCGGTGGCCTTGTCGTCTCCGCTTTCGTTGCGGCACAACGAATCCAGGCCCATTCGGGCAGGCATCGTTGCTTCTTCCCCAGATGTCGGCCGAGTCAAGCACGCGTGTTCGAGCAGTGTCAAGGGTGTCCGATTCACTGCTTTAGTAGTTCAGCTGTGAGATGTCCACGAATGGACGAGTTGACAGTCGCGGCGGTGCCCTCGTAGCGTCGTGATGGCAAATGGGGGTTCGATTTCTGGGGGGAATTCAGCCACCGCGTTAATTCGATTACGTATTTTCGCTGTGCATTTATTCTTTCGTTAACGCTGTTCACCGACCGGGGGAAGCGGCAGAGGTATGCCATCAGAATCGGCCAGTGTCTGGCATGTCGCCACGCCCACTCAGCAGGGCATTTGGATCGTCGACCGGATCGATCGGCTGCGTCCGACGTACCTGATCCCGTCGGTCATCGAGTTCACCGGGCCGATCGACCACGTCGCGCTGGCGGACGCCGTCAGCCGGGCAATGGCTCGGCATCCCGCGCTGCGATCGCGATTCCGGCTCGAGACCACGCACCGCCGCGTCGAGTACCGGACCGACGCCGAACCGGCGGAGGCCGGCTTCCTCGACGCCGTCGAAGAGGACTGGACCACTGACGAGCTGAAGCGGCTCGTCGAGGTGCTCTGCTACACACCCTTCGACCTCGGCGACGAACCACCGGCGCGAGCGGAGATCATCCGTGTCGGCCCGGACACCACGTTGTTCGTCCTGACCGTGCACCACATCGTCTTCGACGCCACGTCACGGAAACTGCTGCTCGACGAGATCGGCCTGCGCTACCGCGGTGCGCTGAACGGCGAAGAAGTCGTGCTGCCGGAACCGATCCATCCCGCACAGGTCCAGGTGCCGGTCCCGGAGGACGAACTGGCGCCCCGGATCGCGGACGCCGTCGAACGCCTGCGGGGCGCGCCGACCACGGTCGACCTGCCCTACGACCGGCGTCCGGACGCCGACCTCTCCATGATCGGCGCCGACGCCCGTACCGCCTTCGACGAGCAGGTCACCGCGCGGGTGCTGGCGGCATCGGCCGAAGCGGGCTGCACCGCGTTCATGACCGGCGTCGCGATCCTCGCCGCGACACTCGCCCGCCGCGGCGGGCAACGCGACTTCCTGTTCTCGGTGGTCTGGCCAGGGCGCGACGATCCCGTCTCCGCCGGTGTCGTCGGGATGTTCATGTCCACCCTCGTGCTGCGGATCCGCCTCGACGAGACGACGACGTGGCGTGAACTCCTGCGCGAAGCGAGGAATGCCGGCATGGAGACGTTCATCGACGCCGATGTCCCGCTCGACGCGCTCGCCGCCGAACTGGACGACGAACGCGACGTCGGCAGGCTGCCGTTGACCCCGGTGCTGGTGAACCTCGCCGAAGTACCCGCCCCGTTCGACCTCGCGCCCGGCGTCGTCGGCCGGTTCCGGCCGCTGGAACCCCAGTACAGCAAGTGGGATCTCGCGCTTTTCGTGCATGTCGCGGACGGAACCCGCTTGGAGCTCACCCTCGACTACCCCGCCGATCTTTTCACCGACGAAACGATCGACGGCCTGCTTTCCGATCTGCGACGCGGTGTCGCGGATCTCGCCCGATCCCCGGAGGAAGCCGTGCTCAAGCCCGCCACCGAAACCCTCGACCTCGACGACCCGGCCGTGCGCCTGGACCTCGTGCGCGGCGTCTGGAGCGAGGTGCTCGACAACAAGGAGTTCGGCGACGACATCAGCTTCTTCGACGCCGGAGGCGACTCGCTGCGCCTCGTGGTGCTGGTGGAGAAGCTGCGCGAGGTGTCCGGCCGGATGGTGAAGACGGTCGACCTGTTCCGCGCCGGCACCGTCCGCGGTCACGCCGATCTGCTGGTCAACGCGGAGAAGAAGCAGGCAGGGGGAGCGCGCGGGAGCCGTGAGCGGCTGCTCGGAGCCGTCCGCGAACGGCGCGCGGTCGAACCCCAGGCCTGACCCTCCGTACGCCAGCCCCTCGTCCCGACCGGAGAAAGCCATGTCGTTCAACGAGTACGCCCGTGCCGTCCTCGGCCAGGACATCGAGGCCGACGCGTTCGCCACCACCAGTTTCGTCGGCCTCGGCGGGGATTCGCTGCGCGCACTGCGGCTCGTCGCGATCGCGCAGGAAAAGCTCGGCCTGCGGATCCCGGTGGCCGCGTTGCTGAGCGACGCTCCGGTCGCCGATGTCTTCGACGGTGCCGTCCCGGTCGGGAAGCCGGTCACCGGGGCTGAACCGCCTGCCGAATCGGTTTCCCGTGCCCAGCGCGGGATGTGGCTGATCGAGCGGGTCACCGGCGGGTCTCCGTACAACCTGGTCTTCACCTGTTTCGTGGAGACCGGGACGCTGGTACCGGAAGTGTTCGAGCGCGCGGTCGCGCAGACCGTGGCGAGACATCCCGGGCTCCGCACGGTCTACCGCGGTGACACCGGCGATGTCGTGCCCGAGGTGCTCGAGTCGTATGTCCCGGCCGTCGAGGTGCACACCTGGGAAGGCGAAGCGGGCGAGTTCGACGAGCGTGTCCGATCCCTCGCGGCCCGGCACGGACGGCGCCCGTTCGACCTCGCGAAAACCCCGGCGTACCGGTTCCTCCGGGTCCAAGGCGCGACCGGCGGCCAGGCCGTCGTGCTGGTGGCACACCACATGGTGCTCGACGGCTGGTCGGTCGGCCTGCTGCTGAACGAAGTGTTCGCCCGCTACGCGACACTGGCCGACGGCGGGCCCGAGACCGTGGGGGAACCCGGTGTCTCTCCCCGGGTTCTCCTGCGCCATCAAGAGGAAGCACGCGCCACCGGGGAATGGGACCGGCAGGCCGAGTTCTGGACGAAGCACCTCGACGGCGTGCCGTCGGTACTGGAACTCCCGTCCGACCGGCAGCGTCCCCAGATCCAGGACGCCGCGGGCGCACGGGCGCCGATCGACTTCGGCGTGCCTGCCAGCGCGGCGGTCGTCGAACGCGCCAAGGCGCTGGGCATCACGCCGTTCGCCTTCCTGCTCGGGGCCTTCGGCCTGACGTTGAGCCGCTGGACCGGCACGCGAAACCTGCTGGTCGGGGTGCCGCTCACCGGCAGGGGGAGTTCCGAACTCGAAGAACTCGTCGCCGTCGCCGGGAATCTGGTCCCGGTCCGGATCGACATCGCCGAGGACGCCGCCGTGGCGACGTACCTGCGCTCGGTGCACCAGTCACTGGGGCAGAGCATCGACGCGGGTGACCTGCCGTTCGAGGAACTGGTGACCCGGCTCGGGATCGAACGCACGCTGGGCTGCCACCCCTTGGTCCAGGTTTCGTTCGGGATGCACGATCAGCTTATCCCGCAACAGATCGAGACCTCGTCCGCGCGGCTGCGGATCGAAGAGGGCCACGGTGGTGGCGCGCAGTTCGACCTCTCCCTGCTGCTCGGCAGGGCCGAGCCGTCACTCGGCGGCCACCTGGAATACGCGTCCGCGGTCTTCGGCGCGGCCGAAGCCGAAGGGTTCATCGCGGACTTCCTCGCCGCCGCGGACCAGCTGGCGGCGGCCGGTGACGTCGCGGTCGAGGAGATCCGTTGCCTGTCAACGGAACGGCGGGCCCTGCTCGACGGGATCAACCGGACCAGGGAGGATTTCCCGGCCACGTCGATCGACGCGCTCTTCCGCGAGGCGGTCCTCCGGAACCCGGACGCGATCGCCGTCCGCGAAAACGAAGTCCAGCTGAGCTACCGAGAACTCGCCGCCGCGGCCTCCCAGCAGGCGCGGCTGCTGCGCGAAGCCGGTGTCCGGCCCGGTGACCGCGTGATCGTCGGACTGGACCGGTCGGTCGCGGAAGCCGTCGCGGTGCTCGGCATCGTCTGGGCGGGTGCCGCGTACGTCGGCGTCGATCTCACCGTCCCCGCCGGACATTCCGAGAAGATCGTGCGGTCCGCCGCCCCGGTCGCCGCGCTCGTGCCCGCGTCCTCGGCGGAGCGCTTCCGCGAACTCGGGATTTCCGTGGTGGCGGCGTGGGATCGGTCCTGGGACGTGCGAGAGGTCGTCGAACCGCCGGTGGATCCGGACACGAGGCGTCTCGCCTATGTCGCCTTCACCTCCGGCTCGACCGGTGAGCCGAAGGGTGTCTGCGTTCCGCACCGCGCCATCGTCCGGCTGGTGCACGAGGCGGACTACGTGCACCTCGGCCCGGAGGAGAGGGTGCTGCGGTTGTCCCCGCTCGCCTTCGACGCGTCCACTTTGGAGCTTTGGGGCGCGTTCCTGACCGGTGCCACACTCGAGGTGTACCCGGCGGGCCTGCCGACCCCCACCGAACTCGGTGAATTCCTGCTGGACAACGAAGTCACCGTCGCCTGGCTCACCGCCGGCCTGTTCCGGCTGGTCGAGGAGTTCGCGGGTGACGCGTTCGCCGGACTGCGGCAACTGCTCACCGGCGGCGACGTCGTCCCGCACGAGCACGTCGCCAGGGTGCTGCGGCGGCATCCCGGCCTGGTCATCACCAACGGCTACGGGCCGACCGAGAACACCACGTTCACCACCACGTATTCGGTGACCGACCCCGGCGACGTCGACGGTCCGCTGCCGATCGGCACCCCGCTGCCCGGAACCAGGGTGTACGTGCTGGACTCCCGGCACCGGCTCGTACCGCCGGGCGCGGTCGGCGAGCTGTACACCGGCGGTCTCGGCCTCGCCGACGGCTATCTCGGCGACGAGGCGGAGACGGCCCGCGTGTTCGGCGAGTTCTCCCCGGACGTCCCGGAACGCCTGTACCGCACCGGGGATCTGGTGCGCATCGACACGCAGGGCCGGGTCCGCTACCTCGGCAGACGCGACGATCAGGTCAAACTGCGCGGCTACCGCGTCGAACTGTCGGCGATCAGCGACGCCCTCACGGCGGACCCGCGGGTGCAGGACGCCGTCGTCGCGGTCACCGACGGCGACAGCGCGGAGAAGCGGTTGATGGCCGCCGTCGTCCCGGCGCCCGGCGCCGCCTTCGGGACCGCGGACCTGCGCGACGCCCTTTCCGGGCGGTTGCCGACGTACATGGTCCCGACGCTGTGGGCGCTGGTCGAGCGGATCCCGGTGACCGGCAACGGAAAGGTCGATCGCCGCGCGCTGGCCGCGGTGGCCGCCCCGGCGACCGCCGCCCCGAAACCGCAGGACGACCTCGGCCCGGCGCTCGCGATGTTCACCGAGGCGATCGGCGAACCGGCGGTGGAGATCACCGCGCAGACGGACTTCTTCACCGTCGGCGGGAATTCGATGGCGGCCATCCGGCTGGTGACGCTGGCCAAGGAGCGCACCGGGGCGATCCTCAAAGTACGTGACTTCCTGCGTGAACCGACGCCGGAAGGCCTGGGCAAACTGCTCGCGAGCGCGCCATGACCGCGGCGAAACAGGAGCCGATCGCCGTCATCGGGATGGCGTGCCGGTACCCGGGCGCGCCGGACCTCGGCCGGTTCTGGTCGTTGCTGCGCGGGGGAGCCGAAGGCATCAGCAGGCTGGGCGCCGAGGAGATCCTCGCGGCCGGTGGCGACCCCGAGCTGACGCGACGTCCCGAATTCGTCCCGGCGATGGGGTTGCTGACCGGCGCTCGCGGCTTCGACTGGACCTACTTCGGGTACAGCCGCGCCGAGGCGGCGAGCATCGATCCGCAACAGCGGGTGTTCCTGGAATGCGTGGTGGCCGCCCTCGACGACGCCGCCATCGATCCGACCCGCTTCCCCGGCTGGATCGGCGTGTACGGCGGGGCCGACCAGGTGACCGCGGAGCCGGACGGCGAACTCGGCGAACTGGCCCGCTACATCGGGCTCGGCCCCGACTTCCTGGCGACGCGGGTGGCCTACAAACTCGGCCTCCGCGGTCCGGCGGTCACCGTGCAGACGGCGTGTTCGACGTCGCTGACGGCGGTGCACATGGCGGCGGCGAGCCTGCGCGGCGACGAATGCGACGTCGCGCTGGCGGGCGGGGTCGCGGTCATCGCCAACGGCGAACGCGGCTATCTCCACGAACCCGGGGGAATCCTGTCCCCGGACGGCCATTGCCGCACCTTCGACGAACAGGCGGGCGGCACCGTGCCCAGCGAGGGCGTCGGTGTGGTGGTGCTCAAGCGACTGGCCGACGCGCGGCGTGACGGCGACCGCGTCCTCGCGGTGATCCGCGGCTCGGCGATCAACAACGACGGCGCGGAGAAGATGGGCTACACCGCTCCGTCGGTCGAGGGGCAGAGCGAACTCATCGCCTACGCGCAGCGGATGGCCGGGGTCGACCCGCGCGACATCGGCTACGTGGAAGCGCACGGCACCGGCACGCGGATCGGCGATCCGATCGAGGTACAGGCACTCACCGACGTCTTCCAGGCGGACACCGACGCCACCGGCTGGTGCCGTCTCGGCGCGGTCAAGAGCAATATCGGGCACACCGGTTCGGCGGCGGGGGTGGCGGGTCTGATCAAGGCCGTGCTGATGCTGCGGCACCGGGAACTGGTGCCGTCGGTGCACTTCACCCGGCCGAACCCGTTGCTGGAACTGGGTTCCACGCCGTTCGTGGTGAGCACCCGCACCGAACCCTGGACCGGCCGGGACGGCAGGCTCGCCGGTGTCAGTTCGTTCGGTGTCGGCGGCACCAACGCGCACGTCATCCTCGAAGAGGCACCCACCAGGACAACGCCGCCCGCGCGTGGCGGACGGCGCGTGCTCACGCTGTCCGCGGCCGCGCCGGAAGCCCTCGGCAGGCTGCGCGCGAACCTGGCCGAGCATCTGCGCACGGCACCGGATCTGCACCTGTCCGAAGTCACCGCGACCCTCGCGTCCCGCCGGGTCTACCGGCATCGGCAGACCGTCGTCGCCGAGGACACCGCCGAGGCCGCGAACCTGCTCGCGGCGCCGGGGGCGTCCGTACCGGGCACTCTCGACAAGGTCGCGTTCGTCTTCCCGGGGCACGGCCTGCTGACCCACCCCGCGGGGGCGGCCGCGCACCGGTTGCTGCCCGGATTCCGGGACGCCTTCGACGAAGTCCGGGACCTCGTCCGCGAGCGGCACGGACTCGACCTCTCACCGATCGTCTCCGAGGACGCCGAACCGGCGTGGTTCTCGCGGCTCGTACCCCACCAGGTCGGGCTGTTCGCGCTCGGTTACGCGCTGGGCAGGCAATTATTTGAGCTCGGGATCCGGCCGGTCGCGATGCTCGGCAACAGCATCGGCGAATACGCGCCCGCCGTGCTCGCCGGGGTCTGGACCCTGCCGGACGCGGTGGATCTGGTCCACCTGCGGGCTTCGGCCATGCTGGCCACCAGGCCCGGCCGGATGGCGGCCGTCGGTGGCGGCGCGGCCGAACTCGCGAACCGCTTGGCGGGCAAGGGTTTCGACGAACTCTCGCTGGCCGTGCGCGGGCCGGGCCGGGTCGTCCTCTCGGGTCCGGAAGCGGTGATGACCCGGCTGCTGGACGGAGACCTCCTGGCCGGTCTCGACGTCCGGGTGCTCGACATCCCCCGCGCCTTCCACAGCACGCTGATGGATCCCGCCGCCGAGGAACTCGCCGCGGCGGTGGCCGCCACGCCGAACTCGGCACCGCGAATCCGGCTGGTGTCCAACACTTCCGGCGAGTGGGCGGAGCCGGAAGCGGTGCGTGGCCCCGATTACTGGGCAGGGCAGCTCCGCAGCCCAGTGCTGCTGGAGGACTGCGCGGGCACCCTCCTGGAATCCGACTGCGACACCTTCCTCGAACTGGGTCCCGGCACGTCCATGCTCGCCACGCTCCGTCGTCACCGAGGATGGAAGGGCGGGCACGCGACCGTGCCGCTGCTGGGCCGGGCCGAGGACGGCGATCGCGGTGTCCTCCGTGCGCTCGGTTCGCTCTGGGACCGCGGCGCGGACTCCGTCGCCGGTTTGCTCGCGGAGCCCGGCGAACAGCCGGCCATCTGCTCGCTGCCGACCTACCCGTTCAGCGACGAGGAGCCGGAATTCACCGTCGCGCGCCGAGCGCCCGCCCTGGTTAAGTCCACAGTGGATGGTCCCGTCGAGTCCACAGTGGAGCAACTGTGGTGCGCGGCGCTCGGTGTCCCGTCGGTGGACGCCGCAGACGATTTCTACGCCTTCGGCGGCGAGTCGCTGATGGCGGTGAACCTGATGTCGAAGATCCGCGAGCGGACCGGCGCTTCCGTGCCGGTGGCGGAATTCGACCAGGAGGCCACCTTCGGCCGGTTGTCGCGCCTGGTCGCGGAACGGGCCGCCGAGCCAGGGCCGCGGCACGCGGTCGATGTCGTGACCTTCCACGAAGACGGCCCCGGCAGGCCCTTGCTGCTCATCGCGGATTCCGCGGGCAGCGCCCTCACTTACCGAGCGCTCGCCGCGGAACTGACGGGATCGCGACCGGTCTACGGGCTCGAAATCGTTTCTCCCCAAGAAAAAAGCATCGACACGATCGCCGCCCACTACGTCGACGCCGTGCTGCGGACACGACCGGCCGGGCCGTACCTCCTTGGCGGCTGGTCGTTCGGGGCCGTGCTGGCACACGAGGTCGCTCGGCAGCTGACCCGGCGCGGCGCGGTCGTGGACACGGTGGTGGGCTTCGACGGATTCGTGCAGGGGCGTCGCGACCTGCCCATGGCCGTCGACCCCGGCTTCCTGGTGAGCCACGGCCGGACCCTCGTCGACGCGGCACTCGGGTTCGGCGCGATCGGCCGCGAGGTGCGGCGCAATCCGGCGCTGCGCACGCAATTGCTGGGCAAGGCACGCGCGCTGGTGCCGTACCGGCCTCCCTTCGTTCCCGCCAGGGCCTTGGTGTTCCGGGCGGGTTCGGACCGGCGAGGAGCCGCCCGGCTCCGCGCCCGTCTCGCCCCGCTGTACGGCGGCGGTGTCCAGGTGTTCACCACTCCCGGCGATCACTGGTCACTGCTCACGCAACCCCATGTGGGCGCACTCGCCCGCGAATTGAACGGTGCTCTCGCGGGCGCCGAGAGGATGGATCATGTCGGCTGAGTCCACAGCGACGAGTCAACCCACCGTCACGGCGGTGCCGGAACCCCCGGTCCAGGAGAAGCCGCTCTTCCGCAACCGTGATTTCCAGGCCATGTGGATCAGCCAGTTCTTCGCCGCCTTCGGCAAGGAAGCGGCGGAGATCGCGTACCCGCTGCTGATCCTCGCGACCACCGGATCGGCGACCTACGCCGGTGCGGTCGGCGCGGTGCAGCTGGTGGTGGCCGGGGTGATGTCGCTGCCCGGCGGCAGCCTGACCGACCGCTTCAACCGCAAGCTGATCATGATCTTCTGCGATCTGGCGCGGCTGGTGCTGCTGGCGTTGTTCGCGGTGCTGGTGATGAGTGACGGCGTCAACGTCTGGTTCACCTTCGCCATCGTGATCCTGTCCGCGACCTGCCTCGGCGTGTCCAACCCGGCCGGGATGGCGGCGATCAAACAGCTCGTGCCCGCCTCGCAGCTGACCCAGGCGACCGCGCAGAACCAGATCCGCTTCTTCGGCGCCACCGTCGCCGGCCCGCCCGCCGGTGGTGCGCTGTTCGCCCTCGCGAGGGCGCTGCCGTTCTTCGCCGCCGCGCTCTCGTTCCTGGCGTCCGCGGTCATCCTGCTGCTGGTCAAGAAACCGACCCAGGCACCGAGGACCGTCGAAACCAAGGCCGCGCCCAAGGGCAAAATGCTCGACGGCTTCAAGTTCATCGTGAAGCAGCCGATCATCCTGACCCTGGTGCTGTGGGCGATGGGCTCGAACATGGCCTTCAACCATTCCGGGATGTTCCTCGCGCTGATCGCCACCGCGCAGGACCGGGGCGCGTCGGAAGCCTTGATCGGCACGACGCTCGCCATCGCGGGCGGTGGCGGCCTGACCGGCGCGCTGCTCGCGGGCATCGTGCTGAAGTACGTGCGACCGCCGGTGATCATGGCCTACGCCATCTGGATCGGCCCGGTCGCGGCGGTCCTGCTGACCTTCATGCCCGGCACGCTGCCGCTCGGCGTCATCGTCGCCTGCATCTTCCTGCGCGCCGGTGTGGTCGGTGCGCTGATCTACGGCTACATCGCCGCGCTGGTGCCGGACAACCTGCAGGGCCGGGTCATCGGCGCGGTGATGTTCGTCGGCATGATCGCCCAGCCGATCGGCATCTTCGCCGTCGGCGCGATCTTCGACCTCGCCGGCCCGACGTGGGTCTTCGTCTTCATGGCCGTCGCCGGGACGCTGTTCGCGCTGCCGACCCTCAGCAAGCGCATCCGCACGCTGCCCGCCCCTGAAGAGCTCGCCAAGCAAACGACTTCGGAGGATGGAAAATGAGCCTGGAAACCCCTGAGCAGACCTCTGTCTCCCCGGAGCCGCTTCCCGCCGAGTTCTGCACCCATCCCGGCTCGGATCCGTACGCGGCCTACGCCGAAGTGCGGTCCGGCTGCCCGGTGCGGTCGATCGAGTACCCGCCGAACTCCGAGGCCTACGTCGTCGCCGACTACGAAACGGTGAGCAAGGGCTTCGCCGACCGAAGGCTGTCGAAGAGCGTCGACCACGCGCCCGGCTGGTTCCGCGAGGCGCTCGAACAGAGCAGCCCCATCCTGATCAAGAACATGCTCACCGCGGACCCGCCGAAGCACACGCGCCTGCGCAAGCTGGTCGGAAACGCCTTCGTCCCGCGCCGGATGAACGAACTGCGGCCGCGGATCCAGGAGATCACCGACGACCTGATCGACGCGCTGCCCGACGAAGGCGTCGCCGATCTTTACAACGACTTCGCGTTGCAGCTGCCGATGCGGGTGATCTGCGAGTTCCTCGGTGTCCGGATCGAGGACTGGCCGCTGCTGCACGACTGGGGCATGGTGCTCAGCAACGCGCCGTACCTGGACGAAGAAGGCAACCGGCGGCTCAAGCAGGTCAGCGACGACGTCGAAAAGTACCTGCTGGACCTGATGGCCGAGCGCCGCGCGGATCTGCGCGAGGACCTGGTCAGCGTCATCCTCAAGACGGCCGACGCCGACGAGGCCTACAGCGACGAGGAGATCGTCTCCACGTTGATCCTGCTGATCATCGCGGGCCACAAGACGACCGCGAACCTCGTCGGGAACGGCATGCAGGCGTTGCTCCGGCATCCGGACCAGTTCGAGCTGCTCAAGAACGAACCGGACCTCGTGGCGACGGCGATCGAGGAGTTCCTGCGGTTCGAGGGCCCGGTTTACCGTGCGCCGCAACGGTTCGCGGCCGAGGACCTGGAACTGTGCGGGCAGCGGATCGGCAAGGAGAGCGTCGTCCACCTGCTGATCAACTCGGCCAACCACGACCCCGAAGTGTTCGAGGACCCGGAAAAACTGGACATCACCCGCAAACCGAACCGGCACCTTTCGTTCGGGGTCAACGTGCACTTCTGCCCCGGTGCGCCGCTTTCCCGGGTCGAAGGGGCCGTCGCGTTCACCACGCTGCTGCGGCGGCTGCCCGGACTGAGCCTGGCCGTGGCGCCGGAGGACCTGCCGTGGCGCTTCGACAACTCGGCCAGCCGCGGCCTCGAACGGCTGCCGATCCGATACGACCGGAAGCTTCCGCGATGACTTCGCTGGTGTGCCTGCCCTTCGGCGGGAGTGGCGCCGCCTTCTTCCACCCGTGGTCGGCCTTCGCCGCCGACGGTCTCGAAGTCGTGCCGATGCGGTTGCCCGGCAGGGAACGGCTGATCGACGTCGAGCCGTATCGCTCGGTGCACGAAGCCGTCGACGCTTTCCTCGGTGACCTGGCCGACCTGGGTGACCCGGCGGACGTGGTGCTGTTCGGGCACAGCGTCGGCGCCGTGCTGGCCTACGAACTCGCGCACCGGCTGCCGTCCGTGCGCCACGTGTTCGTCAGCGGTTCTCCCGGACCCGCCACGGAACGGCCGCACGAGATCCGCGCGTCCGTCCGCGAGGACGACGACGCTTTCCTCGCGCAGGTGCAGGTTCTTTCCGGGCATGTCGATCAGGCGCTGTATCACCCGGATCTGCGGGAACTGCTCCTTCCGGCGTTGCGCGCGGACGTGACGATGCACGAGAACTACGTCCCCAGCACCACCGAGCCGCTCGCGGTGCCGATCACGGCACTGCGCGGCACCGGCGACGACCTGGTCTCCGCCGAGGGCATCCGCGAGTGGGCGGCGTTCACCACCGCCGGATTCGAGGTGGTCGAACTCCCCGGCGCGCATATGTACGTGGTCGATTCCGGGGAAGCCGTGATGAATCTGATCCAGAGCGCGATCCGTTCCGATAGCGTTGTGTGAGTACCTGATCGCTCGCCAACCGTGACCGCAGGAAGTGATGGGACCCATGAAATTTCGCACGATCGGCCTGAACCCGGATTCGCGGCGCGAAGTGAGCGCGCTGGCGCTGGGTGCGATGCCGTTCGGCACCGGCGTCGACGAGGAGACGTCGTTCGCGATCCTCGACCGGTTCGTCGAGGCAGGCGGTTCGTTCGTCGACACCGCGAACAACTACGCCTTCTGGCACAACGGAACGCAGGGCGGTGAGAGCGAAGCACTGCTCGGCCGGTGGCGGGCCGATCGCGGTATCGGCGATGAGGTCACCATCGCCACCAAGATGGGCGCGCGGGCGAAGGCACCGGGCATGAGCTTCGCCGACACCGGCAAGTTCGAGAACATCGAAGGCCTTTCACCGAAGGCGATCAAGGAAGCCGTCGACCGCAGCCGGGAGAACCTCGGCGTCGAGAAGCTCGACCTGCTGTACGCGCACGTCGAGGACCGGTCGGTTCCGCTCGAAGAGACCGTCGAGGGTTTCGCGCAGGTCGTCGCCGACGGTTCGGTGGGTCTGCTGGGCGTGTGCAACCACTTCGCGTGGAAGGTCGAACGCAGCCGTGCCCACGCCGCCGCGAAGGGGCTGCCGGGGTACGACGTGCTGCAGTACCAGCACACCTACCTCCGCGCGCGCACCGACCGCCCCGCCCGGCGCTCGCCCGAAGGTGCCAACGGGTTCGTCACCGGTGAGCTGCTCACCTACCTGACCGAGAACCCCGGGCTCTGGCTCGTCGCCTACTCGCCGCTGCTCGCCGGCGCGTACGTCCGCGAGGACAAGCCGCTGGAGTTCGACTACGACCACCCCGGCACCCCGAACCGCCTCGCCGCGCTGCGCGAGGTCGCGAAGGAGATCGACGCGACCCTGAACCAGGTCGTGCTCGCGTGGCTGATCGGCGGCGACGTCCCGGTCATCCCGCTCGTCGGCGCTTCTTCGGTGGCTCAGCTGAACGAAAGCCTCGAAGCCGTCGACATCACGCTGACCGCCGAGCAGCGGGCGAAGCTGGACGACGCCTCCTGACCCTGTGCGAGGTGACGGTTCACCGATGCCTGGATCGACGATGAAGGAATCGGGACACTCGACGTCCTGATTCCTTCATCGTCGCCACACCCCGGTCAGGATCGGCTGGCTCTTGACTGTCCACATAAGACACTTCTCGCGACTGCTGCGCCCGTTTTAGGCGGTTTCAAATGTGGCGTGTCCTGAAGGCCCCCGTTGAGACGTTGAAGGTCTCAACGGGGGCCTTCAGGACATCATGCTTCGACGATGGGGCAGCGGTGTTCCCTCCATGTCTGCCTTACCCCTCAATACCGACGCCTGGCTCGCGGCGAAGTACATGATGGCTCCCTTCCTTGCGCCTAGGTACAGGAAGAGGTCCTTTCATGTACTGGGGAAGCGCGTGAAGGCCCCCTTCCCTCGGCTGAGCCGAGGGAAGGGGGCCTTCACGCGCAGCCGTTGTGACTGGTGGTGCCGCTGAGACTTGTGATGCCTTTCGTGCCGGGTGAGGGGAGCCTTGAGGGACTCTGAGTCCCTCAAGGAGTCCTTCACGGCCCGGCCGCTACGGATCCACCCGCCGCAGGTACCTCAAACCCCCTTGGCCATAACCCGAATCGCCACTCACGACCCCCGCAGAACCGTACATAGAGACATCAATCGGACGCTCAATTACCAGCAAATGTCCCTTGTGGATGGCGCCCAGACTCAGGATCGCCCTGCCTCGGCTTTGCCGGAACCCTGCCGGAGAAGCAAGGGACCTTTGCTATCACTTCTCTCGACGTCGAGAGAAGTGATAGCAAAGGTCCCTTGCTTCCTTCGTGGCCAAACCGCCTCGGAGAGCCGGGCCCGGATGTAAAGATCCTTCCCAACGGAAGGAGCCACCATGGCTGGAAACGTCCCCCCGGTCGCCGACGAGCGCGAAGGCCTCCTCGCCTACCTCGAGCAGCAGCGGCACGTCCTGCGTATCGCCGCACATGGCCTGACCGAAGAACAAGCCAGAGCCGTCCCGACCAGAAGCTCACTGAGCGTCGGCGGCCTGATCAAGCACACCGCAGGCACGGAAAGCGGCTGGATCGACATCGTCCTCCAGAAGCCTTCGAAGCCCCTGGACGAGGCGATGAAGGACTACGAAGCCGATTATGTGATGGCTGAAGGCGAAACCGTCGAAGGGCTACTGGCGCGCTACGACGAGGTCGCCCGCCGCACCTCGGACGTCATCGCCGGAATCGCCGACCTCGGTCAGCCCGTCCCGGTGCCGAAGGGTGTGCCGTGGTACCCGCAGGACGTCGACGCCTGGTCGGTCCGCTGGGTACTGCTCCACCTCATCGAGGAGACCGCGCGGCACGCCGGGCACGCCGACATCATCCGCGAGCACATCGACGGCGCGACCGCGATTCCGCTGATGGCCGCCGCGGAAGGCTGGCCGGAGACGCCCTGGCTCAAGCCGTGGTCGCCCGCCGAGAACGCCGAGAACGCTTAGAACAACGTCGGTTCGTCCGCCAAAGCGCCTTCGATGACCAGCATCCGGCGCTTGGTGGCGACCCCTCCGCGCGCGGAGAACCCGCCATCCTTGCCGCCCGCGGCGAGCACGCGATGGCACGGCACGATGATCGGGAACGGGTTGCGCCCCATCGCCTGCCCCACGGCCTGCGCCCCACCGGGCAGGCCGAGGATGTTCGCGATGTCGCCGTAGGTCAGCGTCTTACCCGCGGGGATCGAGCGGATGAACTCGTAGACGCGGCGATGGAAGTCCGGTACTCCTTCGTAATCGAGTTCGACGCCGGTGAGGTCCGTGCGCTTGCCGTCCATCAACGACACGACACCGTCGATGGCGCGCTGGACCTCGGCCGGCGGTGCGGATCGCACCGCTTCCGGCAGGCGCGCGGTCAGTCGCGCCCTTGTCTTCTCTTCACTGCCCTCGGGTAACTGGACCGCGATGACCCCGCGTTCGTTCCACGCGATGCCGCAATCGCCGATCGCGGTGCCGAACACGGCGTAGCCCGGTGCCGTCATGAGCCCAAGGGTACGAGACCGGTCCGACAGTTTCGGCTTTACTGCGTTTCAGTGGCAACGAGACACCGCGCTGCCGCTGAAGTCGCGGCTGCGGTAGGAGTATGAGCATGAACGACCTCGTGCTTGATCACCTCGTCTACGCCGGGCCGAATCTCGAAGAGGCCGTCGCGCGCGTCGCCGATCTGACCGGTGTCACGCCCGTACGCGGTGGCAGGCATGTCGGACTCGGCACGGCCAACTATCTGGCCGATCTCGGTGCCGGTGCCTACCTGGAGGTGGTCGGGCCCGATCCGGATCAACCCGAGCACATCGGGCCGCGGCCGTTCGGCATCGACGAGTTGACCGAGCCCGCCCTGGTCACCTGGGCGGCGCGAGTGCGGGGCATCGACGACGCGATCGCCGAGGCCCGCGAGCGCGGTTACGACCCGGGCGAGGCGTTCGAGATGTCGCGAGTCACCGACGACGGCGAACTGCTGACCTGGCGTCTCACCGGCGCCGGCGGCCTCGACGGCCTCGCGCCCTTCCTCATCGACTGGGGGAGCACCCCGCATCCGACGACACGGGGACTCCCGTCGATCCCCCTGCTTCTGGTCACCGGTGTCCACCCCGAGCCCGCCGCGGTGGAGACCGCGGTCCGGGCACTCGGGATGGACATGCTCGTCAGGCGTGACGACCGGCCCGGCCTGGTGGCCGTGCTGCAGAACTCAGCGGGGAAGCAGGTCGCGCTGAGCTGACTTGATCACGACCTGGCCCTCACGCCAGCCGTTGGTCATCGGCAGCCGCCGGTCCCGGCCGAACGCCTTGAACGTGATCTTGGTGCCCGGCGGGTACTGGCGGCGCTTGTATTCGGCCTTGTCGACCATGCGCACCACCCGGTCGATGGTCTCCGGTTCGAATCCGGCGTCGACCAGGTCGACGTAGCCGCGGTCGCCCTCGATGTAGTCGTCGAGGATGTCGTCGAGCATCAGGTAGTCGGGCAGCGAGTCGCTGTCCAGTTGCCCGGGCCGCAACTCGGCCGACGGCGGCTTGGTGATCGAATTCTCGGGGATGGGCGGGGTCTCGCCGTTCTTCTCGGCTTCCGCGTTGCGCCATTTGGCCAGATGCCAGACGTGCGTCTTGAACAGGTCCTTGATCGGCGCGAAGGCCCCGACGGCGTCACCGTAGATGGTCGAGTAGCCGACGGCGAGTTCGGTCTTGTTGCCCGTGGCGAGCACCAGATGACCGTCCTGATTGGACAGTGCCATGAGCAGCATGCCGCGGACACGGGCCTGGATGTTCTCTTCGGCGAGACCGGTCAGCTGAAGCTGCTCGACGTAGACCTTGACCATGTCGGCGATCGGCTCGACGCGGTAGTGCGCGCCGATGCGGCGGGCGAGGTCCGCGGCGTCGTCCTTCGAGTGCGACGAGGAGTACTCCGAAGGCATCGAAACGCCATACACGTTGTCGCCGCCGAGAGCGTCGGCGGCCAGCGCCGCCACCACCGCCGAGTCGATGCCACCGGAGAACCCGAACGTCACCGACGAGAAGCCGTTCTTGTGCACGTAATCGCGCAGGCCGACGACGAGCGCGTGCCACACCTCGGCTTCGTCCGACAGCGGTTCACTGATCGCCGACTCGGTGCGCGGGCTGTAGGCGGGAACCGGTTCCTCACTGAGCACGCGGCGCTTGACCCGCAGCCCCTCGAACTCACCCTCGGCGGTGTGCCCGCCCGCGGCCAGCTCGGTGTCGACGACGAGCAAGTGCTCGACGAACTGCGGCGCGCGCGCCAGCAACCGGCCGTCCGCGCCGACCACGATCGAGTCGCCGTCGAAGACGAGGTCGTCCTGGCCGCCGATCTGGTTCGTGTACACCAGCGGTGCCCCGGCCTCGGCGGCGCGGCGCGCGATCAGCGGCAGCCGGATGTCGTCCTTCGCGCGCTCGTAAGGCGAGGCGTTGGGCGCGACCACGAGGTCCACCCCGGCCTTGCCCAGCGCGGAGATCGGGCCACCGTCCTGCCAGACGTCTTCGCAGATCACCATGCCGACGTCGACGCCGTGGAAGCGGACGATCTCGAGGTCATGGCCAGGCTTGAACCACCGGTGCTCGTCGAAGACGCCGTAGTTGGGCAGGTGATGCTTGAACTGACGGGCGACCACTTCGCCGCGGTACAGCGCGGCCGCCGCGTCGCGCGGGCCGGTCTCGTCGAGATCGAGATAACCGATGTAGGTGAGTACCTCGCCGCAGCCTGCTTCGTCGAGGCGACGGGCGAGCTCTTCGACCATCTGCTTCGAGGCGGAGGCGAAGGCCGGGCGCAGGGCGAGGTCTTCCACGGGATAGCCGGTGAGGGACATCTCCGGGAAGACCACGAGGTGGGCGCCTGCTTCGGCGGCCTTGCGAGTCCACTCGACGGTGAGCCCGGCGTTGCCTTCGAGGTCTCCGACGGTGGTGTTGACCTGGGCCAGTGCGATGCGCAGTTGCGGCATGCCGACATTCTCACCCACCGGCGTCCGCGGGGACGAGTGGATGTGCCGAATCGCCCACCCGGGGCCGGCTCGCCGGGCCGTGGTCAGGAGGGGAGCAAGGGACCTTTGCTATCGCCAGGCCGCTGACCTGGGAATTCTTGCGAAAAGAGAGCGGGGGACCTTTGCTGTCACTCTCCAGAAGAGAGTGATAGCAAAGGTCCCCCGCTCCGTTCCGGGGCCGAAGCTACTTCCGCTTGATCATGCTCCGCACCTTCTTGATGGTCTGCTCGAAGTCGGAGTCGAACGGGTTGTCGTGCACCAGGTAGGTCCACGTCGTGTTCGCCCGCCGCACACCCGCGTCACCGAGGTCGATCCCGTTCTCGGTGATCTCGGCTTCCTCGAGCGTCTTCGCCGCCCGCGTCGCCGCCTCCGGGATGATCTTGTGGAACTCGGGGATCGCCGCGCGGTGGAACTCGTCGATCGGCGTCTCCCGCGCCAGCGCCCGCAGGTGGATGCTCTCCCGCACGTCGGTCAGGAACGCCAGGTGGTCCGACCACAGCTGGTCGATGTGGAACAGCAGCACCTCCCGGCACAGCTGTTCGACGCGAGCTTCGTCGTCGACGGCCTCCGACAGCTCCTTGAACTTCTCCGGGTGCGCCTTCTCCAGCACCTCCGCCGCGTGCGCCGTCCGCAGCACCTTGTCCCGATGCTCGAGCAGCTCGCCGCGCTGCCGCTCGATCAGCCGCGTATAGCGCCAGGTGTTCCGGTGGATCTCCAGGTCGACACCCTCGGCGACGCGCTGCGCGTGGTTGATCTGCCGCAGCGCCGCCGGGTCGGTGATCTCGCCGCTGCCCACGTCCGAAGTGATGCCCTCGGGGACGTCCGGCGCGTTCGACAGCACGAGTTCGTCGTTCAGGCTGGCGAAGAACACCGCGCTGCCAGGGTCACCCTGCCGCCCGGACCGGCCGCGCAGCTGGCCGTCCAGCCTGCTCGACGGGTAACGGGCGGTGCCGATCACGTGCAGGCCGCCCAGTTCGACGACCTCGTCGCGGCCTTCGCCGTCCTTGCCGCCGAGCCGGATGTCGGTACCGCGACCGGCCATCTGGGTCGAAACGGTGACCGCGCCCTTCTTGCCGGCGTCGGCGATGATCGCGGCTTCCTCGGCGTCGTTGCGCGCGTTGAGCACGACGCATTCGAGGTCGGCCTTCGCCAGCTTCTCGGCCAGCTCCTCGGATTCGGCGACGTCCTGGGTGCCGACGAGGATCGGCCGCCCGCTCTCGTGCACGCGCCGGATCTCCTCCTCGATCGCGCGCAGCTTCTGCGACGGCGATCCGAAGATCCGGTCCTCCTGGTCTTCGCGGATGTTCGGTGTGTTCGGCGGGATGACCGCGACCTCGAGCTTGTAGAACTCGCGCAGCTGCTCGGCGACCGCGACCGCGGTACCGGTCATGCCCGCGACCTCGGGATAGCGTGCGAGCAGCGCCTGCACGGTGATCGAGTCGAGGATCTCGCCCCGGTCGGTCGCCTTGACCTGTTCCTTCGCTTCGACGGCGGCCTGGAGGCCGTCCGGCCAGCGCTGCAGTTCCGCGACACGGCCACGGGCGGCGTTGATCAGCTGCACCTTGCCGTCGCGGACGAGGTAGTCGACATCGCGGGTGAGCAGCGCGTGCGCGTGCAGCGCCACGTTGACCGCGGGCAGCCGGTCCGAGCCGGTCTCGTCGTAGAGGTTGATGTCGTCGCCGAGGGCCTTCTCGACCACCGACGCGCCCGCCTTGGTCAGCCAAGCGTTACGGCCGTCGGCGTCGGTCTCGTAGTGCAGACCGAGCCTCAGCCGCCGGACGATGTTCGCGACCTCTTCGTCGGCGTCGGTGTGGTCGATCGATCCCGCCATCACCAGCGGCACACGGGCCTCGTCGACCAGCACGGAGTCCGCCTCGTCGACGATCGCCACCTCGGGATCGCGCTGGACCAGATCCTCTTCGCGGGTCACCAGACGGTCGCGAAGCACGTCGAAGCCGATCTCGCTGACGGCGCCGTACGTGACTTCCTTCGCGTACGCCTCGCGGCGCTCGTCGCGGGAGTGGGCCGGTTCGATCCACCCGACGGAGACACCGAGCAGGTCGTAGATCGGGCCCATCCACTCCGCGTCACGCCGGGCGAGGTAGTCGTTCACCGTGACGACGTGGACGTGCTTGCCGCGCAGGGCGTACCCAGCCCCGGCCAGCGCACCCGCCAGTGTCTTGCCCTCACCGGTCTCCATCTGCACGATATGCCCGCTGAGCAGGCCCATCGTACCGATCAGCTGCACGTCGAAGGCGCGCTCGCCGAGCGCGCGCCGCGCGGCTTCACGGCCGAGCGCGCACACCTCGATCAGCTGTTCGTCGCCGAAGGACGAGGCTTCCCGGACCTTGCCGGCCCGCTCTGTCAGCTCCTCGTCGGAGAGCTTCTCCAACTCGGGCTCGAGCTTCTCGATGGCCGGCAGCAGCGCTTCGTAGCGGGTCAGCTCGACGCTGCCCGGCCGCTGGATGATCCGGCGCAGCTTTTTGCCCACCCGGCTGATCAGTGCTGCCACCCCTGTGCTCCCGTCTGTTTCTTCTGCCGTCCGCACCCGTATCACCAACGCAGTGGTGGTGCGGCCGAGTTCCACGGCCGATGGCACGATCCAACCGTGTCCACTCATGTCAGCGCCAGGTCCCGTGCCCGCCGATTCGCCGCGATCTCGCTGTCCGGCCTGCTCGCCGTCACCTTCGCCGCGTGCTCGTCGGGAGAGGGTAGAACTCAGCCGCCACCTCCGGCTACCGAGTCGCACGCTCCGTCCGGACCGGTGCCCGCAGGACTCGAGAAGTTCTACGGACAGAGTCTGACCTGGGCCGACTGTGCACCCTACGCGACATCCGATGACGCAAAAGCGGCGTTTCGAGTGAAGGACGCGCAATGCGCACGGCTGACGGTCCCGCTCGACTACGCGAAGCCTGAAGGCGACTCGATCACGCTCGGCCTGCTGCGCCGGAAGGCGCTGAAAACCGACGAAAGGATTGGAGCGCTCCTGGTCAACCCCGGTGGCCCAGGCGCGTCCGGCATGACGGCCGCGGCCGGTCTCGCCTCCCGGACGGCGACGAACGAACTGGGCAAACGCTTCGACATCGTCGGTTTCGACCCGCGTGGCATCGGTGCGAGCCAGCCACAGATCCGCTGCCTGACCGACGCCGAACGCGACGCGGACCGGGCGGACGACAGCGAGACCGATGGCTCACCCGACGGGGTGAAAAAGCAGGAAACCGAGTCCCAGGACTTCGCGGCCAGGTGCGCCCAGCGGACCGAACACGGCCCCGCGATGCTCGCGAACGTCGGCACCCGCGACGTCGTCAAGGACATGGACATCCTGCGTTCGGTGCTCGGCGACCCGAAACTGAACTACCTCGGCTACTCCTACGGAACGCGGATCGGATCCGCCTACGCGGAGGCCTTCCCGACGAATGTCCGCGCGCTGGTGCTCGACGGAGCCGTCGACCCCGAGCAGGACGCGGTGGAGTCACTGGTCGCGCAGGGGCAGGGCTTCGGCAAGGCGTTCGAAGCGTTCTCCAGCTGGTGCGTGGCGCGGGAGGACTGCGCGCTCGGACGCGACGCCGCGGGCACCACGAAGGCGTTCCAGGACCTGGTGCGGCCGCTGATCGACTTCCCGGTCCCCGTCAGCGACGGCCGGAAACTGTCGTACGAGGACGCGACCACCGGTGTGATACAGGCCCTCTACCAGGAAGATCTCTGGGAAACGCTCAACACCGCGCTCAACGAACTGAAGCGCCAGCGCGGCGACGGGCTGGAAAAACTGGCCGACCTCTACAACGATCGCGGCGCCGACGGACGCTACGGGACGACGCAGGACGCTTTCGTCGCGATCCGGTGCGTCGACGACCCGCGGGTCACCGATCCCGCGAAACTCCTCGACGCGCAGAAGCGGTACGCGCAGGCGGCGCCGTTCCTCGACGACGGCAAGCCGGACGGTTCCGCGCGTGACGCCTGCGCCTTCTGGCCAGTGCCGAACACCTCGGAGCCGCATCTGCCCAACGTCGAGGGCCTGCCGAAATCGTTGGTCATCTCGACGACCAACGACCCGGCAACCCCCTACCAGGCGGGCGTGAACCTGGCGAAAGCGATCAAGGGAGCTTTGCTGACGTTCGAGGGCAACCAGCACACGGTGTTCCTCCAGGGCGTCTCGTGCGTCGACCGGATCGGTATCAAATACCTGGTCGAAGGTGCCGTGCCGGACGAGGGCACGCGCTGCACGGCCGAGTAACGAGTTCGGCGCGAAAGCCGGTGAAGGGCCGGGACGCTGCGAAGATCGCGAGATGAGCCTTCGCCGCGTCCCGGCCGTGCTCGTCGTCATGCTGGTCGCGTCGTGCACGACGCAGCAGCCACAGCCCGCGCCGTCGGCACCTCCGCCGGCCTCGACGACTTCGGCGTCGCCGACTCCGGATCCGAAGGCACTCGAAAAGTTCACAGGGCAGAAGCTGGCCTGGGGTCCATGTACGGCGTTCCCAGACAAGGCGTTCGACTGCGCGAAGCTCACCGTGCCACTCGACTATCTGAAGCCGGGCGGCGAGACGATCGCGATCGGCGTACTCCGGCACAAGACCAAGAAGGCCGAACAGCGGATCGGCTCGCTCTTGATCAACCCGGGTGGGCCCGGCGGTTCGGGCGTCTCAGCGGCGGCGCGCATCGCGAAGTCCCGTCCCGCGGCACCCCTGGCCGCGCGGTTCGACATCGTCGGCTTCGACCCGCGCGGCGTCGGGACCAGCGATCCGAAGCTCGTCTGCCTCACCGGCACCGAACGCGACGCGGACCGGGCCGAAGATTCGGAAAGCGACATGACCCCCAGTGGGATCGCGAAGCAACTCGCCGACGCCAGGGCCTACGCGGCGAAGTGCATTGAGCGCACGAAGCACGGCGAAGAGATGCTCGCCAACATCGGGACCAGGGACGTCGTCCGGGATCTCGACGTCCTGCGCTCGGCCCTCGGCGACGAGAAACTCACCTATCTGGGCTTTTCGTACGGCACTCAGATCGGGACCGCGTATGCCGAGGCGTACCCGGAGAACGTGCGGGCGTTGCTCCTCGACGGCGCGGTCGATCCCGAACTCGACACCGCCGAATCACTGGTCACGCAGATGGCAGGTTTCCAGAACACGTTCACCGCGATCGGCAAGTGGTGCGCCGCCCGCGAGGACTGCGCGCTCGGCCGTGACGCCGGTGGCGTGGCGAAGGCGTTCCGAAATCTGGTCAAACCGCTGATCACCAAACCGGTCCCGGCCGGGAATCGCCTGCTCTCGTTCGAGGACGCCATCACGGGCACCAGCGCCGCGCTGTACTCGCAGGACGCGTGGAAATTCCTCAACGACGGGTTCGCCGAACTGAAGCGGGGGAGTGGCAAAACCCTGGTCGCGCTCGCCGACAGTTACTACGGCCGCGAGCCGGACGGCCGGTACACCGGGATCCTCGACGTCTATTTCGCGGTCCGTTGCGTCGACAGCACGCGGATCACCGACCGTCGCGTCATCGACGGCGCCCACGAGCGGATGCTCCAGGGAGCGCCGTTCCTCGACGGCGGCACTCCGGACATGAGCGAACTCGACATCTGTTCCGTCTGGCCGTCGCCAGCCACCTCCGAGGTCCACAAGCCGGACATCGAAGGCCTGCCGCGGCCGTTGGTCATCTCGACCACCGACGACCCGGCGACCCCATACGCGTCCGGCGTGAACCTCGCCCGGGACCTCAAGGGAGCTTTGCTCACGTTCGAGGGCGCGCAGCACACCGTGTTCCTCGACGGCAACGCGTGCGTCGACGGGGCAGGCCTCGCGTACCTGATCGGCGGCGAACTACCCGCTCCCGACACCCGCTGCAGCTAGCGGGGAGCAAGGGACCTTTGCTATCGCCACACCCGCTGACCTGGCCTTTCGCCCGCCGGGAGAGCAAGGGACCTTTGCTATCGCCCGTCCCCGACGACCACCGCGTTATGCCTGGTCAACGCCAATTCCAGCATCACCGCGAACTCCTCCGGCTTCGTCGGCGGCACCTGCACCCAAACCCGCACCAGCCGCCGCGGCTCGTCCTTCGAAATCCACAGCTTCACGAACACGTCCGCCTTGATCTCCGGCACGATTCCGCCGATCACCGCGGCAGGCACCTTCGCCCCGATCCGGAGCGAGTCGGTGTCCTGCACCCGCTCCCACCGCTCGCCCCGCAAATCGGTCGCCCCGGTCAGCAGCCGCCGCAGCCCGCCTTCGGCCCCGAGCATCGCCCGCGGCGTGTAGGGCGCCGAAGCCGCGATCGTCCGCTCCACCTCGGGACCACTGAGCGTGATCTCCGACCCGTGCAGCCGGTACTTGACCTTCACCCGCTCGAAGTCGTCCTGCAGATCCGCGTTACCGACCGCGCTTCCGTCCTGGCCACCCTCCAGGCTGATCTCGCCGTCGAGTCCGCGCACCGGAAGCCCGGAGACGACGCCGTTCACCCCGAGTTTGAAGCGCACGCTGCGCAAAGAGGCGAGGGAGTCGGCCGCCGCGCTCACGAATTCCGGGGCAGGAGGCAACGGGGGTGACCCCGCGCAGCCGCCGATGAGCCCGATCGTGAGCAGCAGCGCCGGGACAAGGTGACGGCAGCGCATGGCCAGAGCCTATGGCCTTGGCCCGAATCTTTCGCATAGTGTCCTTCCAGCCGCTTCCGCCGGAAGCCACCGGCGATGACGCTGTACCCGTGCAACCTGAGACCCGACTCCACCGAGCGTGGTTCGTCGCCGCAGCCGCTTTCATCGCCCTCCTCGCCGCCGCCGGTTTCCGTGCCGCCCCCGGCGTGCTCATCGACCCGCTCCACAACGAATTCGGCTGGTCCCGCGCGACGATCGCGTCAGCCGTCTCCGTGAACCTCGTGCTCTACGGCCTCTTCTCGCCTTTCGCGGCTGCTCTCATGGAGCGCTTCGGCATGCGACGCGTCGCTTCGACGGCGCTCTTCGTCGTCGCGATCGGCGCGGGCGGCACGGTGTTCATGAGCGCGAGCTGGCAACTGATCCTCTGCTGGGGCGTCCTGGTCGGCGTCGGCACCGGCTCGATGGCGATGAGCTTCGCCGCGACGGTCGCCGCCCGCTGGTTCGTTCGCAGCCGCGGCGTCGTCACCGGCGTCCTCACCGCGGCGGGCGCCACCGGCCAGCTGATCTTTCTCCCGATCGTGGCGAACCTCGCCGTCGACGCGGGCTGGCGGACGGCCTCGCTCGTCATCGCCATCGCCGCCCTGGCCGTCGTCCCCGTCGTCCTGCTGGTGGTCCGCGATCACCCGTCCGACGTCGGTACGACCGCCTACGGCGCGGAACCCGGCGAAGTCGCCCCGCCAGTCCGTACGGGTGGTTCTGCCCGCCGCGCGCTTTCCGTCCTCGGCACGGCAGCACGCACCAAGACGTTCTGGTTGCTCGCGGCCGGTTTCGCGATTTGCGGCGCCACGACGAACGGCCTGGTCAGCACCCACTTCGTCCCCGCGGCGCACGACCACGGCATGCCTCAGACCACCGCAGCCGGCCTGCTCGCCCTCGTCGGGATCTTCGACGTCGCCGGCACGATCGCCTCCGGGTGGCTCACAGACCGGGTCGATCCGCGGATCCTCCTCGGCGTCTACTACGCCCTTCGCGGTGTCTCGCTCGCGCTGCTTCCGCAACTGCTGAGCGGATCGGTCGAACCGAGCATGTGGGCGTTCATCGTCTTCTACGGCCTCGACTGGGTGGCGACGGTCCCACCCACGGTCGCGCTCTGCGTCCGCCAGTTCGGGGCCGCCGGCCCGATCGTCTTCGGCTGGGTCTTCGCCAGTCACCAGCTTGGGGCCGGACTCGCGGCCTTCGGTGCGGGCGCGATCCGCGACGCCTCCGGCAGCTACGCGCTCGCTTGGTACATCGCCGCGGGTCTCGCCGTGCTCGCTTCGGTCGCTTCGCTGGCGATCACGAAGGCCGCGAAACCCGAACCGGTCCTCGTGGCGTGATCCATCACTTCCGGTCGAACGGCGCGTCGCGAAACATGTCGTTAACACGTTCTCGTTAGGGTGCGGCCATGGATCGCCAGCAGGAGTTCGTGCTCCGTACCTTGGAAGAGCGCGACATCCGTTTCGTCAGGCTCTGGTTCACCGACGTGCTGGGGTTTCTCAAGTCCGTCGCCGTAGCGCCCGCCGAGCTCGAGGGCGCCTTCAGTGAGGGGATCGGCTTCGATGGATCGGCCATCGAAGGATTCGCGCGCGTCTACGAATCCGACATGGTCGCGAAGCCCGACCCGGCCACGTTCCAGGTGCTGCCCTGGGAGACCCCGGACGGCGGCCCGTACTCGGCGCGCATGTTCTGCGACATCGCGATGCCGGACGGCTCCCCGTCCTGGGCGGACCCCCGGCACGTCCTGCGCAGGCAGCTCTCGAAGGCGGCCGAAGCGGGTTTCACCTGCTACGTCCACCCTGAAATCGAGTTCTTCCTGCTCGCGAGCCTGCCGGACGACGGCAGCGAGCCCGAGCCCGCGGACAACGGCGGGTACTTCGACCAGGCCAGCCACGCGACCGCGACGCACTTCCGCCGTCACGCCATCGAGACGCTCGAGGCGATGGGGATCTCGGTCGAGTTCAGCCATCACGAGGGCGCGCCCGGCCAGCAGGAGATCGACCTCAGGTACGCCGACGCGCTGACCATGGCCGACAACGTGATGACCTTCCGTTACGTCGTCAAGGAGGTCGCGCTCACCCAGGGTGTCCGGGCGACCTTCATGCCGAAGCCGTTCACCAATCAGCCGGGCTCGGGAATGCACACCCACGTCAGCCTGTTCGAGGGTGATCGCAACGCTTTCTACGACGCCGAAGACCCCTACGAGTTGTCCGCGACAGGTAAAGCCTTCGTGGCGGGGCTGCTGCACCACGCGAAGGAGATCTCGGCGGTCACGAACCAGTGGGTGAACTCCTACAAACGGCTGATCAGCGGCAGTGAGGCCCCGACGACCGTTTCGTGGGGCCGGGCCAACCGGTCCGCGCTGGTCAGGGTGCCGATGTACTCGCCGGGCAAGGCGTCGTCACGACGCGTCGAGATCCGCACACTCGACTCCGCTTGTAACCCCTATCTGGCTTACTCGGTCATCCTGGCCGCCGGCCTCAAGGGCATCGAGAAGGGCTACGAGCTGCCGCCTCCCGCCGAGGACAACATCTGGCAGCTGTCCGACGCCGAACGTCGCGCGGCCGGGTATGCCCAGCTCCCGCAGAACCTCGGGGAGGCGCTGGCCGAAATGGAGAAATCGGAACTTCTGCCCGAAGCGCTCGGAGAGCACGTTTACGACTTCTTCCTGCGTAACAAACGTGTTGAATGGGATAACTACCGCAGCGCGGTGACCCCGTACGAGCTGCGGACCCTGCTTCCGGTTCTCTAGACGAGGGAGACCTGATGGTGCGGCGACCGGTGTTCGGAATCCTGACGACATTGGTCGCCGTGACCATCGCGGCGAGTGCCGCACCCGCGGCATCCGCCACCGGCGGAGCACTCGATCTCGACGCCGCCGACATCCCCGCGCTCCAGGCGCGGATGTCCGCCGGACGGCTGACCGCGGTCGGCCTGACCTCGGCATACCTCGATCGCATCCGCAAGGTCGACCGGAAGGTGAACGCGGTCATCGCGGTCAATCCGGCCGCGATCGCGCAAGCCGCGGAGAGCGACGCCCGGCGTCGCGCGGGCAAAACCCGGGGCCCGTTGGACGGCATCCCTGTCCTGGTGAAGGACAACGTCGACACCCGCTCGATGCAGACGACCGCGGGCTCGCGCGCGCTGCGGAGCAAGCCCGCGAAGGACGCGACACTGGTCAGCCGTCTGCGTGACGCGGGCGCGGTGGTACTCGGCAAGGCGAACTTGTCCGAATGGGCGAACTTCCGCGCCGCCAAACCCACTTCCGGGTGGTCCGGTGTCGGTGGGCAGACGAACAACCCGTACGTGCTCGATCGCAATCCTTGTGGGTCATCCGCCGGATCCGCCGCGGGTGTCGCCGCGTCGCTCGCCCAGGCCGCGATCGGCAGCGAGACGGACGGCTCGATCGTCTGTCCCGCCGGGATGACCTCGACTGTGGGGCACAAACCGAGCCTCGGCCTGGTCAGCCGCACCGGCGTGGTGCCGATCTCCGCCGAACAGGACACCGCCGGCCCGATGGCCAGGCACGTCGTCGACGTCGCGCTGACCCTGTCCGCGCTGCAGGGCCGCGACCCGAGCGACCCGGCCACCGGCGCGTACCCGCCGAACCAACCGACCGACTACGCCGCGCACCTGCGGCCCGGCGTGCTGAAGGGCTCCCGGATCGGCCTCTGGCGCCTGCCGGTACTCGGCCCGGACGTCGAGGCTGTGATGACGCGAACTCGAAAAGAACTGGTCAAAGCCGGTGCCGAGGTCGTCGAGGTGACCCCGCCGTACCAGGCACGACTCGGTGAGCTGGAGTTCCCGGCGCTGCTCACCGAGTTCCACCGGGACATCGACCGCTACCTGGCCACGCGCCCGGAGGGACCACGCGATCTCGCCGCGCTCATCGCCTACAACCGCGCGGACCCACTCGAGCAGACCTGTTTCGCCGGTCAAGAGCTCTTCGAACAGGCGCTCGCCGCACCCGGCCCGTCCGACCCCGCCTACCTGGCCATGCGACGCGAGTTGACCGACCTGGCGAAGCGCTCGATCGACGAGACCCTCGCGAAGTACCGCCTCGACGCGATCGCCGCGCCCACGAACCCGCCCGCCTGGAAGACCGACTGCAAGACCGGTGACAACGACGTGATCCCGTCGTCGACCCCCGCCGCGGTCGCGGGGTACCCGGCGGTGACCGTGCCCGCCGGCTTCGTCGGCGAACTCCCGGTCGGAGTCTCGTTCATGGCGGGGCGGTGGACCGACGCCCGAGTGCTCGCCTACGCGGCCGACTTCGAACGCGTCGCCCCCGCCCGCAAACCGCCTCGCTACCTGAAGACCGTCGGATGAGGGGGCTTCGCACCGGCTGACCTGCGGCGATGTCCTTAAGTGACCCCCCTGTTTTCAGGGGGTTCCGGGGCATGTAATCTTCTCTTCGTCGCCAGGAACACCGGGCCGCCGGGGCCGAAAGCCCCGAGGCAAGGAACCAGGGCCGAGCGGGTTGACACCGCGAACCGGACCAGGTAATGTTCAGCGTCGGCCCACGAGCGGCCGCCGACCCCCTACGACTAAGACCGTAGGATTCGGCATGCTCGACCAAAAGCTTGTGAATATCGCTTTGAAACAAAGCGTGTTGCTTGAGAACTCAACAGTGTGCTAGTGAACTAAGCCAGTAGAGCTTATGTATTTGAACCTCGTTTGAGGTTCCTTTGAGAGCAAGTAAATTTGCCTCGATCAAATTTGACATTGTTGGAGAGTTTGATCCTGGCTCAGGACGAACGCTGGCGGCGTGC